>JBDLUU010000057.1:0-71903 GCA_039805185.1 Bacteroidota bacterium
ATACCAATAAAAACGGAGTATGGGATACAGGTGCTTTCGGGAAAGTGAAGCGACAACCAGAAATTGTTCAATTAATTACCAAGCCGCTTTCTGTTAGAGCCAACTGGGATAATGAAGTGAATATTGAATTGTAAAAAAACCGGTCTATTAACAGCTTATTTATTCATATTCATAAAATCCTTTTTTAGTTTTCACGCCAAACTGACCCTGGTCAATCTTATTCTTCTGAATCACGGAGGGTCTTAGTCTTTCCGGCTTCCCCAAATCCTCCCATACAATGGTACTAACACTGTAATTTATATCCAACCCTATTAAATCCATTAAACGGAAGGGACCCATCTTAAATCCGGCAGCTTCCAGCACTTTATCAGCCTGATCAAATTGGGTCTTTCCTGATTGCACCAGGTACATAGATTCAAGATAATAAGGCCTGGCCACCCTATTCACAATAAAACCGGGAGAATCCTTACAGATAACTGGCTTTTTCTCCATGGATTGTACCAGATTAACCATTGTTGAAATAATTGCGGGATGGGTTTCCTTTCCTTGAATAATTTCTACCAGTTTCATCACGGGAGCCGGATTAAAAAAATGGAGGCCAACCAGCTGACCAGGGATAGGTATACCCGATGCAATGGCATCAATGGATATAGAAGAAGTATTGGAAGCCAATATGGTATCAGGGTTGTTCACTGTAATCAGTTGATTAAAGAGATTGATTTTAGCGTTTTTTTGTTCAATGATGGCTTCAATAATTAAATCGCCTTTACAGTCTGTCAAGAGACTGGTAAATTGAATATTATTCAGAATTCCCTGAAATTGCTCCTGGGAAATTTTACCTTTCTCAATTAGTTTTTCAAGATTTTTACGGATACGTTGGCTGGACGTGAGCAAAACGGCTTCATTCAAATCGAATTGTACAACCTGATAACCAGCTGTAGCAGCCACCTGCGCTATTCCACTCCCCATGGTTCCGGCTCCACAAACCACAATGGTTTCAATTTTTCTGATTTCCATAGAATTGCAAGATACTTACATCTTTTCCACCAACGCCTCTCCCTGTCTGTTTTTGGATGAATTTGGCACTAATTTTACATCATGGCTAATCTTTTACAACAACTTGACTTATTTGGGATGCCCGTGGATGCAGTTCCTGCACCAAAGCCCAAAAAGCAACCAGTTAAAAAGTCAGCCCCTCAGGTATCTACTCCAGCTCAGGAATCCAATCCCCTTTCAGCCACTGAAGAGGTTCATCAGTCTTTTGTATCATCTGCACCTGAAGTTGTCAATTACAATCCAGCTGCAGACCCGGTTATTTATGCCAATAATCAAATAGTTGTAAAGGTAAAAAAGGAAAAGCCCTCAAAAACGGTTAAGGAAATTAAAGTGCCAGGCAAACGTGGCAGAAAATCTTTTAAAGAAATGGATGCAGCTGTTGATTTAATTGATATTCCAACAGATGACATGCTTAAGCAAAAGTTATATTATTCTATCAGTGAAGTTGCATCCTGGTTTAAAGTGAATACTTCATTGTTAAGATATTGGGAGAATGAGTTTGACATATTACAACCCAGAAAAACAAGAAAAGGAGATCGCTTATTCAGAGTAGAAGACATCAAAAATCTCCAACTCATTTATTTACTATTAAGACAAAGGAAATTTTCAATTGAAGGGGCTAAGGCTTATCTTAAATCCAATAAAAACAAGATTGACACAGAAACTGTGCTGGTTCAGACTTTAGGAAATTTTAAAAAGTTCCTACTTGAACTAAAGAGTTCTTTAGACAGCTGATTTATTGGTAACAACAACATCGGTTGAAGCGCCTGCCATTTGAATTTTAAGCGTTTCCATTTTTGCTATAATCTGCAACATATTCTCTTGTTTGTCCTGCAGGAATTCCTGCATAGGTTGTTCAACCGATTGCAGATACTCAATATTAACTACATGTGCATTTTTACCAGTATCCACCAGATGTACAGAAATGCCTTCTAGTTTTTTTTGAGATAATAAATTTCGGATAGCATCAATCAGTGCGGTTAATTGATTGGTTGTAGCATCCAGTCCAATTTCAATTTTAATTTCTGCTTTTCTATGTGTTCTTAAAGATATATTATCAACGATGGTATCTACCATTTGCTTGTTAGGCACCGAAATATAGGTTTTTTCTAAAGTACGGATTCGGGTACTTCTCAATCCAATTTTTTCAATCGTTCCGGTAAATCCATTCACTTTAACCAGTTCTCCTGTATTAAATGGCTTGTCAAAGAATATAATAAATGATGCAATCAGATTTTCCAGGCTTTCTCTTGTTGCCAATGCCAGTGCCGCACCCACAATGCTTAGTCCTGTTAATAGATTACTGATATCCTGATTAAATGAGAAACGAAGAATCATTAAAATGCCAATGATAACCAGTATCGCCTTAAAGAAATCTTTAAAGAAAATAATCAGCTGATTGTCTGTCATGTCAGCCGTCTGATTGGCTTTTTGCTCCAAAATCAAAGCAATAAACTCAATAATCCGGATACATAACCAGATAAAGACAAAAATCAACACACCATCAGCAATGGCATCAATAACTGATTTCAAAGAGACCCTGTAAATATTAACATTTAAAACCTGCGGAAACTTCAGCTGATCCAGGGTGATAATTCCAATAAGTAAGAGTAAAAAATAATCCAGCGGCTGAACAACCAGATTTAGAAATGACTCCCTTGCAACATGCTTCCCTGCTTTACCTACTGCCCTGAACATCAATTTTGCGAGGTGCTTGGAAACAACCCTTTTAACTAAAAGAATAGTAAGAATAATCAATAATACAGTCAAATAACTTTGTATGGTATTATCCAATACTACTTTGTGGAGTATTTCTTTCATAGTGAATTGGGTAATTCAAATTTTTTCAGTTGCACATCTTCTCCGTCAAACTCAGCATAAGTAAAATTCTTAATCCAGTCCCCCAGGTTAATATATCTGCTTTTATTGGAAAGGAAGAAGTCTATGGGAAAATGGCGATGCCCAAAAATAAAATAATCAAAATGGGTCTTTTTCAGTTCTTCTTTACAATACACAATCAACCATTCATTCTCTTCACCCAGAAAATGGTCATCTGAACTTCCTGTTTTCTCCTTACTTTTTCTGCTGAAATAATTAGCAAGTCCTATGCCTAAATCAGGATGCAGCAAACGGAACAATCGTTTACAAAAAGAATTGGTAAAAATCTTTTTCAAAAATTTATACCCGTAATCACCCGGACCAAGACCATCTCCATGACCTATCAGAAACTGTTTATTATTCCATTTGAACTGCTGTGGTTCATGATACACTTGTATATTCAGCTCTCTTTCAAAATAACCATCCATCCATAAATCATGATTCCCGGTAAATATGGTTATAGATACACCGGCATCACTAAGCTCCGCCAACTTTCCCAGCAATCGGGTAAACCCTTTAGGAATAGCTTTTTTATATTCAAACCAGAAATCAAAAATATCTCCCACAATAAAAATGGCCGCAGCAGTTGACCTAACTGATTCAAGAAACTGAACTACTTTTTTTTCGCGAATCAAGCTAGCTTCATGATTGGGTGCTCCCAGATGAAAGTCTGAGAGAAAATAAATTTTCTTGTCTTTATGAACTTCCGGTATCATAAATGGCCTCTTTGTTTTAGATAGGCCAGTAAATCTGTTTCTTCAATAGGTATACCGTTTTCAATACTTCCATTATACCAATACACCCAGGCCTTTTCTTCTTTATCATTCAGATGCACCGTTGTTAAAACCCGCTTATATAAGGGAGACTCTCCTTCTTCTGCCTGCACCCCTTCATAATCATCCAACTGTGCAAAAGCCCATGAGCACTCCGACGGCACTTTGATACTATACAATTCCCCTTTTAATAATGAATTATCAGCCGGAATGGCTGCCGGAAAATCAGGCAGTTGATATAATTTCCCCTTAACATAGGCATCTCCAACCAATGTAAAATATTTACTGATATAGCCATAAGCAGGATTATTAAATCCGCTTCTTAATGATCCATAAACAAAAAGATTACGACAAGTAAGTTCCATGAAGTTCTATTTTTCATTCGTCTATTAAAAAACAATATACTTCTTTTGGACCATGAACGCCAACAACCAGGGTTTTTTCGATGTCAGCTGTTCTGCTCGGACCTGTTGCCAAACTTAACATGGAAGGCAGCTGATTGCCATATTTATCTGTTAGTTTAACAAGTGCCTGTTCCAGACTATACACCAACTGAGAAGTCTTTGCAATGCAAATATGAATTGGCGCGTATATACTTGTTGTTCTGCCACTGGATCTTGCATTACTCAGAAACATACTTCCTGTTCTTGCCACCAGTATTTCGCAACCTGTAATGGAAACATCGCAAGTAGCCAAATCGCTATAAGAGGTTAAATTTATTCCATTCGCTGAAAAAAGCTGCTGTATCTGACTATCGATACAGTATATTTTCTCCCACTTCCGATTGGCAAACAATTGAGTTAATTGTTCTGCAAGTTCCTGTTGGTTGGTACAGAAAGAAAATCGTCCCTGCAAACTGGTAAAGTGCTCTGCAAATTCAATTTCCAGCTCTTTCTGTGAAGGTTGAAATAGTTCAGTTGTTTCCCTATTGGTTGAAAAGGGAACAGGCACTTTGGTAACAAGTGCCTGTTTTATTTTTTTTAAAATATTCTCTCTAGCCGTTGCCATTAAGTTGTTGTTGATTCGGTATAATCAGGATTATTTTCATCTCCCTCTATTTCCAGAATTTTTTTCTCTTCAAATGGACGCTTGCCAATCAGATTCTCTACATCACTCTTATGCAGCACTTCTTTTTCCAGCAGCTCTTTTGCCAAACGCTCTACTTCAGCTCTACGTTCTTTTAATAAGTCTAAAGTTCGCTGATAAGCCTGATCAATAATTCCTCTTACTTCTTCGTCAATAATTTTACCTGTCTCTTCACTGTATGGCTTTGTAAATGTATTCTCCTGTGAAGGATCATAGAAACTTACATTGCCTACTTTCTTATTCATACCGTAAGCGGTAACCATGCTGTATGCAATTCTGGTTATTTGCTGCAAATCATTGGCGGCACCAGTCGAAATTTTTCCGAAGAATATTTCTTCCGCTGCTCTACCGCCCAAAGTCATGCAAATCTGATCCATCAACTGATCTGTATTGTATAAATACTGTTCTGTTGGTGTATACTGTGCGTATCCCAATGCCGCAGTACCTCTTGGAACGATGGTTACTTTTAGTAAAGGATATGCATGTTCCAGGAACCAACCACAAACTGCATGGCCTGCTTCGTGATAAGCAATGATTGATTTTTCGTGCGGTGCAATAATCTTATTCTTTTTCTCCAGACCGCCGATTACTCTGTCAATTGCATCCTGAAAATCGCTCATATCTACTGCATCTTTCCCTTTACGGGCTGCAATCAATGCCGCTTCATTACATACATTGGCAATATCTGCACCAGCAAAACCAGGTGTTTGTTCAGCCAACTTATGTAAGTCTAAAGTTTCGGAAACCTTGATAGGTCCTAAATGTACTTTTAAAATTGCTTCCCTTCCTTTCACATCCGGTTTGTCAATAGAGATTTGTCTGTCGAAACGTCCCGGTCTTAACAAAGCGCTATCCAATACATCAGGTCGGTTGGTTGCTGCCAGAATAATAATTCCGGTATCACCCCCAAATCCATCCATTTCCACTAATAATTGATTCAGTGTATTTTCTCTTTCATCATTACTCATGATGGCATTACGTCCTCTTGCTCTACCAATGGCATCAATCTCATCTATGAAAATGATACATGGTGCTTTTTCACGAGCCTGCTTAAATAAGTCTCTCACCCTTGAAGCACCCACACCCACAAACATTTCAACAAAATCAGATCCGCTTAAGCTGAAGAACGGAACCTGTGCTTCACCGGCCATTGCCTTTGCCAATAAGGTTTTACCAGTTCCCGGAGGACCCACCAAAAGTGCTCCCTTCGGAATCTTACCCCCCAATGAAGTATATTTTTTGGGTTGTTTCAGGAAGTCTACAATCTCCATCACTTCCACTTTGGCCTCATCCAATCCTGCTACATCCGCAAATGTGATATTTACTTTAGCTCCCTTATCAAATAAGGTTGCTTTAGACTTGCCAATATTGAAAATGCCACCTGGTCCGCCGCCACCTGGTCCGCCACCACCCATTTTACGCATCAAGAGTACCCAGGCACCAATGATGAATAAAAGAGACAGCATGGTATTGAAAATAGGACCAAACCATTCCGGATCAGTTACTGCTTTCTCCTGCACTCTGGTCAATTCAGGATGAGTAGCATATACTTCTTTTAGGTCGTCCTTGAAATTTTTTACATCTCCGGTCAATTCAAATTCAAACAAGGGTAGATTCTGAACCTTTGCCTTTTCTTTACTTAAATCCTTTTTGAATTTGGTGACATAAAAATCTTTGGAAAGGCGATCAGATTTAATATAAACCCTCACTTTTTCCTTGTTCTTTACAATATCAATTTTCTGAACGTCCCCGGGAATCAACATCTGATCAATGAATTCCTGCTGACTAGTCATGGCCAGATCAGGAGACATCCGCATAAACTGCATAGACAGCAGAATGATAGCGATAATGGCATAAATCCAGTATATCGTAAACTTAGGCCCTTTCTTTTGACCATCTCCCTTATCAGGACTTATTTTTGGTAACGGGTTATTTTGTGACATAGTTTCTTTCGTGATATATAATAATGATTGAGCCCATTAAAAAGTTTGTTAAGATCAGGGCTCATGCATTTGTGAGGCAGCATCGCTCCACATTTCTTCTAATTTATAAAAGTTTCTGGCTTCGGGGTGCATTACATGAACCACCACATTGATATAGTCTATCAATACCCACTGAGCAGCCTGCTTACCCTCATGGCGATAAGGAATTTCACCACAGAGCTTTTTTGCCTGATCTTCCACAAAATCAGCAATTGCTTTAATCTGAGTGGTGCTGGTTGCTTCGCAAACAATAAAAAAATCAGCCGAGGCTTCCGGAATTTTTCTAAGGTCTAAACTGATAATGTTTTCGCCCTTCTTATCCAAAATAGCCTGGATAATGGTCTTAAAAAGCTTAGAATTTTTAGTCAGTCTGGTAACTGTTTTTTTCTCGCGGGATTTCAATAGTGAAAGAGGTTCCAAATAGCTTCAGTATTTTATTAAAAAAAATTCATGTTAACTTCGTCAAAAATAGTAATTCTTTGGCAGGTTCAGGTGTTAAAACTGTGATTGGAATACCGTTTATCCACCTTTCCGAGGTAAACAGTACCAACATTTATGCCATGGAACAACTTCAGGCAAAATTGGCTGAACACGGGGCTGTTTTTTTTTCCGATCTGCAAACTGCCGGTAAAGGACAAATGGGTAAAAACTGGGAATCTGAAGCCGGTAAAAACCTTTTATTATCAGTAATTCTGAATACTTCTTCCCTGAATATGGGGGATCAGTTCGCCCTGAGTGCTGCCGTTGCCTTGGCAACCCATGATTTTTTATCCAGCTATATTCCTTACAACCTGACGATAAAATGGCCAAATGATTTGTATTGGTGTGACAGAAAGGCAGGGGGCATTTTGATAGAAAATCAAATTAGCGGGGGGATCTGGACTCACGCCATTGCGGGGATTGGTATTAATATCAACCAAACCCTTTTTTCTGAAACAACCACCAGGGCTGTTTCTTTAAAACAGATTACCGGACAGCAATACAATCCAGTTGAGCTTGCCAAAGTACTCTGTCAAAATCTGGAAAAAAGATTTCATCAGCTGCTATTCGTCAACGGGCCTGCTGAAATAATCAAGGATTATAACCTTTTTCTATACAAAAAAGGGGAACTGGTTAAACTGAAAACCGTTAACAGTACAGCCAGGTACAGGATTGACAATGTAGATCAGCAAGGTCGGCTGTGCGTAACCGGAGGCATTCCCGTGCAATTCAAACATGGCACAGTGGAATGGATCATTGAAGCTAAGTAGTAAAGCGCTCAATCAATAAGGCTTTTTTGTCCTGAGCCAACTGCACCTGTGCTTCATTGCTCATTACCAATAAAAAGTCTCTTTTATCTATTCTTTTAATATGATTCAGATTAACCAGATAACTTCTATGTGCTCTGAAAAAAGGTGCATCTGTTTCCAGATACTCAAACTCTGCCAGCTTTTTGGTGATGGTTAAAACGCCATGCGATACTGTTACAATTTTTGTATAACTACCTTCGGCCTGTATAAAAATAATATCGTCCTGGTTTACTACGTAAATGGTTTCAGAAGTCTGCAAAACAACTTTTCGTTCGTTTTGCAAATTGAAGTTTTCCCTTAAAACCTTGTATTGAATAGGGCTGGGAACATTGAAGTTGATTTTCCGTAAAGCCCGCTTCATATGTTCGAGCCTCACTGGTTTTAAAATATAATCGACAGCAGAACTTTCAAAAGCCTTTAAAGAATATTCACTGTAAGCAGTAACAAAGATGATATTAAACCAGATCTGTTGTTCATCAAAAAAATCCAGCAACTCAAATCCACTATAACCTGGCATATCAATATCCAGAAATATTAAATCGGGCTTTAATCGATTGATCATCTTAACAGCCTCCGGCACATTACCACAGTCTGCCAGCACCAGCACTTCTTCAAAATGTTCATTCAACATTCCTCTCAAAGCCTTACGGGCATTGGGTTCATCATCAACAATGATTGCTTTTATTAGATTCATATATGCCGAAGTTAATCAATACAACGAGTATTAGTAAAGCCACTTATAAATCATATTTGTCTACTTCATACCTGGGAATAAATATATGTATTACTGTTCCTGAAGGATAATTGTGCTCATCATATCGATCGGTTACATTGTGCAGGATTTTTTGTTTGTATAAACGATTAAACAGTTCTATTCTTTCTGCAATGGCTTTGGTTGCAAAACTCTGTGGTTTGCTCTTATTTCTTTGATTAATTAGTGCAGATTGTTTTCTTCCTATACCATTATCAATAATATACACATCTAGGCCAAGTTCAGACTGGTTAAATTGAAGAATCAGCTCTTTAGGCCCGGCCTTATGCATCAATCCGTGTTTTACCGCATTTTCTGCAAAAGGCTGCAAAAGCATGGAAGGAATAATCAAATCAGCTGGGTCATCCTGCAAATTCAGTTGAATACTGTATTCAAAGTTTTTATCAAACCTTGCTTTTTCCAATTCAAGGTACAAGGACAGGTTCTCAATTTCTTCTTTTAAGGAATGATGTTGCCGGTCGCTTGACTGAAGTGTTTTACGCATCAGGTCGCTGAAGTTTGCCAGCAAATTGCCCACTTCTGCCTTACGATTATCATATAATAATCCTTGTACTGTGTTGAGTACATTGTAAATGAAATGCGGATTCATCTGAGAACGAATAGCTACCAGCTGGCTTTTGAATAATCTTTCTTTCAGACCCTGCCGCAAGATCAAGCGTTTAGACCAAACCTTGAAAGAGAAATAAATCAGTAATCCTGTTGCTATCAACATCAGCAAGATGAACCACCAGCGTTGCCAGAAAGGATGAAGAATAGTGAATTGAAAGCTCTGCATTGAACTTTCATAAATTCCATTTTTATCGTAGGCCTGAATTTTAAATTCATATTGACCCGAAGGCAGTTGATAAAAATTCAGGTTCCCGATACTATAGCTAAGCGTCTTCCAGCTTGTGTCTACTCCTGTTAACTTATATCGATAGAGCAGATTGGTCGGGGTCTTATACTGGATGGCATCAAAATAAAAACTGATATTGTTTTTCCCTGCAGACAACTCTTGGTTATTTTCCAATTCAACGCCATTGGATACTGCTTTCAATACAGGAAAATAAATGGTCTCATTCACTGGCTTGCCTCTATAATCGTTTACAACTAATCCAACCGTTGTAGCCAGAATCAGTTTATTAGGGTGAAGCGAAAAATCATTCACAGTAAGGCCGGCCAAACCATATTCATCAAGCAGATTCGTAATCGTACCTGTTTTTAAGTCAATAATTTGTAGTGTTTCGTCTGTATTTACCCAAATCTTTCCATCTTTTTCAGCTACCGATTTTATATTATTACTTTTCAGTCCATTCCCTGTGTAAAACCGTTGAATGATTTTATCATTCTTAATCACAAACAAACCTTCATTGGAAGTTCCTGCCAATAACAGTAAATCACTGGTCTCAAATAAGGTTCTGGCAACAATTTTTTGACCATTCCTTTTTCGTACAACAAATGTGCTATCGCTAAAACAATAGCGGTACAAATCGTCATAGTATGCAATCCAGAAATATTTACCCGTTTTTGAAAGAAGCGTTTTGGTACTTCTGGCATTTCTGAATACCGGAATCCGCATTCCTCTCCTGAAGATATTTTCCTTCATATAATGACTATACAAAGGGATCCCTGTTGTATCGGGCGTTGCATCAGGATTTTTACCTAATGGATCATTTAATACATAGGTTCTGTTATAGGAGGCAACAACCAGATTATTGTTAGGGTCTCTGAATACACTTTTACCATAATCTATTTCTTTAACGGGTTTATTTGTATAAAAATTGATTATACCCCTGTTAGAAAACACAACTTTGCTGCTGGAATCATAGTCAATGAACTGGATTTCTGTAGAAATTGGGAAATCATAGTACATCCTGCTTTCCTTTGACAAGTTAAATGCAGTAAGCATACCTTTCGTATTACCCGTTACAAGTGTGTCTTTATTAATGGTAGTTACCTTGGAAATATTATCAATTCCATTTCCCGTATGGATATTATATAGCTTATTATTAAGAGATGGACATACAAAAAGTCCGTTATCGAGTGTACTGATCCAGTAGTTTCCCTGATAATCTTTTACTATATCCGTAATACTCTGATTGGGAAAAACGAGGCTTGTTTTTCCCGTCTCTACATTCCACAAATAAGCCCCGGTCTGTGTACAAATCCATTGTTCTGTTTCTGAAGTAGATGCAAAGTGAAATACCAGTACATCATCAGGTACTTCAAATGGTTTTGTTAGTTTAAATATCCCTTTTTTAACCGTAAATGCAGGTAATCTTGATTTGCCAATCTGTGTTCCATATATATATTTACCGGAAGACATCATCCTGGTATCATTATATATAAAGGATGTTTTAGTCCAGCCTGGCTTTTTAGATGGGTAGGTAAAAATCCATCCTTTAGCACCATAGGCCACTACCTCTTCTCCGTTTCGTATTAATGAAGTAATGCCCAGGTACTCCGGAGAATAGATTCGTTCAATCGTTTCTCCCGTATGTTTATTAATCTGATATAAATTTTCAAGAGAGGCAAACCATATATGATCCTTGGTTGCTGTGTAGTTCACTATAACTGATTCATTCTTTATTCGTTTATCCTTAAACTGATAATTTCTAAGTGTGTCGTTCTGTAATGAAAACAATTCTTTATAAAAATTCATGCACCATATCCTGCCCTGATTGTCCTGTTGCAAATAACTGACAGACTGCATAGTGGTTACATCGAAAGGAATTTTTACAAATAATCTTCCATTGAACTTAAATAGTCCCTTATCGGTGGCCAGCCATATATACCCTTTATTGTCGGCAAGCATATCGTATATGACCTGTGTGGGAAGCTGTGCAGGAAAATTGAACTTCTGAACGTAGGGAAATTGTGCATTTAATTTAGCTGCGCCCGCCAAAAGACCAATCAACAAAATGAAATACCTCATCAAGCATCAATTAAATAACAATATAATATAAATGGTTGATTTTACATGATTCTACTGCTTTATGAAAGAAAAAGGGGGGTTCATGAAAGAAATGGGGGGATTCGTGTAATAGGTGGCATCCGCATTCAAAAAAAGAAGAACTTTACACTGTTACTAAACAGTATATTAATTATTCATTAATATTTTAAACGTAACAATTGGGGGGTAAGAAAGCTGCGTCAACAGATTGCAGCTTTCTTCATTTTTAGGCATATCCCATATTTTGCTTTTACTTTTGCTGAAATTATTGGTATGTCAGCAATTAAATTAACGCAATTCTCTCACGGAGCAGGCTGTGGTTGTAAAATAGCTCCTGCAGTTTTAGACAACATTCTTAGCACAGACATACATCAAATCAACTATCCAAAACTATTGGTGGGCAACTCCAGTAAAGACGATGCTGCCGTTTATGATATGGGAAATGGCATGGGACTAATCAGTACTACAGATTTTTTTATGCCTATTGTAGATGATCCTTACCAATTTGGAAGAATTGCTGCAGCAAACGCAATCAGCGATATATATGCAATGGGCGGACAGCCGATTATGGCACTGGCTATATTGGGATGGCCTGTTGAGAAAATAGGAGCAGAAATAGCACAGAAAGTAATTGAAGGTGGGAGAAGTATTTGTGCAGAAGCAGGCATACCATTGGCTGGTGGACATAGTGTAGATACGACTGAACCTATTTTCGGCTTATCGGTCAATGGCATGGTTTCCATTGATCATTTAAAAAAGAATAATACAGCGCAGGATGGTGATTTATTGTATCTAACCAAACCACTGGGTGTGGGAATCTTATCAACCGCGCAGAAAAAAGAAGTGTTGGAAGAAGCAGACTTTCATTTGCTTTTAGAACAACTCAATAAGTTAAATAAGATTGGGCAGCTGTTAGGTCCAATGCAATCGGTGCATGCAATGACAGATGTTACAGGTTTCGGGCTAATTGGTCATTTGATGGAAATGGCTGAAGGAAGTAACTTAGGCGTAACCTTATATTATAATCAGGTTCCTGTAATTGAAGCGAGTAAAAAGTATCTGGCAAAGAGAATTGTTCCCGATGCAACCTATAGAAACTGGAACGCTTACAGCAGTCAGGTAGGCTTTGAGAAGGGCGTGGATGTAATGCAGGCTTTTTCCATTTTACCTGATCCTCAAACCAATGGTGGATTGCTCATTGCCATTGCTCCGGATGCCAGAAATGAATTTGAATCCTTTTTAAAGGAACAAAATATGGAAGCATTTGCCAACCCAATCGGACATTTTCATCCTGCGGGAGAGAAAAGGATTAAAGTATCTTAATCCAAGCACTAAAAAACCATATTCCCTTTGTTTTTGATTTGTTCATTGGTCAATTCTGCAACCAATTGAACCCCTGTTAAATTACGTACGGTGTTTTTAATCCAGTTGCATTTTTCGTCATCAACCCAATCGTATTTCATCAGCCACAAAAAATCCATATGCTTGAACTCAGGGAGCAAATACTCTCCGTCGTATTGATTCTGATACAGATAATGCGTCAGGGGCGAATTGTATTCTTTAAACTGATAAATAGAAAAGAAATAATTTCGATTCTTTTTATACAACTGAATTTCCAGTTCTGGATTCAACCTGAAATCGTATCCCAGACTGGCGTTTAACTGCATACAGAACTGGTAATTCTTTATGGTTGCTGTTATGCCCAGTAAACGGGTTTCTTCAAAGAAGTCCTCGTTTAATTCATCAACATCCAGTTTTAACTTCATAGAATAAATTAAAATTCTACATCAACGGAAATTTCTTCAGCACCTCTTTTATAAATCAGTCTGGTTTTATCTCCTTTTTTAAATTTAGAGAGAGACTGCATATAACTATTTACATCTATAAACTTGTAGTCGCCCAATTGCAGCAGAACATCGCCAGCTTTTAATCCAAGCTTTTCAGCCAATTTACCTGCACTGGCTCCGTCAATCCGCATGCCAGTTCCTGTAAAGCCATAGTCGGGTATAACGCCAAGACTAACGGTAAAACGGGTACTTCTTCCCATTTGTTGTTCTCTTGTTTTGGTAAAAGCCAGCTTCCCTTTACCGTCCGCATTTTCTACAATGGTATAAACGAGCTGAACAATTTCGGTAATGCCTTTATAGTTGATCTTATCCCAATCATCCGTTGCTTTATGGTAATCAGGATGACTGCCTGTGAAGAAAAATAATACCGGAATATCTTTTCTGTAAAAACTGGCATGATCACTGGGACCTGTGCCAGCACTATCCAATTTATACGCAAGGTTTTTGGCTAATTCAGGAACCATATTGCCCCAGACAGGAGAAGTACCATATCCACCAATGGTCAGTTTTCTGGCAGTATCGTACCTGCCAACCATATCCATATTGATCATGTAGTTGGCTGATACCTGAATAGTGGGATTATCCAGCCAGTATTTACTTCCCATTAAGCCAAGCTCTTCGCCTGAAAAATGCATGAGTAAATAATTATTGGCCTTAGGTGAGTTGTTTTTCAGCTTTCTTGCCAGTTCCAGCAGGGCCGCAGTTCCACTGGCATTATCGTCAGCTCCATTGTGTACTTCATGAACAGCATCCAGCGCATTCTTATCCTCCCCGTAACCCAAATGATCATAATGTGCACCTAAGACCACCGTATTATTTGCATTATTATTGATAAAAGCAATGATATTTCTTGCCTTACGAATTTTACTGCTCAGGGAAACCTGCAATTCTATTTGCAAACTAGCTGATGGGTCTGAAAAGTATTTTTTTACAGCTGCCTGTTTAACATAGATTACCGGAATGGGTAAAGCTTGTGTTGTATCGTTTTTGTTGAACTGAACATTATCTACCTGCGATCCGGAATTGTAAATGATAAAAGCAGTTGCTTTTTTAGCTGCTACATCTTTTGTCATCTTCTTTATGGCTTCCTCAATGTCAAAATGAGGATTCTGTTTGTTTTCTTCCAGCAATTCTTTCAGGTCTTTGAACCAGGGCTGTCCCGCTTCGAACAAAGCAAGAGCAGGCTTACCATTTGCTGATTTTCTGGCACTGAATGCCAATGGGAAATAATCTTCCTGCAAAACCAATGATTGTCCGTTTATCTTCAATCCGTTTTGTGCATCTAATTGTAAACCCTCATTAATCTCAAATTCCTGTATAAAGCCATTACTTCCTTTAGGTTCTATTCCCAGGTTTTTATATTGCCCGATAATATATTCCATAGCCAGCAACTCTCCGGCTGTTCCGGTTCTTCTGCCTTCCAGCTTATCATCAGCCAGGTACTGAACGTGTTTCTGTAAGTTGGATTCTGTTAATGCCCTTTCTTTCTCGGCAGCAATTCTGAGTTTTCTTTTGCTTTGTGCTTCAGCAAAAACAGGTAATAACAACAAGACAAGAATCCACTTTTTCATAATTCAGTATACTTTAAGCCACAAAAGTAAGCAGGGCGCTGTACATATTCGCAATAGAAATGTCATCTTATGGATTCTGTTCCCAATCTCGTAACCAATTGAGCTAACAGGCTCCTACTTTTGCAATCTTGAAACAAGACTATATCCATATTGCGCTGGTCGGGAACCCAAACAGTGGGAAAAGTTCTCTTTTTAATGCTTTTACCGGCCTTAATCAACAGGTTGGTAATTTTCCAGGCGTAACAGTAGATAAAAAAACAGGCGTTTTTAATTTAGACGATAATCGCTCAGCCGAACTAATTGAC
This sequence comes from Bacteroidota bacterium, assembly GCA_039805185.1. Taxonomy (GTDB): domain Bacteria; phylum Bacteroidota; class Bacteroidia; order Chitinophagales; family Chitinophagaceae; genus Sediminibacterium. The sequence goes on from JBDLUU010000057.1 coordinate 15,492, forward strand.
TTACCCGGAACCTATAGCTTATATCCAAGAAGAGCAGATGAATGGGTTTCCTATAAAGTTTTAATGGGTGCCGATTCTGAGATTCGCCCCGATCTGATTGTACTTGTTGCAGATGCCAGTAATTTGAAACGGAACTTGTTGTTTTGCTCTCAGATTATCGACTTAAAGATTCCGGTTGTTATGGCATTGACAATGAACGACCTGGCAGCAAAAAAAGATATTAAAATTGATATTGGTGGACTGGCTGCAGATCTGGGTATACCAGTTGTTGCCGTAAATCCCAGAAAGAATAAGGGGTTGAGTGAGTTGAAAAAAGTAATCTCTAAAATTCAACTGGATAACAGCAATAAATTCCGTGATTTTTTAGATACCGCTACTTTAGCCCCTGCTGCAGTAGCTAAAGTAAAAGCTGCATTTCCCGAATGGAGTGATTATGCCTGTATTCACCAATTAATTAATCACCAGGACCTGCTGACAGACGAAAACAAAATACAAACCTTGGATGGAATTGTTTCTGAAGAACAATTCAATACAACCAAAACGCAGGCAGAAGAAATTATGCAGCGGTATACACGTATCCGGCAAATCATGCAAAAAAATGTGATTGAGACTGGGCCGCTCGAGAAAAAACTATTCACAGAAAAGCTAGACAATATATTGCTCCACAAAACATGGGGGTATTTAATTTTATTGACTGTATTGTTTCTACTGTTCCAGAGTATTTTCTGGCTGGCCACTTATCCGATGGATGGAATTGAGTGGGCATTTGCTGCGATTGCGGGCTGGCTCTCAGATAATCTTCCCGAAATCTGGTGGAGCAACCTGCTCATCAATGGCTTTGTTGCGGGGTTAAGTGGTATTCTTGTATTTGTTCCACAGATCATGATTTTATTTGGATTGATAACGATTCTGGAAGATACCGGCTACATGGCAAGAATCAGTTTTCTCAGCGATAAACTCATGAGAAAAGTAGGTCTGAATGGAAAAAGCGTAATGCCGATGATCAGCAGCTTTGCCTGTGCAGTTCCTGCCATCATGGGGGCAAGAAATATTGAAAACAAAAAAGAAAGATTACTGACGATTCTCGTGACACCATTAATGAGTTGCAGTGCAAGGCTTCCTGTATATACTATTTTAATTGCACTGGTAATTGATGAAAAATATTATTTCGGCTTCCTGAGTCTGCAAGGTCTTGTTATGATGGGGCTTTATTTATTAGGCACAGTGATGGCATTATTGGTGAGTTATGTAATGAAATTTTTTATTCGCATCAAAGAGAAAAGTTTCTTCATTCTGGAACTGCCCATGTACCGTGCACCCCGCTGGAAAAATGCCGGTATCACTATGGTAGAAAAAGCAAGAATTTTTGTAACCGATGCCGGAAAAGTAATCATGGTGATTAGTTTGCTATTGTGGTTTTTGAGTTCTTTTGGCCCTGGTAAGAATATGAAACAAACCAAGACTAAATACCAAACCCTGATTCAAATGAATCCGGAAAAGGAAGATTCACTGAAAAAACAATTGAACACCGAGCTGCTTGCCAATTCTTATGCCGGTGTTTTAGGCAAGACGATTGAACCGGCAATCACTCCATTGGGTTATGATTGGAAAATCGGCATCGCTTTAATTACTTCATTTGCTGCAAGAGAGGTTTTTGTTGGAACAATGGCCACTTTATACAGTGTGGATGAGGAAGACGATCAAAGTTTGCGCGAAAAACTACAGTCTGCCACCTATTCAAACGGAGAAAAGGTATACACATTGGCAACAGGTCTTTCGCTGATGGTCTTTTATGTATTGGCTATGCAATGTATGAGCACACTGGCAGTAGTAAAAAGGGAAACAAAATCCTGGAAGTGGCCGGTTATTCAATTAACATACATGACCATACTGGCTTATGGTATGAGCTGGATTGTTTACAACCTGTTTAACTAATTGTTGAAATAGAGATAGACGGAAGTCACTTTATCCAAAGCCAATTCTACTTTGATGGTTCCACCCAGAACATGAATAAAATCCTTTGTAAGAATTTAGCCCAAACCAGATCCTTTTTCATTACCGGTATCTGTTGTGCTTTGATAATGTTCACCGTCAAACAACTTGGATTTGATTTCTTCTGTCATTCCCACCCCTGTATCGCTCACAGACATCATAATCTGGTTCTCTTCCTTTTGTGCATAAACCGTAATCACCCCCCTCTATTGTAAACTTATTGGCATTGCTGATCAGGTTTCGGAGAATGAAACGCATGGCATAGATTTCAGAATTAATAAATAAATCTTCGTCTACCAGATTATTCAACAACTCAACTGTTCCGTCAATCTGCTTACCGGCCATATTCATCAATTCTATACAATCATGCTGGCTTAGTATTTTTTTGCATTCAATTCTATGATTGGCTTTACAGCTCCAATAGGATTGCGGACGTCGTGTGCAGTAATCGACAGAATTCTATTCTGCATCTCCATTTGCTGTTGCAACTTTTCCTGTTGTTGATCCAGCTGTTTATTCAGCAAATTCTGATTCAGCAACTTCACAACCTGACGAGCCAGTGTTTGCAAAGTATCTGCATTGATTGTATAACCACAAAAAGAAATTTCACGAGGGAATTCATTGGCCTCGATGCCCAGCTTTGTCTTGAACCATTGCCTCTTTTGATCAATCAATGAAACCAGGGCAATGGGGGTATTACAAAAGGTTGCAGCCATTTGTACAACGTCATTGAACTCGTCTTCATAGGAGGTGTCGAGTACCTCATAACGATACAACTCTTTCAAACGTCTATTATCGTCTGATGGTATTGGGGTGGTACCATAAACAAATCGATTTGTTTGAGCGGCTCTTTCTTTTTGGGCATCAAAAGCTGGTTTGTCCGCGCTTTTAACGCTGAAATATTGATTTTATTGGCTTAAAGATTGAAAATAAGGGTTAAATCTCATCCCAGGCAACTAACAATTCTGCTGTATGATTCTTGGTATCAGGTTTTGCAATGATTTTTCTGATTACCCCTTGCTCATCAATCAAGAAAGTCGTTCTGGTAGTGCCCATATAGGTTCTCCCCATGAACTTCTTCTCGCCCCACAAATTGTATTTATCTACAATCTTCTTTTCCTCATCGGAAATCAGCGGGAAAGGCAAATCATACTTTTCCTGAAATTTCTTGTGACTTTTTACACTGTCCACACTTACTCCAACTACTTGAAATCCTTTATCAATGAGGGATTTATAGTTGTCTTTTAAATTGCATGCCTGAGCTGTACAACCTGGGGTATCATCCTTCGGATAAAAATACAGGATTACTTTTTTTCCCTTGAAATCGGAAAGGGAAACCATATTTCCATTTTGATCAGGAGCCTTGAATGCTGGCGCCTTGCTTCCTTCTTTTAAAACTGCCATATTTTATCTAACATTTATATTTTCGAAAAGGTTTTATTTTTCCTCCACTTTCACTGCATCCGTCTTACATTTGCACAATTTATCTATACAACTACTATGCCTAAAGATCAATCAATCAAAACGGTACTCATCATAGGTTCTGGGCCTATTATCATTGGACAAGCTTGTGAATTTGATTATTCGGGCTCTCAGGCAGCCAGAAGTCTCCGTGAAGAGGGCATAAAAGTAATACTTATTAATAGTAATCCTGCTACCATTATGACTGACCCCATGATGGCAGATAAGGTTTACCTGCTTCCACTAACCGTTGAAAGCATTGAACAGATCCTTGCTGAGAATACGATTGATGCTGTTTTGCCTACCATGGGAGGCCAGACAGCGCTTAATTTATGTAAAGAAGCCGATGAATTGGGCATCTGGGAAAAATACAACTGCCGTTTGATTGGTGTTGATGTGGCTGCTATTGACACTGCTGAAGACAGAGAGCAGTTCAGACAACTGATGGTCAAAATTGGCATGGCAGTAGCGCCAAGCCGTGTAGCCAATAGCTTTTTAGAAGGAAAGGAATTTGCACAGGAAATAGGTTTCCCTTTGGTTATTCGTCCGTCATTTACACTGGGTGGAACCGGGGGTGGCTTTGTGCATAGCAAGGATGATCTGGATGCTGCGCTGGAAAAAGGACTGAAAGCATCTCCCATTCATGAGGTATTGGTAGAGAAAGCTGTTTTAGGATGGAAGGAATATGAACTGGAACTATTAAGAGACTGTAACGATAATGTAGTCATCATCTGTACCGTTGAAAACCTGGATCCAATGGGCGTTCATACAGGCGACTCTATTACAGTTGCGCCTGCCATGACACTAAGTGACACGGCATTTCAGGAAATGAGAAACAAAGCAATCCTGATGATGCGTTCTCTGGGCAATTTTGCCGGCGGATGTAATGTTCAGTTTGCCTTAAACCCGGCTACTGAAGAATTGATAGCGGTTGAGATCAACCCAAGAGTTAGCCGTTCTTCTGCACTGGCTTCCAAAGCAACAGGATACCCTATTGCCAAGATTGCCGCAAAACTGGCTATCGGATATTCACTTGATGAGTTAAAGAACCAGATTACCAAAACAACTTCTGCTTATTTTGAACCAGCCCTTGATTATGTGATTGTAAAAGTTCCCCGTTGGAATTTTGACAAATTCAAAGGGGCCAATGATACTTTAGGTCTTCAGATGAAAAGTGTAGGTGAAGTAATGGCCATTGGCAGAAGCTTCCCTGAAGCTTTACAAAAAGCCTGTCAAAGTCTGGAGAACGAAGCGGTAGGTCTTGGCTATTATGGCAAGAGTCTGATGAAAAGTGAAGAACTGGTAGAATACATTAAAACCCCGAAATGGGACAGAATCTTCCGTATTAAAGATGCCTTAATGCAAGGCTCAACAGTAAAATCAATTGCTCAGGCAACCGGTATTGACCGTTGGTTCCTCTATCAGATTCAGGAGATTTGCAACCTGGAAAAGGCGATATCTGCCCATACTTTGGATAGTTTACCTGCAGATTTACTGAAAGAAGCTAAAAAAATGGGCTTTGGAGATCTTCAGATTGCCAGAATTCTCAGCGGAAATTGCCATGAAGACGAGGTTTATGAAAAAAGAAAGCAGCTGGGTATTACCAGGGTTTATAAGATGGTAGATACTTGTGCTGCTGAATTTGAAGCACAAACCCCTTATTTCTACAGTACTTTCGAAGGATAGAGCTCAGCCTTTTTGCTTAAAAAATTTATACTGCCTGGTTGGTAGTATTACTGCCATTGAATGGCACTAACTTTGTATATGCTATCAATTAATTTTTAAGCAATTCATGAGCAAGGCTTCAAAGCAGTGTTTTCAAACAGATATTGGTAGATTACTCACATCCATTGACGTAATGCCTTTCAACGAAGATGACAATTACAAGGCACTGGCAGAAAACACAAACTATGTTTTTTTTAATGGCTTATGACCAATATACATCCAGTACCAAACCTGGACCTATCGGTGGTCAAAAATGGATAGAAAAGCATTTAGTATTCTCAATACTATTACGGTGGTACCAGGAGCAATTGGTGCGTTCAGAATTAACAGAGGCATCGGATACTTTGAAACAGTTTTTAAAACAAAGATTTAGATGGACTTTCGGTGTTTTGCAAACATTCTGGAAAAACCGAGATGCAATATTCAATGTTTCTTTCAGGAATCTGGGGTTTATTGCATTGCCCGATATTCTGCTCTTTAAATATATTATACCATTGTTTTCTCCTTTTGCAGACTTATTGATGCTATTGGGACTATTAACCGGTAGTGCCGGAGAAATTGGCTTTTACTACAGCATCTTCCTGGCTGTCGATATGATTCTGGCTGTTTTGGCTTATTCCGCAAAGAATTATTTAGCGCTGGCTATTGATATGGATATTAGTTAAAACCATGCGGAAAGCGGTAAAGGGCGAACTCCGGCACTGGGGTGTTCTTAAAAGAAAAGGAAATGTACAGTAAGCCATATAAAAAAGTGTTTACTTTGCAACTTTCCAGCAAAAATCAATTGTATGAAATTAAAAGACATTCAGGTACTCAATGAAAAAGAAACCCGAGGTGGATTTGGGGAAGGAATACACGAAATTGGCAAAGAAAATCCAAATGTAGTTGTACTAACCGCTGACCTTGCCGGCTCCCTGAAGTTAGGACCTTTTATCAAAGATTTTCCTGATCGTTTTGTACAGGTTGGTATTGCAGAAGCCAATATGATTGGCATAGCTGCCGGAATGACCATCGGGGGCAAAATACCTTATACTACCACTTTCGCAAATTTCAGTACCGGAAGAGTATATGATCAAATAAGACAAAGCGTAGCCTACAGTGAGAAAAATGTAAAAATCTGTGCTTCTCACGCCGGACTTACTTTGGGTGAAGACGGGGCAACGCACCAGATACTGGAAGACATCGGATTAATGAAAATGCTTCCTGGAATGACAGTGATTGTACCTTGCGATTTTAACCAGACCAAGGCGGCCACCAAGGCAATTGCATCTTATAACAGCCCTGTTTATCTAAGATTCGGAAGACCCAAATGGCCCAATTTCACCAAAGAAGATGGCAGTGATTTTGTCATTGGCAAGGCACAGCAATTGAGTGAAGGTACCGATGTATCCATTTTTGCCTGCGGACATATGGTTTGGAAAGCTATAGAAGCTGGTAGAATACTGGAAGAGAAAGGAGTAAGTGTTGAGTTAATTAATATTCATACCATTAAGCCGCTGGATACAGAAGCAGTTTTGGCTTCTATTAAAAAAACGAAGTGTGCTGTTACCGTTGAAGAACACAATATTATTGGCGGTTTAGGAGACTCCATTGCACAGGTTGCTGCCAAAAACTTCCCTGTCCCATTAGAAATGATTGGAACCAATGATACATTCGGAGAAAGTGGTAAACCCACAGAATTGTTAACCAAATATGGTTTAGATACGCCGAATATTATTGCAGCTGCAGAAAAAGTAATTTCCAGAAAATAAACTTTGGACAAAAAAACAGATTTTCCCAACCGGTTAAAACGGATCTTTACTTTTTAAGGAGCTAATCGTGCTCTGCTCCAGCCTGCCGAAGTTTTCGTGTATTTTAATCGATCATGAAGGCGACTACTTCTGCCTTGCCAGAACTCAAAGCATTCCGGCTTCACTATAAAACCGCCCCAGTGAGGTGGCCTCGGCACTGAATTTTCATCAGGGTATTTTGTAACCAATTGATTATAATTATTTTCAAGGAAAGCACGATCAGGGATTACTTTACTTTGAGGAGATACCCAAGCTCCTATCCTGCTACCTGCCGGTCTTGATTGAAAATATGAATCACTGTCTGCAGGGTCAATTTTTTCTACCTTTCCCTCAATTCTGATTTGTCTTTCCAGTTCTTTCCAGAAAAAAAGCAATGCTGCATTTGGGTTGATAGCCAGATCCTGACCTTTGGCACTTTCATAGTTGGTAAAAAACACAAAACCTTCTGGAGTATATCCTTTTAGCAAAACAATTCTTGCCGCTGGCTTACCATTACCATCTACTGTTGCCAGTGTCATTGCATTCACTTCATCAATATCTGCAGAAGTTGCTTCTTCCCACCATACCCTGAATTGTTCAAAAGGATCACTGGCAGCATGAGTCTCATCAAAAGACTTGAGCATATAATCGCGGCGTATATCAGATATGGAACCTAGCATATTTTTTTACAAAATTACAGCCTTTACAACTACTTGATTAATCAGAAATATCAACCTTCTTTGCATCATGTTTACCAGAGATATAAGTATATACTGCAGGAATAACAAATAAGGTTAACAAAAGTGAGAACATAATACCACCCACTATCACAATTCCCAATGGCATACGGCTGGTTGCTGCTGCACCAATGCTTAAAGCAATAGGCAATGCACCCAAGGAAGTTGCCAAACTGGTCATTAAAATAGGTCTTAATCTTTGTGTTGACGCTTCCAGAACAGCCTCTCGCTTGGCGAGACCGAATTCTCTTTTCTGATTGGCAAATTCCACAATAAGAATTCCATTCTTGGTAACCAGACCAATCAACATAATCATACCAATCTGAGAGAATATATTAATTGTCTGATCAAAGATCCACAGACTCAGCAAAGCCCCTGCCAAAGCTAAAGGAACGGTTAGCATAATAGTAAACGGATCTTTAAAACTTTCGAACTGCGCGGCCAGAACCAGATAAATAAGTATCAATGCAAAACCAAATGCAAATGCAGTATTGGAAGAACTCTCCTCAAAATCTCTTGAAGGTCCGTTTAAAGCTGTTTTAAAACTTTCATCCAACAGTTTATCGCCTATTCTTCGCATTGCCTTTACTCCATCCCCAATCGTCATTCCTTCTGCCAGAGAAGCTGAAATAGTGGCTGCCTTAAAACGGTTAAAATGATACAACGTAGGTGGATTGGAACTTTCTTCCAATTTTACGACTGCTTTTAATGGGATACTTTCACCTCTGTTGTTTCTGACATATAATTGCTCTATGTCGGCAGGCTTCTGCCTGTCTTTATAAGCAACCTGAGATATTACTTCATATTGCTTGCCATTCATGATATAATACGCCAGTCTCCTACCACTAAATGCACTGGAAACCACATCTGCCACATCAATAATAGAAAGACCTAAATCCTTGGCTTTTATTCTATCAATTGTTAATTGCAGTTCAGGCTTATTGAATTTTAGATTCACATCCACATTCTGAAAAGTCTTATCCTTTCTGGCTTCTTCCAGAAACTTAGGGATGACCGTTTTTATTTTTTCGAAATCCAGATTCTGCAAAATGAACTGAACAGGTAAGGATCCTCGGGAGCCCAATCCAACAGAAATGGTTTGTTCTTCTACAGGAAAAATTCTGGCATTGTTAATGCTTGGTAATTTTTTTCCTATGGCTTTGGCAATTTCTGATTGAGACCTGTTTCGTTTATATGGCTCTACCAGTTTAATTCTCAATGTGCCGCCATTTACACCACCACTACCGCCAAAACCCGGAACAGCAGCAAATACAAAGTCTTTTTCGGGGACCGAATCTGTCAGATAATTCAAGAGCATATCACCGGTTTCTACCATGTAACCATAGCTTGCTCCCTCTGGCCCGCTCATCTGGAAACGAATACTGCTTCTGTCTTCCAAAGGTGCTAATTCACTTTGTAAGCCTGAACCAATCCAGAAAATTAATCCCATACAAGCCGCCACAATTACCCAAGCCATCCATCTAACTTTTAAAAATCCAGCCAACAGGTTTCTATACCCATTTTCCATCCCCTTAAAGAAGGGTTCAGTCATTTCATAGAATTTACCATTGCCAGCATCTTTTTTATTCAGATATACATTCAGAACAGGTGTAATGGTAAGAGACACAAATGCAGAAATCAAGACAGCTGCTGCTACAACAATGCCAAACTCACGGAACAAACTACCTACAAATCCCTGCAGGAAAATCACGGGCAAGAACACCACTGCCAGTGTGATGGAGGTTGAGAGAACGGCAAAGAAAATTTCCTTACTTCCTTCAAGCGCAGCTTTTCTGATAGGCAAGCCACCTTCCAGTTTTCTGAATATATTTTCTGTTACAACAATACCATCATCAACAACCAATCCAGTTGCCAGAACTATTCCCAATAAGGTTAGTACATTAATAGAGAATCCTGAAATGTACATAATGAAAAAAGTAGCCACCAGGGAAATAGGAATATCAATTAGAGGTCGGATGGCTATCAGCCAGTTTCTAAAGAAGAAAAAGATAACCAATACTACTAATGAAAAAGAAATCAATAATGTCTCTTCTACTTCTTTTATGGAAGCCCGAACATTTTTAGTTTGATCAATCAGGGTGGTCATCATGAAATCGCCCTTCTCAGTCTTCTGTATTTCAGCCAGACGCTTATAAAACTCGTCTGCTATTTCAATATAGTTGGCACCGGGCTGAGGAATGATGGCCATACCGACTGCATTCACCCCATTTAAGCGCCAACTGTATTCATCGTTCTCCGGGCCAATTTCAACATAAGCTACATCAGATAATCTAACAATGCCTGCAGGTGTCTGACGGATGATTAAATCTCTAAAATCTTTTTCAGTTGTTAATCTTCCTAGTGCCTTAATAGTTAGTTCTGTTTTATCTCCGTAAATTTTTCCCGAAGGAATTTCAACATTCTCTGTATTTAATGCAGTTCTGATATCGCTGAAGGTTACATTGAATGCATTCAGTTTATCCGGATCAATCCAGATACGCATGGAAGGACGTTTTTGTCCAAAAATATTTACCGCGCTTACTTCGGAAATCGTCTGGAATCTTTCCTGTAAAACGTTTTCGGCATATTCACTCAACTCCAGTAATCCCTTGGTCTGACTTTGAACTGCGAGCATAATAATGAAATCGCTATTCGCATCAGATTTACTTACAACCGGTGGCGCATCTATGTCCTGAGGTAAATTTCTTACTGCCTGACTCACTTTATCTCTTACATCATTGGCAGCTGCCTCCAGATCTTCAGATACATTAAATTCAACAGTGATATTACTGTTACCATTTGAGCTGGAAGATGAAATACTTCTGATACCCGGAATACCATTGATGGCTTTCTCCAAAGGTTCTGTAATCTGGCTCTCAATAATTTCAGAGTTGGCTCCGGAATAGGAGGTTCTTACATTCACCACCGGAGGATCCACGGCCGGATATTCTCTAACCGCCAGAAAACTATAACCAACAATTCCAAACAATACGATGAGAATATTCATCACCGTAGCAAGAATGGGTCTTTTTAATGATAATTCAGAAATATTCATGGGATATGGCTGCTTCTACTATTTGATAATATCACTCAATTGCTTTACAGAACGAACTTTAATTGGCTGCTTGGGTCTAACAAACAATACACCGGTAACCACAACACTGTCACCAGGCTGAAGTCCTTTGGTAACTTCTACAAAGCCAGTACCACGCATGCCAGTTTCTATGTCTACAAAAAAACCTTCGCCGTCGCGGGCAACAATGATTTTTTTAGCTTTTGCATCAGGAATGATGGCGTTGGTTGGCACAAGAATGCTGGTCTTGTTTTTGCTTGCTTCCAGAAACACTTTTACAAATGTACCAGGCGATAATGCGGGTCCGTCTAAAACAGCACGTACCCGAAGGTTACGTGTTGTTGGATTGATTTGAGGGTCAGTAGCAATAACAGTCGCTCTTCTTTTATCATTGGCTTCGTTGGTCTGTACCTGAACTGAAGTACCCACCCGAATCATGTTAGTATAAAATTCAGGAACATTAAAGTCAATCTTAACTTTATCAACCTGTTGCAGTGTGGTCAATGTAATAGCAGGTGTTACATAAGCACCCGGACTGATTTGTCTTAAGCCCAATACACCTGCAAATGGGGCTTTGATAACAGTTTTATCAATCTGTGCCTGGGTAATTTGCAGATCGGCTTTCAGCCCATTTACCTGATTCAGGGCCAAATCATATTCAGATTGATTGATACCATTGATGGCTAGTAATTTTCCAAGCCGCTCTTCGTTTTTCTGTGCCAGCTCAAGCAAGACTTTGGTCTTGGATAGACTTGCCTGTAAATCGGCATCATTAATGCGCGCAAGAACAGCTCCTTGAGCCACTCTACCTCCATCCGGCACATTCAGCATTGTTAACCTTCCGCTTACTTCCGGATTAATATTCACGGTTTCCATGGGAATTACAGACCCGTTTACTTCAACGCGATTGTCTACATTTCCTGTTCCTGCAATCAATACATCCACGATGGTTGCAGAAGGACCTTTTGATTTTGCATCAACATTCTCTTTTTTGGCTTCCTTGCAGGCAAAAAGCAACAAGGGCAATGTCAGCAACAGATTAATTTTTTTCAAAGGAGTCAATTTTTGGAGATTGTAAAGATAGAATTAAAAACTTGGAGGAAATACAGCATATGCTGAATGGCGAAAGCGCAAAATTATTCGGTGAACAACAGAAATCACTGCAACTATTCTTCTCTGCGTCTGTATAAACCTCCGCGCCAATTGTATTTGGCAGATTTGTATGCTTCGTATTGCTGGCCAATATAATATCCCAGCTCAAGGTCGTTCAATAACTTTACCAAACCGTAAGCAGGGCGATGACGCCTCATAAAAGTGTCTAACTCTGGAGACTGAAGTCCGGTTATTTTTTTCACGAATATTTTGCTGAACCGGTTATTTACATATTTCTCCTCTTCTTCTTCTATCAATCTCTTCTGGAGGGTTAGTATGCTTCTATTTCTTTTAACCCGGAACATATTGATGATGCCTTCCAAATCAAGACCCACTGTAGCACCAGGATTGTAATTAGGGCTGGATACAATGCCCAGGCTTGGCTTTTTAAAGTTGAATACTTTAGCATAGTCCTGACGGTTCATCATAGAATCGTAACGGTAATAATTGTTACGCACTTTCACTTCCGGTAAATCAAACGCACGTACATGAATCATTACATTAAACCGTTCCAGGTTACTGATGGTATCCACAGGATATTTCATGGTAGATTTTCCAATCAGGGAAAACCAAATAGAGTCGGTTTTTAAAACAGTTAAAATATAAAAGCCCGTGGAATCCGTAATGGTACCCCTTCCTGAAGTGCTTTGAACAGCAACCGCTTCCAAAGGTCTTCTTGCGGAAATATCGTATACATTTCCGCTCACTGTGGTATACTGAGCCTGTATATCAGCAGTAAATGAAAAAAGCAGTAGTAAAATGAAAACCAATATTCCGGAATAGTACCTCAATTACCTTCGATTAATGTGTAATATTAGTTCAGCAACGGCAGAGTACCATGCGTTATCAGGGAATTAACGAGTTTTTTACAGTTTAAAATTTCTTATCCAGAATATAGGGAAGCATGGACCTCCAGGTTGGCCAGTCGTGATGAATATCAGGACCCCATACATCCAGGTCGTACCATATTCCTTTATTGTATAAAATACCGGCAAATCGCTTGGAAGCTTCCGGATCTTCAAAATTGCCGCTACCCGTATAAATATGAATATGATGACTGGCTTTTATTTTGCTTAGGTACCAGTCGTCCTGTAAACTAGGGATATAGTGTTCCGGACTGTTGTAAAATACCTGTTCGTCCCAGAAACCTTTGGTATATTCTGTTAGATTATACACGCCACTCATGCTGATAGCCCCATTGAGGATATCGGGTCTTTTCAAAAAGAGATTCATTGCATGTAGTGCCCCAAATGAAGCACCACAGGTATAGATCATTGTTTCATTGCTGGTACTATTGCGTATAAAGGGAACAACTTCATTAAACACATATTCATTGAACTGATTATGGCGAATGGCTTTGTGTTCAGGGAGCATCTGGTTATTCATCCAGCTTTCCTTATTCATACTGTCGATGCTAAACACCCTGCATTTACCTGACTCAATCATAGGTGCTATGGCATCAATCAATTGAAACCTTTCGTATTCCAGATAATCTGCAGCTGCTGTTGGAATTAGTAAAATAGCAAAGCCGTAGTGACCATAAGCGGCAATAGGCATTTCTTTATTTAAGGCAGGACTAAACCAGGAACTAAGCTCTCTTTTCATAAATTATTCTATACAGGTCTTCTTAATTTCTTTCCATAAATTGTTATAGCACTGTGCCGCAAAGCTACTGGCGGCAAAGGTTTCCAGCGGCGCCTGATTCACGCCCATTTTTTCCACGTCGCTCAGATAAGGGATATAATTTTTAAAAAACAGTTTGTCTTTGTAAAATTCATTGATGACTTCATGATGCAGGTTTTTCCGATGGTCAACCATACTGAAGAAGCATTTTAACTTGGAAGTATCAAAATCGTTCTCTTTAAAATATTGCAATACAGACTCAAATGAACGGATAGACAGGGTTGTAGGTATATTCGGCATAAATACCCAGTCTGCTCCGGTAAAAACAGCATCGTGTAAAATGGAAATTCCAGGAGGGCAATCCAGAAAAACGATATCATATGCTTTCTTTACAGATGAAAGCAATGAAGCAATCTTCTTTTTGCTTTGCTTCATATCGTTCAGTAAGATGTCTGCATTTCTTGCTGAAATGTCCGAAGGGATAATATCAAGATTTTCATATGCAGAAGCCTGTATCGCGTCTGTCAGATCTATTTCGCCGCTGATGAGTTTTTTGGATTCATTTTTTACTGTGGATGTAACACCCAGGTAAAAGGAAGAAGATCCTTGTGGGTCCAGATCCCATATCAGGGTTTTATATCCTTGTTTGGCACTTAAATAAGCCAGATTGATGGTTGCGGCAGTTTTACCGACACCCCCTTTTAAATTGTATAGGGCAATGGTTACCATAATGAATAATATGCTTCAGAGGAAGATACAAAAAATCAGGCAATAGCGCCCAGCAATAAACAACCAATTACAATAAACGGAGCAGGTACCCGATTCAGGCGAAGAAACAGCAGTGTAGCAATTACAATCCCCAAATCGGCTAAAATAGACCAATGCTGTAATGCCAGTTCGGGTAATATAAGATCATTGAGCAAGTAAAAAACCGAACCAGCCATAATCCCCACGACCGAAGCCCTGATTCCTTCTAAAGACCTGAAAATCAATGCATATTTCTTCAAATTATGCCAAACCGGAAAGAAAAATAATACCAGTAAAGCACTGGGTAAAAAAATAGATAACACACCAATTGCGCATCCCAATATCTGCTTTTCCGTCCCCATTTCCTTCAAAACCATACCACCGGTAAAAGCACCGATGGAGAAAACAGGTCCGGGAATGGCCCTGACAATTCCAGAGCCGGTTAAAAAAGCCTCTCTTTCAATTTTCAATACATCCCGCTTGTTTTCCAGAATTCTTTTGGATTGTGGACGAGTAACATATTGTTCGTACATCAATGGAATCAAAACATCTCCGCCCCCGAAAACCAAACTGCCAAAACGATAATTATTTTCAAAAAGATTGTACACTTTACGATTGTCCCAATTTTGTTTGGTAGCCGTTTCAGATAAGTATCCGGTGATACCAAAGAGAACGAGAAAGATCAGCAGATTGCCCCATTTCACTTGTTTGGGCGGGATGCCTTTTTGCGGGATACGCTTATCACTGAAATTAGTTGCAATGCCTGCACACAAAATCAGAATAGGGAAAATCCACGGCGTCCTGAATGCAAGAAAAGTGGCAATCGCAGCAATCAAAACGATGATACGGGTAATGGTATTATTAACGGCTACTTTATACGTTCTAAATGCAGAGTAGGCAATAAACCCTATAGCCATTGGCTGAATAAATCTAAAAAACGTAGCAGGGTTCTGAATTTTATCAAAATAGTAAAGTAAAAAAGAAAGGCTAGACATTAATAGACTAGCCGGTAAAATCCAAATGATTAATGTAATAATGGACAGTATAATACCACCCCGCTTATACCCTATCAATGTTAATACCTGCGTAGAAGAAGCCCCTGGCAACATTTGACAGAACCCATTGTAATCGAGCAACTCCTCTTCTGTTACATCTTTGCGCTGATGGACAAATGTTTTCATCATCATTCCCAGATGTCCTTGCGGCCCGCCAAATGCAGTGATACTATGCGTGAACACAGCTCTTAAAAAGGGGGTATGACGAATCAGGTTCAATGGAAGACTATTTCTTTAGTCCGATTTCTCTTAATCTTTCATCTAAGTATTCTCCGGCTGTTGTGTCTGGATATGCTTTAGGGTTTTGCTCATCTATACAGCTTTCCAAACAGGCAAGGCACATTTCGCTTCTTGGGTGAAGAAAGAATGGCATGGAAAATCTGCTGGTATGCCATAGCTCTCTTGCAGGGTTTACAACGCGATGTGTTGTACTTCTCAGTTTATTATTGGTCAGTCGCTGCAACATATCACCAACATTCACTACAATCTGTTCCGGTAATGAAGTAACGTTAACCCACTCTCCCTGTTTGGTTAGTATCTGCAAGCCATCTGCTGAAGCACCCACCAATAAGGTAATAAGGTTAATGTCTTCGTGTTGCTCGGCACGGATAGCCGATTGGGGTTCAGAAGTAATGGGCGGATAATGAATACAACGTAAGATAGAATTTCCATTATGAATATGCTCATCAAAATAATGTTCATCAAGACCCAGATACAGCGCTATTGCCTGCAACAGCGCCTTTCCGCTTTTTTCAAAATTCCTATATGCGCGGTACAATGTTTCATTGAAAGGCGCAATTTCAGCAACCTGCACATTGTCAGGATATTCTGATTGAATAGTATCACGGTCTTCCACCGTTTGACCATATTGAAAAAACTCTTTTAAATCCGGGGCATCACTCCCTTTTGCATGCTCTTTTCCGAAGCTGGTATATCCCCTTTGTCCGGCAAGTCCGGGTATTTCATATTGTTTTTTCTTTTCTAAAGGAAGAGAAAAGAACTGCTGAACATATTCATACTGATTAGCAATCAATTCATCGGGAACACCATGATTTTTAACAGCAACAAACCCTACTTCTTCATATGCTTTTCCCAGAGACTGTACAAAAGCAGCTTTTTCTTCGGGTGTCCCATGTGTAAACTGGGCTAAATCAACAACAGGTATGGCCATATAAAAAAGTTTAGACGAAAGTACTAATTCCCATAAACGCTAAGGAATTTAATTCGCATGATTTTTAATTGCTCCCAGTTAAAGTCAAACTCTGCCAGTTCTTCTCTGGCAACATCCAGCGAAGAGGTTTCACAACTCTTGAAGTACTCCAGTATTTCATCCTGTTCATCTTCACCCAACCATTCATCAATAGCATAGTCCAAATTCAGTCTGGTTCCGCTAGCAGCAATGGTTTCCATCTCTTCCAATAACTGGTCAAGTTTTAAATCCTTGTTTCTGGCAATGGTTTCCAGCGGAATTTTTTTATCTACGTTTTGTATAATATAAATTTTATTGCTGGCAGCATTCGCAACGCTTCGCATAACAAAGTCGTCCGGCTTTTCAATATTATTCTCCTCTACATAGCTGGCAATCAGCTCCACAAATGGGTTACCATATTTCAGTGCTTTTCCTTTGCTTACTCCCTGACACTTACTCATCTCATCTAATGTGGTCGGATATAAAGTAGCCATATCCTGTAAAGAGCTTTCAAGAAAAATGACAAATGGAGGTAAACTTTTTTTCTTAGCCTCTTTTTGTCTGAGCTCTTTCAACATGATAAATAATTTCTCATCTGCCGCAGCACCAGACTGAGAGCCACTTTCGTTTTCATCATCATCTGCATTGGCATCTTCAAACAAATTGTTCAACACCATTTTAAAAGATGTTGGCTTCTTCAGATACTTAAGTCCTTTTTCACTCACTTTCAATAAACCATACTCTTCAATATCTTTCAGCAATAGGTTTTCAAGTAACAACTGTCTAATTAAGCTATTCCACAAGTACGATTCCTTGTCTTTACCTATTCCAAATTCCGGTAAACTATCATGACGGAACATGGTAATCTGTGGTGTCAATTTTCCAGTTAATACGTTCACTACATAATCGGTAATAAATCTTCCATCCAGTGCATTTACCACTTTCAGCACTTTCACCACTTCGTCCTTCGCTTCAAATTTATCTTTTGGATTCTTACAGTTATCGCAGAGCCCGCAGTTTTCAGTTGTTGTAGTTTCTCCGAAATAATGCAGGAGAATCTTTCTCCGGCAAACTGCACTTTCAGAGTAGGCAACCATTTCATCAATTAACTGGGCACCCACTTCTCTTTCACTCAGCGGCTTGTCGCGCATCAGGTGTTCCAGTTTGGAAACGTCCTTATGTGAATAGTACAAAACGCAAATACCTTCCAGACCATCACGACCAGCTCTGCCTGTTTCCTGATAATAGTTCTCAATAGATTTGGGAATATTAAAGTGTATAACAAAACGGATATCCGGCTTATCAATGCCCATACCGAAAGCAATGGTAGCAACAATCACCTGAACATCTTCATTCAAAAACTGATCCTGCCTTTCTGCTCTCAGTTTCTGATCGAGACCAGCATGATAGGCAACCGCTTTAATCTTATTTGCCACCAGCAACTCCGCCAGTTCTTCCGTGGTTTTTCTATTTAGCGTATAAATAATTCCACTCTTGCCCTTGTTCTGTGTAATGAATTTTACAATGCTTTTTACCGTCTGCTCCTTTTGAATCTTGGGAAGAATTTCATAAAACAGATTGGTCCGGTTAAAGGAGGAAATAAAAATATTGGCTTCTCTTAAGCCCAGATTCTTTACAATATCACTCTGAACTTTAGGGGTAGCAGTAGCCGTTAGCGCAATCACCGGTTTGTCGGGATGAATCATATCCATCATTTCCCTCAACTTTCTGTATTCAGGCCTGAAATCGTGGCCCCATTCTGAAATACAGTGTGCTTCGTCCACCGCAAAAAAGGAAATATTCAGGTCACTGAAATATTCCAGATTTTCCTGTTTGGTCAGGGTTTCAGGAGCTACATATAATAATTTGGTTTTTCCGCTATTCAGGTCGTCTTTTACTGCCTTAATCTGGCTTTTATTAAGGGAGGAGTTCAAAAAGTGCGCTACTTCATCATTTTCACTATACCCTCGCACCAGATCCACCTGATTTTTCATCAAAGCAATCAAAGGAGATACAATAATGGCACAGCCCTCCAGCATCAGGGCTGGCAATTGATAGCAAAGGCTTTTACCGCCACCTGTTGGCATGATTACAAAAGTGTCTTTTCCGTCTAAAAGGCTATTGATGGCAGCTTCCTGCGTTCCTTTAAATTCTTTAAAACCAAAATATTGTTCCAAAGCCGCATGAATGGGATATGGGCTTGAACCTGCTGTTTTTCTGGCTGTGGATTTTCTGGTAACCGCTTTTTTTGTAGTCGTTGGCATCAGGGGATTTCTATTTACTACACAAGAACAATCTGTGTCTGTAAAAGTTAAACAATTTTTACCTTTTTTCCTCATTTATTTCAACAAATAGCCTCAAAAACAAGCTATTTTGCAAAAGGGTTGCTAAGTTAATGAATCCATGAAGCAATACCCGACCAAAGCTGTTAAAGTTTACCTTTGCCAAGCATGAATAAACATATCCAGAACATTGCCCTGCAAACCATTGATATTGAAATGGCTTCCATCCAGGGGCTAAAGGAATTTATCAACGAGGATTTCAAGAAAATCATTCAAGCCATACATCAGACAAAAGGCCGTTTGATTGTAAGTGGGATAGGCAAAAGTGCCATTGTTGCCCAAAAAATAGTGGCCACCTTAAATTCTACAGGGACGCCCGCTTTGTTTATGCATGCTGCAGATGCTATACACGGCGATCTGGGTATGATTACAAGTGATGATGTAGTGATGCTGATTAGCAAGAGCGGAGAGAGCCCGGAAATCAAAGTCCTAATCCCCCTGATTAATAATTTTGGCAATTTATTGATTGGCATGGTCGGAAATATGGACAGTTATCTTGCACAAAAAGCCAATCTGGTCATCAACACGAGTGTTGAACGGGAAGCCTGCCCCAATAATTTAGCTCCTACCAGTAGCACAACCGCTCAGATGGTTATGGGCGATGTACTGGCAGTTTGCTTGATGGAACTGAACCAGTTTAATAACCGGGACTTTGCCAGATTTCATCCAGGTGGTAATCTAGGGAAACGTTTATACCTGAGAGTGGATGATTTATCAGAAAACAATCAAAAACCAGCTGTATTGCCTACTGCCAGCTTAAAGGAAATCATTGTAGAAATTACACAAAATCGGCTGGGTGTAACTGCAGTTGTTAATGAGGAAAATTTACTAATAGGCATCATTACTGATGGCGATTTAAGAAGAATGCTGGAAAAAACCAGCGATATTTCTACGATTTGCGCAGCCAATATTTTATCTCCCGCCCCCATCACCATCTCTCCGCAGGCAATGGCAGTTGAAGCACTTGATGTGATGCGAAAAAAAGACATTAGTCAATTAATAGTTTCTGAAAATAGTAAGTACATGGGCATTATTCATCTTCATGATTTAATTAGGGAGGGTATTGTATAAATTAAGCAATAAGTTTAATTGTAAATCGTTTGTATTGCAGCAATCAAAGACATTCAAATGAATCAACACCATTATGTTGCCATCATGGCAGGAGGGATTGGAAGTCGTTTTTGGCCACAGAGCAGAACCAGTTATCCCAAGCAGTTTCTGGATATATTAAATACCGGCAAATCACTGATTCGCTGGACCTATGAACGTTACGCAGCATTTATTCCCAACAACAATATTTTTATTGTTACATCGGAAGAATATGTATCCATTGTACAGGAACAATTACCAGAGTTAAAAGCCGAAAATATTCTTGCTGAACCCAGCAGAAAAAATACAGCTCCTTGTGTGGCATACATTTCCTACAAATTGTTGCAGAAGGACCCGGAAGCTTCTTTAATTGTTGCGCCAAGTGATCATATGATTCTGGATAATGAAAATTTCAGGAAAATCACTTTACAGGCTTTAGACTTTGTTTCACATATTAATTCCTTGGTAACCCTGGGTATAAAACCAACACATCCCAATACAGGATATGGCTATATTCAGCATGAGCCCATGCAGGTTGCAGATGGCATTTACAAAGTGAAGACTTTTACAGAGAAGCCCAACCTTGAACTGGCAAAAACTTTTCTGGCCAGCGGAGACTTTTTATGGAATGCCGGCATTTTTGTGTGGCAGGTTAAAAATGTAATGAAGGCATTTGAAAAGTTTCAGCCTGAAATGTATGAATTGTTTGATGCAGAAAAAGTACACTTCAATACACCTGCAGAAAAAGAAGCAATCAATCGCATTTACCCATTGTGTACGAATGTTTCCATAGACTTTGCCATTATGGAAAAGGCAGACAATGTATACGTAATTCCATCTTCATTTGGCTGGAGCGATTTAGGAACCTGGAACAGTGCTTACGATAACCTGGAAAAAGATTATTTAGGCAATGCGGTAGCTTCTGAAAATGTTATCATCATTGATGCAACTAAATGCATGGTATCTGCACCAAAAGAAAAATTATTATTGCTTCAGGGGCTGGACGATTTTATTGTTGTGGACACACCTGATGTATTGATGATTTGTAAAAAAGAAAAAGAACAGGCCATTAAAGAATATGTTGCAGAAGTAAAACGCAACAAGGGAGATCAATACTTATAAACGCTTGTTAGCATCAATAAATTTATATGGGGATGGCTTGCCATCCCTTTTTATTTATGATTACATTTGAAGGAGTAACAAATAAAAAATCAATGGGAATCAGAACGGTAATCACAGGAACAGGAAGTTATATTCCACCGCATATTAAAACCAATAAAGATTTTGCCAATCAGGATTTTTACGGGGAAGACCATGTGAAAATTGCTACTCCCTCTGCTGAAATTGTAGAGAAGTTCAAAGACATTACTGGTATTGAAGAAAGACGATATGCAGGTAATGAGTTTACCGCATGTGATATGGGCGCCATTGCTGCCAAGCATGCCATTGAAAATGCAGGCATTGACCATGAAACCATTGACCAGATTATTGTAGCGCATAATTTTGGGAATGTTATAAAAAATACGATTCAGTCTGATGCGGTACCGGCATTGGCTTCACATATTAAACACGCTTTGGGAATAGTTAATCCCAACTGCGTTGCCTATGATGTTTTATTTGGTTGTCCGGGGTGGATTTTAGGTGTTACGCAGGCAGATGCTTTTATAAAAGCAGGACTGGCAAAACGTTGTCTGGTCATAGGTACAGAAACACTGAGCAGGGTAATAGATCATTATGATAGGGACAGTATGATTTTCAGTGATGGGGCAGGTGCCACTATTATTGAAGCAGTAGAAGGAACTGCAACAGATGCAGGTATTATTGCCAGTAGTATGCAGAGTCACTGTAACGATGAATTAAGGTATATCACCATGGGTAAATCCTACTTGCCTGATGCAGACCCTGCAGTAAGATTCATTAAGATGAAAGGCAGAAAAGTTTACGAGTATGCTATTAAGAATGTGCCTCTTGCTATGAAAGCCTGTCTGGAAAAAAGTGAAGTGGATGTAAGAGATGTAAAGAAGTTCTTTTTACACCAGGCAAATGAAAAAATGGATGAAGGATTCATCAAAGCCCTGTTTAAATTGTATGGAATACGCGAGATTCCTGAAAATATAATGCCCATGAGCATTCATAAATTCGGCAACAGCTCCGTGGCTACAATTCCAACTTTATACGATTTGGTAAAAAGAGGCGAAATGCCGGAACACCAGCTTTCGAAAGGAGATATTGTTATGTTTGCCTCTGTTGGAGCCGGAATGAATATCAACGCATTCTGTTACAGGGTATAAAAATAAAAAAGGCCGCTTACCTTGCGGAATGCGACCTCAAAATTAACTACCCCCCAATAGTTATCAATGCAAAGATAACCCAAACCAAAACGCTGAACAACTGTGTGATTACACAGTTTTTTGTAAATTGAAACTATGAATAAGCCGAATAGCATTGCAGAAATAGACCCGGCTATCATTACCGATTTACCAGCCGACAAAAAAAATTCCATCTATCAGCAGTACAAAAGGAGCCTGATCCGTTTTGCTGATGAAGCCATCTACATATACTCATTCAAGGATAAAAAACTGATTTACGCGGATGGATGGGAAGAAACCCTGGGATTTAAAGATGATGATATCACCCTTCAGCAAATCATCAGACAAACGGATGCTTCCTATCGTGACTTTTCGCACGAAGTCAATGCCAAAACCATCGAGTTCCTGATAAGCCGAAAAACAGGCATTAAAGATTATAGCTTTACTGTAGAACTCAAAAAAATCCATAAAGACGGAAGCGTTGTCCCCATGGAAGCTAAAATCGGGATTTTAACAGTGGATGAAAACGGAGGAGTAGATTATATTATCGGGAGATTCAGGATTAACCGAAATATTCATTTTGGCATCGTAATGCGTTATGATGTGCATGGACCGGATAAGGAGGAATTTGAAAAAGTAATCAATAAAGCAGTACAGAAATTTATCACTATTTCTGGAAAAGAAAAAGAAGCATTAAGCTATGTAGCAAAAGGTTATTCCTTTAAAGAAATAGCAGACAAACTGGGCGTCTCTGCTTCAGCAATAGAAAAAAGAATACAGCCCTTGTACAAAAGGTTCAATGTAAAAAATTTGGCACATCTGGTAAGCTTTGCTTACGAGAACCATATTCTACCCTGATTTAGTAACCTCTTACATTTTTGCCGCTTAAGAAATTCAGGAATGCCTTATTCACCACTTTGTTTCCGCCTGGTGTTGGGTAATTTCCTGTAAAATACCAGTCACCGGTATTGGTAGGACAACACTCATGTAAATCCTCAATGGTCTGATAAATCACTTCCACTTCAACATTTACTCCTTCTGGTGTAATCAGTTGAGCAATCTTATTGGAAATTTCCTGGGTAGTAAATGGCTTATAAATCTGACGAACAACGTTTTCTGTGTGGAGTGTTCCGTTTATTTCCATCTGTAGAATCTGTTGCTCCACTTCATTCAGTATATGATCCAGGTTTCTTTCTTTCAGCAAAGCAATCGCTGCTCTAAATGCGATAAAGTCTCCCAGCTTACTCATGTCAATTCCATAGCAATCCGGATAACGGATTTGTGGTGCAGAAGAAACCACAATAATTTTCTTAGGATGCAAACGTGAAAGCATTCTTATGATACTTTCCTTTAAAGTAGTTCCCCTTACAATACTGTCGTCAATTACTACCAATGTATCTTCATGCTTACGAACAGTACCATAGGTAATATCGTAAACGTGCTGTACCATTTCATTTCTATTGGCATCTTCGGTAATGAAGGTTCTGAGCTTCACATCCTTGATGGCAATCTTTTCCTGGCGAATTTTTCTGTTCACCATTTCTTCCAGCTTCTCTGGGCTAAAATCATTTCCCCAGCTCAATATTCTCTCTACTTTAATCTTATTCAGATACTCTTCCATGCCCTTTACCAAACCATAAAATGCCACTTCTGCGGTATTAGGGATATAGGAGAAAATCGTGTTTTTTAAATCATAGGAAATGCTTTCCAAAACGGTCTTGCTCAAGTGATGACCCAATGCAATTCTTTCCCGATATATTTTTTCATCACTACCTCTCGAGAAATAAATTCTTTCAAAAGAACAGGCCCTTCTTTCCTTTGCTGTCAGAATGGTTTCTATGGAGTAATTTCCTTTATCATCCACAATCAAAGCAGTACCCGGCATTAATTCCTTCACTTCGTTTTCGGCAACATTAAATGTAGTCCTTATTGCTGCCCGCTCACTGGCTGCTACAATCACTTCTTCATTTACATAATAGTATGCAGGTCTGATACCGTTAGCATCACGCATAATGAAACTATGTCCATTACCTAACAAACCACCAATGGTATAACCACCATCAAATAGGGGAGTTGCTTTCTTTAACACATTAGTGATATCAGCATTATTGGGATTGGCGTCATCTTCCTGTACCAAGAAATGGTGAACCACTTCCATCATGGCGGCCAAATCACTTTGCTTCTGAAAATCTCCAGGCTGAAATCCTATTTTTTCAAATAGCTCATCGGTGTTCACCAAATTAAAATTACCAGCCAAAGCCAGATTTTTTCCTGGCATTAAATTTCTTTTGATAAAGGGATGACAAAATTCAACATTATTTTTACCCTGAGTACCATAACGTAGATGGCCCAGCAACAATTCTCCCAAAAAGGGAAGATGGCCTTTCATCAGACCCGGATGTTGTTTAATTTCTGCCTGGTATTTTTCCAATTCCTCGATTTCCTGACCAATTTTAAAAAACAAATCAGCAATCGGTTGCTGAGCGTTACTACGCATTCTGTGCAGATAAGGATTTCCTGGCTCAATATTCAATTTAACGGTCGCAATCCCCGCTCCATCCTGGCCACGGTTGTGCTGTTTTTCCATTAAAAGGTATAACTTATTTAAGCCATAAGTAACCGTTCCATGTTGCTGGAGGTAATAAGAGAATGGTTTGCGCAAACGAATGTAAGCAAGTCCGCATTCGTGTTTTATTTCGTCGCTCATGATGCTGTATAAAAAGGAATGGCGAAGTTACGACTCCGCCACCCTTTTAAAAATTAATTATATACGGTACGTTTTTCTGCCACCGTTTCGGGTAGTAAATTCCCGGCCAGCCATAAGAATTCTCTGACAAAATTATCAATAGCACCCTGGAATCCCGGGTCAGTGAGCTGACCTGCGGCATCAAACTTTTTATCTACCTGAGGAACAATCAGCATATGCGGAGAAGCGATACCAAACAAGCCAGGAACCAGCAACAACAATTGCTGAGACGCCCGCATACCCCCCATTGCACCAACAGAAGCAGTTACCAGTCCAAAAGCTTTTCTAGTTTGTTTAGGAAAATGGTCCAGCAAATTCTGTAATGCTGGCGCATAGCTTCCATTGTATTCGGGTGTTACCAAAATAAAGGCATTGGCAGCAAAAATTCTTTTTGCCAATGGCTTAAAGGCATCTGGGGTCTGATCTACGGAAGAAAAAACAGTTTCCAACAAAGGTAGTTTCCACTCTCTCACATCAATAATTCCCACCATATGATCGGTGTGTTTACGCAGATGCTCCTGTAAGTGAAGGGCAATTCTATACGTTACACTGTCTTTTCGGGGACTTCCGGATATAATTTCAATTTGCATACTACTATAACATTCTTTCAGGTGAAGGGTTCAATGGTATACAAAGACTATGCTTGCTTAACCATTTGAACAGCCAGGTTTAATTTAATTTCATCACTTACTACCACACCACCTGCTTCGGTTACAGCACTCCAGGTTAGGCCAAACTCACTTCTGTTGATCTTACCGGAAATTTCAAATCCAGCTTTGTCCTGACCGTAGAAATCAGTCATTCTGCCGCCGAATTCAACATTCAGACTTACTGGCTTGGTATTGCCCTTAATTGTCAGGTCTCCGTTTAAAATATAATCAGATCCACCCTTATGGGTAAAAGAAGTAGAAGTAAAACTTAGTTTAGGAAACTGTTCAGCAGAGAAAAAATCATCACTCTTCAAGTGCGTATCCCTTTGTTCGTTACCAGTAGAAATACTATTGATATCAGCTTCGAAGCTGATTTTAGCATCGCTGAAATCTTCAGCGTTTGCTTCCATTGTAGCATCAAATTGCTGAAAACTACCGGTTACATTGGTGATCATTAAGTGTTTCACTTTAAAAGTGACTTCACTGTGCATTGGGTCGATTTTGTAAATAGCCATTGTTGTAATTTTTATTGATTTAAAATGAAGGTATTGTCTTAATCGTTTTTACTCTTCTATGAGGATGCCCATTTTACCCATCTGATAGTCCCGGAAAGCTTCCAATAACTGGGTTTGGTTGTTCATCACAAATGGTCCATGGGAAACAACGGGTTCGTTCAATGGTTCGCCTGTACCCATTAATAAAGTCGCTTCTTCCTTTGCATGAATAGAAACTCCGTCTCCGTCCTTATGGAAGGAAACTAGATAGTGAGCAGGAATTTCTTCATTGCTTAAATGAATTTTTCCATTCAATACATAGATAAATGCATTATGTGTATTTGAAAATGGAATATCAATTTGCGCTCCCTTCTGCATACGAATGGTAAACATATTGATAGAAGTATGCGGAACAATCGGGCCTTTAACGCCAAACAATTCACCAGCAACCACCTGAACTTCTGCCAGTTTATCTTCTGAAAACACAAGCGGTGTTTCTTCTTTTGAAACAGGTATATAAGCTGGTTCTTCCATTTTATGAGCAGCTGGTGTATTAATCCATAATTGAATCAATTCCTGCACACCGCCCAATTGCTGAATATCTGAAGGTGGTCGCTCGCTATGTATAACACCCATACCAGCATTCATCCATTGTGTACCTCCTTCGTATACCACATGACTGTTTCCTCTGCTGTCTCTGTGATGTACGCCACCTTTAAAAATAAAAGTAACCGGAGAGAATCCACGATGGGGATGGGGCCCTACACCAGCATGTTTAACATCCACATTAGGATCAACTTTCAGTACTGCATGGTGCAATAACAAAAAGGGATCAATGCTATCTGCCTTACTGGATGGAAGTGCCTGACGGATAGGAAAACCTCCCATATCCATAGGCTGTCCGTATGCAATGGTTTCTATGGTTCTGTTTTTCATATTATGATAAGTTTATGTTCATGGGAACTTCAATCAACAGTAATTCAGTCTGACTATTGGCAAATATTTCCAACTCCTTAACTTCAGAGATTCCTAATCCATCCCG
The DNA here is from genome assembly GCA_039805185.1 of Bacteroidota bacterium. Taxonomy (GTDB): domain Bacteria; phylum Bacteroidota; class Bacteroidia; order Chitinophagales; family Chitinophagaceae; genus Sediminibacterium. The sequence continues at coordinate 42,687 of JBDLUU010000057.1, forward strand.
CTCATTCAATTCAACGCCATTAATAGCTGCCTTACCTGCAATAACAAAAACATAGACCCCGCTTTCCGGCTTCTTAAGTTGATAGGTAGCTGATCTTCCCGCATCAAGCCTGGCCAGAGAAAACCATGCATCCTGATTAATCCAAACAGCATCTTTGTTATCGGGTGCAACAACAGTTAATATCTGATTCTGACGATCTATGGGATTAAATGATTTTTGCTCATATCTGGGTGCAATATTCATTTGCTTTGGCAATACCCAGATTTGCAGGAACTTAACTTCCTTGTCTTTATTGGCGTTCATCTCACTGTGCGCAATACCAGTGCCAGCGCTCATGATCTGCACATCGTGCTGACGGATAACTTCACTTCTACCTGTGCTGTCCTGGTGGTGCAAATCCCCGGATAATGGAATAGATACAATTTCCATATTATCATGCGGATGCTTACCGAATCCCATTCCTGCAGCAACAGTATCATCATTCAAGACTCTCAATGCACCAAAATGTATTCTTTCAGGATCATAGTAATGACCAAAACTAAAACTATGGTAACTGTTTAACCAACCAAAGCTGTTATGTCCTCTGGAATTGGCCCTGTGTAAAACTGTTTTCATAAAAATTTATTTAAGTGTATGTACATGTATTTATTTAAAAAAAACTAAACTTCTGTTCCCCGCATTCTTTCCAGCAAGCGATTTAATTCCTGCGCTTCACTGGTTTCCATCTGAACCATTTCCTCCATCAACTGATTAATACTTTCTGTAGATGCAGCCAGGACAGCAATTCCAGCTTGTGTAAGTGTAATAACCGTTTCTCTTTTATCGGTAGGAGAATCCGCACGTTTTACCAATTTTTTTAAAACCAGTCTGTCGATAATCCTGGGCACATTAGAGCTTTTTTCAATCATCCTGCAACTAATATCCTTCACGCACATCTGATCGGGAAATTTGCCTTTTAGTATGCGCATTACATTGTATTGCTCGTGGGTTAAGCCAAACTCTTTTAAAACCTTACTCATTTGCGTCTTTAACCACCAAGCTGTATATAATATATTCAGACTTGCTTTATGCATTTGGTTCTTGAATTTATTGCTTTGTATGGCTTGTTCTAATTTCATAATGCAAATATACATGTATATACATGTAATTTCCAAAAAAAACATTAAGATAAAATTGCCTTTATCTTAATGGTTGATTATCAACAGTTTGAAATAGTTATTGCTTTCGACCAGCTGCTGCGCTAGCTGCTGCCTGTCTCCATTGCTCCAGCTCAGGGCATTTGCTGAATTCGTTGTCAATCAAAACATAGTAGGTAGGAATATGCTCTTTGAACCATTTTTCCAAGGTCGCGTTCTTTTTTTCTTCCAAAGCACGCTGAGCAATCTTATTGTAGTCATCCTTCAGATTTTCTCTGTGCGGATCCTTTCTCGATTTGTAATAGATAATACGGGCAACTTTTCTTCCGCGTTCATCCTGATAAACCTGAGGAGCTGAAATATCTCCGGGTTTCATTTTACTGATCGGTTGAATCATGTCTTTATCCAACATGTCTAAAGAAATAAAAGTTGAACCATCTCTGCCAACCATCGCACCTGCGCTAAACTTACTGTTCTCATCATCAGAATACTTGTTTACCGCTTCAGGGAAACTGATTTTATTAGACTGAATCTGTGCGCGTATGGTATCCAGTTTAACGACGGTTTCTTTGATCTCATCTTCGGTAATCGGAGGAATTCTCAAAATATGTCTTACGATGGCTTCATCTCCGGAACGGCTAATCATCATGATAATATGCAAGCCAAACTTAGATTTGATAACAGGAGAAATCTGCCCCTCTTTTAAACGGAATGCGCCCGCAAGAAAAGCAGGATCCCAGAATTTATCATTTCTGTTCAGTGTATACTGTCCGGCATTCTCTTTAACAGCAGGGTCTTCAGAAAAGTTTTTAGCCAACTGCTCAAACTTCTTAGGACCCTGGGCCTCTGCTTGTTTTTTGTAATCGTACAATTGCTTTGCTACATATTCTTCCACATCTTTATTCGCCTTGGGAATCATCACAATCTGACTGATTTCCACTTCACTTTCATAAAAAGGAAGACTATCTGTTGGGGTTTTGCTGAAATATTGCTTTACTTCTGTCGGGGTAATTTTAATATTGTCAACAATCTTTTGTTGCATCTGATCAGCCAATTTTTGTTCGCGGAAGGCTTCTCTGAAATCATCTTTTAGCTGGTAAATGGTTTTGCCGGCAATCTCCTCCAAAATGTCCTTTGATCCATACTGCTGGATAGTCTGGCGGATACGGTTGTCCAATTCCGCTTCAATTTCATCATCTTCCACTTTAAGGGAATCTTTCTGGGCCTGAAGCAAAAGAGCTTTTCTGATTAGCTGACCTTCCATTACCTGACATTCACTGGGCAATATCACATTTTCCTGTCCCTGGGTTTGACGCTTGGCATCCGCAATGGTATTCAATACATCAGAACGAAGAATAATCTTGTCACCTACCTGACCAATAATTTTATCAGCAACCACTTTTTTGGATTGAGCATCAGCTGTCAAAGTAAAAGTCAACAGCAATATTCCGAGTAGTGTCCCTAATTTATTCATCCCTTGCATAGTATTCAAAAATAATCAAACAAATAAGGTTTTCAGCGATCGCCCAACCTTTTAACAAATTATAAAAGCCCCAAACACTAGGTTTGAGGCTTTATGTTCGTTTACAATTTATAAAGTACGCTTTACTTCTTCTTCTTCAAAAGCTTCTACAATATCCCCAACTTTCAGGTCATTGAAGTTTTTAATGGTTAAACCACACTCCATATTGGTAGATACCTCTTTAACGTCGTCCTTAAAGCGTTTCAAGCTACCCAGTTCAGCACTTTGGCCTTCTCCTTTTGGATATTCCACAATACCGTCTCTGATGATTCTGATTTTACTGTTTCTGGCAATTTTACCTTCCAGTACATAACAACCAGCCACTGTGGCTTTATCAAACTTGTACACTTCTCTAACTTCAACATTAGCCGTAATCTTTTCCTGAATCTTCGGCTCAAGCATACCTTCCATGGCGCTCTTGATTTCATCAATAGCCTGATAGATAATAGAGTATAGCTTAATTTGCACTCCTTCTGTATCAGCCAATCTGTTGGCCTGCATAGAAGGACGTACGTTAAATCCGATGATAATGGCATCAGAAGCTGTAGCGAGCAATACATCACTTTCAGAAATCTGACCCACACCTTTCAATACTACTCTTACCGCAATTTCTGCTGTACTTAGTTTTTGTAATGAGTCGCTCAATGCTTCTACAGAACCATCCACGTCCCCTTTAATGATAATATTCAATTCCTTGAAGTTACCCAATGCAAGACGACGACCAATTTCATCCAGTGTAATATGCTTGCGGGCACGAAGTCCTTGCTCTCTGGATATTTGAGCGCGCTTAGTAGCCACTTCTTTGGCTTCAGCTTCATCTTCAAATACTTTAAATTTCTCACCCGCCTGAGGTGCACCGTTCAAACCTAAGATAACAACAGGAGTAGAAGGAGGAGCCTCGTTAATTCGCTGATTACGCTCATTAAACATCGCTTTCACTCTACCGAAATATTGCCCGGAAACAATCAAATCTCCTTGACGCAATGTACCGTTCTGTACCAGAATGGTTGCTACATATCCTCTTCCTTTATCCAAAGAAGCTTCAATAATGGTACCTACAGCCTCTCTGTTTGGATTGGCTTTCAGGTTTAACAATTCAGCTTCTAATAATACTTTCTCCAATAAAAGATCCACATTCAGACCTTGCTTGGCCGATAATTCCTGATTCTGGTATTTACCACCCCATGCTTCCACCAGAATATTCATCTGAGAAAGTTGCTCATAAATTTTCTGCGGGTTGGCACCGTCCTTATCAATTTTGTTTACGGCAAAAATCATTGGTACAGATGCAGCCTGTGAGTGACTGATGGCTTCTTTTGTCTGAGGCATCACCGCATCATCGGCAGCAACCACAATGATTGAGATATCGGTTACTTTAGCACCGCGTGCACGCATGGCAGTGAACGCCTCGTGACCAGGTGTATCCAGGAAGGTAATGGCTTTACCATTTGGCAAGGTTACCTCGTAGGCGCCAATATGCTGCGTGATACCACCCGCTTCACCCGCCACTACATTCGCGTTACGGATATAGTCGAGCAAAGAAGTTTTACCGTGGTCAACGTGACCCATTATCGTAACAATCGGAGGACGTTCCTGTAAATCTGCTTCATCATCTACTTCATCATCTCCCTCTAATTCGTCAACGTCTTCCAGACCTATAAATTCAACTTCAAAACCAAACTCACTGGCTACCAGTTCAATTACTTCAGCATCTAAACGCTGATTAATAGAAACCATTATACCCAAGTTCATACACTTACCAATAACATCGGCAAAACTTACATCCATCAGGTTGGCCAACTCACTTACCGTTACAAATTCAGTAACCTGTAGTTTGTTATCATCCGCCATTTCTTCGCCCATGGATTCAGCAGCTTCATCACGCTTGGCTCTGCGGTATTTCGCTTTCAAGCTCTTACCTCTGCCACCCGTTCCGGCAAGCTTAGCCTGGGTTTCTCTGATTTTTTCCTGAATGGCTTTCTGATCTATTTCTTTTTCTTCTGTTCTTGGTGTATTTCTATCGTTTCTTCTGTTTCCGCCACCCTGGCCACCACGATTGAATCCACCCTGACCTTGTCCGCCTCTGTTGAACCCACCTCCGCCATTTGCGTTGTTATTTCTGGCAGGAACAATCGGGCGATTCGGACCCGTCAATGGTCTTCCTTCTGCATCTTTCGGCACATTGGCATTCGGTTCGCCTTTCTTATCAACAGGAATACGTTTGCGTTTACGCTTTTCGTCTCTGCCCATTGGTTTTGGACGCGTATCGCTATTGATGGGAAGTTCAATTTTCCCTAATATTTTGGGGCCTTCCAGTTTTTCAGCACGAATATTTTCAATGGTAGGTGCTGTTTCTGCAGCCGGGGGAGCAGGAACGGCTGCTGGTGCAGGTTCCAGCAAAACCGCAACAGGTGCCGGCGCCTTCGGAGCAGGAGCAGACTTAGGCGCTTCCGCTTTCTTTTCAGCTGCAGGTTCTGGTTTTTTCGCAGTTTTCTTTGGTCGGGTCGAAGAGTCAATCGTTGATAAATCTATCTTATTGATCACTTTTGGACCTTCTATACTTGCAGGATCAGGCTGAACAACTTCAGCAGCAGCTTTTTCAACAGGAGCTTTCCCGGAAGGAGCTTCCGGTGCCTGAACTGGCGCTGGTTTTGGTTGTTCAGCAACTGGTTCCGGTTCCTTCTCTATCACCTCTTCTTTCGTAACCATTGTCGCCTGAACCGGAGGAGCAGCTGGTTCAGCTACATGCTTCTTCTCTTCTTTTCTGAAAGTAATTTCTTCCTCGTCTTTTTTCTTCTTCGCCTCGGTTTGACCTCCTTTAGGTATTTCCACCTGATCGGCCTTGTTCTTGGCAACCTTATCACCCTGGAATTCTGCCTGTAGGGCACGGTAATGGTCTTCCTGAAGCTTTGCAGTTGGCTTCAGGTCATCTCTGTTAAATCCTTTCTTCACCAAAAATTCAATCAGGGTATCCTGACCAATGTTGAATTCTTTGGCGGCTGCTAACAGTCTCGGTAATTTCAGTTCTGACATTCTTTGTTTTTGGGTCCTATATGCGTAACAATCAACCCACGCATACTTTACAAATATACGTGGTTATTGGCTGCTTATTCTTCTCTATCAAATTCTTCTTGCAATACTTTTCTAACCTCTTCAATGGTTTCACGCTCAAGATCGGTTCTGCGCTCCAACTCATCAACAGTAAGTTTCAGGATACTGCGACCGGTATCACAACCGATTTTCTTGAATTCATCAATAATCCAGGTTTCAATTTCATCGCTGAATTCATCCAGATCAATGTCAAATTCATCGCTGATTTCTTCATCTTCACGGTAAACATCAATTTCATAACCTGTTAGTTCACAGGCCAATTTAATGTTTACACCTCTGCGGCCGATAGCCAATGAAACCTGGTCGGCTTTCAGAAATACGTTTGCCTGCTTTTTCTCATTATCCAAGTCCATATAGCTGATTTTAGCCGGCGTTAATGAACGCTGGATCAACAACTGGATATTGGTTGTATAATTAATAACATCAATGTTTTCGTTCTTCAATTCACGAACAATACCATGAATACGACTACCTTTCATACCCACACAAGCACCTACCGGATCAATACGGTCGTCATAAGATTCTACAGCAACTTTTGCTCTGTCACCTGGTTCACGTACAATTTTCTTGATAGCAATCAGCCCATCAAAAATTTCAGGAACTTCAATTTCAAGTAATTTGGCCAGGAACATAGGGCTGGTTCTGGAAAGAATGATTACAGGAGTATTATTTTTCATGTCTACTCTTGCAACCACAGCACGGATATTTTCCCCTTTTTTAAAGTAGTCCTGAGGAATCTGTTCCGACTTAGGCAAAATCAATTCATTTCCCTCTTCGTCTAATAACAATACTTCCTTCTTCCAAACCTGATAAACTTCTGCGCTGATGATTTCACCAATACGATCACCGTATTTTTTAACCAGTACGTTTTTCTTCAGGTCGCTGATTCGGCTTGCCAAAGTTTGCTTGGCAGCTAAAATAGCTCTGCGACCAAAGTCAAGAATATCTACTTCCTCATACAATTCTTCCCCAACTTCAAAGTCAGGTTCAATTTTGGCAGCTTCAGAGTACGCAATTTCAGCAAGTGGATCATTTACTTCTCCATCCTCTACAATCATTCTTCTACGGATGATTTCAAGGTCTCCTTTTTCTGCGTTTACAATAACGTCGAAGTTGTCGTCAGCACCAAACTTCTTACGTAGTAAGGTTTTAAATACGTCTTCTACCACTTTCATCATCGTGGGACGATCAATATTTTCCGCGTCCTTAAACTCCTGAAACGCTTCAATTAAGTTTATACTTGCCATAACGCTGTTTTTTTATTCTGCTAAAATTTAATTTGAACGGTTGTTGATTTTATATTTTCAAAAGGAATAAGTACCTGTTCTGTTACTGCTTTTTTCCCTTTTCCGGTAGTGCATTGCAACATAATATCTGCTTCGGCTACCGCTTCCAGAATGCCCTCTTTAATTGTGTTGTCATTGAAGACCACCTGTATGGTTCTGCCAATATTTTTTAGGTACTGACGCTTTAATTTAAGCGGTTCATCTATTCCCGGAGAAGAAACTTCCAACGAAAAAGCCCCTTCTTCGTATAAACCTGCTTCTTCTATCATATGATAGATTTTTCTGTTAAAATACACGCACTTCTCAATAGGAAGTCCATTGTCACCGTCCAGAAAAACCTTGATATTATCTGTAGGTTTTATCTTGATAGAAACCATAAAATAACCGGGTTCTTCCTCCAGTAAAGTCTGCAAAAATGCTTCTATCTGTGCTATATTTTTATCTGTTGCCATAGTAAAAATGGAGAAGGGAACGATAGTCGTTCCCTTCTTTTGTTTCTTAGCTTACTGCAAAGGTATACAAAAAACAGGCTAGAATCCAAATTTTTACTGCATTGAGTGTTTTAGCAGTATTTAACAATCGGTTTTAAGCTTTATCGGTAGTTTTACAACCTTATGTTCAAAGTATTATTTTGGTGTTTGGCCATCTATTTTTTGTACCGATTCATTTTTGGACTGGTAATACCGGTTAGCCGAACAGCCAGCCAGTTGAAAAAGAAAATGGCAGAAATGCAGGCAGAGCAAGCCTATCAGCAACAAGAAGCATTTCAAACTACACAAAATCCCAGCCAGCAAAAGCAAACACCTGGTACAACCAGTAAGGGTGATTACCTTGATTTTGAAGAAGTTAAGTAGAAAAAAGCCTCCCCATTACAGCGCTTTTACCGCTGAAGTCAAATTAAATTAAGGTCCAGAACGGTGGTAGGACTTTGGAGGTGAATGGTCTGAAAACCCAATTGACTGGCAGCCTCAATATTTTTCAGGGTATCGTCAATAAACAGCGTCTCAGATGGGAGGATTTTTTGCTCATCTATTATTGCCTGAAACGACACAGGATAAGGCTTTCTTAAACCAAGGAACTGAGAGTAATAGGCTTTTTCAAAAAAATCATTAAAATGTTTCCCAGCAAAAGCATTGCTGAATGAGTGGATAAAGCAATCGTAATGAATCTGATTGGTATTGGAGAATAAGAAGATCCTGTATTGTTGGGCAACTTTTTCCAGCCAACTAATTCTTTCAGTAGGAAAATCCAGCAGAAGAGCATTCCAGGCTTCCTGAATTTGGTTATTGGTTAAAGGCAATCCAACCTCTTTTCTAAATTCATCATAAAAAGCTACTTCATCAATTTTACCTGTTTCAAGGAGTTCAAAAAGGGGGTTAGAAAAATGCTGGGTGAACATTTCATCAAAATGACTTACTCCCAGTGCTTTAAAGGCATTAGTAGTCAATTTAAAATCAATATTGAGCAATACTCCACCTAAATCGAATATGATATTTTTTACTTTCTTCGCCATTAATTAATCAGTTTCATTCCGTAATGCCCTAAGGTAGTAAAAATGGCACATCGGGTAACAACCCCTATACAGCACCATACCAACAACTTCTGAATAGAAACATTTAGTCCGGTTCCCACACCAATGCTAACAGGAGCACCAACTGTGAGTGTTCCGAAAAACCCGAGACCTATAATTCCGTACTTTTCCCAGATCTTAAAAATCAACGTGTTCTTGTCTTCTTTCTTGGGTTTAGGTTTTCTAAATCTGTTTATATACTGTTGTATGTGTTTGCCAAGAAAAGCGGCAATAAAAACACCGGCAAGTCCTCCCATCATAGTGGTAATAAATATGGTGATAGGAGAAATACCAAATGCGAAGCCTGCAGGAATTGCGGCATAAATTTCAAAAGTTGCTAACCCTGCAACAGTTAATATTTTATAGAACATAGTTTGAATTGATCGTCAGCAGCGAATCTAATGTATTAGTCTCAGGGCAAACACATATACTTTGTTAACTTTAAACGAATCCAATTAATACGCAAATCAATATTGAAAAGAAAATTCGCTTTCAGAATGGATTACAAAATCTGCTAATGATTATTTAGCATGCATAGTCCGCGCGCCCTATTCTTCTGTACAATATTCCTAAAAAAAACTGAGTGAAAAGGGCAGCATTAGCCATTAGCATGGGAGCAATTGCTTTGCTCAACATTAAAATGAAGAAAGGCTTACTGAAGAAGAAATAATGGAAATTATTGTGAGTTAGGAAAATATCCTTTAAATCGGCTCAAGCCCATACATAACATGCCATTTTAACAGTTTTTCGGGTAGAACCCGGCAATAATAGCGATAGCTTTGCATGCGGAATAATGATTAACGAATTATCAGAACATACCCTCTATGAAAAAATCACTTTTATTCAGCCTGCTCATTTTATGCAGTACACAGGCATTCAACAATAAAACATCCAATCCAATTGAAGATGGGAAGAATTCTATTGCAACCCTTTCAAGTAAGTTTAATATCAATATTGATGCACTTCATAATGCGGTAAAGGTTTACAATCAATTGAAGTTGGCAGGTCAGCTTAATAATCAGCAATTTTTAACCATTGCAGATTTTAGTAAACCTAGCGCTGAAAAAAGACTATTCATAATCAATATGGATAAAATGGAATTGGTTTTCCATAGTTTGGTTGCCCATGGCAGAAATTCCGGGAAACTGATGGCTGAAAAATTCTCTAATAAAATGGAATCCTATCAATCCAGTATTGGTTTTTTTATTACTGGGAATATATATAAAGGCAAGCATGGAATGTCTTTACAGCTGGAGGGTATTGAAGCGGGTATTAACGATAAAGCCAAACAAAGAGCCATTGTAATACATGGAGCAGATTATGTTAATGATGCATTGATAAAAAAACAGGGCTATATAGGCAGAAGCCTTGGCTGTCCGGCTGTACCGCAGAATCTGGTAAAAGATATCATTCAAACCATAAAAGGATCTTCCTTATTCTATATACACGCACCCGATAAAACCTACCTTGAGAAATCAAATTTAATTGGTAGCAAGGCTAGTTTGGGCTAATGCAATGTGTACTCATCAGTTGAATAGCATTCAAAAGTGATTCGAAGGAGATATTGTATTCTATGGCAACAATTTGAATAAATTTCTAGATTGAGTGCTTCTAAAATGCTTCTAAATGAAAAAGCAGCTACCAACTTTCGTTCGTATCTGCTTGATTTTCAAGTGGGCCCACCAGGGCATGATCCTGGGACCCCCTGATTATGAGGGTTTCTGGAGGTATTCCATACCTTTTCATTTATTGAGAATCAATAGGATACAAGATTGAAATAGATTTATATTTCTCATAATTCACCTCTTTTAACCCGTTTTTGATGAAAACCTGGCCGGAGACTTGGCCGGGATTTTCACTTATTTTTCTTCTTTTACTTGGACTTTTCTTAATTATTTTTCATTTATGAACTTTTTTTATTAGTTTTATTAACCAATTGGTTAAACTATATGGTTAATACTTCAAATACAACGGAGTCTACTATCTTAACTGCTGCTAAGAAAATCTTTTCCGTAAAAGGGAAGGATGGGGCTACTATGCAGGAGATAGCCAATGAAGCCGGTATTAATAAGGCTTTACTACATTATTATTTTAGATCAAAAGATTTATTGTTTGAGCAAGTATTTTTTGAAGAGGTAAAAAAGTTTTCTCCTATTTTAAAAAATACCATTGAGCAAGATGTTGATTTGTATCAAAAAATTCACAATATATGCGAAGCGTATATTTTAATGGCAATAGAAAACCCGTTTGTACCTGTTTTTGTAATTGGTGAGATGAATAAGCAACCAGACTTATTTATTCATAAAATGTTTGATGGCGATTTACCTGATTTTCCAAAATTTGCACTGCAGATTAAACAAGAAGTTGATGCAGGTAAGATCAAGCCAATCATGCCCCAGCACTTGATTATGAATATGATGAGTATGTGTGTGTTTCCTTTTTTAATGAAGCCTATGTTTATTGTTGGCATGCAAATTGAAAAAGAGGTTTTTTCTAATTTAATGCTTCAGCGTATAAAGGAAGTTCCAAAATTTATTATAGAATCAATCAAAATATAAAATAACAATGCGTGTATTATTTTTATTGATAGGTCTCGGCTTATCTTATCTTACTCAGGCACAAACCTATTCCTTGCAGGAGATCGAAGCGCTCACTGTACAAAATTATCCATTAGTAAAACAGGCGGCTTTGCTCAATCAATCCGCTCAATTAAATATTGAAAATATTAAAAGAGCCTTGTATCCCCAGTTGAGCATTAATGGCCAGGCTACTTACCAGTCTGATGTAACAAGTATTAGTCTTCCTATAGCTGGATTTAAACCAAATCCGCTTTCAAAAGACCAATATAGAGCTACCGCAGAAATACAACAAGTTATTTATGATGGTGGTGTAAATAAAAAAACTCAATCTTTAGCGCAAGCAAGTGCAAAAATGGAGCTCATCAAAAACGAAGTAGATATCTATAAATTAAAAGAGCGTGTCACTCAAATTTATTGCACTGTTTTATACACCAATGAGGTAATTAATCAAATTAATTTGATTCAAAAAGACTTACAAAATGCTTTGCAAAAAATGGAAGCATTGTATAAAAATGGTTTAGTATTTAATAATAACGTTTTACAAATTAAAGCTCAACTACTAAAGAACAATCAAAAATTGGACGAGGCCTATTCAGCAAAACGTATTGTATTGGACGCGTTAGAATTATTAGCAAATATTTCAATCTCGAATAATGCACAGTTCGAGGTCCCTAAAAATATTGAAATAAACAAGGAAAATCTGGAGTTAAGTAGGCCAGAGTTGTTGTTGTTTGATGCTCAAAAATCAACGATCCAAAACCAATTAGGACTAATTCAGGCAAAAACAAATCCAAAATTAGGCGCATTTGTACAAACTGGATATGGCAGGCCAGGATTGAATATGTTGCAAAATGAATTCGATTGGTTTAGTATTGGCGGCGTTAAATTACAATGGTCACTGGGAGGTTATTATACTGCCAAAAAAGAAAAAAGTATGCTGCAAAATCAGGCTACAATGCTCAAAAATGAAAAAGACACCTATACGCTAAATAATAGAATTCAATTAAAACAAGCGGGAGATGAAATTGAAAAGCTCGCAAAACTAATCGAATCCGACAAAGAGATCATTGCATTAAGAGATCAGATAAAAAGTACAAGTTTAGTACAGTTGAATAATGGAGTGATTACGGCCAATGATTATTTAAAAGAAATCAACGAATACGATTTAGCTAATCAGTCTATGATTCAACATCAAACACAACTCATACAATCTAAATTACAATATCAATTAATTAAAGGAAAAAATTAAATACATGAAAAACATTTTAATCATATTAACTGCATTTTTATTTGTTAGTTGTTCAAGTTCCAATGGAAAATTTGATGCGCAGGGCGTATTTGAATCAGATGAAGTGATGGTGGCATCAGAAGTGCCTGGAAAATTACTTTCATTTGATGTGAATGAAGGGGATAGTTTATCTATGTCTCGGGTTATTGCACATATTGATAGTGCAGCTTTAGTCCTTCAGAAAGCGCAGCTTACAGCATCAAAGCAAGCTTTGCGTCAAAAGTTAATGGATGTGGCTCCTCAGGTAGAGTTATTAAAACAGCAATTAGAGGTTCAAAACACACAGCTTATCAATCTAAATTATGAAAAAAAGAGAGTAGATAATTTATTAAAAAGTGATGCTGCTACAAAAAAACAACAAGATGACCTTGTTTTTCAAATAGAGTCATTGACTAAACAGATGAATGTGACTAAGCAGCAAATTAAAGTTCAACAATCTAATGTTGGCACACAGAATAGAGCAATAATGAGCGAATTAGATCCTATGAATAAAAGAATTGATCAAGTTCAAGACTTAATCAATAAATCTAATGTAGTTAATCCAATCAATGGCACTGTATTGACTACCTATGTAAGAGCCGGTGAAATGATTGGAGCTGGAAAGCCATTGTATAAAATTGCCAATCTTGAAACATTGACACTAAGAGTATACATTACTGGCGATCAATTATCGAGCATAAAAGTTGGACAAACAGTAAAAGTTTTTGTTGATAAAGGCAAAAATGAATACACCGAGTTGCCTGGGATCATATCATCTATTGCCTCAAAAGCGGAATTTACACCTAAGACAATTCAAACAAAAGACGAAAGAGCAAACTTGGTTTATGCAGTTAAAGTGCTAGTAAAAAATAACGGGTATCTTAAAATAGGCATGTATGGTGAAATCAAATTATAGTGATAAAGCTATGTTGGTAGAGCGTGTTACTAAGTCTTATACAGTTGGTAAAAAGAAGACAGTAGCACTTAACCAAATTAGTTTTGATGTAGCTCCTGGCACTTTATTTGGCTTGATCGGTCCAGATGGCGCTGGTAAAACATCCTTATTTAGAATACTGACATCATTATTGTTGCCAGATGAGGGTAAGGTATGGGTGGATGGACTGGATGTGCTGACTGACTATAAAATATTGAGGCAAAGAATAGGCTATATGCCTGGCAAATTTTCCCTGTATACCGATTTGACCATTCAAGAGAATATTGAATTTTTTGCCAGTTTGTTTGGCACTTCATTCGAGGCGAATTATGATTTAATTAAAGACCTGTATGTACAGATTGAACCTTTCAAAGACAGACGGGCAGGAAAATTGTCTGGTGGAATGAAGCAAAAATTGGCCTTATGTTGCGCTTTAATACATCGTCCAAGTATTTTGTTTTTAGACGAACCTACAACCGGTGTAGACGCAGTTTCTAGAAAAGAATTTTGGGAAATGCTTCAATTGTTAAAGGCAGAAGGAATAACCATTATTGTTTCTACGCCTTATATGGATGAGGCAAATTTATGTGACAAAGTAGCATTAATACAAGCAGGGAAGATTTTACAAATCGATACCCCACAACATATCGTTGATAATTTCTCCAAGTCTATTTATGCTGCAAAATCAACTAATATGCTGCAATTACTTAAAAAACTTCAGCAAGATCCTACAGTAGAACATGCCTATCCATTTGGAGAATTTCATCATGTTGTTATGAAACAAACTAATCAAATGATGTCGCCAATTGACGACATGGTTGCAGAAAAAATCTTGCCTAATATCGAAGATGTATTTATTGATTTAATGAGAACTCATGCATAATAAAGCAATAATAGTAGATAAATTATCCAAAACCTTTGGCGATTTTAAAGCAGTAGACGAAATAAGCTTTGAAGTGGGAAAAGGCGAAATATTTGGATTCCTAGGGGCAAATGGTGCCGGAAAAACGACAGCAATGAAAATGCTATGTGGCCTATCTATGCCTACTAGTGGCAAGGCCACTGTTGCAGGATTTGATGTCTATAAAGAAAACGAGGCCATTAAAAAAAGTATAGGGTATATGAGTCAAAAGTTTTCTTTATACGAAGACCTGACTGTGAAAGAAAATATTAAATTTTATGCTGGTATTTATGGCATCTCTCCTGAGCGAATTGTTGAAAAAACAAAAAAATTATTAGTTCAATTGGAATTAGAAAAGGAAGCGGATGTTTTAGTGGGTCAATTGCCTCTAGGATGGAAACAAAAACTTGCGTTTTCTGTAGCTATCTTTCATGAGCCACAAATTGTTTTTTTAGATGAACCAACTGGTGGAGTAGATCCAATTACAAGACGAGAATTTTGGAATTTGATTTATGATGCATCCGAAGCAGGCATCACGGTATTTGTAACCACTCATTATATGGATGAAGCAGAATATTGCAATCGAGTGTCCATTATGGTGGATGGAAAGATTGATGCCTTAGACACCCCTTCTAATTTAAAAAAGAATTTCAATGTTCAAAGTATGGATGAAGTTTTTCTTCATTTAGCCAGAAAAGCAAAACGCACCGAATAGTATGAAGCAATTTTATCATTTTGTAGTAAAAGAGTTCTATCACATCTTTAGAGACAGAAAAACGATGTTTATTTTGTTGGGCATGCCAATGGTTCAAATCATTATTTTTGGTTTCGCCTTAACCAATGAAGTAAAAAATACAAAAATTGCAATCATCAATCAATCAAAAGGGATTTCATCTAATCAATTGGTGCAAAAAATTGAAGCCAGTCAATATTTTGAATTATATCACCAAAGCACTGATGCGCGTCAAATAAATAGTTTGTTTAAGAAAGGGTTAGTTAAAGTGGCGCTAATTATACCTAATGATTTTGATCAAAGTAGGGTGAATCAAAATAAAGGGCAATTGCAAATTATAGCAGATGCTACTGATCCAAATGTTGCTACAGCCTTGACAAATTATCTTTCGGTCATCTTACAGGATTTTCAGAAAGAGTTGAATCCCAATCAAACGATGCCCTATAAAATGGAAGTGGAGACAAGGATGATGTACAATCCTCAGCTAAAAGGTGCATATAACTTTGTGCCAGGGGTAATGGCCATGGTTTTATTATTGGTATGTACTATGATGACTGCTTTAACTGTAGTTCGTGAAAAGGAACTTGGCAATATGGAGATTTTATTAGCTTCGCCTATTCATCCAATTAAAATTATCATTGCGAAAGCGGTACCTTATTTATTACTAAGTATTATCAATATTACCACAATTTTACTTTTAAGCTATTTTGTATTAGATGTGCCCATTAATGGGAGCTTACTATTTTTATATGCCGAAAGTATTTTATTTATTTTGGTTTCCTTAGGACTAGGTTTGTTAATTTCTGCCGGTACTGATTCTCAACAATCTGCCATGTTCATTTCACTCGTTGCTATGTTCTTGCCAACAGTGATGTTTAGTGGTTTTATATTTCCAATTGAAAATATGCCATTACCCTTGAGGATCATATCGAATTTTATACCAGCTAAATGGTTTTTCATTATCGTTAAATCAGTTATGATTAAAGGAGTTGGCATAAAATTAGTCTGGAAGGAAACGCTCATACTAATTGGTATGATGGCTTTCTTTTTTACGATGGCTATTAAAAAATTTAAAATTAGACTTGCATGAGTCCATTAAGGTATATATTAGAAAAAGAGTTCAAGCAAATTTTTAGAAATCCCGCAATTCTAAAAGTCATTTTTGTAATGCCAATTATTCAGCTGATTGCCTTGCCAATGGCCGCAGATTATGAAATTAAGAATATCAATATTGCTGTAATTGATAGGGACCATAGTACAGTATCAAATAAATTGGTTCAAAAAATTACTGCTTCTAATTATTTTAAGTTAGTTGACTATAATGATCATTTTGATGCTTCTATGGAGTTGATTGAAAATGATAAAGCTGACTTAATTCTTGAAATTCCTCAAAATTTCGAATCCAACTTATATAAAGAACAATCCTCCAAAATGTTTTTAGCTGTCAATGCTATAAATGGCGTCAAAGCAAATCTAGGAGCAGCTTACCTAGCTAATATTGTACAATCCTACAATAGTGATTTTAGAATTCAAACCATTACTCCTGGGAGGTTTAATGAACTGCCCCTATTTGACGTAAGCTCCACCAATTGGTACAATCCTAAATTAAACTACAAGATTTACATGGTGCCAGGTATTTTAGTATTACTAATTACTATTGTAGGCATGAATTTGTCTTCAATCAATATTGTACGAGAAAAGGAAATGGGTACTATAGAACAAATTAATGTAACACCAATCAGAAAAACACATTTTATCTTAGGTAAATTAATCCCTTTTTGGATTATTGGTCTAGTTGTGATCACAGTTGGCTTTTTAATAGCTTGGTTGGTATATGGTATCATACCATTGGGCTCCTATTTCACTTTGTATTTATTTGCTGCCATTTATTTACTTGTAATATTAGGTATAGGACTTTTGATTTCAACTTATTCAGAGAATCAACAACAAGCGATGTTAGTGACTTTCTTTTTAATGATGATCTTTGTTTTGATGGGAGGATTGTATACTAGTATTGATAGTATGCCTGATTGGGCAAGATGGATTACAAGATTAAACCCGATTTCTTATTTTATCGAAATTATGCGTATGGTAGTATTGAAAGGAAGTGGCATTGCAGATACGGGCAAACAATTTTTAATTATGATTTTTTATGCTATTGTAATCAATACTTGGGCTGTGCTAAGCTATCGTAAACGTGCTTAAAATCAAATTCCAAAAACAAAACTTGGCAGGAACTTGGCCGAAAAGAAAAAACCACCTATGAAACAAATCATAAGTGGTTGATTTTCAAGTGGGCCCACCAGGGCATGATCCTGGGACCCCCTGATTATGAGTCAGGTGCTCTAACCAACTGAGCTATAGGCCCGAAGAACATTGCAGTTCTTAAAGGGTGGCAAAAATAATGATTTACGGGAATTTTAAAGCAATTCTTTTGCCTTTTCATAGTCTTTATTTGGTGCAACAAGCTTTATCGGATGTCTTGCCGATACCAGCCCGGTCTAAAATACACTCAAGGGGACAAAATTTGGTAAAGGAGGATTGCAGCAGGTTTAACCCTACAAATGCCGCCAATAAAAGCCAGTTAATATGGACAAAATACGCAAGGCTAATGCTTGTCAGCACAAATATGCCTGCAACAGCTCTAACAATTCTTTCTTTCATAATTATTATTTTGTTGAGTTTTCTACGGGTACTATAAAAGCTCTGATTGGAAACTCATTTTCAGACTCTTGATGGTTAAAAGCATCTATTAAACCTAGTACTTGGTTAGCTGCTTCATCTTTACAGAAACTGAAAATAAAAACCGAATCGTATTTGTTTCCATCATCTGAACCAAACCAGTCATCCAGGATATAATCATCGGGACTGTTTTTAACACCCATGGTATCTGTTACACTAAAGACGGAAACAGATGCTTCTTTCAATATTTTTTCAACGGATTTGCTGCATTCCTTTACAGCAGTTATGATTAATAATTTCATATCAATTTTATTTTACTTTATTGCGCATCATTTTATAATAAAGCAATGGCACAACCAATAAGGTTAAAAATGTTGATGTTATAGTTCCACCCATCAGGGAAATTGCTAATCCCTGGAAAATTGGATCAAACAAGATGATGACAGCACCCAATACAACCGCACCCGCTGTTAATAAGATAGGAGTAGTTCTTACGGCACCAGCTTCAATAATAGCTTGTTTCAAAGGAATACCTTCATTAAGCCTGATATTGATAAAATCTATTAGCAAAATTGAGTTTCGTACCATAACACCTGCCAGTGCAATAAAACCAATCATAGAGGTTGCAGTAAAATAAGCATCCATCATCCAGTGCCCAAGAATAATTCCGACCAAACTCAAAGGGATTGCAGCAAGCATAACTACCGGTACTGTAAAATTCTGAAACCAACCGACAATCAGCATATAGATAATCAGGATAACAGCAGCAAAAGCGATTCCCAAATCTCTGAAAACCTCATAGGTAATCTGCCACTCTCCATCCCATTTAAGTGAATACTGATCCTGCGTCTCTGGCTGCTTCGTGTATTCTTCTTTAATTGTAAAACCTGCTGGTATTTTAAGAGAAGAAATACTATCCGACATTTTAGAAATAGCATAAAATGGACTTTCCAAATCACCAGCCATATCGGCCATTACATACACAACTTCTTTCTGATTTTTACGATAAATGCTTTTGTCTTTCACCTGTCTGTTTACAGAAACAATGTCTCTCAGGCTTACTGTGTTGCCCTGGATGCCAGTAACAGTCAGACCAAGAATCTCATTCACACCAGCTTTATCTTCCTCTTTTAACTGTAAACGAATAGGAGTTTGAGAAAAAGAATTAGGTGCATTGATTACCCCAACAGGCATCCCGGAAAGTCCGCCGGCAACTATGGCATTTACTTGCGCAGTTGCAACGCCGTAGCGAATGGCTTTTTCTTTATCAACTGTGAACTTATATTCAAACTGATCATCTTCAACCATCCAGTCTGCATCCACAACATCAGGTGTTTTACGAAATAGTTCTTCAATTTGTCTACCAATCTCGATTTGTTGTTTATAGTCAGGGCCATATACTTCCGCTACCAATGTAGATAAAACAGGAGGGCCTGGTGGAACTTCAACAATTTTTACGTTTGCATGATACCTGGCAGCAATTTTCTGAATACGTTCACGCATAGACTTAGCTATATCATGACTCTGCAAAGAGCGCTCTTTCTTATCAATCAGGTTTACCTGTATGTCGGCAACATTATCACCTCTTCTTAAATCGTAGTGTCTAACCAATCCATTAAAACTAATTGGACCAGCTGTTCCAATATAACCCTGATAGTTTTTCACCATCGGTTGTTTAGATACATACTGCGCTATTTCAGCTGCTACTGCATTGGTCTTTTCAAGCGTAGTTCCTTCTGGCATATCAATGACTACCTGAAATTCATTTTTATTATCAAAAGGTAACATTTTAACAGCTACTGATTTTGTATAAAACAATAATATGCTGGCTAATAATACAACTACAGTACCCATGATAAACGCCCATCGCTTCCATCTTACTTCCAGCATGGGCTGAATGAATGAGTTATAGATTTTATAGATGCCTGATGCTTCCAAAGAATGACTTCCATGTGAATGATCTTTACCGCTGCGTTTTTCCTTTTCTCTTAAGAAAATATATCCTAAATAGGGAGTTAAGGTTAAGGCAACAATCAATGAAAGTAACATAGCAATAGATGCTCCAATTGGCATTGGGCTCATATAAGGACCCATTAGGCCGGAAACAAATGCCATTGGAAGTACAGCTGCTACCACAGTAAAGGTTGCAAGTATGGTTGGGTTTCCGACTTCATTAATGGCATAAATAGCAGCTTGCAAAGGCGGCAGTTTACGCATCTTAAAGTGACGGTGCATATTTTCAGCAATAATAATGGAATCATCCACCACAATACCTGTAATAAACACCAGTGCGAATAATGTAATCCGGTTCAGTGTATAATCCATTGCATAATAACTAAACAAGGTCAATGCAAAAGTTACCGGCACAGAAAGAAATACAACCAAACCACCTCTCCAGCCCATGGCCAGCATTACAAAAAGCGTTACTACAAC
Organism: Bacteroidota bacterium; assembly: GCA_039805185.1. GTDB lineage: Bacteria > Bacteroidota > Bacteroidia > Chitinophagales > Chitinophagaceae > Sediminibacterium. The sequence goes on from JBDLUU010000057.1 coordinate 62,841, forward strand.
AATTGAGATAAATAAGTGGAATAATAATTCAGATACTTTATGAGCTGCAGATTCACCATAATTTCTGGTTGCAGTCACCTGAATATCTGAGGGTATCAAGTCCTTTTTAAGGGATTCTACTTTCGATAATATATTATCAGAAAGCTTCATCGCATCTGCCCCTTTTTTCTTTGCAATAGCCAATGTTACCGCTGGATAAGAAGCAGAGAACTTTTTGATTCCAGCCGTATCAGCCTGACCGTAACCATAAAATACATATTGATTGGAAGTTGCTGGAGATTCGGTAACGGTTGCAACCTGCTTTAAATAAACCGGAGTTCCGCTATTCATCCCAATCACCAATGAAGCCACGTCTTCAGCTGAACTGAGAAAATTACCAGTAAGTACAGAGAATGAGCTGTCACTTTTATAAAAACTACCACTTTGTGACTGTGTATTTGCTCCGCCAATAGCTTTAGATATGGATAAAAAGTCAACATGATTGGCTGCCATTAAAGTCTTGTTCAAAAGCACTTTTACCTCTTTTGCTCTTCCTCCGATTATATTGATATCAGATACATCGTTAGATTTTTTTAATTCATTGGACAATTCCTGTGCCACCTGTTTCAACTGATAGTCATCATATTTTTCACCCCAAAGTGTCAATCCAAATACTGGAACGTCGTCAATTGCTCTGGTTTTGATCAATGGCATGGAAACGCCTTGTGGCATTTTATCCATATTCTTCATGATCTCACTGTAAAGCTTTACCAATGACCGTTCAACATCTTCCCCTACCAAAAACTGAACAATCAGCATGGTTTGTCCACTCATTGATGTAGAATAAACATATTCAACCCCCTTTATATTAGAAATTACTTTTTCTAGAGGAGCAGATACTTTTGTTTCAACTTCTTTTGGACTGGCACCCGGATAGGCAATAAAAATATCAGCCATAGGAACCTGAATCTGAGGCTCTTCTTCTCTTGGCATTAATAAAGTACTATAACCGCCAATAAGTAAAAAGGCGACCATCAGCAGAATTGTAAGTTTGGACTGCAAAAAAGCTTTTGCTATATTTCCCGATAATCCTTTTTCCATTTTCATGTGTTTAAATGCTTTGGCAATTATTTGGCAATCGATACAGGTGCCCCGTTATAAAGATTTCCCTTGGCACTCACAATATATTTTTCACCATCAGAAAGTCCAGATAAAACCTCAATTAGACCAGATTGATTTTTTCCTAATCTTACCCATCTTAAAAGCGCTGTATTTTCTGCAGTAATTGTGTAAATACCTGTAAGCTGGTTTTTATAAATAATACTGGACTCCGGAACACTAATGGTCTTATTCACATTTTCTGCTAATGTTTTTACATTAACCGGAACCATTATATTGACATACATGCCTGAATAAAAACTTTTCATATCTGCATGAGGCAAACTAATTTTTACAATGTATTGACCTCCCGTAAATTGAGATGACGGATTTACCTGTATTACCTTTCCTTTCACTTTCTTGTTAACAGCTTGCACATACATATCAACCGATTGACCGATTGAAATGCTTGCAATTAAATTTTCCGGCACCATTGCACTTACTTGTAAATTACCTGTTTGCTCTAGCGTTAAAATAGGCATACCTGGACTAGCTATGCTACCGGCTTCAGCATTCTTTTGAGATATTACACCCGAAAAAGGAGCGGTTACAGTAGTATACGCCAAATTTGCATTGACTTCGTTTTTCATTTGCTTTGCCGCATCCAGGTTTGCTTTCGCAGAAGTATACTGTAAGGATATTTGCTCCAATTCCTTTGCAGTAGCACTCTGTTGTTTATATAGAGCAGTAAATCTTTCGTAATCTTTTTGTGCATTTTTAAATGCAGCTTCCGCCTGAGCGATCATGGCTTCTGTTTGCGCTGTCTTGGCTTTAATATCACTGGCATTAATGGTAAATAATACCTGACCCTGCTTAACCAAATCTCCTGCTTTTACCCGCATACTGGTAATAGTACCCATTACCCGGGTAGAAATATTGGCTGATTGAATACCTTCGATTTGACCAGAAATTTCAAAGTTTCCGTTTGTAACATTGGGTCCGGCATTTGCTAATACAACTTCAACAGGTGCTTGAGAAACAACAGCCGATGCGCTTTTTTTGTCTCCACAGGCAGTAGCTGTAAACACAGTTATAATAGCTACAGCAATGATTAATTTGTTATTTATTTTCATTTTATTCGTTTTTATATTTTACTTAACTGTAGTTAAAAATTCATAGTAATTAATTGCAGCCTGCTCCATCAGTTTAGCTTCTGCCTGCTGTAATTTTTGCTGAGAAAGTTGTGTTTGAGCAAGCAAGATGTCATTGGTACTAACCAGCCCCTGCTGATACCTGTTTTGCAGTATTCTCAATGATTCATCAGCCTGTGCTATTGAGGTTTCCAGTTGCTGGTATTTATATCGGGCATCTTTAATTTTCCGGATTGTATTTTGCAGTTCAGTTTGTTCCTGATTAACTCTTGCAGCCAATTGTTCTTGTAGCTTAGCCTTTTCTATCGTTTGAGTAGCAATCTTATTTTTTGTCTGATTCCCCTTCATTATATCCCAGGACAATTGAATACCGGCAAAATAAGAGCCCGCATTAAAGCCTAAAGCTTTTCTATCATTTAGCTGATAATTAGCAAAACCATTCAACCTGGGCAACCAGCTCATTTTTGAACCTTTAATTGCAATATCATAAACACCTAAGCCTGTTTGCATTGCTTTTAAATCTGATCTGTCCGTTGGAATAGTTTGTAATTGTTCCTTTACTAAATCAAGGGAAACCGCTTCGGTTTTGTATATTACACCTTGTGGTTTATTCATCATTAGACTCAACTGATCTGAAGTCTGTGCTATATTAGAATGAATCTCATTCAAACGGGTTTCAGTGTTTTTAACCTGTACTTCAACATTCAATAAATCTGATTTTTGCATCAGCCCCTGATCAAATCTGTTTTTGGTAAACTGATAAATTGACTGGGAAGTAGTTAGGGCGCTCTTTACAACATCAAGTGCCTGATACAAAAAATTCAATTGCAGATACAATTGAGTAACCTGCATCTTTACCGCTTCTTCTGTTCTCTTGATTTGCAATGAACTTATCTGGACTTGTTGCTCAGCCGCTTTGCGCATTTGAAGCATATCCATATTAATAATGGGCTGTTGTAAACTTAATTGAGTAAGATAGTTGGGTGTAGCTCCCGGATTATTTAATAATGCCGGATTAAAATCAGCCGCAGTAACATTTGCCTGCTGAAGCTTGAATCCAAATGCATTCAATGGGTTATTGGTATTCATAGCGGTGTACGAAAGGTTCAGCTGCGGCAACCAGAGTGCTTCGGTTTGCTTTACATTGGCGCTGGCAATCTGCTGATCAATATGAGCAATTTTGATTTGCTGATTGGCTTTTTGCGCCAGACTTAATGCTTCTTCCAACTGGATTGGCATTGGCGGTTGTTGTGCGTGAACACTTAGCATTCCAAGCGTTAACATCAAAAACATTAACAATAATCTCATAAGTCCAATTTTAAGAACACAAAAGTAAAATGGTAAAAAAGCTTGTTCAGTAACATATGTAACAATTGGGGGTTGCCAGGAAAGGCCGATATTTATAGTATCAATACATCTGAAACACCTGCCATGAACCTATTAATAAAAAGACTTCTGCTGCTCTCTTTTTCTGTCTCGCCATGCTTGTATTGCTATGCACAGAAACCCGGAACTCAAAAACTTTTAATCGGCAGTTATACAGGCGGAACGATTACTGATGGAATTTACTATTACCAATTCAATGGAAATGGCTCAGCAGAGCTGATTGGTAAAACTGCTGCTGCAGATCCATCCTTTTTAGCAATTGCAGCAAATAAGCCGAATCTATATGCAGTAAACGAATTAGGAAACGGAAAGGGCGCAGTTTCGGCCTACCAGTTTGATAAAGTATCCGGCAGTTTTCAATTACTGAATACGGTTTTAAGCGGCGGCGACCATCCTTGTCATATCAGCATAAACGCTAGAAATCAATTTGCATTTGTGTCTAATTATTCCGGAGGCAATTTCAGTGTGATGAGGATTGAAGCCGATGGCAGCCTGAGCATTGCGGTACAAACTATTCAACACTCAGGTAGCAGCGCCAATAAAAGCAGACAAGACAAGCCGCATGTTCACTCAGCCTTTATATCTCCTGACGAAAAATATTTGTTGGTGCAGGATTTGGGAACAGACCTGATTAGCGTATATGGTTTAAACCTGAACAATACCCGTCCTGTTTCAGACAAACCCATTTCAGTATTTCAATGCAATCCGGGTGATGGCCCAAGACATATCAGCTTTCATCCCACCAAACCCATTGTATATGCAGTTCAGGAACTGACGGGCTCTGTAACTGTATTAAACTTTACAAAGGGTACGCTCAAAAAACTGCAGCAGGTAAATATGTTTGAAAAGGGTGATGAAAAAAAATCAGGCGCTGCAGATATTCATGTTTCTCCCGATGGAAAATTCCTTTACGCTTCTAACAGAGCCGATTATAACAATCTTGTTATTTATAAAATAGGACCAAACGGTTGGTTGCAATGGGTGGGATCAGAACCAACACTTGGACTAGCACCCCGCAATTTTGCCATAGACCCCACAGGAAAATTTTTATTGGCTGCCAATCAAAACAGCAATGAAGTGGTGGTATTTAAAAGAAATTTGGAATCTGGAAAACTAATAGATACAGGCAAGCGCATTGTGGTTTCCAAACCGGTTTGTTTAAAATTCATTCAGTAGGATCAGATTTTACTGTATTACCGGAAGGTCGCGGTTGGCCTGGTCTGAAGTTATTGGGTCTGTTTTTATTCGGAGGGCGATTTCCCCGGTGCGCACCTGATTTGAATGCTCTTGGCGCATATGCAGGAGCTTCTCCAAAGTTTTCAGGTACAGGTAATTTTTCTACCGGCTTCCCTAATAATTCTTCTATCTGTAAAAATTTTCTTTGCTCGGGTTCACTTATAAAAGTAATTGCAGTTCCTGAAGTGGCTGCACGAGCTGTTCTTCCTATACGATGGATATAGTCTTCACCATCATTGGGAACGTCATAATTAATTACCAATTCAATTTCTTCTATATCTATACCACGACTTAGTATATCCGTTGCAACCAGAATCTTTAATTTTTTGTTTCTGAAATCCTGCAACACTTGTTCTCTCTTGTCTTGCAATAAATCTGAATGAATTTCTTCTACAGATAATCTGGCACGTTTTAATTCAGAAGCGAGTTGCTTTACATTTTGTTTCTTTGAACAGAATATAATTACACGGGTATATGTTTGGTGCGTAAGTACATATTTAATTAGCGGGATCTTTTGCGGCTCGTATACCACATAAGCCTGTTGTAATATTTGCTCTGGCGGCTTAGAAACCGCAATATTGATTTCTGCAGGATTGTTCAATAACTTTCTGGCCAGCTCTCTCATCTTCTGAGGCATGGTTGCAGAAAACAAAAGGCTTTGTCTTTTTTTAGGAAGGAAGGAAATGATTTTCATTAGATCATCGTGAAAACCCATATCGAGCATGCGGTCTGCTTCATCCAGCACCAGATACTGTACTTCCTGCATTTTTACATAGCCCATATTTAAATGGGCAATCATTCTGCCAGGTGTACAAACCACCATATCTACCCCACTGCTTAATGCTTTCTTTTCAGTAGTAAAAGAGCTTCCATCACCACCTCCATATACAGCAATACAACTGATATCGGTAAAATAACCCAGTCCTTCCATGGTCTCAGAAATCTGAATAGCCAGTTCACGTGTTGGAACAATAATCAAGGCATTTATATAATGAGCCGAATGTGGCTGCGTCAACATTTTATGAATAATCGGCAATAAAAATGCCGCCGTTTTGCCGGTTCCTGTTTGCGCTGACGCAATAATATCTCTTCCCTCGAGTATGGGTTGAATCACCTGTGCCTGAACGGGAGTGGCCGTCTCATAACCCATAGCATCAATCCCCTCTAGCAGTTTTTCAGTTAAACCGAGTTCTCTAAAATTCAAAATAATATATGATTAATTAAACTAATTAAGCTCCGAGTTTTTCATCTCTTCGTGTAATACACCCTTAGCCAACTCAAAAGGCTTAGCCAAACAGGTATTCATCCCCATACGGGTGAACTTGTTACATTCGGCACGGCTGCTCCAGCCCGTCATAGCAATAATTGGAATCTCTTTGTTAATTTCTGCCCTGATAATTTGAGTGGCTTCAAATCCAACCATTTCCGGCATATTAATGTCCATCAAAATCAGGTCATTGGGGTTTTGCTTCAGCATTTCAATGGCTTCCGCACCATTACCGGCTATGTCAAAACTGGCTCCTGTAACACTTAAGGAGTGTGTGATCAACTTTTGATTTACAAAGTCTTCTTCTGCTATTAAAATCCTTTTTCCCTTTAAAAAATCCGTGTTCATCCAATTCTTTTTACGTGCTAAGAGCTATAAATATAAATTTTATATGGCGTTTATCGTGAAAATTGTCAAAATACCCTGCATTATAATACCATTTGACTAATTTTAACCAATCGGATGGATTCATTTTGATTATTTTTGCTGCCTTGCAAGGGGAGAATAATCCTGCAATCAACCAAAATGAAAAGACTATTTCTATTAATTACCACATTTGTAGCACTAGGAGCTACTGCTCAAACCACTGAAACTAAGAAGAAGGACTGGAGTAAAATTGATTTAAGTGGTCGTTCCAAAGACCACTTTATGATACAATATGGTGCAGACAGTTGGACCAACCGACCTGATAGTGTAAGAACCGGAAATGGCTTCAGCAGACATTTCAACTTCTATGTGATGTTTGACAAGCCATTCAAAAACAATAAGAAATTCAGTTTGTCCTACGGTGCCGGTATTGGATCCAGCAATATTTTCTTTGACAACGTGAATGTAAATATCAAATCAACAGCACTGCGTTTGCCTTTTACCATTGCAGATAGCATAAACCATTTTGACAAGTTTAAAGTAACCAATATCTTCCTTGAAATACCCGTAGAACTGCGTTACTATACCAATCCGGAAAATCCAGCCAAGTCCTGGAAATTCGCAATTGGTGCAAAAATAGGAACACTCCTAAGAGCACATACCAAGGGTAAGAACCTGGTTGACAAAAACAACCAAACGGTTTATGGTAATAGTTTTGTTCAAAAAGAAGTAACCAAAAAATACTTCAATGGAACTGCTTTAGCAATAACGGGTCGTGTTGGATACGGAATAATCGGTTTACAGGGGAGCTATCAGATCAGCTCTGTTTTAAAAGAGGGTGCTGGACCTTCCATGAACAGATTTTCACTGGGTATTTCAATTAGCGGATTATAATTCAAACCATTGATAGAGAAAAAACAACTGATTTCCGTTGAGGAGAGAGCCGTGCTGGTGGGGGTGATTTTAAAAGACCAAACTGCAGAACAGGCAGAAGAATACCTTGATGAACTGGCATTTTTATCGGAAACAGCAGGTGCAAAAACCGTTAAACGTTTTACCCAAAAATTGGCACACCCTGACAGCAGAACCTTTGTAGGAAAGGGTAAGCTGGAAGAAATTAAAGATTATCTGAACGGCAAGAATATTACACTTGTCATTTTTGATGATGAATTAACTGGATCTCAAATTTCCAATATTGAAAAGGAGCTCAATGTTAAAACCATTGACCGAAGCGATTTGATCCTTGATATTTTTGCGCGCAGAGCCAGAACCGCTCAGGCAAAAGTTCAGGTGGAACTTGCGCAGTATCAGTATTTGCTACCCAGACTAAAAGGGATGTGGAAACACCTGGAAAGACAAGGAGGTGGTATTGGTACAAGAGGTCCGGGTGAAACTGAAATTGAAACTGACCGTCGTATTGTAAAAGATAAGATAGCCTTACTACGTAAGCGTTTGAACGAAATAGACAAACAGGCATTTACACAACGTAAAGAAAGAGGTGAATTTATCAGAGTGGCATTGGTGGGTTATACCAATGTGGGCAAGAGCACCCTCATGACGGTATTAAGTAAGAGTGAGGTATTTGCTGAAAATAAATTATTCGCTACCCTTGATACAACCACCCGTAAAGTGGTTTTTGAAAACACTCCCTTTTTATTGAGTGATACGGTTGGATTTATCAGAAAGCTTCCGCACCATCTGGTAGAGAGTTTCAAAAGCACATTGGATGAAGTAAGAGAAGCAGATATCTTATTACATGTGGTAGATATTTCGCATCCGCAGTATGAAGAGCAGATAGGCGTTGTAAATAAAACCTTACAGGAATTAAAATCTTTTGAAAAGCCCATGTTGACCATTTTCAATAAAATGGATTTATACATTCAGAAGAACTTTGATGAGTGGCTGGAAGATTCTGTTAAAGAAGAGATTTTAAAGGACCTGAAAGACAAGTGGGATTTAGCCACCAATGGCAACTGTGTATTTGTCTCTGCCACAGAAAGACAAAATATGGATGCCTTAAGAGAAATTATTCTTGAGAAAGTACGGGAGCTGTATGCCATCCGCTATCCGTACAAAACCATGCTATACTAATTGGAAGCAAACGATTATAGTTGGATTAAAATCGCTGATTCAGCGAAAGAACTCCTTTGGCAGAGCAACCAGATGTGTATTATAGAAGCCAATGGGAAGAAACTCACTTTAGCGGTTAAGGATACTCAGATTTTTGCCTTTGCCCATAAATGTCCGCATGCCAGTGGTATAATGGCTGATGGATTCATCGACGCAACAGGAAATGTGGTTTGTCCGCTACACCGTTACCGGTTCTCACTGCTGAATGGCCGCAATACCAGCGGGGAAGGATACTTTTTAAGAACCTACCCGGTAAAACAAGGTGCTGATGGTATTTATGTGGGCTTTAAAAAAGGCTTTTTTGCGAATTTTTAATGGAATTTTTTTGTAAGAATAGATAATCCCCTATTTTTGCAACCCCGAAAGGGGAAATTCCTCCTTAGCTCAGTTGGTTAGAGCATCTGACTGTTAATCAGAGGGTCTCAGGTTCAAGTCCTGAAGGGGGAGCCA
>JBDLUU010000058.1:0-11179 GCA_039805185.1 Bacteroidota bacterium
CTGTGTGATTGCCATTAATGATGCCGGATGTGCAGATACCAGTTGTGTGCCTGTTGCCATCACTATTGTTCCTAGCTTTAATGTGCCGAATGCATTTTCACCTAACGGTGACGGTGTGAATGACAGGATATTTGTGAGGGGTTTTGGTATTTCTAAAATGAGCTGGCGTATTTATAACCGTTGGGGAACCCTGGTTTATTATGGAACAAGTCCAGTCGATGGGTGGGATGGTACGTACAACGGAAAACTCCAGCCTCAGGAAGTTTACCATTATACACTTGAAATTGAATTCAGCAATAAAGAAAAAGCAACTAAAAAAGGCGATATCACGCTATTGCGATAAATACCAGAAATAAATAATGAAAGGATTCAAGATGATATATCGTTTATTGGGCGTTCTGCTGGGATTGGTCTTGCAGCAATGGGTTGTTGCACAGGCTTTAAATTATTCGCAGTACTACAATGCGCCATTGCTCGTGAATCCTGCCAACACCGGATTTAATCCTGATTACGATTACAGGGCAGGATTGAATTACAGAAACAGTTTTACGTCTGTAGGTGGGGGATATAAAACCATGGGTGTTTGGGCTGATGCCAAATTATTTGCGAACCGTTTTGAGAATGGTTGGATGGGTATTGGCGGCAGCATTCATAAAGATGTTGCCGGAACAGGTCAGTTAACCGCTACCGCTGCATCCCTTTCTTTGGCCTGGCACCAAATGCTGGGTTACAATAGTTTGTTGAGTGCAGGGTTCAGTGCAGGGGTAACCACCAAAAGAGTTGATATTGCCAAGTTGAATTTTGATAATCAATGGAACGGTCAGTTTTTTGATGTATCCATTCCTTCCAATGAACCTTTTGCCTTTAGCCAGGTGGGTTATTTGGATTTAAATATGGGATTGAATTATGCTTATTTTGCCTCTGAAAATTTCTATTTCAATGCAGGGGTGTCCATGATGCATATCAACCGCCCGAGGGAAAGTTTTTTTGCGGCCAATATCAGTGATGCCAGAGTGCCAACCCGATTTAATTTTTTTGCCAATGCCAGTATTAAGCTGGAAGATATGTGGATTCTGAATCCGAATATTTATTTCAGTACTATCGGCAATAAAAATGAACTGGTAATGGGAATGAATGCGAACCGAAACCTAGGCGGAAATGGTGCGCAGCAAATGATTGTAGGGTTGTATTACAGAAACAGAGATGCAATCATTCCGATGATTGGTTATTCTGTAAACGATCTGCAGATTACGGTTAATTATGATGCAACCATTTCTTCGCTGGGCAGACTGAATGCTACCCGGGGGGCTTATGAATTATCCATCATAAAGCACGGTATTTTTCCCAACTCAAGGGGGCGTTCTGTTAAATGTCCAACGGTGCGTTTTTAAGTGCTTCAAACTTTATATCTTGCGTAACACAAATAATTACGCATGAAATATCATCCGCTCGATTCAAACATTTTCATCAACAACAGAAAGCGTTTTGTACGCCAGATGACCCCGAATAGTATTGCTGTATTTGTAAGCAATGATGAATGGCCAGGGAATGGAGACGCATTACATCCTTTTAAGCAAAACAGTGACTTGTTCTGGTTGAGTGGAATTGTTCAGGAAGATTCGATGGTGATTTTGTTTCCGGATAATCCGGATCCAAAGTTTCGTGAAGTATTGGTCCTGGTAAGACCTAATGAGCTCAAAGAAAAATGGGATGGTAAAAGACTTCGTGCAGAAGAAGCCAGAAAAATATCAGGTATTCAGACCATTGTTTGGTTAGACAGTTTAGATGCAATGTTACAAAGCTGGATTCATCTGGCAGATACCATTTATCTGGATAGCAATGAGAACGACAGAAAAGCCTCTGATATTCAAACAAGGGAGTATCGTTTCATTGCTGAGATGAAAGCCCGTTATCCATTACATCAGTTTATGCGCGCTGCTAAAATAATGAAAGCATTGCGCGCCATTAAAACGAAAGAAGAAATTGTAGTGGTTCAGAAAGCGATTGATATTACGGATCTGACGTTCAGAAGAATCATGAAATTTGTGAAGCCGGGTGTACTCGAATATGAAATTGAGGCTGAGATCTGGCATAGCTTTTTAAGTAATCGTGCAACTGGTCCGGCCTATGGAAGCATCATAGCCAGTGGCGACAATGCCAGAACACTGCATTATGTTTCTAACAATGCACCATGCAAAGACGGCGATTTACTATTAATGGATTTTGGCGCTGAATACGGTGGCTACTGTGCAGATTTAACCAGAACCATTCCTGTGAACGGTAAGTTTACCAAAAGACAGAAGGAAGTATACAATGCCTGTCTTCATTTGCACAACTATGCCAAGTCCATCTTAAAACCTGGCATCAGCATTTTAGATTATACCGATAAAGTAGGAGAGGAAGCGACCAAGCAATTTATTAAAATTGGTCTGTTAACGAAAGCAGATGTGAAAAATGAAGACAAAGAAAACAGGGCTTATCGTAAATATTTATACCACGGTATTTCACATCATCTGGGTATAGATGTACATGATTTGGGAACCAGGACGGCTCCCATTCAGGCAGGGATGTTATTTACCATAGAACCCGGTATTTATATTGAAGAAGAAAAAATGGGAATCAGAATTGAGAACAATTTCTGGATAACCAAAAATGGGAATAATGATCTGATGAAAAATATTCCGATTACTGCAGATGAGATTGAATCATATATGAAGCGTAAATAGCATGAAGCATATTCCCAATTGTTTTACGCTGTTGAATTTATTTTTAGGTGCAACAGCCATTTTGTACATATTGCAACCCGGCCTGACTTACCAGGCAGAAGGCGATGGACTCGTGAGTATTCCTGAAAAAATGATGTGGGCAAGCTGGCTCATTTTTGCAGCAGGGCTGGTTGACTTTCTGGATGGATTTGTAGCTCGCTGGATGAAACAGGCTTCTGAAATGGGAAAACAACTGGATTCTCTTGCCGATATAGTGAGTTTTGGGGTTGCACCAGCCATGATTGTCCTTCAGTTTCTGCGTTTTTCTTATTCCAGTACAGAGGGAGGATTGGATATTACTGAATGGGCTTTATTGCCTGCTTTTCTACTACCCTGTGCCGGAGCCTATCGGCTGGCTCGTTTTAATCTGGATACATCCAAGTCTACGGGCTTTAAAGGAATCCCTATACCTGCGGCCGGCATTTTGCTGGCATCCTTTCCATTGGTGAACTGGTATGCTAAAGATGCATGGATCATGGACTTGCTTTTACAGGCATGGTTATGGTATGGGCTGATCTTGTTTCTGAGCTTTGGTATGGTGTCTACCATACCCATGCTAGCACTGAAATTCAGTGGAATCAGTTTCCGGAAAATATTACCATTTTTACTCATTTTAGCCATTGCCTTGCCCATTGCCTTTCTTTTTGGCTGGTTGGCAATTTCGGCAGGGTTTATTGCTTATGTAATTCTATCTTTGCTCTTTAAATCAACCGAATCATGAAGTTTGAAATAGCTATTAATGTAATGCCTTTAAAAGATTTATTAGACCCTCAGGGTAAAGCCGTATTAGGTGGTCTGGCCAATTTAGGCATTCATCAGGTTGAAGATGTACGAGTAGGGAAGCGAATCACGCTTTCGGTTGAAGCTGCATCTGCTGAAGAGGCAAAACAAATTGCTGAAAAAGCAGCGAAAGAATTACTGGCCAACCAGGTTATGGAGTTTTTTGAGATTAGTTTAAACGCCTAATTTGCTTTATTTAGTTCCCACACCTTTAGGTAATCTAAAGGATATTACACTACGTGCACTGGAAGTGCTGAATGTAGTGGATGTTATTTTGTGTGAAGACACAAGAACTTCTTCTAAATTATTGCAGCACTACGCCATTCAAAAGCCGTTAAGTCCTTATCATCAGCACAACGAACATAAGATAGTAGCCCATATTGCCGATCAGCTGGCCGCAGGTAAAACAATGGCACTGATTACTGATGCGGGAACACCCGGAATCTCTGATCCTGCATTCCTGCTTGTTCGCGAATGTATTCAGCGGGATATTAAAGTAGAAACCTTGCCAGGTGCAGCAGCATTTGTGCCGGCATTGGTGAATAGCGGACTTCCAACCAATCGATTTGTTTTTGAAGGGTTTTTGCCTTTGAAAAAAGGGAGACAAACCCTATTTAAAAAACTGGCTTCAGAAGAAAGAACCATGATTTTTTATGAGAGTCCTATGCGATTAGTGAAGACCCTTGAGGAAATGGCACAGTATTTTGGTGAGGATAGGGCTTGTTCGGTTGCAAGGGAACTGACTAAGATGTTTGAAGAGAATAAAAGAGGTACATTGAAAGAAGTGGCAGCCTATTTTAAGTCTAAATCGGTGAAAGGGGAAATTGTATTGGTGGTTGCCGGTTTGTCTGATTAAAATTCTCAAAATATTTTCGGAAATTACGAACCTGAATTTCAATTCATTTCTAACGATAAATCAATACCATGTTCAGATTGACGCGCCTATTATTTTTCAGTTTACTGTTGATTAGTTCGGCTGTTGCAGCACAACCCGACCGCTGGCAACAGAAAATTAAATACACCATGAATGTAAACATGGATGTTACAACCAACCGTTTTACAGGGACACAAAAAATAGATTATTACAATCAATCTCCGGATACATTGAACAAGATGTTCATGCATTTATACTGGAATGCTTTTCAGCCGAATAGCAGTATGGATGTTAGAAGCAGAGAATTGGGCAAAACCAAGTTGTCTGATCCAAGAAGGAATAATGATGGATTAGACTGGGATGCACGTGTAAAGGATCGCATCAGCAAATTAACTCCCGATGAAATTGGATACCAGCGTGTAAAATCAGTTACGATTAATGGGCTTGCACAGACTTTGAAAGAGCACGAAACCATTCTCGAGATTGTTTTGACCAAACCCATTCTTCCTAAATCAAAAATAACATTGGATGTTGTGTTTGAAGCACAGGTTCCTGTTCAAATCAGAAGAAGCGGCAGGGATAATGCAGAAGGCATCCGTTATAGTATGGCTCAATGGTATCCTAAAGTTGTTGAGTATGACTATCAGGGATGGCATGCCAATCCCTATATCGCCAGAGAATTTTATGGTGTATGGGGAGACTTTGATGTAAATATTACGATTGACAAAAATTATATGGTTACCGCCGGTGGTGATTTAATCAATGCCAACGAAATTGGTTTTGGATATGAAGCCAAAGGAGTAACAGTAAAACCTGCAGCAGGAAAAACATTAACCTGGAAATGGCAGGCCAATAATGTTCACGATTTCATGTGGGCAGCTGATCCTGAATATAAAATGATCACCAGAAACACAGAGGGTGGCCCCTTGTTAAGATTTGTCTACAAGAGAGTAGACTCCCTGGAAAACCGATGGCAGAAAATGGCAGATACCTGTGCATTGGTTTATCCGATTATTGCCAAAACATTCGGAGCATATCCTTACAAGACCTATACATTTGTTCAGGGTGGGGATGGCGGAATGGAATATCCAATGGCTACACTGATCAAGAGTGCCAGCCTTGGTACAGCCATTCATGAATGGATGCACAGTTGGTATCAGATGATTTTAGGCAGCAACGAAGCATTGTACCCATGGATGGATGAGGGATTCACAGACTACTCCAGCACCAGAGCATTAGCTACTTTGCGTAACAGCCCGGGCTTCTGGTATAACGGAACTTATATGGGATATATCAGACTGGCAAGAAGTGGATTTGAAGAGCCGGCTAGTACCCATGCCGATCATTTCAATACCAATTATGCGTATAGTTCTGCTGCCTATAGTAAGGGTGCTGTATTTATGGAACAACTGGGTTACATTACAGGTGCAACTGTCAGAGATAAGATTTTACTTGACTATTACAATACCTGGAAATTCAAGCATCCCAATCCCAATGATTTTATTCGTGTAGCAGAAAAAGCCAGTGGATTGGAACTGGACTGGTACAAGGAATACTGGATTAACAGTACTAAAACTATTGATTATGCAGTAGGGGATATTGCGATGGTCAACAATAAGACATCCATCACCATCAAGCGTTTGGGTAAAATGCCGATGCCTGTGGATGTATTGGTAACCTTCAAGGATGGCAGTCAGGAAATGCATTATATGCCATTGGATCTTATGTATGGTACTAAGGCTGCAGAGTCTGCTGTTCCAAGAACAGTGCATACACCATGGAAGTGGACGCACCCCGATTATAGCTTTAATACGTCCAGAGCAATCGCTGATATTAAATCTATTGAGATTGATCCAAGCCAACGAATGGCGGATATCAATAGAACCAATAATAAATTGGTGATTCCCGATTAAAGAGGATTGCCTGAAAATAAAAACCCGCTGTAAAGGATGCTGCGGGTTTTTTATTGGGTTTATTTTACAGGGTGTTTATTTGGCTACGTGTAAAACGTATTTTTCTTCGAAGTATTCTTCCGGAAAAATTTTCACAATGGGCATCATTTTGGGTCTGGCACCACTTTCAAATATCTCCTGATTCAGATCGCCTCCCTTTAAACAGATAAGTCCGTTTCTGATGCTACCATCTGTTATTGGGCTAGTAGGTTTTTTAATTAAGGGCATGCTCCATTTCAATAATTCTTTCAGCGGCGCTACTGCTCTGGAAACTGCAAAGTCAAATTTTCTGTTCGTAATATCTTCTGCCCTGGTATGTTTGGTAGTGATATTTTTGATGCCGGCAGCTTCGCATACTGCATCTACTACTTTTAATTTTTTTGCTATACTGTCTACTAAAAGGAATTCTACTTCAGGGAAAAATATGGCCAATGGTACGCCAGGGAAACCACCACCACAACCAATATCAATAATTTGCAGACCTTTCTTAAAATCTGTAATGGCTGCAATACTTAATGAATGAAGCACATGGTGTAAATAAATACTATCAATGTCTTTTCTGGAGATGACATTGATTTTGGCATTCCACTCTTTGTACAATTCTTCCAGCATGCCCAGCTGATGCAATTGCTGCGGAGTAAAATCATCAAAGTACTTGGTAATTAATCCCAGTTTTTGCGAGGCGCTTTCCATATAGCAGGTACAGTAAATAGGTAATAAAAAAACATCCAGATATCAAAAAACAGAAACCAGGGGTATAGGTCTTTTTCATTTAGTTTAGCCATTCCTTTATACAGGATGAAAGCCTGTAACAAGAAACGAACCGCATAAACACCTAAGGCCAGTTGCCAATTAAAGAAGATGATGGAAATAGCCAGAAGCGGGTATACGAAGAAAAGGGAGAAGGAATACAAACCCAACAGAAATTGATGAATGGGTTTATAATATTTACCGGTTGTGTAATGACGGTATTTCTGTGTCATCCATTCACCCCAGGTTGTTTTTGGATCACTCAGTGTGTGCGCATCATGGTCCATCAAAACAGCGGTATTGGTAGCAGTTGCGACCTGATTGATGAATAAATCATCGTCTCCGCTGGGTATCTGGTTGATAGAAGAGAATCCTTTGTTTTTAAAAAAGATCTCTTTCTTATAGCTCAGGTTTCTGCCTACGCCCATATAGGGTTTACCCGCCAACGCATAAGAGAAATACTGCATGGCGGTATGAAAGGTTTCGAAGCGGATCAGTTTGTTAAGCAAACCTGGTTTCTTGTGATAAGCGCCATAGCCCAATACAATTTCTGTTTCATCGTCATAGGCGTCCTGCATTTTTTTAATCCAGTTTTCAGAAGCCGGAACACAGTCTGCGTCTGTCAGTAGCACTATTTCATACTTCGCGCTTTTAATCCCCATGGACAAAGGAAATTTTTTCCCACTGATCATTTTGGCTTCCTGGGTAAGCTCAATCATGTTCAGGTTTTTAAAGGAGCGCTTGAATTCATCAATTACGTATTTGCTTTCGTCGGTTGAGTTGTCATTTACCAAAACCACTTCGTGGGTAGTAGGGTAATCCTGCACCAATACACCAGGTAGGTTTTTGACAAGGTTATGTGCTTCATCCCTAGCGCAAATAATAACAGAAACAGGATGTTCAACAGATACTTCTTTTTCCTTATTACGGTAATAAGCCATTCTTCTGAAGAAGTATAAGTAATAAAAAGCCTGAATGGCAATAACTGTACAAAAAAGTCCGAAACAAATGGTCCAGACAATATCGGGTATGATCATGCCGCAAAAATAGGGCAAAGACCAGTACTTTTGCAGGATGGCTGCACTAAGTTATACACTTGAACATACGGCAAACGGATCGGCTGCAAGAGCCGGAACCATTCAGACAGATCATGGTCAGATACAGACCCCTATTTTTATGCCCGTTGGTACCGTGGGCTCCGTAAAAGCGGTTACTCAGCAGCAACTAAAGCTGGATATTCAGGCCCAGATTATTTTAGGCAATACTTACCATTTGTATTTAAGACCCGGCACAGAAGTATTGGAAGTAGCCGGAGGATTACACCGCTTCAACGGATGGGATCGCCCCATTTTAACGGATAGCGGAGGATATCAGGTTTTTTCGCTGGCGGCCAACCGGAAAATTAAAGAAGAAGGAGTCGTTTTTCAATCGCATATTGACGGAAGCAGACATTTGTTTTCGCCCGAGTCGGTGATGGATATTCAAAGAAGTATCGGGGCCGATATTATTATGGCTTTTGATGAATGTCCTCCTTATCCCAGCACTTATGATTATGCAAAGAAGAGTATGGATTTAACCCATCGCTGGTTAGACAGGTGTATAGCCCGACTGGCTGAAACACCCGATAAGTATGGATATACACAGAATCTATTCCCCATTGTGCAGGGAAGTACCTATAAAGATTTGCGAAAAGCTTCCTGTGAATTCATTGCTTCCCGCAACGCAGTTGGTAATGCAATTGGCGGACTCAGTGTGGGCGAACCCGAAGACATGATGTATGAGTTCACAGCGCTTTGTACCGAAAATCTTCCATTGGATAAGCCTCGCTATTTAATGGGTGTAGGAACGCCTTGGAATTTACTGGAGTGCATTGATCTGGGTATTGATATGTTCGATTGTGTAATGCCAACCCGTAACGGAAGAAATGGAATGCTGTTTACAACGCAGGGAGTAATCAATATCCGAAACAAAAAATGGGCTACTGATTTCAGTCCTATTGATCCTGATTTGCCTTCTGAGCCCAGTCAGTATTATACCAAGGCCTACTTGCGCCATTTGTTTGTAGCAGAGGAAATTCTGGGATTGCAGCTGGCCAGTATACATAATCTAAGTTTTTATTTGTGGCTAGTGAGTGAAGCGAGAAAGCATATCCTTGACAATAGTTTTGCAAGCTGGAAAAAAGAGATGCTCGAAATAGTGAAGCGGCGGTTGTAATCCCATCGGAAAAACAGGGTTCTGGATAAGCGCAGTACGTTTTAATATTTATTCACTTTCATTATAAAACGCATGCTGATTGAAGGAGTGTGTTTACTTTAATAATGCTTACTAATCTGCTACCTACTGAAGCCCAGAAATTGATACATCCATTTTAATGGATGTATTTTTTTATCTTTGAACCAATGAAGAAGCTTGATTGGTACATACTCAGAAAATTCCTCACCACTTTCTTCTTTGCTATTTTTTTATTTGCTGTTATTGCAGTTGTTATTGATGTCAGTGAAAAGACGGATGACTTTGTTCGTTCACAATTAGGATTCAGAAGAATTGTTACAGACTATTATGCAGGATTCATTCCGCATATCATTGCGTTGCTGTTCCCGCTGTTTGTATTTATTGCGGTAATTTTTTTTACTTCCAAAATGGCAGGCAATAGTGAGATTATTGCCATACTGGCCAGTGGTACCGGTTATTCAAGATGGTTGAGACCATATTGGATAGGGGGAATTATTATGGCTACCATATTGTGGTTTGCGAACCAGTATGTGGTACCTAAAGCCAATGTGCTAAGGGGGAATTTTGAAGCCAAATACATCGATGCCAATTCAAGCTATAATGCCTTACTGGGGCAGTCCAATCATATTTATCTGCGGATAGATTCTTTTACCTATGCCGGTATCCACTATTATGATACTTTGGTAAAAAGAGGCGGACCTGTTTTTTTGTATAAAGTAAAGGGTAACGAAGTGGTGGAGAATCTCAGGGCAGAATCCATCATTTGGGATACTGCTTCGCGGAAATGGAAAATGGATGTTGTGTTTGACAGAAAGCTACAACCCATGCAGGAACAAGTGGTTCAGGAAACTACCCGCCTCATGAACTTTAATTTTAAACCATCCGACTTAACAAGAGACAAATACACAAAAGACAAATTGACCACACCGGAATTGTCCCGTT
The DNA here is from genome assembly GCA_039805185.1 of Bacteroidota bacterium. Lineage (GTDB taxonomy): Bacteria > Bacteroidota > Bacteroidia > Chitinophagales > Chitinophagaceae > Sediminibacterium. The sequence goes on from JBDLUU010000058.1 coordinate 10,296, forward strand.
TCATTGCGCTGGAAGAATTGAGGGGATCTGAGGGATTGAATAGTTTAAAAGTAGAACGGTACAGAAGGGATGCTACTTGTGTTACGGTGATTTTACTTACGCTGATTGGTGCCATAGTTGCTGGACGGAAAGTCAGGGGCGGAAGTGGGGTACACCTGGCGGTGGGATTTGTGACCGCTGCCTTATTCATCGTTACAGACCGTTTTTCTACCATTTTCTCTACAAAAGGAGATTTACACCCCTTACTGGCGGCCTGGATTCCCAATATGATATTCCTGCTGGTTGTGGCTTACTTGTATCGTACAGCTCCCAAATAATTATTTGTGAAAATTTAGAACCAGATTGGCATTGATTTTGTTACAGTTGGAACTTCAATTACCTTTGAAAAACAGATCATCTAACAATTAGATTGCCATGGGAATAATTAAAGACAGGTTTAAAGCAAAAGCTGATATAGCTTCCGCTGAAATCAAATCCATTTTAAAAGATCACGGAAATAAAAAAATTGGTGAAGTTACCTTAGCCCAGATTTATCAGGGTATGAGGGGCATCACTGGTTTAGTAACTGAAACCAGTTTACTGGATGCACAGGAAGGTATCCGATTCAGAGGATACTCTATTCCTGAGCTACAGGAAAAGCTGCCTAAAGCACCTAACGGAGGTGAACCCCTTCCAGAGGGATTGTTTTACCTGATGTTGATGGGTGAATTGCCAACGGAAGAACAAGTGAATCATATAACCAGTGTATGGCAAAGAAGAAGTCATGTTCCCAATCATGTATTTGCCACCATCGATTCATTGCCAATGAATACACACCCTATGACTATGTTTGTGGTAGGTGTGATGGCTTTGCAAACCGAAAGCAATTTTGCCAAGGAATATGC
>JBDLUU010000059.1:0-9436 GCA_039805185.1 Bacteroidota bacterium
GGTAAAGTAAATGTATTCAGTTCGTCTACAAATTCCGGATCTGCATAACCTGTCATATAACCCGCAGCAGCTTTTACCGGAACGAATCTGATTTCAGCAGACTCACTGATCATTTTCAACTGGCGTCTTCTGTCCAGATAAGAACCACCCTTGCTTTCAGACAAATCCTTAAACAAAAAATCTTCCAGGCTTAATTTAAAAATAGAACAAACCTGCTCCATTACCTCGAGCTTGGGTTCTGCCCTTTCTTCTTCATAAGCCCCCACCAGGGAACGTTTGATTTTTAGCTTGTTGGCAAACTCTTCCTGGGTCCAGCCCCGCAGTTTGCGCAGATACTTCAGATTTCTTCCAGCGTTTGACATAACTAATTCTTTTAGCGCAATTTACTAAACTTTTTAGTTTTTCCAAATTTATTTTGATTTTTATTTCAGCGGGCCAATTCTACGACCCGATTGAAGTACTTTTCAGCTGTAATATTAAGCCATGAAAAAACTATTGCTATTTGCCTTATTTGGTTCATTAACACAACTGAAAGCCCAGTCTGTTGCCAGCTTTCCCGCTTCACTTCAGCTAACCCCTGAAAAATCCAACTTCGAAAAAACTTCTTCGTTCGCAGATGTCATGCAGTTTCTACAAACTATTAAAAGTATGAGTCCGCATATACATATTGGATCAATTGGAAAGAGCACACTAGGAAAAGACATACCCTATGCAGTGTTGGCCAATCCGGCGGTTACAACACCTGAAGAAGCAAAAAAATCGGGGAAGCCTGTTGTTTATATACAGGGCAATATTCACGGCGGTGAAGTAGAAGGAAAAGAAGTATCGATGATGCTGATGCGTGATATTTTACTAGGCAATTTATCTAATCTTCTCAGCCATCAGATCATTGTATTTGTGCCTATATACAATACAGACGGGAATGACCAGTTTGCAAAGGGATTAAGACCGTCGCAAGAGAATAGCCCGCTCGAAACCGGCATCAGGGAAAACGGTCAGGGACTTGACCTGAACAGAGACGGCATTAAAATGGAAACCCCGGAAACCAAAGCTATGGTAGCCAATATTCTGAATAGCTGGGACCCGCAGATGGTAGTGGATTTACATACTACCAATGGCACCTGGCATGGTTACGATTTAACCTGGGCACCTGGTTATTTATCTGCAGGAGAACCCGGCCCTTATCATTATACCAACAGCACCATACTACCTTTTATTACCGATAAAGTAAAAAAGGAAAATGATTTATTGTTTGGACCCTTTGGTGATTTCTATACCAGAGAAGGCTGGCCGGTAAAAAACTTTTACACTTACAATCACCATCCACGATACATCATCAATCAGATTGGTCTGCGCAACAGAATGTCAATCCTAAGTGAGTCATTTGCACACGAGCGCTTTTATCAGCGCATCAACAGCACTTATCACTTTGTAAAAGAAATATTAGCCTACTGTAATAGCAATGCGGCAGAAATTATGCAGATCAATCAACAGGCAGAAAAGAATGCCATTGAATTGGTAAAAAACAATGCAGGCAAAATCAGCAAGGGCGTACGATTCAAAATGGTACCTACTGCCAATGGGATTCGCGATTTCAGAACCTATGATTATATCCCATTCAAAAAAGAAGACGGAAGTACTACTCTGGCAAAAACCGGGAGGATCATCCATGTAGATAAAGTAAACTATTACGCAGATTTTAAAGACACCGTAAGTGCAACCTTGCCCAGAGGATACATAATACCAGCGGCACTGGATAGCATAGCCGAACATTTAAAACGCATGGGGGCCAAAGTAGAGAAGCTCGAGAAAAAAACGGAGTTCCAGGGAGAAGGATTTCTCATAGAAAAATTCACCAAAGCCAGCAGAAAATTCGAGGGTCACCAGATGGCATCTGCAGAAGGAAAATTTGTTCCTAAAACATTTACTGCAGAAAAAGGAGACTACCTGATTGACCTGGCGCAACCCTTGGCTAACTTAATCTTCTATGCACTGGAGCCACAATCGGATGATGGTTTACTTACCTGGAATTTCTTTGATCAGTATTTAACGGAAAAAGGAATCAGTAATCAGGCCGTGGAGTATCCGGTTTTGAAATTTTTTAGCACAAATACAACACCCAAAAAGAAAAGATAGGCCCGGTCTTATCGTACATTGCAATATGGCAAAAGTGAAAGCAAAATCAAGCAAGAAGAAAGAAGAGCCCATTATCCTCGTAACCAACGACGATAGTTATACCGCTCCGGGCATACACGCATTGGTGGAAGCGGTGAAAGGGCTGGGCAAAGTAGTGGTAGTATCTCCCGATAAACCACAAAGCGGAATGGGCCATGCCATTACCATTGGAGAACCTTTGCGTTTACACAGGGTGCACAATTTTGGGGATGTAGAAGCCTATAGTTGCAGCGGCACTCCGGTAGATTGTGTAAAGTTAGCTGTAGATAAAGTATTGCATAGAAAACCAGATATCTGTATCAGCGGGATTAATCATGGCGCCAATCACTCGATTAACGTAATCTATTCGGGTACCATGAGTGCCGCATTGGAAGCTTCCATTGAAAGCATTCCAAGTATAGGATTCAGCTTACTGGATTTAAGCATTGAAGCTGATTTTACGGGTGCAAAACAATACGCACGAATTATTGTAGAGCAATTGCTGGCAAGCAGGAATTTAGACAAACATATTTGCCTGAATGTGAACATTCCAAAAGTAAAAGCAGAACTGATTAAGGGAATCAAGATCTGTTCTCAGGCTTATGCCAAGTACCAGGAAAAATTTGACGAAAGAAAAGATCCACACGGCAGAAAATACTATTGGCTAACTGGCGAGTTTGTCAATTTTGACAAGAGTAAGGAAAGCGATGTATGGGCATTAAAGAACAATTATGTAAGTGTGGTGCCTGTTCAGTTTGACCTGACCAATTATTCCCTGAAAAAACAATTGGAAAAGAACTGGAAGTTCTGATTTCATATAAAGCATAGATATGTTACTGAATAAAGACTCCATTCCATTTGGACTTATGTTGGGATTCATTGCCCCTGTTTTCGGACTGTTCGGTTATTACTACTGGAAGTTCAGTCTATTCAGTCTGACTGAATTCTTTCAGGTTCTGCTCATGCAGAAATCCTTATTGAGCGGCATTATTGCCATTGCCTTAATTGCCAATGCTATTGTCTTTACAGTTTACATCAACAAGCAAAAAGATAAAACAGCCAAGGGAGTATTCATTGCAACCTGTATTTATGCATTGATCTCCCTTGGCATTAAGTGGTTTGTATGAAATACTATGTAATTGCAGGAGAAGCCAGTGGGGATTTGCACGGGAGTAATCTGATAAAACAGTTACAACTATCGGATCCGACTGCCCATGTACGCTGCTGGGGAGGAGACCTGATGCAGGCCACGGGAGCCTATCTGGTAAAGCATTACAGAGACCTGGCATTCATGGGTTTTACTGAAGTAATCAAGAACCTGCCTACTATCCTGGGCAATCTGAAATTCTGCAAAGAAGAAATCTTGAACTATCAACCCGATGTATTGATCTTAATTGACTATCCGGGATTTAATTTAAGAATTGCCGAATGGGCCAAGAAGCAGGGCTTCAAAGTGGTATACTATATAGCACCACAGGTTTGGGCCTGGAAAGCCAATAGGGTAAAAAAAATGAAGACTTGCATCGACCTGATGCTTTGCATTTTACCCTTCGAAAAAGACTATTTCAAGAACCAATGGAATTGGGATGTACAGTATATAGGGCATCCACTTATTGAAGTCATTGAAAAATTCAAATCAGCCAATCAGTCTGAAATCAAACCCATAGTAGCCTTACTACCTGGGAGCCGCAAACAGGAAATTGCCAAAAAACTGCCCATCATGCTCAGTGTTGCAGATAAATTTCCGCAATATGAATTTGTGGTAGCTAAGGCACCTGGGCAGGAAGATGCCTTTTATGAACCTTTCTTAGAGGGTCAGCACAATGTTAAAGTGGTTAAAGACAGTACCTATTCTTTGCTATCACAGTCAACTGCGGCACTTGTTACCAGTGGAACGGCCACCCTTGAAACCGCTTTATTTGGTGTGCCGGAAATTGTTTGCTACAAAGGCAGTTACATTAGTTACCAGATAGCCAAGAGATTGGTAAAAATTAAATTCATTTCATTGGTGAATTTAATCATGGACAAAGAGATAGTAAAGGAATTGATTCAGGATGAACTAAATACTGTTAACCTGGTCAGGGAGTTGCAATTGATCACCAGCAATCCCGAAAAAATAAATCAGCTAAAAGCCGACTACGAGAAACTATATCAGTTACTTGCCGGAGGTGGTCATGCATCCAAAAATGCAGCCAGTTTAATTTCTGAATTCCTGCAAAAGAAATAGGTCTTCTGTCTTACACGCTAAATAATCATTAGCGAAACATCGGTATAATCACCTGCTTTACCAGAATGAAAATCACCGCCAGTAAAAACATAACCAATGAAACACGGTTCATTCCGTGCATGTATTTCATCCACTGAGACTTGGGAGCGTTCGGGTCTGCTTTCTTGATAAATAAGTATTGCTGAATTTGATTCCAGATTCCCATGGTGATAATTTTATACAAAGATAACAGGGGCAAACCAATTTAGTTCAATCAACCTTATCCCCTTAGATTTGTTAAGTACAAAAACCACTATATGCTTCGCATTGTATTTTCTCTAATTTGTTTTATTGGCTCATTTAGTCTTCAAGCCCAGATGAAGATAGAATTGGAAAGACCTATTGATCCCAATCAAATAGATATTATTCGTGATAAATGGGGTGTGCCGCATATTTTTGGAAAAACAGATGCATCCGTTGCTTATGGTCTTGCCTGGGCACATGCAGAAGATGATTTTGCTACTATACAACAATCTTTAATGGCTGGAAAAGGCATGCTGGCCCAATACAAAGGAAAGGAAGGCGCGCAAGTGGATTATATCGTTCGCTTACTCAGAATACCTGAACTGGTGGAAGACCGCTTTGACACTGATCTCTCACCTGACTTCAAAAAAGTATTACAGGGATATTGTGAGGGACTGAATGCCTACGCAGAAAAACATAAGAAAGAAGTCCTGTTAAAAAATCTTTTCCCGGTTATGCCCAAGGACATGATCCGTTATTCGGTTTTGCAATTGTGCATTTTATCCGGTGCCGACAAAGCTTTGACTTCCATTTTCGGCGGAACCGCTCCCTTGTTAGAAAATTTCAAAACCCAGGGTAGTAACGCTTTTGCCTTCAACAGCAAAAAAACAACAGACGGCAATGTATACCTGGCTATCAATGCCCATCAGCCATTGGAAGGGCCTGTTGCCTTTTATGAAGCACATTTAAACAGCGAAGAAGGATGGAATATTTTGGGTGCCAACTTCCCCGGCGCCCCCAGCATTTTACATGGAGTGAATGAACACCTGGGTTGGGCACATACGGTAAATGAGCCAGACAAACTGGACGTATACCAACTGGAAATGCATCCAAAAAACAAGAATCAATATTTATTTGATGGCAATTGGGAAACCCTTGAAGAGAAAGATGCATCCATAAAAGTAAAGTTGAAACTCATTAGCTTATATGCCCACAGACCTGTTTACTGGAGCAAATATGGCCCTACTATAAAAACAGAACGAGGAACTTTCTCTATCCGTATGCCGGCGCAAATGGATATCCGTGGATTGGAACAATGGTATCGTTTCAACAAAGCCCGAAATTTTACAGAATTCAAAGCAGCTTTGGAAATGCGTGCCATTCCCGGATACAATATTGTATACGCAGATAAATACGATACCATTTATTATATCAGCAACGGCAGAATACCAGTCCGCAATAAAGGCTATAACTGGAAGTCTACCCTGCCTGGCAATACCAGCAAAACCCTTTGGAATGACTTACATCCCATCAGCGCTTTGCCACAGGTCTTACAACCAACTTCAGGATTTGTGTACAATACCAACCACTCTCCTTTTCATTCCACAGAGGGAAAGGAAAACCCTGTGGTTACCGACATCACCATGGGATATGAAACCCTGGAAAACAATCGCAGCAAGCGTTTTGAAGCCTTATTGCAGCCCCTGAATAAAGTGAGCTACGAAGATTTTAAGCGAATTAAATTCGACCGACAGTTTCCTTCCACCTTTTATTTTCCCTATAATATTGACAGCTTATTTCTCTTAGATGAAACAAAATATCCTGACATAGCAGATTTGGTAGTGCAACTTAAAAACTGGGACAAAAAAGGCGAAGCAACGAATATTGGCGCAGGTACTTTCTTTATGGTTTATCATGATATTGTTCCCAAGCGCAGTAAGTACATGAAACAGGGCTTCATCGGACTCGAAGATGCTGCAGAAATTTTAAGATCAACCAAAGCCACCATGCTGCAGCAATTCAACAGAACCAATTTACAATTGGGTGATGTACAGAAACTAGTGCGCGGTAATGTTGCGCTACCACTGCCAGGATTACCTGATCAGTTAGCTCCCATGTATTCCATTCCATATAAAGAGGGTATGTACAAAGGCAATCAGGGAGATGCCTACATTGAACTGGTAAAGTTCACGAAAGATGGTCCGGTAATTGAATCACTAAATGTATATGGTGCTTCTTCACGAAAAGATTCGCCCCATTATACCGACCAGATGCAAATGTATGTGGAACAAAAAACCAAACCCATGACTTTAAACAAAGAATTGGTTTATCAGCAGGCAGTTAAAAAATATCACCCGCTATAGCCCATTCACAAAGGGAGCCAGCAATGAAGTGATTTGCTGGGTTTCAATGATGAATCCATCGTGTCCATAGGTAGAATCAATAATATGCAACTGCGCATCTGGCATATGTTCGGCCATGAATGCCTGTTCTGCAGTTGGACATAGAATATCAGAATCGATGCCAATAATCAATGTGGGTTGATGAATCTGGCTTAATGCCTTAGCTAAATCACCCCCTCTGCCTCTTGCCAAATGGTGACTGTCCATGGCTTTGGTAAGCAACCAGTAACTGTAAGCATTAAATCGGTTTACTAGTTTATCGCCCTGATAATTGATATAAGATGAAGCTTTAAATCCATCAATCTTCTCCGGATCCGGATCGGTTTGTCTTTCCTGGAAAGTTGCATAGTTCCGATAAGTGAGCATACCAATGGCTCTGGCTGCTTTTAATCCGGCAGCTCCCGCATTTGGTGCATGGTCTTTCCAGGTACAGTCGGCTTCAATGGCCAGTCTTTGTGCTGTATGCACCGCTACCCCCCAGGCGGATTCAGAAGGTGAAGTGGCTATTAAGAAAAGTTTCTTTATTACTTCAGGCTCCATCAATGCCCATTCCAGCACCTGATAGCCTCCCATGCTTCCCCCCATCAATAAATCAATATGACTGATGCCCAGGTGCACTCTTAAAGCCATATGGGCTTTTACCATATCTCTGATGGTCACCATCGGGAACTCAGAAAAATAGGGAGTCTGCTTTGCAGGATTGATACTTAAAGGACCTGTTGAACCATAGCAGGAACCGATTATATTGGCACAAACAATAAAATAATCAGAAGGATTAATTAAGTATTCATTTCCCACCAACCCCTTCCACCAGTCTGCGGCATCCGCATTGGCGGTTAAAGCATGACAAATCCAAACCACTTTAGAAATACCGGGATGGTAGTTACCATAAGTATGATAGGCAATCTGTAGTTCCTGGATATTTGATCCACTCTCTAATAAAAAAGCTGTCCTATGGGTAAAAGTCTGTAATGCCATTTGCCGGAATTCTTACGCAAAATAAAGACAACTGAAGCGTACCTTTATGTAAATTTTTAAAAGCAGCGGCAGACGATGAAAAAAGAAACAAAAGCCATCAGAATTCAGACAGAGCGAACCAACGAAATGGAGCATTCCACTCCTATGTTTTTAACCAGCAGCTTTTGTTTTGATAATGCAGAAGAAATGAGGGCCGCTTTTGCAGATGAATCGGATGACAATATTTATTCCAGATTCAGCAACCCTTCTGTTCAGGAGTTTATTGACAAGCTGGTAGCACTAGAAGGAGCAGAAGCTGGTTATGCAACTGCTTCAGGCATGAGCGCTGTTTTTGGATCCTTTATGGCTTTGTTAAAACAAGGCGACAGATTGCTATCCTGTAATTCCATTTTCGGAAGTACGCATACCGTTATTTCCAAGTATCTGCCAAAGTACGGAATTGAATACGGCTATATTGATGCGAATGCATCTGCTGAAGACTGGGAAGCAGCCATTACACCTAATACCAAAATGATTTATCTGGAAACCCCAACCAATCCGGGACTAGAAGTCTTAGACCTGGAAATGATTGGAAAAATTGCCAGAAAACACCATATTATTCTGAATGTAGACAATTGCTTTGCAACACCTGTAAGCCAGACTCCCATTGATTTTGGAGCCGACCTAGTTGTTCATTCTGCCACAAAATGGTTAGACGGACAAGGCCGAGTTTTAGGGGGAGCGGTAGTGGGCAAGAAAGAATTAATCAAAGAAATTTATTTATTCTGCAGAAGTACAGGACCCGCATTGTCTCCATTTAATGCCTGGGTGTTGAGCAAAAGTTTAGAGACCCTGGATGTAAGAATGGAAAGGCATGCAGCCAATGCATTGTTCCTTTCGGAAGCACTGGAAAACCATCCTGCTATTGCACAATTGAAATATCCTTTTCTTACTTCTCATCCTCATCATAGCATAGCCGTAAAACAAATGAAAAACGGTGGTGGCATTGTTTGTTTTGAATTAAAAGGGGGGATTGAAGCTGGCAGAAAATTTTTAGACCGACTGAAGATGCTTTCACTCACAGCTAATCTGGGAGACACCAGAAGTATCGCTTCTCACCCGGCCAGCACTACGCATGCGAAATTAACAGAAGCGGAAAGGCAGGCTGTAAATATTACGCCCGGCCTCATCCGAATCAGTGTAGGCTTGGAAAACAAGGAAGATATTTTAGCTGATATTTTACAGGCTTTGGCTTAAGCTGATTATTTGGTTCTGATAAAGATCATGGCGATTGCAGTTGTCAATAGCCCCATAACAAATGCAGCAATGGTTCCCTGTATAGCATAATTCTTGTAATTGAAATTAGCAAGGGCTTCTTCCGTTGTTTTATAATACCCAATTTCAACAGATCGTTTGATTACGTTGGGGAAATACTCAGGAGTGATTACATAAGTGGTAATCCATTGTGTTAAAGGCGTTAGAGCCGCAATAATCAATGAAAGGTAAATCCCTGAAACAAGTCCCTGTACATAAGTAATATTACCAGCATAATCCAGTTTCTTTTTTTCTTTTAAAGCCAGCACCATCATCCAGATTGCGGGGATAGCAAATAAATTGGTGAGGTATAAATGGTAATCGATATACTTACCATGTAAGCCAGCAACTTTCTCCAGAACCATCCAAAGTAAAGTCA
>JBDLUU010000060.1:0-12405 GCA_039805185.1 Bacteroidota bacterium
GATATAGCTGAACTATGTACCACCGGAAGCCCGCTAAAGGCACTCAATTCTTCAGCAGTAACGCTTCCTGCTCTGTGCAAAATAATTTTGTTATCAGCCACTTCACAAATCGTCGATTCCAATCCCACTTTGGTATTGCCACCATCTAATATATAGGGGATTTTACCATGGAGGCCATCCATTACATGATGGGCATTGGTAGGGCTGATATAGCCGGAAGGATTGGCACTGGGGGCTGCCAGCGGAAATGCCAACTTGCTCAACAGCGATAGGGTCAAGGGTTGATCAGGCACTCTGATGGCTACTTTATTACTGCCGGCAGTAGTGATATCCGGTACATTGCTTTTTTTAGGTAATAACAAAGTCAAAGGACCAGGCATAAAATGTTGGGCCAGTTTCAGGCTCATTTCATCTGCCTCGGCGTAATCAGAAATTTGATTGGTATTGGCCAGGTGTAATATCAGGGGATTAAAACTGGGGCGATTTTTAGCTGCGTATATTTTAGCCACAGCTGACGGATCCAATGCGTTTGCTGCCAAACCATAGACAGTTTCTGTGGGAATGGCCACCAGTTCTCCTGCTTGTAAAAACGCTGCTGCGATGGTAATATCTGTGCCAATGGCCGTTTGCATACGCAAAATTAACAACTTGTGTTTGAATTGTCATTGAATTCAGCTTCCCAGACCTATCTTTGCACACTTATGAAACATATCAGGAACTTTTGTATTATAGCCCATATTGACCACGGGAAGAGCACATTGGCGGATCGTTTATTGGAACATACCAAAACGGTGGGAGAGCGTGAGATGATGAACCAGGTACTCGATGATATGGATCTGGAGCGCGAGAAAGGCATTACCATCAAGAGTCATGCGATTCAAATTAATTACACCCACAAAGGAGAACAATATGTTCTCAATTTGATTGATACCCCCGGACACGTTGATTTCAGTTATGAAGTAAGCCGTGCATTGGCTGCCTGCGAAGGCGCTTTGTTGCTGGTGGACGCTTCTCAGGGGATTCAGGCACAGACCATCAGTAATTTATACTTAGCCATTGATAATGACCTGGAAATTATTCCGGTGATCAACAAGATTGATATGGATGGGGCCAAGATTCCGGAAGTGACCGACCAGATCATTGATTTGATTGGCTGCAAACAGGAAGATATTTTATTGGCCAGTGGTAAATCGGGCATTGGTATTGAAGAAATTTTGCAAGCCATTTGTGAGCGTATTCCAGCTCCGGCAGGCAGTGTGGATGCACCCTTACAGGCTTTGATTTTTGATAGTGTTTACAATAGCTTCCGTGGTATCATTATTTACTACAGAATCATGAATGGTACCCTGCGTAAGGGAGACAAGATTCGTTTTGTTGCCACAGGAAAAGATTATATAGCCGATGAAGTAGGCGTATTGAAATTGAATATGACCCCCAAAGACCAGGTATCAGCAGGTGATGTGGGTTATGTAATTACGGGTATTAAAAATGCGAAGGAAGTAAAAGTGGGTGATACGCTAACATTAGCGAGTAACCCGGGAGAGATGATTAATGGATTTGAAGAAGTAAAGCCCATGGTATTTGCGGGTATTTTCCCGGTGAATACTGATGAGTTTGAAGAATTGAGAGACTGTATGGATAAACTGCAGTTGAACGATGCTTCTTTGACTTTTGAACTGGAAACTTCACAGGCATTGGGCTTCGGTTTCCGATGCGGATTCCTGGGGCTCTTGCACATGGAGATTATTCAGGAGCGCCTGGAACGTGAGTTTAATCAGACGGTTATTACTACGGTTCCCAACGTAAGCTTCACCGCTTACACTACACGCGGTGAAAAAATATTGGTAAACAATCCGGTTGAAATGCCTGACCAGGTTAAGATTGATCGTATTGAAGAACCTTTTATTAAAGCACAAATCATTACACTTCCTGAATATATTGGGAATATCATGACTTTGTGTTTGGGTAAGCGTGGTATTTTAATTAATCAAAGCTATTTAACACCTACCCGCGTTGAATTGATTTTTGAAATGCCATTAACTGAAATCGTATTTGATTTCTACGATAAATTAAAGAGTTCAACCAGAGGTTACGCATCTTTTGATTATAGCCCGATTGATCAGCGCGAAGCGGATATTGTTAAAATGGACATTCTTTTGAACGGTGATAAAGTGGATGCTTTGAGTGCATTGATTCACAGAAGCAGGGCTACCGATTTCGGAAGAAAACTTTGCGAAAAACTGAAAGAGCTGTTACCTCGTCAGCAATTCCAGATTGCCATTCAGGCGGCCATTGGTGCCAAAGTGGTAGCACGTGAAAATATCAGTGCCATCCGCAAAGACGTTACTGCCAAATGTTATGGCGGTGATATCAGCCGTAAACGTAAGCTATTGGAAAAGCAGAAAGAAGGTAAGAAAAGAATGCGCCAGATCGGAAACGTAGAGATTCCACAGGAAGCATTCCTGGCTGTATTAAAGTTAGATTAACGGTCCTTGATAAGGCCTTGGTTGATTACCTTAATCGGGTTCCACTGCTTCGTATTCCGGAATGTAAACCCAGCGGCCATATTCCCATTTAAAACCTTCCACGGTGCCATAGGGAACCAGTGTATGCTTTTTAGAAGGCTCATTGGATTCGCTTGCCAGTTTGGCAAATACAATGCGGTTCAGTTTGGCATCGTAATTTAATTTGGCATTGGCCTGCTTTTTAAACTCCAGACAGAAACGACTTACGGGCTGTTTGGGCTTAATGATATCATTGGGATAACTGAAAAATTTTCCGCCAAACAAGGGGTTGCCTTGTTGGTCAAAATGCAACACTTCAATCCATTTACGCGTACTCCTCGCATCGTTTTCATCATAGCCCAGCAGCGTATAGTATTTCTTGTTGTTGTATTCTTTCTGAATGATATTATAATACACTGCCCCAATCCAGTTTTGATTGGTACGTACAGAATCGTAGGGATTTTCGGTAAAGTCAGTACCATCGTACAAAGGAATCAGTTTTAATGAACCGTCTTTGGTGTTCATTTGAATGGCACCCTTGTAACGGTAATAACTGAAATCCTTCATGAGTTGCCAGGTGATGATTCTGAAACTGCTATCGGGTGCATAGATTCTGGAAATGGTTTTTAAAGAATCAAACGGATAATGAAAAGAGTAGGGCGTTTTTAAAGCCTGCACCAATTGCCGGGTAAAAAAACTATCGGCTCTCAATCGGTCTTCTGTGTCTTCTGCATTTAAAATGGTAAAAGCAAAGCCTGTTAAATTGGTTTCTGCTGCTGCCAGAAGGGCTTTGTTGGCTGGTGATTGCGCCATTAATGTTTCATGACCAAATGCCAGAAAAACAAAAAGGAAGAAGGACAGGATACATCGCAAAATCATACAGCAAAATACCAATAATTCATTCCAAACAAAGCTGCCCCGAAAATTTTATCAAATTTTTGCGTTTCTGCAGGCTTGTGCAAATTCAAACAGGCTGTTAAAACGTGCGTCAATCATTGGATCCGGAAAAGGGGTTTCCGGATGGGTAGTGGCCAGGAACACGGTATGCATGCCTGCGTTTCTGCCGAATTTCATATCGCTCATTCTGTTTCCCACCATGATACACTTGCTAAAATCAATATCAGGGAAATCTGCTTTGGCCTGAAAAGCCATGCCTGGTTGGGGTTTGCGATTGGGGGAATCATCGGCTAAATCGGAACAATAATAAATTTGACTGATTTTGCCACCGGCTTTTTCAATCTCTTGCAACATATGTGCATGAATGATATTCAGGTCTTTTTCTGTCATCAGGGCTTTGCCAATACCTTTTTGATTGGTAGCGATTACGATTCGTTTGAAATATTGATTTAGAATAGCAACTGCCTGAGCGGCATCTTCATAAAAATGAAACTCGGATGCGTTGCGTATATAGTCTTCTTTTTTCTCGTGATTCAAAACCCCGTCTCTGTCTAAAAACAAGGTCCATTCTGCATCAATGGGTTCTAATGAAAACATTTTAAGGAAATAAATTGGCTTCTACCAGTTCGCAAATAATATGACCGATCATGATATGACTCTCCTGAATTCGGGGTGTATTTTTAGAAGGAATATCCAGCAGGAAATGGGAGAGTTCGCCCAGTTTACCTCCACCGTTTCCAGTGAAGCCAACTGTGATGATGTTTTTGGCTCTTGCTGTTTCAAATGCTTTTACAATATTAGGAGAGTTGCCGGACGTGCTAAGACCAATTAAAATATCTCCTTCTTGCATGGTCCCATCCACCAGTCTGCTATACACTTCGTCATAACCATAGTCATTGGCTACTGCTGTTAAATAAGAGCTGTTACAGTGCAAAGCATCAGAAGGCAGTGCCGTTCTGTTTTTATAGAATCTTCCGGAGAATTCAGCCGCTAAATGCTGTGCATCAGCTGCACTCCCCCCATTTCCACAAAACTGTACTTTATGTCCGTTTTTAAAAGCAGTAGTTACCGCATCCACTACACCGGCAATTTGCTCTAACAATGCAGCATTGCTCAACAGGCTTTGTTTTACCTGTATGGATTCGGAAATGATATGGTTGATACGTTCTAACATCTGTTGTATTATTTAACAAGATCAACAATAGCATGAACCAGTTGATCCCATTGGTATTTTTTCTTTCCCTTGCGAAGCTCGGGTAAATAATAGTCTTCGCCCTGCAAATATAATTCTTCAATCCCTGCAGCAATACTTTCCGGGTTGGGTTCTGCCACCAACCCACTTTTATCCGCCAGAATCATGTCGGGTAGTGCCCCCACATTGGTTACCAGCATGGGTTTTTCAAAGTGATAAGCCAGTGGCGTTACTCCACTCTGGGTTGCATTTCGATAAGGTTGAATCACAAAATCACAGGCACTCAGGTAGTGTTGTACCTGTTCTGTAGGAATGAAATTCGTGAATGAATAGATATAATCGGATAGTCCTAATTCAATAATGAGGTTTTGATAGGTCTCTGCTTCATCATAAAATTCTCCGGCAATCATCAGTTTTACTGGGGGGGCGCCATTGGTTTCATTTTTAAGCTTTATCAGTTGCATGGCTTTCAATAAAAGATCCAGTCCCTTGTATTTTCTGATAAAGCCAAAAAACAACACAATTCTCTCTTGAACAGGTAGCCCCAGCTGCTTTCTCGCAGCTTCTTTGGATAGGATGGTTCCAAAATTATCGTACAAAGGGTGAGGGCAGGTGATGGATTTTTTATTGGTAAAAGTCATCAAATCCTGATGTACTTTTTTGCTCATGGTAATGAATGCATCCACTGCACCTATGAAATACTTAGTAAACCATTTGTCTCCAATGCGTTTCTCGTGTGGAATGATATTGTCTGCAATACAAACCACTTTAGAAACCCCATTCCATCTGATGATACGAAGAATGGTTCCCAGACAGGGGCCCATAAACGGCAACCAGAAACGAACCAATATCAAAGGCGCTTTCTTTCTCGCAATGGCAAAACCCATCCATATCCAGTTGAAAGGATTGATCGAATTGATTTTAACATGTATGGTTAAATCGGTTGGTGCCGGATCATGGCTGTATTGCGACTTGCCTGGAAATAAAAACGAAGGGTATTGTAATGAGAAAGTGTAAATAGTAACGGTATATCCCTGTGTCTGAAATTCTCTTGCCAGTCTTTCATTAAAAGAAGCAATACCACCGCTTCTGAAAGGCCAAGTGGTTCCTATTAAAATCAGCTCTTTTTTCATGGGCTGTTATCAGGCTTCTTCCAAACCCAGTTTTTCTTCTATTAAATATACATTCCTTTCGGAAGCGTTGCGGGCAACCAGTTCTGCCACAAAACCAGTCAGGAATAGTTGCATACCAATAATCATTACTGCTAAGGCAATATAAAAAGCAGGTTTGTTGGTGATTCCTACTTCCGGGTCCAAAATTTTGGAAACCATTAAGTATCCGCTGGTGATAAAGCCAATTAAAAAAGCAAGGGTCCCGTACAATCCAAAAAACTGCATGGGCTTTTTACCAAACTTGCCCAGAAACATAATGGTGCCTAAGTCTAAAAACCCGTTGATAAAACGGTCCCAGCCAAATTTGGTAGTGCCATATTTTCTGGGTCTGTGCTCTACCACTTTTTCACCTATTTTCCGGAACCCGCTCCACTTGGCCAGTACGGGTATATAACGATGCATTTCCCCAAAAACCTCAATGCATTTGACCACTTTCTTTTTGTAGGCTTTTAAACCACAGTTGAAGTCGTGCAATTTGATGCCGGAACTTTTTCTGGCAACGGCGTTGAATAATTTGGAAGGAATATTTTTGGTTAGGGTATTGTCGTAGCGTTTCTTTTTCCAGCCGCTCACCATATCATATCCATCTTCTACAATCATTTTGTACAAGGCTGGTATTTCGTCAGGAGAGTCCTGCATATCTGCATCCATCGTAATTACAACATCACCTTGTGCTGCTTTGAAACCTTCATTTAGCGCAGCCGATTTTCCATAGTTCCGCTGAAATTTAATCCCTTTGATATTCGGGTTACCTGCGGCAATAGTTTGAATTACTTTCCAGCTATCGTCTCTGCTGCCGTCGTCAATTAGTAATACTTCATAGGTATAACCGTGCTGATCTACAACTGATTTAATCCAGCTGCACAATTCAGGCAGAGATTCTTCTTCATTAAACAGAGGTACTACAATGGATAACTGCATGTAATATTATTGATCTTCAAATTTTTCTTCCTTTTTAACTATTGCGCTGATGATTGCTGCTTCTATGAAACCCACAATCAGACTAATTCCGACACCTAGAAAGATTTTTTTAAACCCGGTATCTTTAAGGCTATCTGAAGAACTTGCTAATGATTTCTCAATGTCTTCTTCTGAAGCCCCAAATTTTTCCATCATTGTCTTCATGTCCTCCATTGCGATAATTGCAACTCTTTCGCTAAGTCCAGTGTCAATTAGGTTAAATAAGATATAATTGCCAATGCCTAAAACTAAAGTAGATAAAGCAAATGCCCAGAAACTAAACTTTAAACCTTCTTGGAAACTTAAATAATCAGCATTTTGTTTTCTTACATTAAATGCTGCAATCAAAATAATAATGAACATATATGGCAGGAAATTTGCCCATTTTTGTACTGTAGCAAATGTTGCGTCACTAATTGCCCAGCTACCAAAAACGCTCAATAAAGCAATTAACGCACAAATTATACCATACTTGGTTCCTTCGTTAAACAAATTTACTTTCATTTTTTTATTAATTAGTTGATGGTTAATTGTCCGTTACAGATAGTCCCCCAAACTTTTCCTTTTAAGGCTTTATTCAGAAATGCATTGTTGTGTGATTTGCTTTTCATCTGATGCTTTTCTAAAACGGCTTGTTTGTTTCGGTTATACAGGGTTATTTCTGCAAGGGTGTTTTCCTGAATATGAGTAACCGGAATACTAAAAATATTACGCGCATTCAGTGAAAATAATTCAACCAGTCTTTCTTTACTAATGGTTGGGAACAACTCATTGAAAGCAGCAAATACACTTTCCAGTGCATTCATGCCAAATTTGGCATATTCAAATTCACAGGTTTTGTGATCCCAATCCTGCGGAAAATGATGGGAAGCAATACAGTCAATGGTTCCATCAAGAATGCCTTCTCTCAGTGCCAACATATCGGCCCTGCTTCTCAATGGAGGATTCACTTTTAAATTGGTATCATATCCTTGTAAGTCTTCATCACAGAAGAACAAATGATAGGGCGTAACACTGCAGCTGATGGCCAATCCTTCCTGTTTGGCTGCTTTGATTAAATCCAGTGAGGTTTTCGTGGTAATACCTGTAAAATGCATACGGGAACCACTATAGCGAACCAGGTCAATATCTCTTTTCAGCATACTGATTTCAGCAATATCCGGTAAACCAGGCAAGCCCAATCGGGTAGACACAATGCCTTCATTCATTAAACCAGTATGTCCAATGCTTTTATCAATGGGAATCTGTATAATAACGCCATCAAATGCTTTTACATATTGCAAGGCTTTCACCAATAAGCCAGCTGATTGAACAGGAGATAATCCATCAGTAAAAGCAATGGCACCACTATTTCGCATATCATACATTTCAGCCAGTTCCTTGCCTTCTGTTTTTTGCGTAATGGCGCCCAGTGGATGAATGGTAACAGGCAAGTGTCTGGACTGGCCTGCTGCATATTCTATCAATGATTTATTATCCGTAACAGGTTTGGTGTTGGGTAATGTAAATACACGGGTATAACCACCAGCTGCAGCCGCTGCAGCCCCTGAAGCAAAAGTTTCATTGAATTCAAAACCCGGATCTCCGAAATGGGCAAAACAATCTACCCAGCCAGCAGAAACTTCCAGACCTTCTTCCTGCACAATGGTTGCATTGTCAGCAGTTAATTGTGCACCTATCTTCTGAATTTTATTGTCTACAATTAAAATGTCTTGTACTTGTCCGTGGTAAGAGGAGTGGGGGTCGTTAATCAGCACCTGCTTCAGTAGAATGTTCATGCAGTAGTTGAAAATTTTATGCAATATAGCTTGAAAATTTCTTTTAGCCCTATATTTGCACCCCATTCAACAAATGAATGAGAGTTCGGGACGTAGCGCAGCCCGGTAGCGCACACGTCTGGGGGGCGTGGGGTCGCAAGTTCAAATCTTGTCGTCCCGACTAAAAAAGCTCCGATCGAAAGATCGGAGCTTTTCTTTTGTACCAAACCACTCTGGTTAATGTATTCAATTAGCCCACGCAAAATTA
Source organism: Bacteroidota bacterium (assembly GCA_039805185.1). Classification (GTDB taxonomy): domain Bacteria; phylum Bacteroidota; class Bacteroidia; order Chitinophagales; family Chitinophagaceae; genus Sediminibacterium. The sequence goes on from JBDLUU010000060.1 coordinate 8,751, forward strand.
CTTTTAGTTTTTGGGTCTGAATGAACGAATAGGAGGTGCGGGTTCTTTCTTCAGTTCAATACCCTGCGTTGGCATCAATCGCAAAGCTTCCTGAACCGCTTTTTCCAGTTGCGGATCACGACCTTCTATAATGGCTTTTGGATCATGAAACACTTCAATATCAGGAGCAACGCCCTCTGCTTCAACGGCCCATTTACCATCGGTATCAAAGAATCCGCCACGTGGAGCAACCATTCTGCCACCATCAATGAATGCTGGTGTATCCCAGGTGCCAACAAGGCCACCCCAGGTTCTGGTTCCTACCAATGGTCCCAGATTCATTTTTTTGAACATATAGGGTAAAAGGTCTCCACCGGAACCCGCATTCTCGTTAATGATCATGACTTTAGGGCCCCAGATACCAGCCATTGGTGTGGTAGATACTTTATGTCCTTCCACACGGTTATTAAAATAGCCCTGCAGTTTACGACTCATAATATCAATCATATAATCAGCCGCTGATCCTCCACCATTGTTGCGCTCATCAATCACAGCGCCCTTTTTGTGTTGCTGAGAAAAATAGTAACGATTGAAATAAGTGTAACCCGGATCTCCTGTATTGGGAACATATACATAAGCCAGTTTGCCACCTGATAACTCGTCTACTTTTTTACGATTGCTTTCTACCCAATGTCTGGAACGCAATCCGCCTTCATTGGCAATGGGAACAACGGTAATGGTTTGTGCACCTTCCAAATTGGGGCTGCTGTTGACTTTGATCTTGATTTGTTTGTTGGCTGTTCCTTCGAACAAACTATATAAGTTCATGGAAGCATCCAGTTTTTTACCTTCTACTTCCAGTAAATAATCTCCCTCTTTTACTTTCATGCCGGGGCCGCTCAAAGGCGATTTTAAATCGGGGTTCCAGCTTTCACCCGTGTAGATTTTTTTAATGCGGAACAATCCATTTTCTACACTGTAGTCGGCACCCAATAATCCAACCGGGATATTAGGTACGGAGGGATAATCACCGCCGCTAACATAGGAGTGACCTACCGATACTTCGCCGCTCATGATGTCGATGATATAATTTAAATCGGAGCGATGCTTCACGTGTTTAACCCATGGCTGGTACCATTCAAATACTTTATTCCAGGGGGCGCCATGCACATTGTCTACGTATAAAAAGTCTCTCTGCAAACGCCATCCTTCCTTAAAAATTTGTTCGGCTTCTTGTGAAGGATCCACATATACTCGCATCGCATCGGTGGCCAGTCTTCCTTCACCCGGTCTGGGTGCAGCTTGTGTGCCATTGATGAACCAACTGGCTCCGGAGCGATAAAGAATACTTTTTCTGTCGAAGCTGCTGACCACATTGCTGGCAGACTTAACAAACTCCGTGGGCTTCTGATCTTTCAACACATATTTCCATAAAACAGATCCCTGATTTTCGACGTCTTCTATTACAAATACACTGCCTTCTGGTCCGGCCACCAATGCACTGTAATTGCGCAAGGGTAGGGTGGCAGATAATATCCGCAGATCCAATCCCTCAAAATCTATTTTAACATTAGCGCCACTACTAGCAGCGGGTTTGGCAGATTTAGCACTGTCTGAAGGATTCTTCACCGGCTCATCATCGCTCTTGGGTTCAAAAGGGGAAGCGGCATCTTTATTTAACACGGCCACATATAAAGCTCTGTTTACAGGATAGTTATAACTACTCATATCCAGCCATCCGGTTGCCAAACCATAGTCGGTGCTGGCCAGGAAATACAAATATTTACCGGATTCATCCCATTGCGGATCGATGGCATCTGCCAGGTCATTGCTGATGTATTTCGTTTGCCCCGTTTCTACCTGATACACTTTCACTGCCTTGAACTGGTTGTCTTGTTGTTGTACATAGGCAATCCACTTACTATCCGGAGACCATACTGGTTTCATGGTTCTGTTGGGGTGGGCGTATTTGTCGGTATCTACTTTTTTGTATGTTCCTGTTTTTAATTCGATCATCCAGATGGTATAATCGGTATCTACAAAAGCAATGGATTTGCTGTCAGGCGACCAGGCAGGCGTGAAGTAAAATTTCTTGTTCGGCATTTTAAAAGACTGAGCGGTCTGTAACCCAAACTGATCCTTTACTACTAATTGGTATTCGCCACTTTCATCGGAGAACCAGGCAATTTTTTGACCATCCGGAGACCATACCGGAGAACGGTCAGCCGATGCGGTTGTGTTGCTGATATTTTTCCAGTCCCCGTTTTCTTTGGGCACGGTAAATATTTCACCCCTGCTTTCAAACAAAGCCCTCTTTCCGCTGGGAGACAGGCTGGCATTGATTAAGTTGGCACCAGTGATATTGTTCCAGCGAGGTCTTCCCCAGTTTAAATCTGCTTTTACCGTAATATTAAGTCGGTTGGTTTTTTGTGTTGTAATGTCATAGCTATGCAGATAACCGCCTTGTTCAAATATCAGTTTGTTGTTGGCAGCAGAAACATTCTTGATATCAAAATCTTTGAAGAATGTGATCTGTTTCTGTGTTTTTGTTTTAGGATCATAGGACCAGATATTGTTAATATAATCCTGTTCAGATAAGAAGTACAAAATACCATTGTTCCAGGTGGGGGCTGTATGCCTTTCCTTATTACCCTGAACGGTTTTTGTGGTTTCATAGTTCTTCATATTGAACAACCAGATGGGTTGGGCCTGCCCACCTCGGTAATTTCGCCATTCTGGATCCCAGAAGCTGTATGGCTGGTATGCCATGGTAGATCCGTCAGGAGAAAGACTGCCCACGAATCCGAATGGCAATGGCAATGCTTCCGGTGTTCCCCCCTTTACATCTACTTTAAAAAACTTCGTGTTAACAGTTGGGTAGCCCGCTCTGCCTGAAGTAAAATAAACAGACTGACCATCGGGCATCCAGCCCTGGGCAATATCTGCACCCGGGTGCCAGGTTAGTCTTTTAGGGGCGCCACCGTCAATGGGAACTATATAGATGTCTGAGTTGCCATCATACTGTCCTGTGAATGCTACCCATTTTCCATCGGGACTAATTTTAGGAGAGGTCTCAGAGCCAATGGCACTGGTTAATCTTCGGGCGTCGCCACCGTTATGATCTACTACCCATAAATCGTCTGCGTGTACAAACACGATATGATCCTTACTGGCATTGGGTTGTCTTAGAAGCATGGTACCCTGCGCTAGTAATGTACCTGTAAAAAACAAGCTAAAGCCTGTTATAAAAGCTTTTTTGAAAGAGAAGCTTTTCCGTTGCATAGAAATTCATTTTGGTAAAGGAGAATAAGATACAATACCTAAATGAAGGATGCAAATAAAAAACCCGACCATTTGGCTAGGTCGGGCTTAAAAATTTTCGCAACAAAATATACGATAGCAATAAACTCAAAAGCTTGCTGCTCTTTTTCTTAGAATCTCTCTAACTTAGAAAAAAAGAAGTCGGCTTCAATAATCGCGTTCTCGTCGCTGTCGCTTCCGTGAACTGCGTTCTCACCAACAGAAGCAGCATATAATTTACGGATGGTTCCTTCTGCTGCCTGTGCAGGATTAGTTGCACCAATAAGGGTTCTGAAATCAGCAACTGCATTTTCCTTTTCCAATACTGCCGCTACGATTGGGCCACTGCTCATGAAATCAACCAACTCTCCGAAGA
>JBDLUU010000061.1:0-10296 GCA_039805185.1 Bacteroidota bacterium
CACCGCTCACTAATTTTACCGGAAATTTCTTCCCTGCAATGGCAACAATTAAATCAGAACCACCATTGATTGCTTTGGTATGAAAACTGAGTTCAAGCTCTCCTGTTTGTCTGGCTTTAAAAAACCAATGTATGCTTTGTCGGGTATCTGTCCAGCTGGTAAGCCCTTTTGACTCCGAAAATAAAGTCTGCTCGTCTTTTTCAGTGGGAACGGCATACCCAGTATATGCTGGTATCTTAACCGATTGGGCATTGGTAAAAGCAGCCAAAAGAATCAATAAAAAACAAAATGGAATCTTCTTCATAATGATTGAATGATTCCTCAACTTAACAAAAACAAGGGAGAAATTATAATAGTAAGCCCTGTAAAAACAAATAAGCAAAACTGAAATAGATAATAAGCCCTGTTACATCTACCAATGTTGCCACAAAAGGAGCAGAAGATACAGCCGGGTCGGCCCCCAGTTTTTTTAATAGAATCGGCAGCATTGAACCGGTTAATGTTCCCCAGAGCACCACACCAATTAATGAAAATCCAACCGTTGCACCAATCATTGCCCAATGCGGACCATATATTTCAGGCATCACAGAATGCCAGATCCCTACTCTTAAAAAACCAAGCAAGCCCAATACAGTACCCAGCAATAACCCGCTGATGATTTCTCTTTTCAATACTCTCCACCAATCGGACAAATGGATTTCGCCAACGGCCATTGCCTGTATAATAAGTGTTGATGCCTGAGACCCGCTGTTACCACCGCTTGAAATAATCAAAGGCACAAACAGGGCAAGCACCAATGCCTTCGCAATTTCATCTTCAAAATGGCCCATGGCTGTGGCAGTTAATAGTTCACCTATGAATAAAACAATCAACCAGCCAACCCGCTTCCGGAATAATTTTAAAAGCGGAATATCCAGATAAGGTTCGTTCAACGCCTCTGTACCCCCAATTTTCTGCATGTCTTCGCTGAACTCTTCATTGGCTACCCAAAGCATATCGTCGATGGTAACAATACCCAACAAAATATTATTCTCATCCACCACCGGTAATGCTACGCGGTTATTCATCTTAAAAACCTGACTGGCATTTTCCTGATCGTCGTTTACTTTTAATGAAACAACCCTGCCGTCAATTACATCTTCAATTCTTTTATCAGGTGCTGCCAGGATAATATCCCTGATTCGCACATCGTCTACCAACTGACCATGTTCATTAATCACATAAATAACGTCGATGGTTTCACTGTTCCTGGCATATTTACGTATGGTGGCAAAAACCTCATCCATTGTGTTATGCTGGTAGACATACACATAATCAGGGGTCATTAATCTGCCCACACTATCTTCCGGATATCCTAACAATGAGAGTGTGACTCTTCTCTCTTCGGGTTCCAGTAATTTAATAAGGTCTCTGATGGCAGCTTTCGGCAGTTCTTCCAGAAAGTCGGTACGGTCATCTGCAGGTAGTTCATTCAGCAATTCAGCTGTTTTTGCCGAAGGCAATTCTTTAACAATATCCTTCTGTTGTGCAATGTCCAGAATTTTAAAAACACTGGCTGCCCTGTGAACGGCCATATTCGCAATGATTCTTGCTTCGTATTGTGGATATTCATTAATTAAATCGGCCACATCACTGATGTTCTGGTCGTTCAAAAACTCCCTTATTTCAAGTGGATCATCCACTTGAATGAGTTTTTCAAATTGTTCAAACAAATCAGGATGTTCCAGTTCAAGTGCCATTGTAAAAATTAACTGTTTTCTTGTTGCATCATTAAATAGGCTTTAATAAACCCATCAATTTCTCCATCCATTACAGGTCCTATATTTCCAACTTCATAATCCGTACGGTGATCCTTAATCATTTTATACGGATGAAACACATAGGATCTTATCTGACTGCCCCATTCTATCTTTTTTTTGCCCGCATTGGTTGCATCAATTGCTTCCTGTCTTTTTCTCAGCTCTTCCTCATACAATCGGCTTTTCAGCATTTTCAATGCCAGTTCCCTATTCTCTCCCTGCGTTCTTGCCTGCTGACATTCCACAATGATTCCACTGGGAATATGCTTTAATCTTACCGCTGTTTCAACCTTGTTTACGTTCTGACCTCCACTGCCTCCACTGCGGTAAAAAGCCCATTCCAGATCACCAGCGTTCACATTGATTTCAATACTATCATCAATCAATGGATAAACAAAGACAGAGGCAAATGAAGTATGTCTTCTGGCATTACTATCAAAGGGAGAAATTCTCACCAATCTGTGTACACCGCTTTCTGCTTTTAAAAAACCATAAGCAAAGTCTCCATCAAATTGTAGTGTTGCACTTTTGATTCCAGCTCCGTCCCCTTCCTGAAAATCCAGTTCGGTTACTTTCCAGCCCTGCTTTTCTCCATACATTCGATACATGCGCAGCAACATTTCTGCCCAATCCTGGCTTTCCGTTCCACCTGCTCCCGGATTAATCTGTAATACCGCTGGCAATTCATCTTCGGGCTTATTCAAAGTGCTTTTAAACTCTGCTTCTTCAATTTTGGAAAGGGCTTCCTGATAAGCCATTTTAGTCTCTTCTTCTGTTGCATCCCCCGATTTCCAGAAATCAAACAGCAAGGCAAAATCTTCCACAGCATTTTCAAGCTGCTTGTATAATTTCAGCCAGTATTCATTCACTTTAATTTCCTTCATCACCGATGTTGCACGGGCATTATCGTCCCAGAAGCCTGGTGATAAAGAAAGCTGTCGGTCTGTTTCTACTTTATATAGTCGGTTGTCAACGTCAAAGAAACCTCCTCAGAACCTGAACGCGGTCCCTCATAAATTTAACTTGCTCCTGTGTCATGCATCAAAAATACAAAAGAACGGGGATGACTAGAGTTTTACAAATCGTTTTCTTGCAATGATTCTTCCGGCACCCGTTACCAGTTCCAGATTGTAGATGCCTTTGGAAAGCAGGGAAAGTTCCAGATCGCAGACAAAATGCCTGTTGCGCCACCTATATCGACTCTTTTGTTCAGCATCCAAGGCCTCCAATAGAAATCACTTTCAGAAAATTACTGCTATTGGGGATGGGCGTAAAACAAACGGGTGGTATCCACGGGTGCATATTTCTGTACCCGGAAATTATTCATAACGGATATGTAGAAATTTCCATCTACATCAATAAAAGTATCTCCAGGCAAGTCCAGTTGCTCAGGACCATTTCCTTTGTTACTAATACCGCCTGCTATAACATTTCCTGTATCAGCGCCAATCTGCCATCCTATGATTCTACTGGCTGTACCCCCTTCTGTAATAATCATTCGATTGTTTGCATCTAAAACAATATTGGTTGGAGTTACTAGTTGATTGGTAGTGGAACCTGCAAAATTGCCACCTGCAATGGTAATGCCATCGGGAGAATTTTGGTATAGACAACAATCCGATTATTCAATGTGTCGGAAATGTAAATATTCCCATTGTTTTCTATGGCAATACCATGCGTACCAGATACCACAGTGGTTGAACTACCGCTTAATGTTGCTTTTGATTTCTGTACAACGGAATCATTTAATATCCATTCTACCTGATAGGGGCTTCGGCTGAAATTAGCCAGAATCGTACCCTCGCCGGCACATTTAGGTCCGTTGACGCTTACAAATACACATTGTGCGGCAATACAGTTTGTTAGCATCATCGGCAACAAACTGAAAAACCCTTTTACACAATAGTTACATGTCTTACTCATCAACTTCATATCTGGTTATGGACAGAAAAATTGTTTCATTACTCTTTAAAGCAATGACAGGGTGCAGATAAAAAACACTATAAACCTCATAAGCCGGATTCTGTTTCAACTCCATCATTTATCTAGCCGCAACATTACTGCTGCGATCTTGCTGCCTACCCTGGATTGCGTTTCAGTGAAGAAAACGGGAGCGAGCAGCTCTCAAACAATCCTATACATGGCATTACAGTACCCAAGGTTTACCCATAGCCTATGTTACCATCTGCTATCGTGAGCTCTTACCTCACATTTTCACCTTTTCCGTTTAAAACGGTAGTTATTTTCTGTGGCACTTTCTCTTTTCCGATTGCTCGGAAAGCCGGCGCTTAACCGGTGGGTTGCTCTATACTGTCCGGACTTTCCTCCCCGAAAAAATCGGAGCGATGGCTCGGGTTTATAGTACTTACAAAGATACGTAATGCAATCCCAATGTGGCCTTAGTGGTCCATTTATGGGGGGCTCTATTTAAAAAATTACCCAATGGTTGGTATAAATTTAACCGCAATACCCGCAGATTATTTGTAATGAAAGAAAACCTGGGTAGCGCCAAACCCAAAACGGGGGTCGTATTGGTTTACAAAATGCTTTACCTCTCTTTTGGTTTTCAGGTAATCGTGCACCTCTTCCCTCAGCTTGCCAACACCAACACCGTGAATGACAATCAGTTCTTGTTGGCGGTGACTGATAGCAATATCAACCCATTTTTCCAGTTCAGCCAGTTGGATAGAAAGGATTTCAAAATTGCTCAAATGCTGATAATCATCAGTCAGTTTCTCAATATGCAGATCAATGACTGATCTTGCAGGAGGCAGGTATTCTTTTATTTTTCCCGCATCATATACTTTATACCCCTTTGCTTTCAGACTATCCAATGGAAGAGAGTCAGCCTGCTTATCGGGATACTGTACAAACAAAGTATAGGAAAAAGTGGGCTCATTGTTTTCCTTGAGCTGCTCAATCTTTTGAAATACCTGCTTGGGTTTGAGTTTTAACTGCACTTCATAATGATCAGCCTTACCCTTTTGTTCGGGTAAAAGACTGAAATCAATAGTGAATGAAGGCGTGTCATTAACCGCTTCAAATTTGATATCGTGCAGGTAAAAATCATGAAAGGGTTGGATTTCATTTACCAGACTAAAATGTTCTTCCCCACTAAAGTATTGTTGATAAGTAAATCTAAAACCATCATTGGTTTTATTAACCAGATGAATTTTCAGTAACTCTACCACTTCATCATTGAAATCATCCAGAGCAAATTTGGGAATAAAAGAAAGCCATACTCCTTCAGAAACCTTTATCTGATTCGGCTTGGGCACTTCCTTTGCAATCTGATCCACATATATTTTATGCTCCAGTTTTTTCTGAGGGATCAGCTTTTTCTCTGTGAATCTTTTAAAATAAGGAAAATCTATCTGGTCCATATAGGCAGGGAATTTTACACCCCTGACTTCTATCATCACCATTTTCTCGTTGATGATTTCAATTACCTTTCCTTCTTCATTGCAATGCAACACTAAAATATCATCGCCAACTTGGTATTTCATCAGCTCGCCAGTTTACTCTTGTTTTTACCGTATAGAAAATAAATAATTAATCCCAGAGACATCCATCCAAAAAACCATAACCAGCTAATGGCGGGAATTTCAATCATCAGATACAAACAACACAATGCTCCTGCTACAGGTATAAAGGAAAAAGAATGTTTAAAACTTAAAAATGCAGTTACCAGTGCAATCAACATGAAAACCAAAAACAATACTTCCTGAAATCCTTCATGGCCAAGATTGGCAAAAGCATCGTTGATTCTGTCTCTTGTAAACCATGTTATCGCAAGGACCAATAAAGGAATAATAAACCTGCCATTGATATATGGCAGATTAAATCCCTTTCTGGCAACATTCTCATTCATTTTAGGCAATACCAATACTCCAAAACATACCAGCACGAATGCAAACAAAGTACCGATGCTCGTTAAATCTGTCATGAAGCCACTGCTGATAAATAAAGAAGGAACAGCAACAATTAATCCCGTAAGGATTGTAGAGAATCCTGGTGTCTGGTATTTGGGATGGACTTCTGCAAATTTTTTAGGCAACAAACCATCCCTGCTCATGCTCATCCAGATTCTAGGCTGCCCCATCTGAAATACCAGCAAGACACTGGTAGTAGCTACTACTGCACTGATAGAAATAATGTAGCCAATTTTGTTCATTTTCAGTTTGTCAAATACATAGGCCAGCGGATCATCTACTTTCAATTCGCTGTAGTGTACCATTCCGGTTAGCACCAATGCAACCAATATATAAAGCACGGTACAAATCAATAAAGAGTAAATCATACCCTTTGGTAAATCACGCTGAGGATCCTTGCACTCTTCCGCAGTAGTAGATATGGCATCAAAACCAATATAGGCATAGAATACAGCGGAAACACCCGCCAGTACTCCGCCAAAACCATTGGGCAAAAACGGCGACCAGTTATCGGTATCCACATAAAAAAATCCTAAAACAATGATGCCAATAATTACTGCCAGTTTAAATATGACCATCAGGTTCGTACTTTTCTTACTTTCTTTGATTCCGATGTATGCCAGACCCGTAATAATCATCACAATGAAAAAAGCAGGTACATTCAGGATCACTTTCCAGGAACCTATCATCGGCGCATTCATGATGGCATCGTAACCCAGCCTGGCATTTTTGGTCATTGTTTCAGGCGCTTCTCCTGCTGCCAATGCTTTTACTGCCTCTTCATAGCCCAATTGCGCATTACTGGCATTGGTAGCCAGCCAACCGGGCAAACTAATATGAAAACCTTCAAGCAAATTGTTGAAATAACCACTCCAGCTGATGGCTACAACAATGTTCCCAATAGCATATTCCAATATTAACGCCCAACCAATAATCCATGCAACCAATTCCCCGAAGGAAACATAGGCATAAGTATATGCACTGCCGGAAATAGGAATTCTACTGGCAAATTCTGCATAACACAATGCACTGAATCCACAAGTAATGGCTGTGATAACAAAAAGGAAAGCAATACCAGGTCCGCCATTATAAGCAGCAGAACCGATGGTTGAGAAAATGCCTGCACCAATAACAGCTGCAATCCCCATAAAAGTAAGGTCTTTTACACCCAGTACTTTTTTTAAACCACCACCATGACCATCACTTATCCCGGATGCTGCTTCTGCAGTTATTTTTTCAATTGATTTCTTTCTAAACAAAGAAGACATGCTACTTGATTTTGGTAGGAAGATAAGTAAATTAAACATCACGCTGAATCAGAAAGTCTGCCAATTCCTTAAGCGGTTTCTTTCTGGTTGAAACAACGGCGATGGCTTCCAGGTGTTCCATTGCTTTTTGCAAGTACTGTTCTTTTAGTGTATTTGCCCAGGCATCTACACCGCATGCTTTATAAATAGCAAGTACTTGCTGAACCTTATCGGAAGCCTGACCCCGCATTAAGTTATGTAAGGCTTTTCGCTGTTCCTCCGGTGCCACATCCAGTGTATGCAACAGTAAAAAGGTTTTCTTGTTCTGACGGATATCGCCCCCTATTTCTTTCCCGAATTTTTGCGGATCACCAAAAGCATCCAGGTAGTCATCCTGAATTTGAAAAGCGATGCCCAAGTTTTTTCCGAACTCATAAAGATGTCTGCAGTTGCCTTCACTTGCCCCTCCTATTATCGCTCCCATTACTAAACTGGCTGCAAGTAATACAGAAGTTTTTAGGGTAATCATTTCAATATAGGCTTCCAGGGTAACCTGTTCCTGTTTTTCAAAGTCCATATCGTATTGCTGACCTTCACAAACTTCCTTTGCAGTCTTATTAAAAATCCTGAGAATTCTCTGCAGATAGCTGCCATTGATTTTATTCAATTCCTCATAAGACTGAATCATCATCACATCCCCCGATAAAATGGCAGTGCTCTGATTGTATTTGGTGTGAATGGTTTCCATTCCTCTTCTCAGGGCTGCAGCATCCATGATATCATCGTGAATCAAGGTGAAATTATGAAACAGTTCCACCGCAGCGGCCAGGTGATAAGCATCTTCATGAATATCATCAAACAATTCATTGCCCATCAAGCAAAGAATAGGTCGTATTCTTTTGCCCCCGATGGTCAAAAAATAATTGCATGGCTCGTATAGAGATGCAGGCGTTGAAGGAAACTGCGAATGATTAAATCGCTGACTGAAAGCTGCAGATAAATCTTTGAATGAAAACATGCCACAAACCTAATTATAAAATGATGGAACTATTCAGCAGCTTAACATTTTTTTTAGCATTCGGTTGCAGATTGGCACGATTTTGTGAGGATATCCCTAAACAATGAACATGAGAAAAATGAAGATGGTATTGGCACTGGCCTTTACAACGAGTTTGGCACATGCACAAAATAACGGAAGCAGCTACCAAACTGCTTTGGGTGTTAAAATGTATCCCGGCGCCATTTCTGTAAAACACTTTACACAAAAAGGAAGAGCACTGGAAGGATTGGGATATCTATCTAACGATGGATTCAGACTAACCGGATTGTATGAACTGCACTTCCCAATTGAAGGTGCAGAGGGACTTCAGTGGTATGTGGGTGGTGGTGGACATATTGGCGTATGGAGCGACAACTGGAAATCAAGATACCCCGGCAGAGCAGATAGAATTGCCATTGGTGTTGATGGCATATTGGGATTGGATTATAAAATTAAAGGAGCACCGCTCAATCTAAGTTTTGACTGGCAGCCCTCCTTTAACTTTATTGGATATAATTATTTTGAAGGCGGATGGGGTGGATTAGCAATACGCTACACTTTTTAAAACCGCTCTCCTTGCATTTTTTGAATATCAACTAAAAAAATAGTTGAGAAAGCACATTGGCCGGGTCGTTGCTGGCAGGTTTTAAACCCAAGAATTTATTCATTTGATTCTTCAGCAATATCCCGGCTAATTTTGATTTTAAACCTTGAGCTATACCCATTTGACGTTGTTTATATTCAGCAGGATTGGTTTTCTGTTTATCTATAAACTGGGATTTTTGTTTCAGGTATTCTGTAACAGCCTCAGCAACTTTAGGCTTTTGAGCTGGTTTAAGCGCCAATGCAGGTGTCAACTTTTCCATGATTCCGTTGGACAGACTGTTCACATCAAATCCAGCAACAGAACCCACCGCTTTTGCCTTGTCTAATACATTTCCCAATTGTGCCTGTGCTTGAAAGACAGAAGCCAACAAAATGGCCGAAAACAGTAGTGACTTTTTCATTGCATTTTTATTTTTGAATAGAAAATAAGGTATCTACAAATGCTTCTTTATTAAAAATGAGGAGGTCTTCCACTTTTTCTCCTACACCTATATATTTTACAGGAATATTGAATTGATTGGCAATGGCCAATACAACCCCACCTTTAGCCGTACCATCCAGTTTGGTAATGGCCAAAGCACTTACATTGGTTGTTGCGGTAAAATGTCTTGCCTGCTCAACCGCATTCTGCCCGGTTGATCCGTCCAGCACCAATAATACTTCATGGGGGCCTTCAGGCACTATTTTCTGAATTACTCTTTTGATTTTATTCAGTTCATCCATCAAATGAGCTTTGTTGTGCAATCGGCCGGCCGTATCAATGATGACCAGATCTGCGTTTTTGGCTACGGCACTGGCAACTGTATCATAAGCCACCGCACTTGGGTCTGAACCCATTGCCTGTTTCACAATGGGTACACCCACTCTTTCGCTCCAGATGGTCAACTGATCAACTGCAGCAGCCCTAAAGGTATCCGCTGCCCCTAATACAACAGAATTGCCGGCAGCCTTAAAACGGGATGCAAGCTTGCCAATCGTAGTGGTTTTACCAACGCCGTTAACACCCACCACCAGCATAATATAAGGTTTTTTCCCTTCGGGGATTTGGAAACCCTGTAAGGAATCCAGGGGAGCATCCACTAACACAGATGCAATTTCTTTTTGAAGTATGCTGTTTAACTCGCTGGTATTGATATATTTATCGCTTTTAACTCTCTGCTCAATTTTGCGAATGATCTGCAGAGTTGTATCAACCCCAACATCAGCACCAATCAGGGCTTCTTCCAGATTATCCAATACCTCGTCGTCAATGGTTGTTTTACCTGCAATGGCTTTGGTGATTTTAGACAGGAATCCTTCCTTGGTTTTTTGCAAACCCTGATCCAGACTCTCTTTTTCTTTTTTCCCGAATAATTTATCAAAAAAGCCCATGGCCGATATTTATTGGTTTAATACAAAAAAGCCTCCGACGATGAAGAAGGAAGCTTTAACATTATTGACAAAGTAAGACTATTTGTTAGCGATGAAATCGTTCACTTTGTCTTTGTGTATAATTTGCTCTTTGAAAGTGTAAGCACCAGTCTTAGGGCTACGAACGGCCTTAATAACTTTGGTCCAGTTCTTTGCTTCAGCTGCTGCTTTTAAGTCTTTTACTTTCGCGTTTTTGGAAGCTACTTTAGCCATGATTATTTGATTTCTTTATGAACGGTTACTTTTTTCAAAATTGGGTTGAA
>JBDLUU010000062.1:0-30005 GCA_039805185.1 Bacteroidota bacterium
ATAGTATTCTTTTCGCATTCTCGGTTCTTAAAAATAACTTGATAATACCCGCTGATGTGGCAGTTTTACCTGTTCCAGTTGCCATCTCCCATAAGAATCTATCATTACCATCTTTAATACTTTCTTGAACTGACTTGATTGCCTTGATTTGGTAATCACGGAGAAAACAAAGTTTATTATTGGTAATAAACTCTTGTCTTGTCTTCTCGTTTATATAATCAGGGTGACTTTTATAGGTAGGGAATTGAGTTTGGACTACGAAATCACTTTCCACAACCTCGTTGATTATTAAATCCTTTTTTGGTTTATAATCTTCGTATCCAATAAGTGTTTCTTGGGTTGGAAATACATTTATCACACGAGGATTACCACTTTCAATATCCCATAGGTAATGAATATTACCATTAGAAAGGATAATGAATCTCGCCTTGATATTCATCGCGTAAGTTCTTGCCTGTTCTTTTCCAACTAATGGGTCTCGTTCTTCTCTTTTCGCCTCAACCACTACTAATGGGAACCCTTTTTTATCTAACAAAAGATAATCTATAAATCCAATATCGTTAGTATCAGTTTGTTTTACTTTTGGTTCAACTATAACATTAGATTTAGATTCAGGAGTATCTACCAAAATCCAACCACTTTCTTCCAATAACTTATTGATTTTTAATCTACTTGTAGCCTCTTTTGCCATAATTGAAATTAAATGAATGTCTCAGAATTAAAGTTAGTTCATTTTTTTTGCTACATTAGAATAATATATCAATATTTGTTATATGATTATTAAGAATGTCCCAATCTCCAACCTTTCAAGTCACCCGTTGAATAATGAAATCTATCAAGGGAACATGGAAATTGATGATTTAGAGGAGAATATAAAGAAGGTAGGTTTATTAGAAACACTTGTGGTTATTCCGTCAGGGAAACAGAATTGTTATTATGTAATTTCAGGGAATAGGAGGTTAAAAGCGTTGATTTCATTGGGTTATACTAAAACGAATGTCAAACTTATTGATATTGAGAATAAGGATATACCCTTGTTTATTATTTCATATAACAGGTCAAGATTAAAGAAGGCGACAACTTTATTAAGAGAAATAGACATTCTTGAAAAGTTCTTTTATACAAGTAAGGAAAAGAGAAATTATCTCGTCAATAATGCCGAGATGATTAAGGGAGATAAAAGGAAAGTCATAAGTAAAAGGATAGGAGTTGCCGAGGGTCAAATTAGTAAGTTAAAAACTATTAGGAAGATACGACCTGACCTACTTGAAAAGATTGATATTGGTGAAATGTCTGTAAGTCAAGCCTATCTTGTTTGTGAAAGACAAAAACAAGAAGAACTTTCCATCACAACAAACCATATTAAAGGTAGAAAGAGTAGTTCCACAGATAGGGTCAATATTTTTTGTAAATCATCTGTGGATATGAGTGAAATACCTGACGGAAAAATCAACGCAATCATAACAAGTCCCGTATTTTACAAATTGAGAACATATTCTAAAAACAAGAACGAACTTGGAAATGAGAAGAATGTTGAGGATTATATCAGTAATGTCTGTGATACAATGGACGAATGTTTTAGGGTATTGTCCAAATCAGGTGTTATGTTCGTCCATCTTGGAGATACATATGATGATAAAGGTTCCTTGATGAATGTTCCACATAGGGTAGTAATGGAGATGATGAAGAGAAAACCATTTGTCCTACGAAATAGTATTGTGGTAAAAAAAGTGAACCCAATTCCCAATGCCGTTGAAACCCGACTTTCTACATCTTATGAGTTTGTGTTTTTTCTAACAAAATCCAAAACATACAACTTCAATCATATTAGAATAAAGTCAAAAACAAATAATAAAGGGACTTCCGCACCATATCATAGAGGGAAACAAGGAGGTTATTCTCCTTACTTAAGTGATGGGAAGAAGAATATTCAAGATTATTTGGATAATGAGATGATTGATATAATATCTACACCTGTCGCGAACCAAATCAAATCAAAGAAACAATTTAATCTTTTACACCCTTGTCCTTTCCCAGAGGGTCTTCGTAGATCACTACTTGCCTTTGTAACACCTAATCTTACACCAAATAATTCAATAAAGAAATTGAGTGATTTCCACCTACTGGATCCCTACATGGGAATTGCTGGTTTATTATTAGATGGTTATTCTATGGGAATTAGTGTCTGGGGGTATGATACTAATTCTAATTATACAAAGGCTGTTATTAAGGAGTTTGATAGGATTAGTAAAGTAAAATAGTATTGTATCTTCTTTTTTATCCAGTATATATATTGATTCTGGTCTATACTGGTTTTTTGTTCTTCTTTCCTTTCTATTTTGGTGGTTTTCAATTTCTGTTAATGAGTTTGAGCATGTGAGTGTCCTTATAGAAGTTACTCTATTTGGACACTCTTTGCTCATTTTCAATCCTGTTGAATTGAGAATCGGTGTAGTTTCAGTGAATACTACATTTGACGGCCACTTTGGAGTCAATCACTAACCCCGAGAAACTTACCCCTTCCGTCTTTGTGCTGGGGTTGGACTTTCTTCTCTTCCTATGGTAGTCCATTTAACATCTATCGCCATCGTCTTATATATCCCAACCAATAGATGTATTTGTATATAAGTATATGAAAAAAGTCCAAAAGTGTAAATGATAGAGAAATAGTAAGTTTATTCGTGAGTTTTATATAACTTTATTATATTAAAAAATTTCATTATTTAATATAAATCTTGATTTTTATATTATTTTGTTTTAATCAAAATCTTGTCATGAAAAAATCCATTTCAATTTCAACAATCTTTTTTTTTCTATTATTTTTTCAAAATTGTACAAAAAAAGAAAGTCAGATAATAAATCAACCACCAACACCTTCACAACCAGTTATTAGAACTGGTTCAACAATTGCCAGTTTAGGTGGGGAGGTAATTTTTGATGTGAATGTAGATAAAAATAACAATCTTCTATTAGCGGTAAAAAGTGGTTTTAGTATATTCAATTCAATTGGAGTAAAACAAACATACATGACAGGTCAGTGTAATAGTTGTAATTCAATTGCTACTGACATTCAGGGTAATATATATCTTGCAGATGGTGTTAATAATATAATTCATAAATATTCTGGTAGTACTTTAACTAAATCTACTTTTCTTACAATAGAATCACCCAGTGGGATTTTTGTAGAAAATACTGGAAATGTATACATATGTAGTAAAGGCACAAATAATAAAATTGTCAAAGTTGATAATACTGGTAAAACATTATTGACTATTGGGAGTAGAAGTATTAATGCTACAGATGATGAAATAATCAGTCCTGATGATGTTTTTGTAGATAAAAATGGATTTATATATGTAGCAGATTTAAATAAAAATAGAGTTCAAAAATGGTCTCCTGATGGAAAGACCGTAACTACTATTGTTGGAGGAATAAAAGGAAATGGTAAAAATCAAGTAAATGGACCAACAGGAGTTTATGTTGACGACTCATTAAATATTTATATTTGTGAATCATCAAATAATAGAGTTCAAAAATGGTCTCCAGGATCCACATCTGGTGTAACAGTAGCAGGTGGAAATGGAGAGGGATCCTCACAAAATCAATTAAATTATCCTGTTGATCTTTGGGTAGATTCTTATGGATATATTTTTATTGTGGATAGAGATAATAGAAGAGTTCAAAAATGGACTCCGTATTAATAACTGTGAATTATAAATTATCTTTATTTTAATTTATTGTGTCTTATTTAAATCATTCGTATATCCTGCGACACTAATTTGGGGACTTGGGGAAATAAAAAATCCCCAAAATAGGGGATTTCAAGGTGTAATTTTTCTGTACCTATATTTTGAGACACTAAAGAAGAAATTTACCTGTTCCCGGCAATTGAGTCGGGTCAATTCCTAATTCCTCCGCTAATTGAAGAATTTTCCTTTTTCTCTCCCAATCTTCACTTGGTTCAAGTTTCTTCTTTTTTGATAGGAATTCTTTATTTACCACATCTTGGTCTATTCGTGCATACCTCATTAGTGATTTTATATCTCGGTGCCCCGTGGATTTCATTAAAACCTCATATGGTATGCCATCTTTAAGTGATTGTGTGATGAAAGTTCTTCTACCCGTCACTGATGAAACTAAAGAGTACTTTGGAACTGATTTACCTTCCACTTTACCATATCTCTTTTCGTAAAACTTGAAATTCTCATCTAATCCTATTTTCATTAGGACATCTTTGATTTCACCATTAAAGGTTTGATTAGGTACTTTGGGGAATAAAAATGGGTAATTTTCAATTTCACAATCTTTTTTATGTAATTTATGAGATTGAGTAGTTTTAATTTTACCATTACCTTTTTTGATTAAATCAATTTCTTGCCACAAGGATTTATATTTTTGTGGTAATGGTGATTCGTGAATCTTAAATCCATTGTGTATTCTGTCGGGTAAGATTCGTGTTGTACTAAAAATTTGACTTAAAAGAATTTCCACTATATCTTCAGTTAAAGTAATATATACCTTATTGGATATATTTGTTTTCTGTCTAACATATACAAATGACAAGGAATCACCTGATTCTGCATCACTATTCTTTTCAATGTCAGTAAATTTCAGTTTTTGGAAATCAACATAGGATAAACCACAAAAGGATAAAAATAACATAATACGAAGTATGAGTTTTTCCCTCTCGTTTAATATATCTTTTTTCAACTTCGTTGGAATAGAATCCTTTTTAGATTTCAACTCTACTAATCCAAGATGAAATTTCATTAGTATCAATTCGTCTTTTGTAAAAACAATAAAATCAGGTTGTTCTTTTATTACCTTGAAATCCTTGAATTTTTCAGTGTTTATTAGTTTATAGTTAGTGTTGATATAACCTAAAAAGGTTTTAATATTCTTTATTATTCTTCCTATACTACCTTCTTTATATCCTTTATCAATGTAGAATGAAACAAACTCTTCGTAAAATATGTCATTAAAAGTATCCCAAGTAGGTGTTATTTCTAATTCCTTAAAATATTCAATCAATCTCAATTCAGTGGCACGATATACTTTAATTGTACCTTTTGTCAATCTTTTCTTCTTTGAGTAAATTTCAACAAACTCCTTGTAGTAGTCCATAACAAGACGATTCTTTAATACCCCGTCATCACTTCTATTGTTCTTTAGAATCTTTTTTAATTCCTCAAGGGTAGGGTACTTTTTATCGTTGGTATGATAGAACTTATTGATTAAATCCCTGATTTTAGTTGATTCCGTATCAATCTTTGTTCTAATTATTTCTCTATTTGGTGCAGTCCTTTTGGGTATTTCATCAACATCATTCCATTCTTTAGGTTTAATACTTTCTCCAATAGGGTGTCTATAATATTCCTTTCCAATTGTCAATCTTATGGTAATAGGACATTCACCATTTGTATTGATTTTATCTTTTCTAATGATTGTCTTTAATGTATAACCCATAACTTTCCTTTGTGTAAAGATATGGGGACAACCACGGGGACAACTAAATTAGATTAAAATCATAAACATATAAACAAATATTATGTGTAAAATATTGAAAATAAGTGTAATAATGTTTTTCTAAATCGGAACCGAGGGGACTGATAAGTCCGCTCGGGACCTCCAAGAGGGTTGTCGGAAGACAGCCCTTTTTTATTTCATAGATGGTTTAGTTCCTATTTTGTAACTTTTGTAACCATATATACTTTTTCTCATCTTCATTTTTGTGTTCTAAAATTCATTCAATGATCATACTTGGTTATTTATTAGCAGCTTTAGTTGGCATCTCTTTGGGGCTTATTGGTAGTGGTGGGTCCATTTTAACTGTTCCCATTCTGGTGTATGTAATGGGAGTTGATCCGGTTTTGGCAACCGCCTATTCTCTGTTTATTGTTGGGTCTACAGCTCTGGTAGGTGGAATACAAAGTGCCACTCAGAAAAAAGTTGATTTTAAAACAGTATTGATATTTGGAATTCCTTCTATAGCGGCTGTGTATGCTACCCGTCTTTGGCTGGTACCTCTAATTCCAAAAGAAGTGGCTACTATCGGTTCTATTGTTATCACCAAGCCAATTGCGCTAATGCTGCTTTTTGCAGTGGTAATGATACTGGCTTCCGTTAGTATGATAAAACCTGGCAAGAAACAAGGGACAGATGAAAACTTGCCTATGCAGTACAATTACCCCATGATTTTATTTGAGGGATCCTTGGTTGGTGTATTAACGGGTTTGGTAGGAGCAGGGGGAGGATTCTTAATTATTCCAGCATTGGTATTGCTGGCTAAAATGCCAATGAAACTGGCAGTAGGAACTTCTTTATTCATTATTGCTGCCAAATCCCTGATTGGATTTACAGGTGATTTGCAGGGGGGTGAAGTAATTGACTGGACTTTATTGTTAACTTTTACAGGATTTGCTGTGGTTGGTATTTTCGGAGGTATCTTTTTATCTAAAAAAATACCCGGTGAAAAACTAAAAACTGCATTCGGCTGGTTTGTTTTAATCATGGGTATTTACATCATTATTAAAGAATTAATGTTCCCTGCTGTCGGAGGGCACTAATGCAACAAAAGTTACCAAACGCCTGTTTTTTCTAACAGATATTTGCTATAAACATTAAAAAACTTAAAAACGAAACCATATGTTTTTCCAACACATTTACGACAAGAGTTTAGCGCAAGCCAGTTATTTTATTGGATGCCAAAAAGCAGGTGTAGCTGCAGTGATAGATGCCAAAAGAGATGTGGATACCTACCTTGAAATTGCTAAGGCTAACAATATGACCATCACCCATATTTTTGAAACACATATTCACGCAGATTTCCTAGCGGGATCAAGAGAGTTGGCTAAACTAACCGGTGCGCAGCTGTATTTGTCTGCTGAAGGTGGAGAAGGATGGGAGTATGAGTTTCCACATGTAGGATTAAAAGATAATGATATTATCAAGCTGGGTAATTTGAGCTTTAAAGTAATGCATACACCAGGTCATACGCCTGAAAGTATCAGTTTCCTTTTAACAGATCATCCTGCAAGTGATGAACCTGTTATGTTATTCACCGGTGATTTTGTTTTCGTTGGTGATATTGGTAGACCCGATTTATTAGAGAAAGCTGCTGGTATGGTAGGAACCCAGGACAAAGGTGCCAAGCAAATGTATCAGAGCATTAATAAGTTCAATGCATTGCCCGATTATGTACAGGTTTGGCCTGGACATGGTGCGGGTTCTGCTTGTGGTAAGGCTTTGGGCGCGGTTCCCAGTACAACCGTGGGTTATGAAAAAGCCAGAAACTGGGCATTCCAGTATGCAAAAAATGAAGATGGTTTTATCAAATTCCTATTGGCCGATCAACCAGAGCCGCCTAAGTATTTTGCTATGATGAAAAAGTTAAACAAGGTAGATCGCCCTTTATTAACTGAAGTTCCCAAGTTGAAGCAACTTTCTATTGAAGAAGTAAATGCAAGCATGGCCAAAGGCATCAAGCTTCTTGATGCAAGACCTAAAACAGAATTTGCTGCAGGTTTTATTCCAGGCAGTTTAAATATACAGGGCAACAATTCTTTTGCAACCTGGGCTGGTTGGTATCTAAGTTATGACGAACCTTTCATGATTCTGGCAGACGAAACGATGTTGGATGATTTGACCAGAAAATTAATGAGAATTGGTTTGGACAATATAGCAGGTTATTTGCCATCTGTAGAAGCATACACCAAAGCTGGGGGTACATTAAGCAAAGTAAACCAGGTAGATTTAGAAACAGCGAGAGTGCTGGCTAAAGACCCAGAAGTGCAGGTAGTAGACTTAAGAGGCGTGGCTGAGTTTAACGCAGGTCATATTGAAGGTGCAGAAAATGTATTCGTTGGAACTTTGCCAGATAATCTGAATAAAATAAGCAAAAACAAAAAAGTAATAATTCACTGTCAGGGTGGAGACAGATCATCGATAGGCTATTCTATTCTTGCGAAAAATGGTTTTGATAATATTGTTAACTATTCTCTAGGAATGAATGAATGGATTAGCTCTGGCGAACCCATAGTTTCATAGTGAATGATTTTAGTTAAAGCTGCCTTCCCCAAGGCAGCTTTTTTTATGATTTAACTCATTTTTTAAAGAATCTCAGTGTTTTAATTTTGAATTGAAAATAGAAAATATGAAAAGAAACCATTTGTTTTTTGGTGCATGGATGTTGATGCTTTTTGTTTCTTGCAATGAAGCAACCAAAGAAAAAGCTGCTGAAAACGAAATGACTCCGGTAAGACACGGAGCGTCAATGGATCATCATACTCCTTCCGGTTCTGCTGCAAAATACACACCAGAGATGGTAGCGAATAAAAAGGATTTTATCTGTGGGATGCCTGTAACGGCTGGTATTGCTGATACAGCTCATTATGGAAGCAAGGTATATGGCTTCTGTTCAAGTGAATGTAAAGCGGAATTTTTGAAGAATCCACAGGCTTATGTAAACGCGAAATAACCATACTTGAATTGTAACTTTTGATACGGATTTTTTTTCAGTGATTCAGGAATTTTACTATCTCATTTAAATTGAATGGTATGAAAATAGAGCAAATTTATACGGGTTGTCTGGCGCAGGGCGCTTACTATATTGTATCTGAAGGAGAAGCAGCTATTGTTGATCCTTTAAGAGAGATACAGCCTTATCTGGATAGATTGGCGAAAGACAATGTTACCTTGAAGTACATATTTGAAACGCATTTTCATGCTGATTTTGTAAGTGGACATATAGACCTAAGTAAAGCAACAGGTGCAAAAATTATTTATGGTCCAAGTGCGAAAGCTGCTTTTGAATGTGAAGTTGCAACTGACGGAGAAGAATTTTCATTAGGCAAGATTCGAATCAAAGTATTGCATACGCCTGGACATACATTGGAGAGCAGTACATTTTTGTTGAAAGATGAACAAGATAAGCCATATTGTATCTTCAGTGGCGATACCCTTTTTCTGGGAGATGTTGGCAGACCCGATCTGGCACAGAAGGCGGCCAGTATGACAAAGGAAGAATTAGCCGGATTACTGTATGATAGTCTAATGAATAAAATAATGCCCTTGCCTGATGATATCATTGTTTATCCTGCACATGGTGCAGGGAGTGCTTGTGGTAAGAATATGATGAAGGAAACCGTGGACACATTAGGCAATCAGAAGAAAGTAAACTATGCGCTGAACCAGCCCGATAAGGATAGCTTTATTAAAGCCGTTACTGATGGACTTCAGCCACCTCCCGGATATTTTGGTATGAATGTTGCCATGAATAAACAAGGATATGATTCTTTTGAATCCGTACTTCATAAGGGTTCTACGCCTTTAACAGTGGATGCTTTTGAAGCGGCAGCAGAGTCTACCGGGGCTTTAATCTTAGATACCAGAGATCCCGGCGTTTTTTACAAAGGGTTTATTCCTCAATCTATTAATATTGGATTAGGCGGAGATTTTGCTCCCTGGGTAGGGGCCATGATTGTAGATGTGAAGCAGCCCATCTTACTGGTTTGTGATGCAGAAACCTATACCGATGCCATTACCCGATTAAGCAGGGTAGGTTTTGATAATGTATTAGGGTATATAGAGGGTGGATTTGAAACCTGGCTGGATGCGGGTAAGCCTGTTGATACGGTTGAAAGGATTGATGTAGCTGAATTTGCTGGTATGCTGGATGTAAAGACAGATTCTGTTTTTGATGTCAGAAGGGAAGGAGAGTATGCAGCAGCGCATATAGAAAATGCTTACAGCAAACCTTTGTTATACATAAATGAATGGATTAAAGACATCAACCCGGCCGAGCATTTCTTTGTGCATTGTGCAGGCGGATACAGAAGTATGATTGCTGCCAGCATCTTGCAGGCTCGTGGATACAGAAACTTTACAGAAATAGCAGGCGGATATAAAGCAATTACGGAAACAAATATTCCTTGCACCGATTTTGTGTGCCCTTCAAAAACTTTAAAAATATAAAATATGAATACCCCATTTCATTACGAAGTAGACCTAGTTTGGCAATCTGATAGAAAAGGAACCATCAGTTCCCCCGTATTATCCAAAACCATTGACGTGGCTACTCCTCCTGAATTTCCCAAAGGAATGCCTGGTATATGGTCTCCGGAACATTTACTCGTTGCTGCAGTAAACTCCTGTTTTATGACTACTTTTTTAGCCATAGCTGAAAATTTCAAATTGCCATTTGTATCATTAAATGTCAAGGCAGTAGGCTTATTAGAACAGCCGGAAGGGAAATACATGATTACAACAGTTTTATTGAAGCCGGAATTGGTGATTTCAGATGAAAGTATTGCGGAAAAAGCGATGCGTGTATTGGAAAAAACAGAGAAAGCCTGTTTAATTTCCAATTCTATCAAGTCAACTGTTAAACTGGATGCAGTTGTGAAAATCGCGCATTCGTAACTTTTGTTACCAACCTTGAAATGCCTTCTTTCTATTTTGTAGCAATTTTTTTGCATGCAGGGTTTAAAGGAGAATAAAATACAATTCATACTTCTTGTCATCGTCAATGCTTTTGTAGGGGCAATGGTGGGTATGGAGCGATCTATTCTCCCGGAATTCGGTAAGACCCTTTTTTCCTTGTCAAAGGCAACAGCCCTGACCAGTTTTATTATTGCCTTTGGTATTAGTAAATCTCTTAGCAATTATGCAGTGGGCGCTTTTTCAAAGAGATTTACCAGAAAGCAATTGCTTGTATTTGGCTGGCTGATTGCGGCCCCGGTTCCTTTTTTATTGATGTATGCCAATCACTGGAACTGGATAATTCTAGCTAATATTTTTCTGGGTATCAGCCAGGGGCTTACCTGGAGTACCACAGTAGTCATGAAAATTGATCTGGTAGGCAATAAAAACAGAGGGCTAGCAATGGGCATTAATGAGTTTGCCGGTTATCTCTCGGTAGGACTGGCTGCCTATTTATCAGCGAGAATTGCAAGCAACTATGGTTACGCCATCTATCCCTTTATTCCCGGATTGTTTTTTATACTGGCAGGTTTAGTACTCTCCTTATTTTTTGTAAAAGATACGGCGGTGTTTATACAGGCAGAATCCAAAGACAGTCCCATTCCGCTGATCAAAAATATCTGGTCTCAGACCACCTGGAATCACAGAAATTTAGGCAGTGTAACCCTGAATGGCTTGGTCAATAATTTAAATGATGGCGTTATGTGGGGGCTGGTTCCTTTGTTGCTAGTTCAACGTCAGTTTACCGTATCTGAGATTGGAATGATTGCTGGGATTTATCCCGCAGTCTGGGGGATTTCTCAGCTATTTACAGGTAAACTGGGGGATCATTTTTGTAAAAAACAATTGATCACAACAGGTATGTTGCTTCAGGCAATTGCCATTGTTCTTCTTGTCTTTTTTACTTCATTTTCCGGGGCGATTATAGCTGCCGTTTTGCTTGGCTTGGGGACAGGCTTGGTATATCCCAATTTTTTAACAGTGGTTGCAGAGAATGCGCATCCAACCCAAAGAGCTGAAGTGATGGGCGTATTCCGGTTCTGGAGGGATATGGGGTATGTAATTGGAGCACTTTTAAGTAGTGTGCTTGCCGATTGGCTGGGTCTGGAGCCGGCATTGTATGCGATTGCTGCTATTACGGCAGGGGCAGGATTAATTGCCAATCTTCGTATGTGTTGTACCTTAAAGGTACTCTGGCGATCACAGGAATGTTCTCAAGCTGTGTAACCTTTGTTACCATGAGCAGGGATGCTTGTTTTTTACATTTGTATTTAATAAAACGAAAGGTCTATGAAGGAAATCATTTTTAGCAATTGGAATTGGATGCGGGTGATTCGTTTGCTGGCTGGGATTGCCATTATTATCCAGGCAATCGCCAATAAAGACACGGTATTTGGGGTAGCAGGTGTTCTTTTTACCATCATGGCCCTTTTTAATACAGGGTGCTGTGGTGTAGGTGACTGTAATACACCCATTCAAAAATCCAACACAAGTACAGAAGATATTACGTATGAAGAAGTGGTTAAATAGTAACAAGCTTTACCTGATCGGAATCCTGGTAGGTGCTATTGGCGGTTATATTTACTGGCAACAGGTGGGATGTGTATCAGGTACATGTGCCATAACTTCCAAACCATTGAACAGCACTTTATATGGATCAATGATGGGTGCGTTGGTTTTTGGAATGTTCAAAAAAGAGGATAAAAAAGAATCCAATCAAGCTTTATAATAAATCATATGACTTTTAATGAAATGATACAATCTGATAAGCCGGTACTGGTAGATTTTTTTGCCGAATGGTGTGGCCCCTGCAAAATGATGTCGCCTATTTTAAAGGAGGTGAAAGACAGTTTGGGGGATGCCATAACCATCATTAAAGTGGATGTAGACAAAAATCCACAGGCTGCAGCAGCTTATCAGGTGCAAGGAGTACCAACACTTATTGTTTTTAAAAACGGGAAACCCTTGTGGAGACAAAGCGGGGTAGTTCCTAAAAACAGTTTAATCAATATTCTAGAACAATTTAAATAATCAATCATGGGCATTTTTGATATGTTATTTGGCGGTAATAGTAATACCGCAGATTTGAAATCCTTAATTAATGAGGGCGCTTTTCTTGTTGACGTAAGAACCCCAGGGGAATTTGCTGATGGGCATGTTAAAGGATCTGTGAATATACCATTAGATAATATCACCCGAGAGATCGCCAAGTTCAAAAACAAAAACAGTGTCATCGTATTTTGCAGAAGCGGTAATAGGAGTGGAATGGCTAAGTCATTACTTGAGCAACAAGGCATTCCCAATGTAGTGAATGGTGGTACCTGGCAGCATGTTGCACAATTTGTTCAATAAGAATAAACATACTTACAATGGAAACTTTAAAAATTTTAATACCGACAGATTTTTCTGTTCAAGCAGAATATGCCTATGTAATGGTGCAAAAGATTGCTGAAAAAATCAATGTAGATGTACACTTTTTGCATGTTTTGTCGGTTCCGGATACGGTAACAATGGATGCTCAGGGAAAGATTTCAACCTGTGGTGAAATTGATGTAAGGTATATTGAACAGCAAGTCTCGATTGCCAACAGAAATTTGCATTCTTTGCAAAACCATTACGGGGGGTCAATAAAAACACATCTCAAGCTGGGAAAAGTTACAGACTCAATTATTCAATTTGCCAGCCATCAGCAGTTTGATTTAATTGTAATGGGAACCAAAGGTGCCTGGGGAATTAAAGAGAAAGTTTCCGGAACAGAAACGCAGATGATTGCAAGAAAATCAACTGTTCCTTTATTGTCTTTGATGTGTGATCGTTCTGATCTTGCCATCAATCACTTGTTATTGGTACATGATTTCTCAACTCCCAAGGCTGAGAATTTAACGCTGATGCATAAAATGCTGAAAGCCTTTAATCCAACACTTCATTTACTCCAGATCGTTTCCGGGAATACGAATTCCAGTAAAGCGGAAATAGAAGATAAAATGAAGCAATTTGCTTCTTTGAATTCTATTGACAATTTTGAGTGCCATTTAATCAGTGATACAGATGTTGAAAGTGGCGTTATTCATTTTAATCAAATGCTCAATATGGATATGATTTGCATTGGAACGCATGGTAAGGGAGGAATGCTCCATCAGAGTGCTATGGAAAAAATGGTCAATCATTTATTTAAACCTATTATATCATTTCAATTAAAATAAAGTAATATTAATCAATGAAAGAAATAATAACACAAACATGGTCATGGTGGTTTTCAGGTGCAATGATTGCTTCCATTATGTTTTTCCTTTTGTACTTTGGTCAATCCTTTGGTTTTTCCTCTAATTTAAGAACCATTTGTGCGGCATCCGGACTGGGTAAAAAAACCAAATTCTTCGATTTTAACTGGAAAGCACAGCTGTGGAATATTGTTTTTTTAGTTGGCTCCATTATTGGTGGATATATTGCATCTAATTATTTATCTACAGGCGGACCCGTTGATATTTCTGCTTCAACCATTGAAGATCTTGGTAAAATGGGCATTGCTGCGCCAACTTCCTTACAACCTAATGAATTATTTAGTTGGGAGGCTGTATTTAGTGTGAAAGGATTTTTAATTCTTGCTTTTGGCGGATTGATGGTTGGATTTGGTTCCAGGTATGCAGGAGGCTGTACATCAGGGCATGCCATCAGTGGGCTTAGTAATCTGCAGTTACCCTCTTTAATTGCTGTGGTTGGATTCTTTATTGGAGGACTTTTAATGACACACTTAATTATGCCATTCATTTTATAATGAGTAAGAAAAATAACTAATTGAAATAATTTATTTGATATGAAGTTTTTAAAGTTTTTATTACTGGGAATTGTATTTGGCATTGTGATGGCCAAATCAGAAGCCATTTCCTGGTTTAGAATTCAGGAGATGTTCCGATTCCAGGCATTTCATATGTATGGTATCATTGGCACAGCTGTAACAATTGGAGTGATTGGTGTTGCACTGATTAAGAAGTTTAAGATTCGGGATTTTCACGGAAACCCAATATTATTTTATCCGAAAGACAGATCGGTTGCCAGATACCTTATTGGTGGGTCTATATTCGGACTAGGTTGGGCGCTCAGTGGTGCATGTCCCGGACCGATGGTGGTAAATATTGGATATGGATTTTTATCGATGACTGTTGTATTTTTCTTTGCGATTGTAGGGACCTATCTATATGGTGTTTTTATGAAAAAATTGCCTCATTAATCTATTGTAAATCTATCAATACATTTAACAAAAATGCAACAACAATCCAATCAATCAAACGAAAAGGAACAGGACCTGATTAGAATGATTCAGCGCATGTTGAATCTGATTATTGTATTAGTGACATTTATTGTTTTACTACCGCTGGTCATTTACAATACAGATACGATTAAGGGATGGTTTAGCGCTGACAATGTAAATGCTTTAACACCTGCAATACCTGAATCTGAAAAAAATGAAATAAAAAAAACAGCAGCTCTTGAAAGTTACTGGCAACCTGTAGCATTGGATTTGGTTACAGATGCAGCTGAAAAAGAAATGGTTTATTACGGAAGAGACTTGATTGCACACACTGCCAAATACCTTGGACCAAATGGTTCTGTTACGAAAGTTTCCAATGGACAAAATTGTCAGAATTGTCATTTGCAGGCTGGCACACTTGCTTTTGGAAATAATTACGGGTCAGTGGCTTCTACTTACCCAAAATTCAGGGCAAGGAGTGGATCAGTTGAAAATATTTACAAACGGGTAAATGATTGTTTTGAAAGAAGCCTAAATGGGAAGGCATTGGATACGAGCAGTAAGGAAATGCAAGCCATCGTTGCTTACATCAATCATATTGGATCCAATGTTAAGCAAGGTGAAAAAGCAGCAGGATCAGGTTTAAAAGACCTGGCATTTTTAGACAGATCGGCAGATCCAATCAAAGGCAAAACCGTTTATGAAACCAAATGTCAGAGCTGTCATCAGGCAAATGGGGAAGGTGTGCTGAATCCGGATAAGGTGGAATACAGTTTCCCTCCTCTATGGGGTAAGCATAGTTTTAATGATGGAGCGGGACTGTATCGGATTACCAATTTTGCCAAATATGTGAAATACAATATGCCATTAGGGGTAACACATGAAAATCCACAGCTTACTGATGAAGAAGCATGGGATGTTTCTGCTTATGTACTATCTCAATCCAGACCACACTTATCTGTGCCAAAAGATTGGCCGGATATTACCAAGAAACCCATTGATCATCCATTTGGTCCATATGCAGATGATTTTACAGAGAAGCAACATAAGTACGGTCCATTTAAACCGATAGCTGATAAAGCAAAAAAATAACCCCAAACTTATCCCATGTCAAAAAACAGAAGAACATTCTTGCAACAAATAGGTGTTTTGGGAACGGCCGGACTGGTTGCAGTAAACAATACTGCGAATGCAAATTTTGCTGAAAATGCAAATACTTCGGGTGAATTAGAAAATCAATTGAAATCGATTGACGGGGATGATGTATTGGAGCTTACCATTTTGCAGACAACAGACGTGCATTGTCAGGTTCATTCGCATGATGAATTATTTTGGGAAAATGGGAAATTGGTTTTCAGGAAAACAGGTGGATACGCCCATCTAGCTACTTATTTTACAAAAGAGCGAAAAGCCAATCAGCATAGTTTTTTAATTGATACTGGCGACATGTTTCAGGGGAGTGAACTCTCTGTGAAAACCCTAGGTAAGGCAATGGTCCCTATCTTGAACGCATTGAATTATGATTTGTATTTACCAGGTAACTGGGAAGTAATTTATTATAAGAAAGCTATGCAGGCATTGTTGGGGGCATTGCATGCACCAAAGGTATGTGCTAATATGTATCATGATCTGGGTGAAGGGAAAAGAGGTGAATTGATTTTTCAGCCTTATCATATCTGGCAGGTAAATGGAGTCAAGATAGGGTTTATCGGTTATACGGATCCATTGGTGCCTTTAAGGCAATCTCCCAATTACAGTAAGGGAATTATTTATACACAACCTGAAGAAAATCTGGCATATTATGTTGATGTATTGAGAAATCAGGAGCAATGTGCAGCGGTGATGATCGTTGCACATTTAGGATTGTCTCAACAGTTGCATCTGGCTAATTTGCCTGTTTGTGCTGGAGTAGATTATATTTTGGGAGGAGACACGCACGAACGTGTTAGGAAACCCATTATTTGCAAGTATGCCAAAGTGGTTGAGCCCGGTGCTTTTGGTTCTTTTGTCGGCAAACTAAAATTGCAGTTTAAGAATGGCAAGATGGTGGGGGAAGAATATTCATTGGATGAAGTAAATGCCACCCAAATTAAAGCAGATAAAAAAATGGCGGCTTTAATTAGCCAATATGAAGAACCTTTTTCGAATCAGATTCACAAAATTGTTGGTTACAGCACCATTCCTTTGTATCGCTATTTTGTAGTTGAGAACCCGATTGATACAATGATTCTAAACGCACTTCATTGGAAGTTGCCTGAAATTGATATTGTATTGTCTAATGGATTTCGTTTCTGTCCACCCAGAACAACACCCGATGCTACGGGTTATATCTCCATAACAGAAGGGTTTATCTACGATATGTTACCTGTAGACAGTACAGTGCGAACCGGAACGGTAACTGGCAAACAAATACTGGATTGGCTGGAAAAAGAATTGAATAATGTATTTGCTAAAGAAGCATCTGAAAGATTTGGAGGCTGGGTTATTAAGTTCAAAGGGATGAAAGTGAAGTTTGAGGCTTTTGCTGAGAAAGGAAAGCGAGTAAAAGAAGTAATGGTTGGCAATGCACTGTTGGATCTTTCAAAAACATATACTATCTGCGCCTGTGAACGTGATGGTGATCCTTCCGACATGCTTTGTAGAATGAGAAATGTTCGTAATCCGCAGAATACAGCCTTTACCCTGCATAGCACTATAGCGGATTATTTAAAAAACAATTCACCCGTAACCCCTTTTCCGGAAAAAAATGCCATCATTTTAGATGGGCCGGGAACCTTATTGTCTCAGGTTACTGGAGTTGATTATGAATTTAGATAAAGAATAAACTCGGAATGGGTATGCGTTTGATAATTTTATTAACGGCTCTATTGCTGTTGAATGGGATGGTATTTTCTCAACATCAGGAAATAGCCACCAAGCCTGAAATGTGGAAAGGTGCCAAAGAAAATCTGGTGGATACCAATTCTATTCTTCATGCATTTAAAAATGGAACAGTCAATGGGCACTTTCGTTATTTTTTTATGGCAACTGATAATCGCAAAGGGCTCACAGATTTTTATGCCAATGCAGCGGGAGGTGGTATACGTTTTGAAACGGCACGTTATAAGCGGTTTCAGTTTGCTGTGAGTGGATTTTATATTTTCAATATCGGTTCATTCAACTTTAATAAAAAAGACCCTGCTACCAACGCGGGTAGTCGTTATGAAATTGCACTGTTTGACATTAAAAATCCAAATAACAAGAAAGATCTGGATAGGTTGGAGGAATTTTATATCAAGTATCATTTTAATAATGCTTCTATTACCTGGGGTAGACAATTGATTAATTCGCCCTTCATTAATTTACAAGATGGGAGAATGCGGCCGACAGGGGTAGAAGGCGTATGGCTGGTTACAAATAAAGAAAAGAAAACACGATTGGAAGGAGGTGTTATATATGCAATTTCACCAAGGGGTACTGTAAACTGGTATAATGTTGGGGAGTCATTGGGAATATATCCTTCTGGGGTGAATACAGATGGAACAAAATCAGGCTATCCGGATCATATAGAGGTAAAGCAAGTTTCTATGTTGGGTGTAAAGAGGGATATTGGTAAAAATAAAACACTGCAGGTCTGGGATATCTGGGTGCCCAATGTTTTTAATGCAGCTATGATGCAACTGGATGTTGAATTTCCAACGCAAAAATCCGGTGAAGTTTTTTATGCAGGTGCACAGGTTTTGAAACAGCATGCTTTATCTAATGGTGGCAACGAAGATCCTGCGAAGCGATTTATTGAAAAGGGTAGTGGTGCATTTACTTATGGTGCCAGACTCGGTTTTAAAAATCAGCGATGGGATTATTCTATCAATTATAACCGCATTACAAAAGAAGGTCGTTATTTAATGCCACGAGAATGGGGCAGAGATCCTTTTTTCACATTTATGCCAAGGGAAAGAAATGAGGGTTTTGGAGACGTTCATGCAATTGTGGCAAAAGCGGCATATGCAATCCCACAAAAAAGATTGAAGCTGAATGTATCTGCGGGTTATTTTGATATGCCCGATGTAAATAATACCCTTCTCAATAAATTCGGAATGCCTTCTTACTGGCAGGTAAATGCTGATATCCGATATTCATTTGCCGGTTTTTTGCAGGGAATGGACGCTCAATTGTTGATGGTAGGAAAAATGAATCAGGGCAACCTTTATAGTAATCCTAAAAATGAAATCAATAAAGTTAATATGGTTCTCTATAACTTTGTTTTGAATTATCATTTTTAAACATGGCCAGAACCGTTACTCCATTTGACGCAATTTTTGAACCAGCCTTGGTAACTGAAATGTACCAGTTTGGTGAGGTAAGACAATTTAGAGAGGGGGATTTAATCATGGATTATGGGAAATACATCCGTTACATGCCTTTGATTTTAAAAGGAACCATTAAAGTTCTTCGTAAAGATGAGAATGGTAAAGAGTTGTTACTGTATTATCTGTCTAATAATGAAAGTTGTTCTATGGCTTATAGCTGTTGTGTGGAAGCCAAAAAGAGTGAAGTTAAAGCCATCGCAGAAGAAGATGTTGAATTACTGGCCATTCCACATGTGAAACTAGATGAGTGGTTGTGTAAATACCCTAGTTGGAAAAACTACATAATGCGGAGTTTTAATGACCGTTTTCTGGAATTATTGAAAAATATTGAATCCATTGCTTTTTATAAATTAGATGAGAGGTTAATTGCTTATTTGCGAGAGAAAAAAGAGATTACAGGTTCCAGTGTTATCAAAGCTTCCCATTATTTAATTGCTGATGAGCTGGCAACTTCCAGGGTAGTGATATCGCGACTATTAAAGCAATTAGAAAATGATGGTCGGATTCTTTTGTACAGAAACGAAATCAAACTTTTAAAAGATTTTTAATTCATGAAACACTCCCAAACAATTGGATTCATTGCTGTATTGATTACTATTTTGGTTTGTTTCATGCCCTGGGTGGTAATTGAAAGTAAAGATATTACCATCACGGGCTTTAAAGCAGAAGGAACCAAATTCGGAAGACCCGGAATGTTCCTCGTTTATATGGGGGCGATAGCTGGAGCTTTGTTTCTGATTCCTAAAATCTGGGCGAAGCGAATCAATGTATTCCTTACTGCCATGTTCTTTGCCTGGGCTGTGCGTAACTATATTATTCTTACTACCTGCGATGGTGGCGAGTGCCCGAAAAGGCAAATAGGTTTATTTTTACTACTTGCCTTTTCGGCCATTACAATGATTATGTCATTCCTGCCTAAGATAGCGCTGCCAAAGCAGAGCCAATAATAGCAACCGATTCATTAATCTGTTCTTCATTAATCATTAGCGGAGGTGCAAATCTGATTTTATCTCCATGCGTTGGTTTAGCCAGTAAGCCTCTTTCTTTTAGTAAGAGACAAAGTTCCCAGGCTGCGTCAGGGTTGGGATGATTGATTACAATGGCATTTAGTAAGCCCTTTCCTCTGATGGTTTTGATATAAGGGGATTGCAGCTGCTCTAATTTTGCACGCAACAACTGACCCATTCTTTCCGCATTGTCGGCAAGGCTTTCTTCTTTTAAAACATCCAGTGCGGCCATAGCCACAGCACAGGCCAATGGGTTTCCACCATAAGTAGATCCATGTTCTCCTGGTTTAATATTCATCATAATAAAGTCGTCGGCTAAAACCGCTGATACCGGCACAGTGCCACCACTAAGGGCTTTCCCTAAAATGAGAATATCAGGTCTTACATTTTCATGATCACAGGCCAGCATTTTACCCGTTCTGGCTAAACCTGTCTGGATTTCATCTGCAATGAATAACACATTGTATTGGGTGCAAAGCGCTCTTACTTTTGTTAAATAACCTTCGTCGGGAATCACTACACCCGCTTCACCCTGAATAGGTTCAACCATGAAAGCTGCAACATTCGGATCCTGTAATGCTTTTTCCAGCGCCTCGGTATTATTGTATGGAACCAGTTCAAATCCAGGCATGAAAGGGCCAAACTGGTGGTAACTGCTGGGGTCGGTGGAAGAAGAAATGGCAGCCAGTGTTCTTCCCCAGAAATTGCCTTCTGCAAAAAGGATTTTTGCTTTGTTTTCCGCAACTCCTTTTTTTGCGTAAGCCCATCTTCTGGCCAGCTTAATAGCGGTTTCACCTCCCTCAACACCCGTATTCATGGGTAATACTTTATCGTATTGAAAATACTGGGTGATATATTGTTCGTATTGCCCCAATAAATTATTGTGAAAAGCCCTGGACGTCAAAGTAAGCTTCTGTGCCTGTTGGGTAAGTGCCTGAATAATTTTGGGATGACAATGCCCCTGATTCACTGCGGAATACCCGCTTAGAAAATCAAGATATTTTTTGCCTTCTACATCCCACAGATAAATGCCTTCCCCTTTTTCTAGTACAACGGGAATAGGATGGTAGTTATGTGCACCAAATTTTTCTTCTAATTGTAAATATGCTGCTGTAACAGGCGATAGGTTCGCTGTTTCCATTTGATCAGATTTTGAATGTAAAAAATGCCGGCTTTGCCGGATTAGAGTGAAAGTGAATATGTAAAACTATCTACCCGAAGGATGATCCAGGAAATCCAGATTAAAATGGAGAAAGTGCATAAATAACATAGCTGCAAGATAATTAATTATATTCATTCAAAATTTAACCCTATGCGGATACTCAAATGGTTGTTTATTGTATTGGTTATTATAACTGGCGTTTTCTCTTCTTATGCTGTATTGGCCGATAAAACTTATTTGTTTAAAGCTGCGTATTACAATTTTTCGGCTATTGACGATTATAAAATCTTCAGCAATGAGAAAGTAGCAGCTGCACCCGTTGATAAACCCTGGCCTTATGGTGCCGGGTTCAATAAAATCAACTATCCGGATAGCCTGAATGCATTACTAGAAGAATTGAAAACGGTGGGCGTTTTAGTGATAAAAGACGATTCTCTGCAGTTTGAAAAGTATTGGGAGGGGTATAGTGATAGCTCTTTGTCCGGATCCTTTTCTGTTGCCAAAAGCATTACCAGTATTTTAATTGGTGCGGCCATTAAAGAAGGAAAAATTAAATCGGTTGAACAGCCTGTTGGTGATTTTATAGCCGAATTTTCTAAAGGGGAGAAAGCGGCTGTCACCATCAAAGATTTGTTGACGATGAGCAGTGGAACCGATTGGAACGAAAGTTACTGGAATCCCTTTAGTGTTACTGCAGAAGCATATTATGGCAATGATTTGGTAAAGACGGCCACACAGATTCAAATGAAAAATAAACCAGGCGCCATTCATTATTATAAAAGTGGAGATACCCAATTGCTGGGTTTAATTCTGGAGAAGGCAACCGGTAAAAAATTAAATGCCTATGCTGCCGAAAAGTTGTGGCAGCCGCTGGGTGCAACGCATGATGCATTATGGAGTACCGATCAGGATAAGGGAAATACAAAAGCTTATTGCTGTTTCAATAGTAATGCAAGGGATTTTGCCCGCATTGGTAAATTCATGTTGGATTCCGGGAAAATAGATGGTGTGCCGGTAATTGACAGCATATATTGGAGACAGTCTATTATGCCTTGTAATATTACAGATACAAAAGGGGAGAAATGCAATTATTATGGATACCAATGGTGGATAGATCCTCAGCATCCGGAGATTTTTTATGCTCGTGGCATCCTGGGTCAGTACATTATTATGATTCCATCCAAACAGATGATAATTGTAAGACTTGCACACAAAGCATCCAAAGAAAGGGTACAAACAGTGCCCAGAGAAGTAAGGGCTTTAATTAACTGGGGGCTGAGTTTATAAAACTTTTGATTGTACTTTCGCCAAAACTTCCATTTTGAGTCCCTCTGTTGCAGTAGTCATTTTAAATTACAATGGTAAAAAGCACCTGGAGCAATTTTTGCCTTCGGTGATGGCTACCAATTATTTAAATCTTCAGATTATTGTGGCAGATAATGGGTCTACGGACGATTCAATCGCATTTGTACAACGCACATTTCCTCATATTAGGATTCTGGATCATCATGTAAACGAAGGATTCGCCGGTGGCTATAACTGGGCCCTGAAAAGGGTAGAAGCCGATTATTATGTTTTGTTGAATTCTGATGTGGAAGTGACCAATGATTGGATTACCCCTGTTATTGAGTTGATGGAGCGAGATAAGCGCATTGCTGCAGCACAACCCAAAATGCTGGCTTTTCAACAAAAGGATTCTTTTGAATATGCAGGTGCAGCCGGTGGCTGGATTGATCACCTTGGCTATCCTTTTTCTAGGGGAAGGGTATTTGATATTTGTGAAACGGATGAAGGACAGTACAACCATTGCGAGCCCATATTCTGGGCATCCGGAGCCGCCATGTTTGTGCGGGCAGCTGTTTTTCATGAAATGAACGGGTTTGATCCTTATTTTTTTGCGCATCAGGAAGAAATTGATTTATGCTGGCGGATGCAGTTGGCTGGTTATACCATTATGGCTTGCCCTGATTCAGCAGTGTACCATGTTGGTGGCGGAACCTTACCCAGAGGGGGCAGAAAAGTGTTTCTGAATTTCAGAAATAACCTGATTATGATGGCAAAGAATCTGCCTTTTACAGAAATGCTCTGGAAATTGCCTGTAAGATTTTTTCTGGATGCGGTTTCTGCCTGGAAGGGATTGCTAACAGGTGATATTTATTTTTTTACTGCTATCATGAAAGCGCATTTTGCTTTTGGCTGGTGGTTTTTAGGACGGTACGCCACAATACGGAAAGTCAGCAAACCTATGCACACACTGAATGGCGTGTACAAAGGGTCGGTTGTCTGGAAATATTTTGTAGAGAATAAAAAACGTTTTCTTGAAATTATATCCACAGGGAGATGATAATTTTGCTTTCATACCTTATTTTTGCAACGTAATTAATAACTATGTCACAGGAAATATTAGAACACAAAGCAAAAGACATTAAGAATAACTGGGTTAGTTCTTCCAGATTCTTGTTTTACCTTCAGGTATTTTGCATTTTAGCTTTTGTATTGGGCGGATGTTACCGTATGTACAACCAGCGCTACAAGGGAAAACCCAAGGTAGAAGTACAAAGCAGTTCTAAATTCAAACCAGAATATAAATAATCGAAAAAAAATTTTGTTATGAACTAGAGATTGCTATTTTTGCACTCCCAATTTAGTTCTTACAAAACGCGGAAGTAGCTCATTTGGTAGAGCACGACCTTGCCAAGGTCGGGGTGGCCGGTTCGAGCCCGGTCTTCCGCTCCAAGAAATCCCGCTCATAGTTGCGGGATTTTTTATGGCAGCCCCGGTGGTGGAATTGGTAGACACGCAGGACTTAAAATCCTGTTCGCCGCAACGCGAGTAACGGTTCAACTCCGTTCCGGGGCACAAAGCCTCTCTGAGAAATCAGAGAGGCTTTTTTTATTTGTGAACGACGAAAGCTTGCTTTCGGAAGTGAGCAAATAAAAAAGCCCTCAACGCCGAAGGCGGTGAAGAGGCTTTGAGTAAGATTCTAGAGTTTACAAATCAAACTGATTTGGCCACTTAGCTTTCAGGCCTGCTGCTTTTTCTTCAACAGCATGTTTCATGTCGTTTTTATACTGTGCCATTTTCTCCGCAATTCCTGCATCAAAAGCGCCAATAATTTGTGCAGCCAGCAAGCCTGCATTTTTAGCAGCGTTTAATGCAACGGTTGCAACGGGCACACCGTTAGGCATTTGTAAAATAGACAGAACAGAGTCCCAGCCATCAATTGAATTAGAAGATTTTATGGGAACGCCAATCACAGGTAAAGCAGTAATAGCCGCAACCATACCCGGTAAATGTGCAGCACCACCGGCCCCTGCAATAATTACTTTCAGTCCTCTTTTCGCAGCAGATGATGCATAGTTCATCATTCTTTGCGGTGTTCTGTGTGCAGACACAACGGTTAATTCATAGTGAATATCCATTTCCTGTAACACTTGTGCTGCAGCTTCCATTACAGACAAATCGCTGTCACTTCCCATAATGATGCCTACCTGTGGTTGATGATTCATATGATGAATATTAATGTATTAATTCTCTTTTATAAAGTTGAACTGTATTCTCCAATCCTAAATAAATAGCATCACATATCAATGCATGCCCAATACTCACTTCGTCCAGCCAGGGGATTTCTTTACTGAAATAACCCAGATTATGTTTGTCTAAATCATGTCCTGCATTCAATCCCAGACCCAATCGTCTGGCTGCTTCAGCAGCAGCAACAAAAGGGGCAATGGCAGCTTCTTTGTTTCCTTTTGCAAAGGCTACTGCATAAGACTCGGTATACAATTCAATACGGTCGGTTCCGGTGGTGGCAGCTGCTTCCACCATTTCTACAACAGGATCTACAAAAATAGAAACCCGGATACCCGCTGATTTAAAAACACCGATAATGGATTGTAAATAAGATTGGTGTTCAATGGTATTCCATCCGTGGTTACTGGTTAGCTGTCCCAATGCATCGGGAACCAGGGTTACCTGAGCGGGCCTGTTAGCTAGCACCAGGTCTACAAATTTTTGTTCGGTAGGATTCCCTTCAATATTAAACTCTGTATGCAATACTTTTTTTAAATCCTGTACATCTGCATAGCGGATATGTCTTTCATCGGGTCTTGGGTGAACGGTAATACCATCCGCGCCAAACTGCTCAATATCCAATGCGGACTGAATCAGGTTGGGGTTATTGCCCCCTCTGCTGTTTCTTAGCGTTGCCAGCTTATTGATGTTTACACTCAGCTTCGTCATATCGCAAAATTACTTGAAACTATTCGCATATCAACTTTTTAGGCTTTAGCTTTGTTGATAGCATATGAATTATCCATCTTTAGAAGCTTGTTTGATTGACCTGGAAAAAAATGGTCACCTAGTTCGTGTGAAGGAAGAAGTGGATCCTTATCTGGAAATGGCGGCCATACATCTTAGGGTGTACGAATTAAAAGGCCCTGCTATATTATTTGAAAATGTAAAAGGCTCCCGCTTCAGGGCTGCATCCAATATTTTTGGAACACTTGATCGTTCCAAATTTATTTTTCGGAACACGATTGAAAGTGTACAAAAATTAATCGAATTAAAGAACGATCCAATCAAAGCCCTGAAATCACCACTGCAAAATGCAGTTGCTGGTTTGGCGGCTATTAAAGCTTTGCCCTTGAAGAATCCCTGGACCAAACCCGTGATGTATGAAGAAATCAATATCAGCGATCTTCCGCTCATTCATCACTGGCCCATGGATGGAGGTGCATTTGTGACTTTACCACAGGTATATACAGAAGATATTGACCAGCCGGGTATCATGAAAGCCAATCTGGGCATGTATCGCATTCAATTAACAGGAAATGATTATACAAAAGACAAGGAAATTGGATTGCATTATCAGTTGCACAGAGGCATAGGTGTTCACCAAACCAAAGCCAATGCAAAAGGACAGCCCTTGAAAGTAAGTTGTTTTGTAGGAGGTCCTCCATCCCATACTTTATCTGCTGTAATGCCTTTACCGGAAGGGATCAGCGAAATGACTTTTGCCGGGGTGCTGGGTGGTCGCAGGTTCCGCTATACTTATGAAGATGGATTCTGTATCAGTACCGATGCAGATTTTGTGATAACCGGAGAAGTATATCCCGGAGAAAATAAGCCGGAAGGCCCTTTTGGTGATCACCTGGGTTATTATAGTTTGCAACACGAGTTTCCATTGATGCGTGTGCATAAAGTATATGCAAGAAAAAATGCGATTTGGCCATTTACGGTGGTGGGCCGTCCGCCGCAGGAAGACACCAGCTTTGGCGAACTGATTCATGAAATAACAGGGGCTGCCATCCCGCAGGAAATCCCCGGCCTGAAAGAAGTACATGCAGTGGATGCGGCAGGTGTGCACCCTTTATTGCTGGCAGTAGGGAGTGAAAGGTATACACCCTATACACCTACCAAACAACCTGCAGAGTTGCTTACCATTGCCAACCATGTGTTGGGTACAGGTCAGCTAAGTCTGGCTAAGTTTTTATTTATTGCAGCAGATGATACCAATCAGTTGCATACACATCCGGTGCAGCCTTTCTTTCAATACGTATTGGAAAGAATCAACCTGCAAAGAGATGTTCATTTTTATACCAACACAACCATTGATACGCTGGATTATTCCGGAACCGGATTGAATACGGGAAGCAAAGTGGTGTTTGCTGCCTATGGTGAACCTATCCGAAAGTTAACGACCGAAATCCCATCGGTACTAAATGAACTAACACAATTCGAAAACCCCCAATTGGTGATGCCTGGGGTTATTGCCATAAAGACCAAGCCTTTTACCAATTATCAGACAGTAAAAGAAGAAATGAAAATCCTGAATTATCAGCTCCATAATTCAACTGATGAGCTAAAGGGAATTGCCATGCTGGTGGTTTGTGATGATGCCGATTTTGTATCAGCCAATTTGCGCAATTATCTATGGGTAACCTATACCCGATGCAATCCTTCGCATGATATTCATGGCATTAAGGAAACCGTCATCAACAAACATTGGGGTTGTGAAGGACCATTGGTAATAGATGCCCGAATAAAACCCCATCATGCGCCCCCGGTGGAGAAAGATACCGCAGTAGAAAAAAGGGTTGATCGTTTATTCGCCAAAGGGGGAAGTTTGCAGAATATTGCGTAAAAAGCTATTTTTCTTGCGGTTATTTGCGTATTTTAGGTAAAATTATCGACAATGAACCAGTATATTGCTCAGTTAGCTAAGATGGGTGCTGCCCCCAAAAGAACCATTATTGGTTTAATGAGTGGTACTTCTCTGGACGGCTTGGATATTGCAGTTTGCGATATTACTGGCAGTGGCATGGAAACAGAAGTAGCAGTAAAACATTTCACGACCATTCCTTTTGATGAAACATTCAAATTGGCTATCAGGGAAATTTTTTCTAAAAAGACAATTGATTTTGAATTGCTATGTCTGTTAAATCCCTGGGTGGGTGAGCAGCATGCAGCCATGATATTAAAGGCATTAAAGGGTTGGGGGATTCAACCCGCTGAAATAGACCTGATTGCCAGCCATGGGCAAACGGTCTACCATGCTCCCAAGCTTTTGCACGGCAAACCTCAATTTGGCAATGCAACCCTTCAGATTGGAGACGGAGATCAGATTGCTGTAAAAACCGGAATCATCACGATGAGCGATTTCAGGCAGAAACATATTGCGGCAGGAGGCGAAGGTGCGCCATTGGCGGTTTACGGTGATTATTTCATTTTCAGTAAAAAAGGAGAAGACCGGATTATGCTGAATATCGGTGGGATTGCCAACTATACTTTTTTGCCCGGCAGCCTGGATGCGGCTAAAATTTTCAGTACCGATACAGGACCTGGTAATACCCTGATGGATCAGTTTGTTCAAAAGCATTTTAATTGTGCCTATGATAAGGATGCGGCAATAGCCTTGCAGGGAAAAGTAAATGATGCTTTACTGGATGTGTTATTGTCAGATCCGTTCTTCGCAGAACCCTTTCCCAAAACCACCGGGCCTGAATTATTCAATCTCGCTTATCTGGAACAGGCTATTCAGCGATCCGGGCAAGCCGGAATCAGCCATTACGATATCATGGCCACATTAAACCGATTGACTGCTTCCACGATTGTTACGGCCATTGAACGCGGGCAGGAATTGATTGGTCATAAAAACCTGGTTGTCTACAGCAGCGGGGGAGGCATGCACAATCCCATGATTATGGATTTTATAAAAGCATCTTTACCCGATGCCCGTTTTTATACAACAGATGCCTTGCATATTCATCCGGATGCAAAGGAAGCCGTTCTTTTTGCGGTTCTGGCCAATGAAAATGTTGCAGGCGGTTCGGTTGCTATTGGCGGAGGACACGCGGGTATTCCTTCTGTAACCATGGGTAAAATCAGTTTCCCCCAATAAAAAAGCTGCCCCTAATCAGGAGCAGCTTCCATCAACCATATAACTAATAGGAGCCATGAAGTATTGGGAAATTATTTTCTGTTGTTTGAAAAAATGCTCACTTCACCATATTCCGTAATGGCCAGCACCAGGTATTCTTTCTCGGTAGTCATAGATACATAGTAACTGGTTTCATTGTATTCGTTGGTAAAGGCGATACACTCCTGTAAAGCATATTCAGGGAAAGTATATTTACTGGTAATGGTTTTCAGGGCATTTTTAGGCAATTTGTCAAAATCCTGGTAGCGGGTGGTGCCAATTAAGTCTCCATCTGTATTATAGAATACTTCTACCTTTTGTTCTTCTACCTGAACGCTGGCTTTTTCAAACTTGGCAGCGGATTTCCACTGTACACTACTCACTTTACCTAAAAGGCTTTTTAGGTTCCCCTTGTCTGATTCAAGGGTAATGGGGTTGGCGAAACTGCTGGCACTTACTAAAATGGCAGCGGCAATTAGAATCTTTTTCATGTTTTTATTTTTTGTTTGTTTTTTACGATTTACAAGTCAAAACTACTGGCTTGCATATATCGGACGAAGGCGATTGTGATAGGTTACATGGCCAGGTAGCCCTATTAGATGAGTGGTAGGAGTGGCGGTCAGCAGAAATAGGGTATATTCGCTCAAATTCAATTCAGATAAGGGATTGGAGCGGATTGTTTAGGAAAAGTTAAGGGCAGAATTCCTGTGATGAAAATTGTTAAAGTGTTTTTCACACTTGATAAATGGAAGCTTTTTTTTAAAAAAATGGAAAAAATACTTTGTTAGGTTTGTTAATTTGGTGAATTTTCCTACCTTTGCCGTCCGAAAAAATCGGAAAAAAACATTAGAGTCATGGCAAGAGTATGTCAGATAACCGGTAAAAAGCCAATAGTTGGTAACAGTGTTTCTCACTCAAACATTAAAACCAAGCGTCGTTTCTTACCTAATTTGCAAAAGAAGCGCTTCTTCTTTGCTGAAGAAGATCGTTGGGTAACGTTAAAAGTGTCAACAGACGCTTTAAGAACCATTAATAAGAATGGTTTAAGTACAGTAATTAAAGAAATGAGAGCCAACGGCGCTAAAATCTAACTAAACACAGTAAACTACCTATAAAATGGCAAAGAAAGGTAACAGGGTTCAAGTAATACTAGAGTGCACTGAGCACAAGACCAGCGGTCAGCCAGGTACTAGTCGCTATATTACTACCAAGAACAAAAAGAATACGCCTGAGCGTATTGAATTGAAGAAATTCAACCCAATTTTGAAAAAAGTAACCGTTCATAAAGAAATCAAATAATCATGGCTAAAGTAGCTTCCAAAAACGCGAAAGTAAAAGA
>JBDLUU010000063.1:0-2775 GCA_039805185.1 Bacteroidota bacterium
GATTGAGCACAATGTCAATCATCAGGTACATACCAGCAGCCTGCATTTTTTCCTGTAAACTTTTGAATTCATTCAGCGTGCCAAAACGCTTGTCTATTTTTCTGAAATCAGAAACCGCATACCCACCATCGCTTTCTCCTTCCGGACTTTCGAACAAGGGCATCAGGTGTAAAAAGTTAACGCCTAATTCCTGCAGGTAAGGAAGTCGCTCTGGCATATTATTTAAATTTCCGGCAAAACGATCCACATACAAACTCATGCCGGCAATCTGATTACTGGTAAACCAGGCACCCTGTTGTTCTTTCTGCGCATCTCTTTTTCTGAAAGTGGGCTTTCGTTGTTTATAGGCTTCAATAATTTGAATCAGTAAATTTTCAAAATTCCCTTCTGCTTTTGCTCGATCAAATGCAGCATGTTGAACCGGAGCCCCCCAGGCTGGATTTCCGTAAATAGAAAAATACAATTCCTGTAAAGTGTTGGCATTGGTAACCATGC
Organism: Bacteroidota bacterium; assembly: GCA_039805185.1. GTDB lineage: Bacteria > Bacteroidota > Bacteroidia > Chitinophagales > Chitinophagaceae > Sediminibacterium. The sequence continues at coordinate 496 of JBDLUU010000063.1, forward strand.
GTAAATAAAATGCATGGTCGGCTCCTGCAATATTAAGTGAACAGGAAAGACAGCGCTCTTTAATTTTTTGGTGTAGTTCGTATTGAAACATATTATTCAAAGATCTGATTGTTCAAATGTTTAAACGCTTCCATTGCACCCATGTATTCGCAAGTGCGGGCACCCGCTTTATTGGCATTGGTAACCATATGCGACCACATTTCCAGTGAAAGGTCGTTGATGGTGGCAGGATCCAGTTTGCTTAGCTGGTACAATACTGCTCCAACAAATGCATCCCCGGCTCCGGTAGTATCAACAGGCTTTACGGCAATAGATGGAATGATATGCTGTTCGCCATTAAAACCCAGCAAGGTTCCGTCTTTTCCAAGTGTAATGGCAAACACGCCCTTGGTTTCATCTAACAACACAGCAGTAGCGGCTTCCAGTGTTTGCGTATTGGTCAGTAACATGGCTTCTTCGTCACTTACTTTAAAGAAATTACAATTGCGCAAAAAATGCCAGCTCTGACTCACAAAAGAATCCGTATTGTTTTTAAACAGCAAGTGTCTGTAGTTGGGATCGAAACTGATGAAAATATTATGGTGCAGCGCTTTCTGTAGCAGGTGCAAATAAGCTGCCTGCAAAGGACCTGGTAAAAAACCGGTTGCGGATCCAAAATGAATAATAGAAATATTATTCAGGTTAATGGAATCAATATCGTCAATGGACAATTGTGCATCGGCTCCTCTGTTAAAAACAAAATCTCTTTCACCATTATTCATCAGCGATACAAATGCAAAAGTGGTAAAATGATTAGGGTCTTCCTGCATGGCTTGTATGCCCACACCAAAGGATTGCATGGTTTCAATCAGCTGATGTCCAAATGGGTCTTTGCCCACTTTAGCAGCCAGTTCTACTTTGCCCCCAAGTGCAGCAATGGCCGCAGCTACATTGGTAGGAGCGCCTCCGGTCTTTTTTAAGAAATTCGATCCCTCCGATAAAGACATTCCTTTATCTGTGCAGATCATATCTATTAAGGCTTCGCCGATACAAAGAATTTTCATGAGCGTTATTATTAAACTTAGTGCCCTCCTCCGGAAACGGCCTGCAATTCCCCTTCGGGCTTTACGTCTTTTATTAAGAAGGTAGCTGCACAGGCCATTAACAACAATACACCCGCAAAGGAAATGGCTTTGCCGGAATCGTTATGTAAAAAGTTTTGCAGCACCCATCCAAAACTGGTAGTTTGAAATATCATAGGAATCACAATCATCATATTGATGATGCCCATATACACACCGTATTTCTCTTTGGGAATATCGTTTACTACCATCAGGTAAGGAATACCCATCATGCTGGCCCAGGCAATACCAAAGCCGGCCATTGGTACAAAGAGCATATACTTGTTTTCAATTTGCGGAAACCAGAGTAAAGCCAAACCTGCCATTAACAAGCAAACAATATGTACTTTTTTAGGGCTGAATTTCTTAGCCATCCATACCAATCCAAATGCCGATAAGAAGGTAACCACATTGTACCATCCATTAACCAAACCGGCCCATCCCACGGCTTCTTCGTACAAAGTTTTGTTTTCACCGGGACTGGTTTTCCATACCGACTGGGCAATGCTTTTAGAAGCGTTCTGCCAGTAACAAAAAAGCGCATACCATTGAAAAAGGTATACCAATGCCAGCTTCCACATTACGGCCGGCATATGAATAATGGCTTTGCCAATTTCTATAAAGGGCTGAAACAAACCTTTTTGCTGTGCACGCAGGGCGGCCAGTTCTTCTGGGGTTGGAGGTATCTCCGTCGTTTTAGAAATACTCCAGAGTACAGAAGCGATGGAGCAAAGTGAACCCAGAAAGAATGATCCAAATACCCAATAGGGAATAGCACCGTACTGACCTGGAATGTATTGTTGAAAAAGAAAAAGAGAAATATTGGCGAGGGTAATACCCAGTCCGGTAAAAAAACTCTGCGTTAAAAATCCGGTAGCCAGCTGATCACCGGGCAGTTTGTCGGCAATAAACGCACGATAAGGTTCCATGGCCGTATTATTGGCCGCATCTAACACCCATAACAAACCGGCAGCCATCCAGAGGGTAGAACTGAAAGGGTACAGGAACAAACACAAACTGCAGAACAGAGCTCCAATAAAAAAATAAGGCTTTCTTCTTCCGAAACGGGGATGCCAGGTACGGTCGCTCAATACCCCAATAATGGGCTGTATTAATAAACCCGTCATGGGGCCGGCCAGATTGAGCAAGGGAATTTCATCGGGCTTGGCGCCTAAAAAAT
>JBDLUU010000064.1:0-6292 GCA_039805185.1 Bacteroidota bacterium
TAAGAACCGGAGGTCCATACACACTAAAAATCAGTTTCACTGGCTTAAAGGTAGAAACAGTAAATGATATCTATCTTTTATTGGGTGAACCATTTGTAATTAACCCTACACTTTTAGATGAATCAAAAGTGTTGAGCGAAGTAGTGGTTAATGCTTTGAAGAAAAAATCCAGCGGAGATAAATCCGGAGGTGCTTCAACAGTTATCAATCAGCGTATGTTAGGATCCATGCCTACCATCAGCCGAAGTATTACCGACTTTACCCGTGTTACTCCACAGGCAAACGGTACCAGCTTCGCAGGTAGAGACGGGAGATTCAACAACACACAGGTAGATGGTGCCAACTTAAACAACAACTTTGGTTTAAGTTCTGATCCGCTTCCTGGTGGTGGCGCAAGCCCTATTTCCATTGATGCGATTGAAGAAGTTTCTGTAAACATTGCTCCATTTGATGTAAGACAGTCTGGTTTCACCGGTGCAGGCATCAATGCTGTAACTAAGAGCGGTACCAACACTTTAAAAGGATCTGTATACGGTCTTTACAGAAACCAGGACTTCAACGGTTTAAATGTTGGAAATGCAAAGCTTCCTGCTCAGGTTAAGTCTAGCAATAAAATCTTTGGTGCTACATTAGGTGGTGCTATCATCAAGAATAAATTATTCTTCTTCGCTTCTTATGAAGAAGAAGAAAGAAGCCAGCCTGGTATTGCTTTCAGCCCTAGAGGTGGTTCTGGAAATGGAAACGTAAGTAACACCAGTGTAGATTCTCTACAAAAGTTTGCGAATCACCTGAGAACTACATATGGATACGATCCGGGTGCGTTTGACAACTTCCCTAACTTTGCTACCAAGAACACCAAGATTCTTGCAAAGATTGACTGGAACATCAACAACAACCACAAGTTAACTTTAAAGTATTCTGACCTTGTTAACAATAACGACCAGCAATTGAATGGTTCCAGTATTCCTAACAACCCTTCATTTACTCCTGCTGGTTCTGGTGGTTCAATCAGCCGTTTACCTAACAACCGTTTCAGCTTGAACTCTATGTCTTTTGAAAATTCAAACTACAAGTTCAAGGATATAGTAAGAACCGGTTCAATTGAATTAAACTCTAACTTCAATGGCAAGTTCTCTAACCAGTTCATTGCTACTTTCTCTAAAATTCAGGCTACTAGAGCAGTTGCTGGTGGCATCTTCCCTACCATTGATATCTTCAACAACAATGGTCAGAACTATATGTCTGCGGGATCTGATCCATTCACGAGAAACAACGACGTTAAAAACGACGTGTTCAACGTAACCAACAATTTTACTTATTATGCAGGTAAGCATACCATTACTGCTGGTGCAACTTATGAGTATCAGCGTGTAGGTAATATGTTTATGCCAGGCTCTGCCAGCTATTATGCATTCAACTCTTTGGATGACTTTATTAACAACAGAAGACCTGCTGCATTCTCTTACACTTTCTCTTTGGATCCAAACAAGCCATCTGTATATGCTGCTGATTTGAAAATTGGTCAGTTAGGTGTATATCTTCAGGATGAATACAACGTAAACGAAAACTTCAAATTGACTTACGGTTTACGTGTAGACAAAGTAATTTTCCCTGAAGCTCCATTAGAAAATCCAAATGTTACTGCTTTAACCTTCCCTGACAGAAATGGTGCTCCAACCAATTTCAAAACCAGCGAATGGCCTAAGCAAAACACGATTTACTTCTCACCAAGAGTTGGCTTCCGTTACAAAATCGACGATGAAAACATAGTAGTTCGTGGTGGAACTGGTTTATTTACTGGTAGAATTCCTTTTGTTTACTTAACCAATATGCCAAGCAATAGCCAAATGTATCAGGCTAGCCAGGCAGTAACCAATCCTGCTTTGTTGGGTAACTTCCTGTTCAATCCAAATCCGGATGCTTACAGAGGAAGCTTTAGTCCAGTAGCTGGTGTATTAGCCAACAACGCTAACATTGTGTTAATGGACAAGGCTTTCCGTTTCCCTCAGGTATGGAGAAACAATATTGCTATTGACAAGAAACTAGGTAATGGCTGGAGCTTAACTGTTGAGGCCTTAATTACCAAGGATATCAATGCGGTAGTGATGAGAAATGCTAACCAGAAAGCTCCGAATTCTCAATTGAACGGAGGTGGCGATTTAAGACCTAGATATGCTGCTACTGGCGACAGAAGAATTTACAGCAATATCGGATCTGCAATCGTATTGGAAAACGCAAACCGTGGTAACAGTGGTTCATTAACTTTCATGGTAACAAAAACTTCTACCAAAGGATTCTCTGGTATGTTGGCTTACACCATGAGCTATGCTAATGAATTAACTTCTAACCCAGGTAGCCAGGCTACTTCTACATGGCAGAGCAACCCAACTACGGGTACGCAGAACGATTTACAATTGTTCAACTCAGCTTATGTAACTCCACACAGAATCATCACCAATATGTCTTACAAGTTCAATACTGGTAAGCACTTGGCTACAACCATTGGTTTATTCGGAGAAATCGCCAGAGGTAATAACTTCAGCTACACTTATAATGGAGACATCAACAACGATGCAAATAACTCTGATTTAATGTACATCACCGCATCTCCAATATTTGTTGCTCAGGCAGCAAGTGGTGGTAACCCTGCAAGAACTGTTGATGAGCAACACGCTGCATGGCAGCAATTCATCCAGAATTCTCCTTACCTAAGAAGAAATCTGGGACAGTATGCAGGCCGTAACGAAGTTTATCTTCCTTGGGTTGCTCGTTTCGACTTAAGAGTGGTGCAAGACATCATGACAAATATTGGTGCACGCAAACACACTTTACAGCTGACAGCTGATATCTTCAACGTAGGTAACTTGTTGTTCAAATCTGCAGGTGTAAGACAGATCGCTACTACCACCCAGCCTTTGATTTTCAGAGGTCTGGATGCTCAGGGTCGTCCTACTTTTAACTTACAGCAGCAAGGAGGCCAATTGGTTACCAAGCCATGGCAAAATAACCTAAGCTTAGCCAGCACATGGTCTATGCAATTAGGTGTACGTTATATCTTCTAATTAAGAATAACATTGATAGAAAAAGCCCCGGGAATTTCCCGGGGCTTTTTTATTGCTATTGTTCAAATGAAATACCTTAGTGTAATCAGTAAAAATATAATAGGTGAATCTTATTTACCCCATCCCCACTTTAAAAATTCGGGCATGGCTTTTTCCCATGTTTCCACATCATGTTTGCCCTCTTCTAATTCCAGATAAGCAATATGTTCATTGGTAAATCCTTTGGCCTTTAAAGCTACAATCAGATCCAGTGCATCATCAATAGAATCAATGATACCATTGTTGTTTCTGTCTGCTGTTTCATCCATTGTGCCACATTCAATAAAGAATTGCAACCAAGGATAGAACTTACCCTTTCTAACTTGCAGGTGCATGAGGCGGTCCTGTTCATCATCGTATCCATCATCATACCCCTTCCTTCTCCACCACAAAGAGGGACTGAACATGCCCACTTTACGAAATTCGCTGGCATGATTCCAGGCTATATCCATGGCACTCAAAGCCCCCAGTGAAAAGCCTGCAAAGGACTTGTCTCTGAAAGAAGGAGCATTGAATTTTTTGCGAACAAACGGAAGCAGTTCTTCAAAAATAAATTTCGTATACAAGCCAGCAGATGCTCCTCTCCCCTTAAAGTCTGTTGAATAAGCAGTACCATATTCCATTTTTCTGGAAGGACCGCAGTGAATGCCAATACAACAAATCGGCTCAATCTTTTCCGACTGAATTAATCCAGAAAGCATTTCCTGATAATCCATCTTAGGCAGATCCTGCCCATCATTAATGAGTAAAAGGGAAGTCTGATCAAAGCCATTCATTTGAGCAGGAAGGTATATATCAATGGTAACTTCTCTTTCTAAATATTCAGAATGAACAAGACAGGTTTCCAGATAAACCGATTCTGTCTTAACAGGAGGACGTGCATGCATATGTTCAAAAATAGGGGATTATATTTTTTTATTTATCATCTTATGACTTAAATTACAAGTAAACCAAAATGGCAATCATGAAAAAAATCGGGATCCTGTTTGGGCAGGAAAGAAGCTTTCCGCAGGCATTTATAGAAAGAATCAATAGCAAACAGGTAAATGGTATCATGGCAGAACCTGTAAAAATTGACAAAGTCATTCAGGGAGAAGACAGTGGCTATGCAGTTATAATTGACCGCATCAGTCAAGACGTTCCTTTTTACAGAGCTTATCTAAAAAATGCTGCCCTATGCGGAACGGCTGTCATTAATAATCCATTCTGGTGGAGTGCCGATGAAAAGTTTTTTAATAATTGCCTGTCAACCAAAATAGATGTACCTGTTCCCAAAACAGTGATTCTGCCATCGAGAGATTTACCAAACGATACCGCCGAATTGTCTTTTAGCAATCTCTCCTACCCATTAGACTGGGAGGGCATTTTCAGCTATGTAGGATTTCCAGCATACATGAAACCCTTTGCAGGCGGAGGCTGGAAAAATGTATACAAACTAAACGACCAGCAGGACTTTTTTGAAAAGCATACAGAAACAGGACAGCTGGTGATGCTATTACAGGAAGAAATTATTTTTGAAGAATACTACCGATGTTATTGCATTGGTGGCAAGTATGTAAGAATCATGTCTTACGAACCCCGCAATCCACACCATTTAAGATATGCTGCAGACTTTAAGCCCTCTGCGGAAAAGCTGAAAATGATGACAGATATTGTACTAAAAATCAACCAGTATCTGGGCTATGATTTCAATACCGTTGAACTGGCTTTAAGAGACGGCGTTCCTTATGCCATTGACTTCTGCAACCCTGCACCAGATGCCGACATTAAAAGTGTAGGTCAGGAAAACTTTGATTGGGTAGTAGAAACTGCGGCCAGTTTTGCTATTGAAAAAGCACAGGCACACCAGGCAGGAAAAGACAATTTAACCTGGGGTGAATACATCAAACGCAGTGCAAACGGGAAGCCATTATATTAAGCAGATAGAACAAGACAAGTATGTCAAAAATCAATTATAAACACTTCACATTAGGCATAGAAGAAGAGTACATGGTAATTGATCCGCTTTCACGCGAATTAAAAAGCCATGAACAAAAAATTGTCCAGGTTGGTCAGCAAACCTTAAAAGACAAAGTGAAAGCGGAAATGCACCAGGCAGTTGTGGAAGTTGGTACGGATATCTGCAAAGACATTGATGAAGCTTTTAAGGATGTTGCTTCTTTAAGAGGCAATATTGCACAAATTGCAGGAGATCTGGGACTTTGGGTGGGTGCATCAGGCACACATCCTTTCAGCCATTGGGAAAACCAGCTCATAACAGATCATGTCAGATACAATCAGATTGTAAATGAATTACAGGAAGCAGCCCGAAGTAATTTGATTTTTGGTCTGCATGTGCACGTGGGCATGGAAGATCGCAAAATGGCCATTCATATTGCCAATACTGCCCGTTATTTCTTACCGCATGTGTATGCGCTTAGTACCAACTCTCCTTTCTGGGAATCCAGGGATACAGGCTACAAATCTTTCCGCACCAAGGTTTTCGACAAATTCCCCAGAACAGGCATACCGGATTATTTTGAAAGTTTTGAAGTTTATGAAAATTATGTAAACCTGCTGATTAAGACCAATTGCATAGACAATGCAAAAAAAATCTGGTGGGATTTAAGGGTACACCCCTTTTTTAATACGGTAGAATTCAGGATCTGTGACGTTCCGATGAATATCATGGAAACCATGACGATTGCGGCATTGTTTCAGGCCATCTGTGCAAAAATTTACAAGCTCAGAAACCAGAATCTAAATTTCATGATGTATCAGCGCTCTTTAATCAATGAAAACAAATGGCGGGCCAGCCGATATGGAATCAATGGCAGACTGATTGATTTCGGAAAGGAAACAGAAGTAGAAACCAAGGCCCTGATTTACGAATTACTTGATTTTGTAGACGATGTGGTGGATGAACTGGGCAGCAGACATGTGGTGGAATATGTTTCCAAAATATTTGAAAGGGGAACCGGAGCAGACAGACAATTGAAAGTATTCCGCGAAACCGGAAGCCTGATCAGCGTGGTAGATTATATTCACGACCAGTTTCTGAGCGTTTAACCAGAAGGCTTGAATTAGCCCAAAAGATTAAAATTTCCATAAAATAACCAAGCCCCTGTCAATCAGGGGCTTTTGGGTACAATTTTGTATTGTTCTATAGAGTCAGGCAGCATTTTACTAAAAACTGCCCTCTATTAAATGTC
>JBDLUU010000065.1:0-12449 GCA_039805185.1 Bacteroidota bacterium
TTCCATCATCTCTTCCTACCCCGATATAACTATAATTAGACAAACTGCTGTCTAAATACATGAGTTGATGGTGCAATACTTCCTGAGCTCCAATAAAATCAGGCTCATAGTATTGCATTAACCCCGACACCCTGTCTTTTCTAAGATCCCACCTGTTTTCTCCATCAGAAGCCGCATCTAACCGAATATTGAAAGACATGGCTTTTATTGTTGTTTGCGCTTGTATTTTAAATAAAAAACAACAAGTCAAAACAGCGAAGCAAAAATATTTCATGTAATTACTTTAAATAGGGACTCGTAAAACCTAATTTTTTTAATCCTTCTTGTACATCGGGACTACTCATAAATAATTTCCAGATAAAACCTGAACGATAATTTTCCATCATAACCACAATGGGGCCTTGATCAATGGCAAGATAACGAGGTTGAAACCAATTATGGTGTAAACTAAAAGCATCATAAAAACCATACTTGCCCCAAACCTGGCTACCTAAATCATTATACCAGTATTTCATTGCTTTCATTGATTCATTTGGTGTATAAGGAAACGAAGATAAAGCTGCTGTTGGGGATATAACACCAAGATCACGTTCTTTACTTGGGGCATGTCCTGCATAACCTTTTACTGAGTAACTTGAGGTTAATCCCCAATTATTGGGGCCATATCCTTTAAATCCTCCACTGTTTTCTACACACCAATTATAATTGATTTTTGCCTGATTTACAGTCTCATTCCAATAATTTGCATATTGATCTCTTAATCCCCTGGGATCAAGCCCTAGATAAGAATAATGCGCCCAGAAGAGTGGTCCCCCATTCGGTGGATTTCCCTGATGATTTAACTCTAAAGGCAATGAATAGGAAACTTTTGGGTCTCTGATTTTGCCGCTTATAGCCCATCCTTCATGATATACTTCTGCAGGTACAGCATTGGTTGGTGAGGAAGCAGCTAAAATATACATAATCAAACACTCGTTGTAGCCTTTTACCGGGAAATTCATTTTCCATGCATGATTAGGACTCCAGTGCCAGTACAAAACATTTTGTTTATTTCGGTAAAAATTAAAATCAACTTCTCTCCAGAGCTTATCAGCTCTGACTGCAATTGCTTTTTCTTGTTTGTTACCATTTTTAAAATATTGTCTTACGCATAACAAGCCTTGCAACATAAATGAGGTCTCAACCAAATCTCCTCCATCATCATATCTGCTGAATGGTTTTACTTTTCCGGTTGTGCCATCCCACCAATGTGGCCATACTCCATGAAATCGGTCTGCTGTTTCCAAAAAGTGCAAGATAGTTTCTAGTCGCTTAACGCCTTCTGCTCTGGTAATAAAGCCTCTTTCAATTCCAACCAAAATGGCCATCACGCCAAAGCCACCTCCTCCACTCGTTACAACGTTTTGGTCGTTTTGTGGATAGATATTATCTAGGTGAATTCGCTCTCTTGCTAAACCACTATTGGGCTCTGCTCCGGACCAAAAATATTGAAAACTAGCTTCCTGAACCTTTCGAAAAAGTGCTGTATCAGCTGTTGGTATAGGTTCAAGCTTTATTAAAGTCTTTTGAGCATTTGCGCCCAAAATCAACAAACAACTTAAAATTGAAATAAAGAATTTCATGATTGTTATTAAAGCATTAAAAATACCCGCCCGAAGGCGGGCTTTTGTCAATAAACCCAGTATTCAACCAAAAAAATGAACTAAATCAATCATTTACCAGCTAACCCTAAATTATACAAGGCTCTTATATGCGCGTCTGGTAATGCAATATTATAAATCCTCAATTCGTCCATCACCCCTGTCATGGTTCCAAAGCTAACATCGGTACTAACTGTTTTGCCAGGAATTACATTATAGTTACCGCCAATGATAACTTCACTTGGCTCAGCTGATCTAAAGTTGTTATTTCCAGTGCCTCTGCTTGGGAATGCACCGGCTTTTCTTCCATTAATCCAAATATCAAAGAAACCATTGCTTGCATTGTAATTCAATGCCAAATGCACCCATTTATCCGGACCGATTGGTGGAGTGATATAAGGCATATAATTGGGAGACCCTGGTGCATCTCTCAATGTATTTATATTGTCCTGCGTACCTCCTCCAATGGTTACAAATGTTGGCTGTACTTTCAAATCAGTTACATTACTAGCTGGAAATGAATTGGTATTCAAAGAAAAATTTAAACTTCCATTGAATACACCGGGTCTGGTTAATTGAAACAACATAGTTCTCTTTGACCCATTATTTGAAATTTGAATCCAGGTACTGATTGCAAAACTTTTAAATACATCTGTTTTAAATGCATTGAACTGAGTTGGATAATAAAGAAACCCGGCATTCAATCTTAATGCCTGTCCTTTAATACCATTTGTTACATAACTGTCGTTCACTGAAGTGCCTGGAGCTGTATTTGATTTTACTTCGTTTTTGGTATTGTCAAATGGCCAATAAGCCACTAAGCTTTCGGGAAAGACTTCGTCCGATGAGGTAAACCCATCAATTTTGCCAACATAATCCGCAGTTGAAACGGCCGGCAAATTATTGGGATTACCATCTTTTTTACAAGAAACCATCCAGAAACCAAGCGCCAGGAAACTGTACAGCGATAAGTTCAATTTATTATTCTTGAATTGCATATTAAATAATTAAAAAGTCAATTAATAACCCGGATTTTGCTTTAACACTCCGGCAGTTAAGTCAATTTGTGTTTGTGGTATGGGTAACAATATATCTCTTGCCGCATTGAAATTAGTCTTCCCTGCAGCATTCATTACTGACTGTGAAATACCCCATCTTACAATATCAAAAAATCTATCATGCTCCATAGCCAATTCAACTCTTCGTTCTCTTCTGATGGCTTCTCTTAATAATGCCTGATCAGTAGTTGTTACATCTGGCAATATGGAATTATTACCTGCTCTTGCTCTAAAACGCACACTGTTCAAAGCATCTCTGGCAGCAGTAATATTATTGGTACCACCCACTTCATTGGCTGCTTCAGCATACATTAATACAACATCTGCATATCTTAAAATACGCACATTGTTCCACCAACCAAAGCGATTACCAACTGCTGCTCTGGTTGCAGGATTGGTATGCACTTTATGGTTGTATCGTGGATTAGGCAAACCTACAGGTGTTACTTCACCAAAAATGGTCACACCAGGTGTAGTGGGCGTACTGGTAAATAATATGGTTCTGGCTTTTCTAGGGTCATTTGGCTCGTAAGCATTTGCAAGAATAGCACTTGGTGAATTCCATCCCCAACCTAAATCCCAGGGGCCTGATCCTCTCACCCCCTGCAAACTGGTATACTGAATTCCTTGTGCAGTTGGATTAACGGCATCTGCCCTCGCTTGTACCTCAAATACAGATTCCTTACTATTCTCTCCTTCCTCAGAGAAAATGGTGTTATATGGGGTACTTAAATTATATTGACCTGAGTTCATAACCAAACTTGCAGCGGTCATTGCCTGTGCCCATTTTTGCTGGGTTAAATAAACTTTTGCTAATAATCCATTTGCTGCTCCACTTGTAATTCTACCAGGAAATTTAACTGCATCCCAAAATGCTGGTAAATAAGCAGCTGCAAAACTAAGGTCTCTTTCAATAAATGAATAAACCTGATCTACAGAACTTTGTGGCACATTGTTTTGTGCAGCCGGATCCGCAAACAAGGTATCAATAATGGGCACTCTACCAAATAATCTGGTGAGCATGAAATAAGAATAACCACGAATAAACCTTACTTCAGCTTGCGATTGTAATTTAATGGCATCACTTGCAACAATTTGTTTATTGGTACCAATTTGAAAAAGTGTATTATTACATCTGTTGATTAATCCATAATACCCAACCCATAATGCATTGGCTCTTCCACTATTGGGCAAAACCGGGAAATTATCCATGCTTATTACATCAGCCCCACCATCAGAAGGGGTACTCCCTTTATCCGCATCATCGCTTCTGATACTGGTTGCATTAATAAAACCATCAACGTGCACATTGTAATCACGTAAACTATTGTAGGCACCAAAAATATATTGATCGTATGGGCCAGATCCGCCAGGATATGGGTAATTCTCTTCATCATACTCTCCCTGTCTGGCAGTATTCAAAAAATCCTTTTTACATGCTGTAAAAACCGAAACAATTAAAAGCAGTAGCATCCAGTTTGAGATGCTTGTTTTAATAATATGATTATTCATTGTTGAATCGTTTTATTAGTTCAATTAAAATGTCACGTTAATTCCAACTGAATACACTGCTGGAACAGGGAAAACACCGTTGTCTGCGCCACCACCAAGAATGCTACCAATTTGAGCTTCTGGCGAATAACCAGTCACTTGACTCCAACTCTTAATATTTTGTCCGTTCACAAATACACGGGCTTTAGATATGCCGAGTCTTCTAAGTGTTCCATCAGAGAAAGTATAGCCTACTTGTAAAGTTCTTAATCTAAAATAATCACCTGGCTCTAAGAAATAACTACTAAATAAGAAGTTATTACCTCTGGTATTGTCCAGGATGGGTTCAACATTGGTAGTTCCACCTCCTGTCCACGCATTTAATCGATTTGCCTCAAAGTTTAATGTTGCGAAGTTGGCAATTCTACGTTGAGTATAAATTTTGTTACCAGCTACACCTTGCCCCTCAATGGTAAAATCAAACCCTTTATAAGCCAAGTTGATATTTAATCCATAGCTATAAGGCGGAAATGGAGTTCCTAAGTAAGTACGGTCAGCGGGCGTTAGTACACCATCTCCATTAATATCTGCATATGCAATATCACCAGGTAAAGAATTATTAAAACGAGCCATTCTACCCAACTCTGCCGTTGATTGGTATATTCCAATTTGCCTGTAGCCAAAGAAGTAGCCAATTGATTTTCCAGTTTCAGTTAAGTTGGCTCCACCATTACCGAATAACTGGAAATTAATTTTATCGCCAATAGAATTTACTGTGTTCCGGTTGTAACTAAAATTAGGGGCAATTGAATAAGTAAGATCTTTTCCAATTTTATCAGTCCAGTTTAAACTCAATTCTATCCCTTGATTGGTTATTTTACCTAAGTTGGTAAAATAACTTCTTGTTTCATTTGGTAATGTTACAGCAGTTAAGATGTCAGAAGTTGTTCTGTTGTAAAATGTAAATTCTACATTTAACCTATTGCGCAATGTTTTCAAATCAAATCCAATATCTAGGCCTCGAACTACTTCCCAACGCAAATTAGGGTCAGGAATATACGCTGCTTGTATTGCTGTATATACATTATTGCCAAAAATTGCAGTAGAAGCATTTGAAATACCAGGTCTGTATAAATTATCAGCAAAACCGTTTGCATTTCCTGTTTCACCCCAAGCAGCTCTTAATTTTAAGAAATTAATAAAATTGAACTTTCTAATGAAAGATTCTTCAGAAGCAATCCATCCCAAGCCCACTGATCCAAAAGTACCCCATCTGTTTTGTGGAGCAAATTTAGAACTACCATCTCTTCTTAAAGTGGCATTAACTAAGTACTTATTTTGGTAGGCATAACTTAATCTGCCAAACAAACCCATAATTGCGCTTTCACCGCCACCGCCACCAAAGAGACCTGGATTATTAGCATTGATGGCACTTAGATACCAGAAGTCTGGATTATTAGGCACATTCACTGTTGTGTCTCTTCTGTTACCATTGATATTTGTACTCTTACTATAAATAGAAGTAAATCCTACAAGAGCAGTTAATTTGTGTCCATCACCAATGCGTTTGTCATAAGTTAATGTATGGTCTTGCTGGTAACGTTTAAACTCAGCCATCTCTTGACTTACACCTGTTCTAACCGTATTATCAAAAAAAGTAGTTGTTGGTGCTGTGCCTTCACCTAAGTTGATAAATGTGAATGGCAACGGTGTATAAGATCTGGAGTTGTTAAACCCAAGGTCAGCAAAAACAGAGGACCTGAAAGTAAAATCTTTCAAAAACTTAATTTCAGCAAACAATGATCCTATAAACCTGAATCCTTTATTGATATCTGTTCCATTATTACGGTTTAATGCTGCAATAGGATTTCCAACCTGCGCTCTTTGAAAAGAAGGCATGCTATAATAAGTACTTGCATCTTGTTGTATTGGTACAATGGGGGCTGCCCACAGTGCATTCGTTAAACTAACTCCAGCTGGGTTTTGAATCCAATGAAATGCATTGACTTCACCACCAACTTTAATATTACTATTGAATCTAATTTCCTGATTCAAGCGAATCATGAACTTTTCGTAGCTATTGAATTTAACAACTCCATCTTGTTTGTTATACCCGATGTTCAGATAAGTACTGCTCTTTTCAGAATTATTAGACACACTTAGATTGTTAGTGGTCAATAAAGCATTTTGTAAAATCTCATTTTGCCAGTTCGTATTTGCTGTATAATTGCTGTAATCGAATGGAGCTGCATTAATATTAGCCAATTGTGCGTCATACAACTTTTTAAAACCATCAGCATCTGTTACTTTAATTTTATCTGTCACTTTTTGGAAACCAACAGTACTTTGAAAATTAATTCTTGTTTGGCCTCGGGCTGCTTTTTTAGATGTAATTGCTATAACGCCATTGGCGCCTCTTAATCCATAAATTGCAATTGATGAAGGATCTCTTAAGATGTCTATCGTTTCAATATCTGCAGGATTCAAGAAGTCAATATTATCTTGTAATATACCATCAACCACATACACCGGGCTAGCACTATTGGTACTGTTTATCCCTCTAATTCTTACTACAGGACTGGCACCAGCAACACCTGAATTGGCAACTGTTAAACCTGCAACTCTTCCCTGTAAAGAACTAATTGGATTGGTATTCGGCATTTTAGCCAATTCCTCTCCTTTAATGGTTGTAACAGAACCAGTTAAATCTCTTTTCTTTTGTGTGCCATATCCGGTAACCACCACTTGCTCTAAATTATTTACGGCAGCAGTTAATTGAATACTGACATCTCTTTTACCTGCAACTGAAAACTCCAGTTGATCATACCCAACCGAAGAAACAATTAACTTGGCATTATCATCAGCTAACGTAATACTAAATGCACCGGTATTATCGGTAGTTGTTCCCACTTTGGTACCTTTCACTTGAACTGAAGCCCCAGCCAATGGTTCTCCGTTTGTTGAAGTAACCTTTCCTTTTACCACAATTTCGGCCAATTCCTTATTGTCCACACTAGCTTCTTTTAGCACAACCAAGTTTGTACCTAAAACTTTATAATTAATCCCTGTATTTAACAAAATTTTACTTAGCGCTTCATCCAGGGTTGCGTCCACCAAATTGATGGTTACTTTAGGCTTCCCTTTTACTACTTCTTCTGCAAACAAAAACCGATACTCAGTTTTTTTCTCCACTTCAAACAAGGCTTTTTTTAGTTCAAGCGACGCCATCTTTATTGTAATTCGGCTTTGAGAAAAGCCGATTGCTGAAACTTGAATACATACAAGCAGCATTAAAGCAGTGGTAATTTTCATAATGCGGGCAAGCTTTTTTATCAAAAGATCTTTGTTTGAAACAACGGGTGTTTCATAATTTTTCATATTTTCAAATTGAAAGGGTTATGAATGTTATTCAGATAGCACAATTTGTTGATTTCTAATCCTGGCGGGGTTCCGCGCCAACGGAACCTCGCCCTTTTTTAAGATGAATTTGTCTTGAATATCATATGGCAGCCGGGTTTTATTGGTAAATAATAATTGTATTCCCTTTTTGAATCGTTTTAAAAGGTATAATGAGCTTCAAAGCTTCAATCGCCTGATCAACAGTTTCTTTTTCAAAATTCCCATTCATTCGGGTTGATTTTAGCTTTTCAGTTTGAATGTCTAATTTTACATTGTACCATCTTTCCATCATCAATGCTAACTCTTCAAATGTTTCATCTCTAAAAACCAATTTATTTTCGACCCATTGGTTTTCAGCAACAGTACTATCCGGAGTAATAAATTTTAATTTGTTAATAGAGATTGCAGGTAGCAAATCAATCATTTTTTGCTTTTTACTGCTTTCAACAAATGCATTCTCTACAATCAATTTTTCATTTGGAGATAAGATGATCTTATCTTCAGGTCTGTTTTTTATGGTAACTTCAATTCTCCCTTGAATTAGGCTTGTTTCAGTTTGTTTATCTTCAGGATAAGCCTTTACATTGAAAACAGTACCCAGCACTTTAATACGAATGCTATTGGTATTAATAATAAAGGGAACGTCTTTATTTTTAACAACATCAAAATAACCTTCTCCGGTTAATGTTACTTCGCGCACAGATTTACCAAACTCCTTGGGATAAATTAATTTGCTCCCGCTATTTAACCATACAATAGAACCGTCAGGTAATTTTACCTGAGATTTAGATCCTAACCGTGTTGAAATTTCGTTTGATTCAGGTTGTACTTTAACTAGGGTTTTGGATACCGTCTTTTGTGTAATAAAGTACGTTAACCCAATTAAAAAAATGAAAGATGCAGCTGCATAAAAAACCCATTTAGGGATGAATGGTTTAGGACCACTGACCATGGCATCCGCTTCTGTTAAATCAAAAGATTGGTAATCTGCACATCTATTTAGATGCAACATGAAAGCATCTTCCGCTTCATTGGATTTGTGAGGGGCTGGAATTTGCCAAATATTTTCAAGATTTTGAATAGCAAACTGCCATTCTGGGTGATCTTGCAAATGCCTGTTGAGCTCAACAAGCTCCTGCTCATTTGCCTCATTAGCCATCTTTTTGGCCACTAATACCCAAAATCTTTCTTGGATCATTGTTATCGTTAGTTCAAAAACTATAACAACTGAGTGGACTATTTACCCCTAAATGATTTTATTTATTTTTTAATTTTTTTTCCAAAACAGGATGAGACTGCAATTCTAAAGGCATACATTGAGCCATTCTTCGCATGGCTATAGCCATTTGCGCTTCCACTGTTTTAACAGAAATATTCAACAATTCAGCTACTTCTTTATATTTCAACCCGTCTTCTTTAATTAATTTAAAAATCAACCGGCAACGATTAGGAAGCGTATTGATGGCCATTTTAATTTTCAGAACCATATCCTCGGTTATCATTAATAAATCTGGCCTGAAATAAATACTGTTTAATTGAACTTGCCACTCATCCATAGATAAACCAGCTCTGCGTTTTTGTTTTTTAAGTAAATTCAAAGACATATTCCTGACCGTTGCATAAAAGTAAAACAATGGCGACTCCAGTTGACACAATTGTTCTTTTCGCTGTAAGATGATCATAAATAAATCTGACACGATATCTTCTGCTTCTTCTTCGGATCTTACTATTGAATAGGCAAACTGCTTTAGTTTTGAGTGCAATGCAATAAAAAGCGTTCGATATGCTGACTGATCATTGTTGTAAGCAATGGCAATTAAACAGTTACGAATGGCCTCATTTCCCTCTACTAAATTCGAAGAATGCATCTACATCTTTTTTAAATTGTACCAACGAGGGTTTATGGATATAATACATATGCCCAGATTCATAAAAATAAAACTGAACATTTTTTCTTTGCTCCGGTCTTAAAAACATATGTTCTATATCGTATTGGGCAGTAAAATAAGGAGTGGCAAAATCGTAATATCCTGCTCCCATATAAACTTTTAAATCGGGGTTTTTACTCATTGCATCCCGCAGGCTCTCTGCCACATTTAAAAACTGATTCTGCACATTACTGTAATTCCAGGGATAAACTTCTCCAAAAATATTATACCCATTTTCTTCTTTAAAATTCAGCTCCTTTTGAAAATAGTCATTCATGGTTGCGGTAAATGGACCATCAATATTGGCAAAGGAGGGATCAAAGCTGTTTACTTCACCAGCATCATCCAAATCCCGGCCAGTGAACCTTGCATCCAGTCTGCCGATGGTTAATCCGTCTTTTCTTCTGAGTTCTTTATAGAATCTGCTTTCTTCTACACGCAAATTAGAACGCAAACAATATTCTTTTGACAAACCAGTGTAATAACTCATTTTCTCTGCAATGGATTCCTTTTCTGATTCGCTCAGCCATCCTCCTTTTATTAAAGCAGAAGCATAGGGCCCAATGGCAAAAGCTTCGGCCTCTTTTAACGCATTCTGCAAATTGGCCTGTAATGCAGGTGCCAGTTTTTTATGATACCATGCAGCGGCTGTATAAGAGGGAATGTACAATGCTCTTGGTAAATCATTCCCTACATAATAATCATTGGTTCCAAAATTCAATACAGCGGAAATCATAAAAATACCATTCAGATAAATTCTATGTCTGTCTTGCAAAAACTTGGAAAGACCTGCTGCACGGGTTGTGCCATAACTTTCACCTGCCAGGTATTTGGGGGATCCCCATCTTTCATACCTGGAT
Organism: Bacteroidota bacterium; assembly: GCA_039805185.1. Lineage (GTDB taxonomy): Bacteria > Bacteroidota > Bacteroidia > Chitinophagales > Chitinophagaceae > Sediminibacterium. Next base: position 10,377 of record JBDLUU010000065.1, read on the forward strand.
AAGAAATGCCTGATAAAAGAACCCATGGCACTGACATCTTCATTGTATCCATGAAATTGTTTGGGATTCTCCCCGGGTGCCGGCCTGCTGTATCCTGTTGAAACGGGATCAATAAATACAAGATCCGTTTTATCGAGCCAGCAATATTCATTATTTACAAAAGTATAAGGAGGGCCCTGTGAAAAGCCTTCTTCATTAAACTGAACCCTTTTGGGACCTAAGCCCCCCATATGCAACCAAACAGAAGACGATCCTGGACCACCATTAAAAGCAAAAGTAACGGGTCGCTTTGCAAGGTCATCGCCCTGTTTCTGATAATAAGTAAAGAATACTTTCGCAATTAATTTGCCCGTATCGTTTTTCAAATGCAGGTATCCGGTATGCGCAGTATAATCAAGTTTCTTACCGGCAATCATCATGGAATGACGGGTGGTAACTACCGTAACACCCGCAGGAACAGCCTGTACATTGGCAGCAACCGTTTCTGTTGGTATATTGGAGCGTTGAGCGTCCAATACATTGAACTGAGCCAGCATACAAAATCCTACAATTAGTTTTTTCATAAATATTGAAGATTGAATCGTTAAGTTAAAGAAATTATCGTGCTTCCAGCACTTCAATATCAAAAACAAGTACACTATTTACCGGAATATCCTTGCTTCTTGATCTTATTCCGTAGGCCTGTCCTGATGGAATATAAATGGTAATCTTTCCACCTGCATTAATTTTTGGAACAGCCAATTGCCAGCCTTTAATTAATCGATTCAAAGGGAAACTGGCGGGTTTTTCTTTGGTTTGATCAAAAATAGCCCCGTTACTTAGTAAACTGCCTTTATAATGAACTGTTACCGTGTCTGTGACTTTGATATTTTTACCTGTGCCCTGGCGTACAATATGATAATAGATATCTGAAATACTTCCAGTAGTATCAATCTGCTTATTTTTAACCGCCAGTTTTATAGTGGCATCATCCAGTAAAGCCTGGGCCGCAGAATCATGGTTCTTGTTTAAATCTACCTGAGGCCTTGCTGCTGAAGCCTGCCTGAATAGGGTATTGCCGTATGAAATATTCGACGGTTTAAATCCCCCATGAGATAAATAAAACTGTTTTCCTTCCGTTCCTGCACTATAATCTATCCGATGTCCTGCCCTGCCTGTTGCATCGTAGGAAAATTTACTGGTCAGTATTTCTTCCCATCTTCCATTTGCTTTTTGTATCCATTGATTACCCATGTATACTTTTCTTTCGAGCTGGCCATTCACTCCCCAGAAATTTTCACTGAAGGAGTATAAGTTGCTTAGATAATTTCCATCCTTTGGAGCACTGAAGCTGGCTATTAATTTCCATCGTCCGGTTTCCGGCATAAAAAAGTAACCACTGTAAATGGTATTGGCTTTAGCAGAGTCGGTTAAAGCAGTAACCAGAAACTGATACTTCTCTCCTGCTTTCCAGGGATACACAAAATGGCTATGCCCCCCAGTTCCTTCATTACCAAATTCATTTGCCACAACTCCAACTCCTTTCCCCAATAATTTTACTTTATTGGAATCAGGAACTTTTTTGGGATCAATGGCTTCGTTACCCGCATCCCAAACAGAAAAAATAATTCTTCTTTCTGTCGGGCTGTTTACCTGCATGCCAAAGTACCCTCTTTTAAAACCGCAAGCCATATAGTAACTATACAGGGGTTCATATCCTTCAGGAACTGTTAACTCGTTATAAAACCCAATTACTTTGGCAGAATCTTCAGTGGGATACTTTAAATGAACGGATGCCGCATTTCTTCTGGCAACAGGATTAAAGTGAATACCTTCAGTAGGTCTCCCCGAAAGTTCAAGTGACTGAATATTGGCAATTTGCTTTCCTACTTTTTTCTGGCAACTAACCGTAAGCTGATAGAATCCCGTATCGGTAATAGATAGTTTACCGATAGTGATTTTTTTAGGTGCAGCACCGCTCACTAATTTTACCGGAAATTTCTTCCCTGCAATGGCAACAATTAAATCAGAACCACCATTGATTGCTTTGGTATGAAAACTGAGTTCAAGCTCTCCTGTTTGTCTGGCTTTAAA
>JBDLUU010000066.1:0-9505 GCA_039805185.1 Bacteroidota bacterium
GAAATGTTTACGACACAAATGAATAAAAAGATAAGCAACCGTTTTTTCATGGGCGAAAGTTAGGTATAAACACGTTTATTTTTCTGCATACAATCGCTGATTTTGTGATACTAAACCATAACTATGTTCGTAAAAGTCTTTGGCAGTTCTGTGCAAGGCATTGAAGCCATCACCATTTGTATAGAAGTGAATGTGAGTATGGGTCAAGGTTACGCTGTGGTAGGTTTGCCAGATAGTGCGGTGAGAGAGAGCCTTCGTAGAGCAGAAACGGCTATAAAGAATATGGGTTATCATATGCCACGAACTAAAGTGATTGTGAATTTGGCACCGGCTGGCATACGTAAATCGGGAACTGCATTGGATTTGCCCATTGCCTTAGGAATCTTAGGCGCAAGCGATCAGCTCAGCAATACAACGCTACTAAAAGATTTTATGGTAATTGGAGAACTCAGTTTAGATGGCAAAGTGAATGGCATAAAAGGGGTATTATCCATGGCGATGCATGCGAAAAAAGAAGGGTTTAAAGGACTGATTATACCCAAGGCAAATATGGCAGAAGCTAGTTTGGTGGAAGGTTTGGATATATGGGGTTTACAATATTTGCACGAACTGGTCCAGTTTTTTGAAGGAGAAAATACATTGATGCCAGTAACCATTCGAGGAAATGAAGCATTGCAACAAAAACCTATTGATCATGATTTCGATTTTAAAGAAGTACGAGGACAAAAGCTGATTAAACGAGCAATGGAAGTTGCTGCTGCTGGCGGACATAATATTATTTTAATGGGGCCTCCTGGTGCAGGCAAAACCATGTTGGCGAAAAGACTGCCCAGTATTCTTCCTCCGCTAAATATTAATGAAGCTTTAGAGACAACAAAAATTTATAGTGTGGCGGGTAAGCTAACGGAACAGACAGGGTTGATTGGTTGGAGACCTTTTCGTGCACCGCATCATACCCTTTCTATGATTGCCATGGTAGGGGGTGGATCGAACCCGCTGCCTGGCGAAATTTCTCTAGCCCATCACGGCGTGTTGTTTTTAGATGAATTGCCAGAGTTTTCCCGTGAAGTATTAGAAGTATTAAGACAACCCTTGGAAGAAAGATTAATCTCTATTTCCCGAAACAAAATCACGCAATCTTTTCCAGCTAATTTTATGTTGGTGGCCGCAATGAATCCCTGCCCCTGCGGCTACTATAATCACCCAGAAAAAGAATGTTCCTGCGAATCGGGTCAGGTGAATCGCTATTTAAATAAAGTATCTGGCCCTTTGCTTGATCGCATTGATTTGCATATTCAAGTGAATGCACTGCCAATAGAAGATATGGCAAAAGATACGGAAGAAGAAGATTCAGCAATGATTCGTGAGCGAGTCATCAAAGCCAGGGCTATACAGTTGGCTCGTTATCGCAAACAGAAAAATATCTATACCAATGCGCAAATGACATCCGCACTTTTAAGAAAACATCTAATGCTAGACCACACAAATTCAGCACTGCTTGCTACTGCTATGAAATCACAAAACCTAAGTGCCAGGGCCTATGACCGAATTTTAAAAATTAGCAGAACCATTGCAGACCTGGCTGGTTCTGAACAAGTTCAAAAGGAACATTTGATAGAAGCTATTGGCTATCGGTCCTTAGATAAATCTAATTGGGGAAACGGCTATAAATAATAGTTTTAGGGTTATGACTATTTTTATACTAAAATTTCCTTCGCTGCTCTTTCCCCACTCCAAGCACCTTAGCCACATTCTCGTTGTTCAATACATGCTCATCTTGTATTGTTTTATCTTCCCGCCGAACGTCTCCGTTTCGTTCGTTTTCCCAATAGCAGAGGTAGTCTTCCGACGCTTCCATGAGCTTCGCTACTTCTCTTTGCTTTAGACCCAAGTCCAACCTTCGCTTTCTAATATGCTCACTGATCTTTTTAAGCTCTTTCGGATACCTTTGATTATTAGGCTTTTGGGTCATTCCCAGATATCGGGAAAAGTCAACTCATTCGGATGCGTTTTCTATTAAAAAAATATTTTATGTATTTATTTGAAATCTCAACATATGAATATAATTTCACATTAAACAAAAATACATTTTATGAAAAAAGTACTAGCATTTTCCGTTGCGGTGGTTTGCTTCTGCAGTTTTTCATTTGCAGCAAACAGTCCGCTAAGTTCCCCAAAAAATTCATCTGAATTAGTGAAGAAAATGGGAAATGACAAAAAGTTTATCCAAACCATACAAATGGTAATTGATTTCAGCGAAAATCTGAATGCGCTTAAGTCAGAAACAAAAAAGAAACTTGTTGACAAAAAAGCTTCAGAAGGTGAACTGAAAGAAACTTTAACGTGTTTAAAGTTTGAAAGCGCAAAAGATTTTCTTAAATTCGATGCAGTAGTCAAAAGAAACTTTCGTGAGTTGAAAGCAGACTATGCGGAAGTTTTTAATGACAATTTGCACTTCAAGCAGGCAGTTTCAAATAGTCTAGAATCGAAAAAGATTACTACTAAGTCTTTTTCGATAAAAAAGGAGGATTGTTTTCTAAATTGGTTAGAACTGATAACCAGTTGCAGTTCGCTCGCAGCAGGGGTTCAGGAGTTAGGTGGCGATGAGAGCACAGTCTTAAGTGCCTGGGTTGCCTGCATTGATTTTGCTACTCTGTATCTAGTGCTTTGTGAAAATGGAGGATAATTATGCATAAGTTATTATTAGTTTTTGCAATCACTACTGTCGGATTCTTTACCCAAGAAACGGAGTTACTGTCCAAAAAGTTACCTATTTTCGTACAGGTAAATAATTTTGTAGAGAAAAACACGCTTGAAATTTTTTTGCAAGAACAGCTAACAGTAAAAAAATTCAGAACAATAAGCAAAAGTGATTTGGAGACTTTGGTTATAGCAGAATCAAAAAAAGCCGTTCAAATGAACGCTTCTCAAGTTGACCTAAAAATGGATATGTCTTCGTGGGTTAATAATGCAGTTAATTCAATGAGCCCAGTTGCGCAAAAATTAACTGTAACAATTGTAACGGACAAACTGGGAAGACTTGATAGCTGTTACCTAGAAATTTCAAAGACTCCAGCACCATTACAAAAAAAGCGTATCGCCAAACCTCGGCTGTATATTGCTGACAGTACGGTGAAAAAAAATGATTTGCAAATACTAGCAAATGAAATTATAGCTATAAGCACAGGAATAAAGGAATCCTCTCAGTAAACTTGAACAATAAATAGGGTATCCCCCCCTTTTTATTTTAGATTTTCATGTTTTAAAAATGAATCGTAAAACAACCTCTATGAAATTCGAATTGATTGGTCTAGTGTTCTTCGCATCTCTGTATTCAACATTTGGGCAAAGCATTGATTCGATTGCAAAAAAATATAATACTCAGGTAATTTCACGTTTTGGAAATAGCTTTAAGAAAGGCGGAGAACGCTTGCAATTTTCAGACTTAAAATACGAATTCAAAGAACATACGGTAAGCTATGACCTCTATCTCTCGGCGCACCGCAATAGAACGCTTTCAAAGATATTAACAGTTGGGGTAATGGCATCATCAATAGCCATGATTGTGTCAGCGTCTAATAGAGACAGAAATGGAGTATTTATTGCTCTTGGTACACAAATGGTATTCACACTTGGCTCTATGCGAGCAAAGAGGCGACATGTTGAGCAACTTGATCTTGCCCTTGCTGAAAGAAACAAGAATATATTGTTTCATTGATATTTAACAAGTAATATGTCCACAGCATATACATTTGGGTTATGTCGTTCGATAATAAGAAATAAGTGAAAATTAAAACACCCCTCATTTTCAAGAGGTGTTTGATATAATCGAAAGAACATACTTTATCCGTTTCCTTTTTGGAATTCGATTGTCTCGTTCCAATTCGTAACCGTCCCTTCAGCCACTCCCTTTTGCATCGCTGCCACTCCTTGCCGCAACCCTAAGTCTATCCACCGCTTTCTGATCTACTCGCCGATCGTCTTTGGCTCTACCAGATAGCCTTGAGAATGAGGCTTTTGGATTTTTCCCTGATACCGCGAAAAAGGCAACGCATCCCTGCCCCTACTGCTATGAAATCACAAAACCTAAGTGCCAGGGCCTATGACCGAATTTTAAAAATTAGCAGAACCATTGCAGACCTGGCTGGTTCTGAACAAGTTCAAAAGGAACATTTGATCGAAGCTATTGGTTATAGGACTTTGGATAAGTCTAGTTGGGGAAAGTGTTTTAAACAATAATTGAAAAATACTTCAATGTTCGGAGGGGACTTTCAACAGTATTTTATTTTCCCGATACTAAAATTTCCTTCGCCGCCCGTTCTCCACTTCTGACAGCGCCTTCCATATAGCCGTTGAATGCGGTGCTGGTTTCAGTTCCGGCCCAATGAATGCGATGGAAAGGTTTGGATAAAGAGCTTTGGTATTGTGTGAGTATCCCAGGTGGAAACATGCCTGCATAACAACCCTTGGTTAAAGGTTCTTCTGTAAAGCTTTTATCGGTATAGTATTCTATATCTGCTGCAGCGGAACCAAACATTTTAACGAATCCTGCTTTAACCAATTCTTGTCTTTCGGCCATATTGTGTTGCATCAATTGCTTTGCTTTTTCGGCCAGACTAAATCCCATCAGAATTCCCTTGCTTCCATCCCAAGGGGAGTTGTCAAAAACTACGGAAGTCATTTCATCGGGTGCCGCCACCAAACCATTTTTAAATTCCTTTCTCCAGAAGGGAGTTGCATATACAGCATAGCATTTTACTACTGCACCCATAAAACTAGATTGCATCAAATTCCATTGATCAACGGGTATAGCAGGACTAAAAATAATATCCGTTGCGGCTACTGGTGGAATGGCAACAATGCAATGCGAGGCAGTGTAACTAAATTCATCTCCTGAAACCTTTACCCCATTTGCATCCTGGTAAATTTGGGTTACTATTTTTTCATATTGTATGGCAGAGCCTATTGCTTCAGCTATTTTTATGCAAATGCTTTGTGCACCACCCTTGATGCGATCTTGTTGTGCCCCTTTGTGAATATTCATCAAGTAGTCAAAGTTGCCGCTACTCTTGATGTAAAACAAAGCATGCAAAAAAGAAAGGGTGGACGCATTGGTAGCAAAAACGGCTTCAGCGGCAACAGCAAACATTTTTCTGGCTGTTTCATTTTTCATCTGTTGTTGCATCCAGTCTGCCAAACTCATGGAATCCCATTCCACTGCATGCGGAGAGGCAAATGGTTTTTCCAGATCAATCGTTTTTGCCAGCTTATTGATTTTACGAATGGCGCGGTCTAAACTCAAAAGGGCAAACAAAGGAAGTGGTGGAATAATGCCTTTGTATAATTTGAGTTTGCCATTCAATAACAAACTGCTTTTTCCGGCATCGTGGGTATGAAAAGTATCAATACCAAATTCTTTGGCCAATGCATACATGCGTTCATGTCCAGGTCCAATCCATTGACCTCCTAAATCTGTGTACTGATCTGCACTAAAGTATTCGGTGAGAATTCTTCCCCCGCAACGATTGCGCGCTTCTAGCAACAAAAACTTTTTTCCTGCTTTCTGCAAAGCCAGTCCAGCAGCTAATCCTGCATAGCCAGCTCCAATAATAATTACATCGTACGAAGAATGCGTCTCCATGCTATTAGTATAACCACTGGTTCACAATTCTTCCAGTTTCAACGGTAGGGGGTAGTACATTCAATGCATCCCGGGTTAATATCAATACCCGGCCTTCGGCTTTCTTGCCCCACATATTACCCGTGAAGAATACATTCATGCCAAAAGGAATATGAGCTTTTCCTGCGCGAGGGCCCATAGAATATTTTTGCCAGGCTTCTCCTTCGGTAATTTTTTTATAATCAGATGTATCTACGTCTGCAGGGGCCTTGAACCCATTGTATCCATTCCAGGGTGCATTCCACACCGAGTCTACCGCTCCTAAAGAAGGCACGGCAATCATTTTTACATCGTCGGTTAGTTGGGAATACGCTTCTGGATACCAGCTATCTGCACAAACCAAAACTGCCAGTTTTCCTGCAGGCGTATTGAAAATAGGAACCTGATTTTTTTCTCCAGGAGTAGTAAATCCCGCTTCTTCGTCTATTGGGAAAATCTTCTTTACAAGGGGTGCTTGTATTTTTCCTTCGGGATTATAAACAATGCTGGTATTGTATAATTTTCCTCTTTCAATTTTTAAATTACCTGCTTCATCCAATGTGGGCTCTGGCAATACAATTGATCCTGCAACAATGGTAACTTTAAATTCTTTGGCTAGTTCGCTAAAAATTTCATCATAGGTTTCTGCCACTTGTTTGGCTTTCATAGCAAATGCTGCGTACTTATCCTTGTCTTTGGTTCCTGACGGTGCCGTTACATAGGCCACGCCGAATTTGAAAAGATTGGCAGTAATAACAGCGGTCATGGCATCCTTTAGATTCTTTTTATCATAAACACTGCTTTTCTGCTCCATTGCAACCAGCCAGCTACCAATATATTCCGGGAAAATAATAACTGTTTTTGCATTGATTAAGCCCCTTGCATTGGCAGCCTGTAGATAGCTGCGCAAATTGTCTTTTAGGGTAACTTTATTAGAATAGTGAATAGGATTCAGCGCAGGTTGAATGCCAAGCATATTTCCTTGACCAGCATCATTTCCCAAACTTACAATAGCACTCGAATCTACTTTTGTAGTAGTTAAAACCTGATAAGTTGGAGGCACATCAATAACTACCCAAACATTATAGAGGGCAACAATGATCATGGAAATGCCTACAAATCTTACAAGGAATTTCATGCTGTACTATTTTACAGTCAAGGTACTATAAATTTTCTAACATTTGAACCACCCCTTCTCTTTTTAAAATCAGGTATCCTAGGCGGTCATTGCTAATTCCTTCTTTCAACTGATAACTGAATAATAATTGATCATCTTGAATGGCAGTTTCAAAATAGCGGAATTGTATATTGGGGTAATGCTTCAATTGGTGGCCAATTTCGTATAAGTGGGTAGATAAAATAAATAGGGCATTCGGTAGTTTTCTCAAGCCTTCAATTACCACCGTACTGCATTTTACCGCATCTTCCTGATTGGTCCCTTTGAACAGTTCGTCAATCAGGATTAACCATTTTTTGCCGTCGCTGATACGTTCAATGGTTTTCTTGATTCTTTGCACTTCGTTGAAGAAAAAGCTTTCTCCTTTCATGATATTATCTGTCACCTGAATATTGCTGAGTATACCATCCAATCTGCTGATTTTCATTTTTTTTGCGGGCACGCCCATGCCAATATGAGCCATATAGGCAGCAAGCCCTGCAGCTTTAATAAATGTACTCTTACCCGCCATATTGGCTCCGGTGAGGAAGATAAAATTGGCAGACTGATTAAGTTTCACTTCATAAGCCACGGGCACTTCCAGTAAAAAATGGTACAGGCCTGCCGCTTCAATACAAGGTTCTTCTGTTTCAACCACTTCCGGATAACTGAAATGAAATTTTTTAGCGGCTTTGGCTAAACTTAAATAAGCGTCCAGTTTACTGTGAATCTCTATAAGCTCCTCTGTAGCGTTTTTAAATCTTGTTCGAATAAACTGAGCAAACTTGAGAATAGATGTAGGCGTTAAGTTTTTCTTATTCGCCTGCAACATATCATGAACCAATTCCTTGTTCAGTAACTGACGAATGCGTTCAGCAGTATGGTTAAGCCAAACAGATCCATTTTCTAGGGTGATCAAACCCGCTATTTTTTCCATACCCTGTACAAAATCCAAAGCGTGTTCTACGGTAAATTTTGAAAGGGAATAGTCTGCCAGGTTTAAGAATTTATAAATTAGGGCATTGACCATTCCAATATCTGAGGGATAATTGTTGATGGGCGACTCAAAGAATTTTTCCATCACCAGTACCGTACCATTGGATGGGCTTATGGGATATTGATCCATAATGGTTGCCAGCTGTTGAATCGTCTCTTGTGTTTGCTCAATGGCTTTAACGGTGTCTAATGGATGGGCTAACAAGTAACGTAAATATTCTCTTCCCCCATTGGTTAGGGTTAGATTAATATGATGGAATACAGACTGGAATTCTTCTGAATGAAAAACAGAAAGATCCTGTAAAGTAACTTTGTCTACTTGCATGAGCAGTTGTTGGGTTGAGTTTAGGCTAATCTCTGCTGAATTTCAATCTAGCGCCCCATTTAGATTCATCAAACACCCCATTTCCATAAACCATATGTCCGTTTACAAAAGTTTTTTCAATAGAAGCAGGGAAAGTCATTCCTTCCATTGGGCTCCATCCGCATTTGTAAAGAATATTTTGCTTATTTACCGTATAAGGTTTATTTAAATTTACCATTACCAGGTCTGCCATATACCCTTCACGAATATAGCCTCTGTCTTGAATCTGAAAACAATCGGCTACGGCATGACTCATTTTCTCAACCACTTTCGGTAAGCTGATTCTTCCTTCTTTTACATAATGCAGCATCAGTTGTAAAGAATGCTGAACCAATGGAAGTCCAGCATGTGCATGCTCATAGTCTTCCTGTTTTTCTTCCCAAGTATGGGGTGCATGGTCGGTGGCAATAATGTCTAGTCTGTCATCCAGCAATGCTTTCCACAAAGCCTCTTTGTTGTGAGGGGCTTTGATAGCAGGGTTGCACTTTATTTGATTGCCCAAACGATCATAGTCGTCGGAAGTAAAATGAAGATGATGCACACATACTTCTGCAGTAATACGTTTATCCTTTAAAGGAATCATATTGGTAAACAACTGCAATTCCCTTTCTGTACTAATGTGCAGGATATGCAAACGGCTGTTGTTTCTTTTGGCAAACTGAATCGCTTTGAATGAGGATTCAAAGCATACTTCATCGTTTCGGATGATTGGGTGATCGGCTGCCGTTAGTTTTTTACCGGTAGCTTTTATTTGCTTCAGATTTTCTGTAAACAAGGTTTCTTCTTCGCAATGGGTGGCAATCAGCAACTCCGATCCCCCAAATACTTTTTCCAATTGCAATGTATTGTTCACGAGCAAATTTCCCGTGGAAGAACCCATGAAAATTTTAACGCCACATACTTCGTGCTTCTTCTTGTTCACTTTTAAAATCTCTTCCAGATTATCGTTGGAAGTGCCCATGAAGAAGGAATAGTTGGCCAGTGAACATTCAGCAGCCCTGCTGTATTTCTGTTCCAGTAAATCAACAGTGATAGCCGCTGGAGAAGTGTTGGGCATTTCCATATAAGAGGTGGTACCACCTGCAACCGCTGCTTTGGCTTCTGTATATAAATTGGCTTTATGGGTTAATCCGGGTTCTCTGAAATGTACCTGGTCGTCAATCACTCCGGGCAATACATGCAATCCTGTACCATCCATTTCCTCGGCCCTGGCTTTGATGCTGATATCGCCACCCATTTTTTCAATCCTGTCTTTGCTTATCAGAAGGTCACCTTCAACGATTTTACCTTCATTTACGATGCTCGCGTTTTTGATGATAATATGTTCCAT
>JBDLUU010000067.1:0-19450 GCA_039805185.1 Bacteroidota bacterium
AACTTATGCGCCAGTTGCAAAGTAGTATTGAGGTCATTGTTTTTTTCATAACCCACAGAATTAATGGCATTGCCATTATTGGTAACGGTAATATTGTTCTTGATGGTTTCGTTGTTTAATCTGAAGGAAACACTTACCTGCGTGCGGTCGCTGAAGCGGTATCCCAACTGATGTTGCTGGGTAATTCTTTCAATGGGTGCAATACTTCTTTCTCGGCTGTTGGGGCGGATGCTGAAACCATCTGTGCGATAAAAGTTTCCAAAGCCCTGATAATTAATACGATTGTTTCTGATGCTACCTTTTAATCCAAAATCCGCAGTGTTATAAGTGCCGTATCTGGCTGTTAGTCCAAGGGAATTGATTTTGGATTTGTCGGTGATGATATTAATTACACCAGCCATGGCTTCACTTCCGTACAAGCTGGAAGAAGGACCTCTCACAATTTCAATTTGTTTGATATTGCCTACTGCAATTCTTTTTAAATCGAGTACGCCACTCATTCTGCCAATTAAGGGTTCACCGTCTATCAGAATCAATGTGTAATCCGGATTTAATCCCTGCATGCTTACACCGGTTCCAAATCCATTGGTCATGAACAATCCGGTTTGCTCGGAAAGAATATCCGATAAGCGAAGAGAGCCTGCCTGCTGAATGGTTTTTTGTGAAATAATTTGAACAGGAACGGCTACATTGGTTAGTTTTCTTTCTGTTTTGGTAGCCGTAAAAACGGTGATGGCATTTTCGCCAATCAAGATATCTTTTTGCTGTGCAGGATTGTTTTGTGCAAATAAGGTTTGTGAAAGAATTCCCGCGCAAAAAGGCAACATAAACCGCTTCATCATACTCACGAATTAGACTGCAAATTTGCATTTGCATTCATCGTGAATTGTCATGAAACTGTAGAATGAGAAAATGAAAATCGCTTTTTACAAAGTAGTGACAATTGACCGCAGGATGGCAGGCAGCGGCTAAGGAATATTCAAATATTTATGCACTTGTAAACTTAGGCACCACTTAGGATTTTCTTTGATATAGTCTAGTATGAGCGGCGTTATTTCACTGGCTTTTTCCCATTCGGGTTGCAGAAACAACTGACAGGTATCAGGTATCTGTGACGCATATTCTTCTGCCCATTTAAAATCGTGTTTATTAAAAATAACCACTTTCAGTTCATTGGCTTTTTCAACCACTTCAGGTAAAGGCGCTTTGAATTTTTTTGGCGATAAACAGATCCAGTCCCAATGTCCACTCAACGGTGAAGAGCCCGAGGTTTCCATATTGGTTTCAAAACCTGCGGCATGCAAGGCTTCTGTTAAGCTATCTAGGTTATGCAGTAAAGGTTCTCCACCTGTAATCACGGCCAATCTTCCCGGATAACTGCTTGCTTTGGCAACAATTTCCTCCACCGAAATAACCGGATGTTTACTGGCATCCCAGCTATCTTTCACATCGCACCAAACACATCCCACATCGCAGCCGCCCAGTCTGATAAAATAAGCAGCACGTCCCTGATGAGCACCTTCTCCTTGCAAAGTGTAAAAGGCTTCCATAACCGGCAGTTGTGATCCCTCGGGCAATTGCATTATCCTCTGTTATTTAAATAAGCTTGTAAAGTATTTTTCAGTAAACCTGCAATGGTCATTAAACCCACCCCACCCGGTACGGGTGTAATGGCACTTGCTACAGCTGAAACAGAATCGTAGTGAACATCCCCCTTAATTCTGAATCCTTTTTTAGCCGTTGCATCCGCAACACGGGTAATACCCACATCAATAATAACCGCACCGGGTTTCACCATATCGGGTGTTACAAATTCAGGTTTACCCAAGGCAGCTACCAGAATATCTGCCTGCTGACAAATTACTTTCAGGTTGGGGGTGTGTGAATGACAAAGGGTTACCGTACAGTTTCCCTGAGGAATATTACTACTTAATAGTATGCTCATAGGGCGACCCACAATATTACTGCGGCCAATCACCACCGCATGTTTTCCTTTGGTAGGAATGTTAAAATACTCCAGCATCAACAAAATGCCATAAGGAGTGGCAGGTATGAAAGTAGGAAGCCCCTGAACCAGGCGGCCAATATTGCTGGGATGAAACCCGTCCACATCCTTGCGAGGGTCAATGGTTTCTATCACTTTTTCTTCACTGATATGTTTAGGTAAGGGAAGTTGAACCAGTATGCCGTCAATATCCGGGTTCTGGTTCAGAGATTGAATGGTCTCTAGTAGTTCAGCTTCGGTAGTTTCTTCCGGCAGGCGGATTAAAGTTGACTCAAAACCAGTTTCTTCACAGTTTTTGACCTTGCTGGCCACATAAGTTTCGCTGGCGCCGTTATTACCTACTAAAATAGCTGCCAGATGCGGAGCGGGCAGGCTTTTTTCACGTAATTCAGCGGTTTTTACTTTCAGATTTTCTTTTACTGCTGCTGAAGCCAGCTTGCCATCTAGTACTAACATGGCGCAAAATTACCGATTTTAAGGAGGAACGGTTAAAAAAATGCAACAGCGATTAAAATTCAGTTATATTAATAAAAAGCCAATTTTTATAGACGGTGGTGTTAAAAAATGATTTATATTAGCATTATTGTTAAAAATTTTAACAATTTTTCTAAACCAAAAATTTAACACATGAGAAAAAGTCTGACACTGTTGGCGGCCTCGTTGCTATTTAGCATAGCAACTTTCGCTCAAACAGTTCTTGTGCAAGGACAAGTGACCGACGACCGCGGTCCGGTTCCTAACGCAACCGTGCAGGAAAAAGGCACAAAAAACATCACTCGTGCCGATGAGCTGGGAAAATTCAGCTTTAAAGTGAAGCAGGGAGCAATGGTTGTGGTAACCGCAGTAGGGCATACGCCTTTTGAGTTTGCAGCAACAACTGGTTACCAAAATGTTAAAATAGCTACTGTAGCCGGTGAGCTAGAAGAGGTATTTGTAACAAGTGCCTTTGGCGTTAAAAAGTCTCAGAGAACAACTCCTTTTAGTTCTCAGGTTGTAAGCTCAGAACAGTTGAACGTAATCCGTCAGCCAAACCTGAACAATGCATTGGCAGGTAAGGTAGCGGGTGTTCAGTTCAGAGGTCAGTCTTCAGCCAAGTTGAACGATCAGGGTTTCCTTCGTATCAGAGGGGGTGGATCATTGTCTGATCAGGGGGCTATCTACGTTGTAGATGGTACCATCACCAACTCTTTCGATATTAACCCAGACGACGTAGAAGACCTTACTGTTCTTAAAGGTGCAAACGCTACTGCTTTGTTTGGTAGCCGTGCTGGTAACGGTGCCATTGTGGTTACTACCAAGAAGGGTAGAAAAGGCAAGGGCATTGGTGTAGAAGTAAACCAGTCAACTATGTTCGACAAAGCTGCTTTCATGCCTAAGTACCAGAATGAGTACGGTGGGGGTGATGGTGGTTGGTTAACTTTCACTTACAACCCAACCATGCCAGCAGAATGGCAGGCATTGAATGGTAAGCGTTACCGCGATTTTACCGATGATGCTTCCTGGGGTCCAAAAATTGATGGTTCTGAGTATATTCCTTGGTATGCGTTTATCCCAGGTCATTCCAGATCCGGTAAAACTGCCAGCTTTACTCCTCAGCCAAACAACGCCAGAGATTTCTGGAACACAGGGGTAACTTCTAATACCAATGTAAGTTTCTCTCAAAGCAATGGCGCTGGTCAAAGCTTAAGAGTATCTTATACCAACCAGAACATTAAAGGTATGTTGCCTAACTCTAAGAGTTTAAGACATACATTGAATGCGAATTTCTCTATGGATTTGGGTAGCATCTTCACTATCGGTGCTAACTTGACATATACCAATCAAATCATCTCTGGTGATTTCAATGATGGATATGCGAATAACTCTTCTGGTAACTTCAGCCAGTGGTTCCACAGAGATTTGGACATCAATATCTTAAAGGAATTAGCGGATATCAGAACCCCAATCGGAACCATTCCTTCCTGGAACTTCCGTAGAAACCCAGGTTCATGGAGTGCAGCTGCACCTCAGAACAGTGTTTGGGCTGGTAACTACTGGTACAATCCTTATTCTTACTTCAATAATATCCAGCGTGATCAACGCAGAGACCGTTTATACGGAGATATTAATATGACCGTTAAGTTCTCTAAAAACTTGAAGTTCAAGGGTAGCATCCGTAAAGATCAGTTCAACGGAAACGTAGAAAACATTGATCCAAACATTTTACAAGCTTCCGGTGGTCAAACTGGTTTGTTGGCTTACTATGGTACGAGCAACACCATCAACAACGAATGGAACTTTGAAGGTATTTTGTCTTACAACAATACATTCGGAGACTTCGTAGTTGCTGCAAACGTGGGTGCAAACCGTTTGAATATCCGTAACAGAGCGGTATCTATGAATACCAACAACGGTTTAAACGTTCCTGGTTTATATGCAATCAGTAACTCAAAAACAACTCCTTCTATTTCTAACAGCCGTTCTGATCAGCAAGCGAATTCCTTATTTGCTTTTGGTGATGTAGAATATAGAAAGTTCTTAAGCTTAACTTGGGCAGTACGTAACGACTGGTTCTCTACCTTACCTGCTGGTAACAACTCCTTGTTGTCTCCTTCAGTAGGTGGTGCTTTTGTTTTCTCTGAGTTCACCAAGTCTGCCTTACCATGGTTAAACTTTGGTAAAGTGTTTGGATCTTGGGGTAAGAAGCCTAAGGCACTAAGCCCTTATGCTTTGAACCTGAACTACGCTGTAAACCCATTATTATGGGGAAGCAATTTCTTGATGTCTACTCCTGATGGTTCTCCTGATGCTAACCTACGTGGTGCATTAACAACAACATGGGAAGCAGGTATCGACTTGCGTTTTGCAAAAAACAAAGTTCGTTTGAATGCTACATACTATAACGAGAACAACAAGAACGAACCTCTAGCGGTTTCTGTTTCTGGTGTTTCTGGTTTCACTTCTCAAACCATTAATGCTGCATGGGTTAGCCGTTCAGGTATTGAAATTGAGTTGGGTGTAGACCTATTGAAGAAGAAAGACTTCAACTGGACTGTGAATACTACAGCTGCTTACTTATTAGATAATAAAGTAAGAGCATTGGCTCCAGGTTTAACCAGCTATACTTTGGCAGGTGGTTCTTTCGGTACTCGTTTTGCCCGTGCTTTTCACTTTGTTGGTCAGCAGTGGGGTATGTTAAGAGGTGGTGGTATCAGGCGTAATGCAGATGGCCAGCCATTGATCAATTCTGCAGGCTTGTATGTGGGTGATGCAAACAAAGACTGGGGTTCAGTTGTGCCAAGATTTACCGGAGGTTTACAAAACTTCTTTAGCTACAAGAACTTCAATCTAGGTTTAACTTTCGATTATCAATTTGGTGGACGTTTCTTCTCTCTATCTGAGCAGTGGGGAACTTTCTCTGGATTGTTAGATGAAACTGCTGGATTAAATGATAAAGGTAATCCTAAGCGTGACCCAGTTGCTTCTGGCGGTGGTGTACGCGTTACCGGAGTTAGCTCAGTAGATGGAAGAACGCCAGTTGACATCTATGTAGATGCTTACGATTATTTCCACCAGTTTTACTTTCAGCAGGTTGCAGAACCTTTTGTTCACAAATTGTCTTATGCAAAATTGCGTGAGTTAAGCTTAGGTTATTCTATTCCAACCAACAAACTAGGGAAGTTTGGTAAATCTATCCAAGGTGCATCCGTTGCTTTAACTGCACGTAACCTATTCTTCATCTTCAGAGACGCTAAGAACTTTGATCCTTCTGAAATCAGTGGTGTTCAAGGGGAAGACGGTCAGATGCCAGGTACAAGAACCATTGGATTTAACGTTAAGGTATCATTCTAAAACCCTAAAACAATTATCATGAAAAGTATGAATATAAAAAAAGCAGTGCTGTCGTTAGGGGTTTGTGCCACTTTAGTGGTGGGTTGTAGCAAGGGGATTAACGAATTCGGTGATATCAACCGCAATCCGAACGCAACAACCGTTCCTATCACATCAGCATTATTGACCAACGTACTAGCCGGTATTGGCGGTAACGTTTGGGGTAACGCCATCAACACTACTGCAGGCTTATACGCGCAGTACATGTCTGAAACCCAGTACACCGATATCTCTCGTTATGCTACTCCAACGCAGAACTGGGATGGTTTCTACGCAGGTGCGATGTACGATTTACAGAATATCATCAACACCAATAGCGATCCAGGTACAGCAGCTGCCGCTGCGGAATTCGGAGTCAATGCCAATCAAATTGCCATTGCACGTATTTTAAAGGCTTATTACTTTGCTGTTTTAACTGACGCTTACGGAGATATTCCTTATTCTCAGGCTTTAAAAGGAAATGGTACCATTCCTTACGATAAGCAAGAGACCATTTACCCTGCATTGATTGCTGAATTGAAAGCGGCTAATGCTCAGTTTACCACTGGTGCTGCTGTACAGGGTGATATCATGTATTCAGGTAATACTACCAAGTGGAAGAAATTTGCTAACTCTTTGATTGCGATTCTTTCTTTGCGTATGTCAAAAGCAAACCCAACTTTGGGTAAAGCAGAATTTGCTGCAGCTGTAACTGCCGGTGTAATTGATGCAAATGCAGATAACGCTACCATCTCTTATCCAGGTGGTAACTATAACAACCCTGTTTATCAGTACTATGTAATTACACAGCGTTTTGACTATGCTGTTAGTTCAACTGTAACTAATAAGTTGACCGCTTTAGGTGATCCTCGTATTGATAAATTTGGTAACAACACCAAAGGCTTTCCTTACGGTTTAACCAGAGCAGATGCTTTGGCTTGGCAGACCAATAACCCAAGTTTTGCTTTCCTTTTAGGTTATACTGGTACACCTCAAACCATGCCATTGAGTCTGATTTCTGCAGGTCAAATGTTCCTAGCAAGAGCGGAAGCGGCTAAATTGGGCTGGACTTCTGAAGTTGCTTCAACCATGTATAACAATGGTATTACTGCAGAAATGAACAGATGGGGAATTACCAATGCAACTGCTATCAGCAACTATCTTGCTCAGCCTTCTGTAGCCTTAGATAATACAGCTGCTGATAACGCAAAAATTGGAGAACAGCGCTGGTTGGCACACTATCCTGATGGTTTACAAGGATGGTCTGAGTGGAGAAGAACAGGTTTCCCTGCTTTAACTCCTGCTCCAGGTGCTGGTAAAGCCATTCCAAGAAGAATTCCTTACGGACCAAACGAACCTCTATATAACCCAACCAACTATGCAGCTGCTGCAGCGTTGTTTAACAGCAACTCTCAGGATGCTAAAGTATGGTGGGATAAATAAGAACTAGTATTTCATTCTCAGTTTTTAATTCTCATGGGGGCCTGTATTCTTACAGGCCCTATTTTTGTGCCCTAATTAATTCCCAAAAAATGGAACAGCAACCCAATAACCAGTTGAACATAGAAATTACAGAGGAAGTAGCAGAAGGTGCATATGCCAATCTAGCCATTATCACCCATAGCAATGCGGAGTTTGTGATAGACTTTGTTAACGTAATGCCGGGCACACCCAAGAGCAAAGTGAAGTCGCGTATTATTTTTACGCCGATGCATGCGAAAAGGTTTATGAAAGCACTCGAAGAAAACATCCATCGCTTTGAAGCTGCCAATGGTCCTATTCAAGACCTGGAGCAGATTGAAATTCCCATGAACTTCGGAGGTCCTACTGCGCAGGCTTAATAATACTGCTTTGTAAATATTAACTTTTAAAATTTGCTTGCATTATTACTTGTAAGTGAATGTAAAGTGTTTCAAACATTTGCTTCGTTCGCTGCCCTGAATTGCTTCATTAATGTTTATCATTGTATTGATATATAACGTTTCAGCAATTCAGAAATGCTCACTCCACAAATGTTTGAAACACTTTTTGTTTTCTTTCAATATAGAAATCTTGTAAGCAGATTTTATTAATCTATTGCTTCCCGTATTCAGAATTCTTAAGCCTGCGCAGTTAATGCTTAGCTGTTCATAGGAATTTCAATTCCTGATGCCATTTTATGCAGGGCCCATTGGCAGCAAGGCGCTTTGTGCTTAGAGGCGAATTTTGATGCCGCCGTTCACTACAAAACCATCTACGGGTGCATAGATATCTTTGAAGTTGGGATTGTTGACGCTGCCTGTATAAATGGGACCAAATTTGGATTGACGGGTATTACTGAAATTTTCGAAGTTGATAAAGAGCGAAAATTTGTCCCATATTTTTTCGGCCATTAATCCCAGAATCCAGTAAGGTTGTCCGGTAGTACCATCATTTAATCTCTGCTGACTAAAGTGATAGGCTTCCAGACCAATTTTTAGTTTGCCTTCAATTTCATACATCAACACATTGTTGAGTCTGTGTTTGGCGGTAAGCGGCAACCAGGCTTTGGTATTGGCAAAATGGGTGTTGGCATCAGTATACGTGTAACCCAGAAATAATTTGAAGTCGCCATAAGTAAGGCGCAGATTGGTTTCCATGCCCTTTGTGTCGAGATAGCCGGTTGAATTTTCAAAAGAAGAATACCCACTGGGAGAACCCACCAATACCAGGGGATTATTCAAGCGGGTGTAAAAGAATAAGTGATTAAAACTAACGCCTACTTCGCCAATTTTGGTTTTGTAATTTAAGTCCCAGTTGAACCCAATGGATCTTTCGTTTCTGGTATTGTTAACATTAATGGGCAGAATATTTTGAAATTGTAAACGCTCTCCTTCTTCTGTAAATATGCTGGGCGTTTTATAGCCATATCCACCACCCAGGCGAGTGGTAAATTCAGGGCTGAGTTTAAACATCGCGGAGATTCTCGGTAAAAGTTCCCATCCATAGTTGTTCACATGGTCAGCACGCAGCCCAGTTTCTAACACGAATTTTTCAGAAACCGTCCAGGCATTCTGAACAAACAAACCGAAAGTGTTGAACTGATAATCTCTTTTACCAGATAAGGGTTGACCTCTTTCAGAAAGTTTGTCGGTAAGCACATTGGCACCAATAACCCAATCAGAAGATTCACTGTTGCGGTTCCAGGTAAACTCGGAGAAGGAAGATTGTTGCAGGGCATCAAACTGATAGCCAGGAATATTGATGTCTCTGTTGAAGTTGCTGAAGCTATTTTTAAACTGCAGGTTCTCCTTCTCGTTCAGTTGATGTGTTATGCCCAACTGAGTAGTGATGCGTTCGGTTTTATTTTTTTCAAAGAAACCCGTATCGCCGTTTTTGATATAATTTATGCTACCCCCAATCCTGTTCTCGGTTAAGAAATTAATACCAAAGTCGGCATTGGTTTTCTTTCCATAAAGGAAAAGTCTGGGGTTGATGGAGTATCGCTCAAATTTAGGGATGGCCGTGAATCCATTATTGGCCGGATCAAAAGGGCGGTTGCTGTTTCTGGAAGCGAAAACCGTGAGGCCCGCTTTTTTGTAGCGTTCACTGTAAAAGCCACTCAGGTCTATTCCCCCCGCAGAAGTGGCATTAGCCAAAAAGCTCAATTCTTTTTTCTCTGTCGGCGTTTTAGAAACCAGGTTCACCAATCCGGCGATGGCACCGCCACCATAAAGGGTAGAAGCTGCTCCTTTAATTACTTCCACCTGTTTTAAATCGAGTGGAGCAATTTGCAAAATAGATAAGCCACCGGAGAAGCCAGCATACAAAGGATATCCATCCCGAAGTATTTGTGTGTAACGCCCGTCCAGCCCTTGAATACGAATGCCTGCATTGTAGGAAGTAGCCGAAGTTTGTTGTGTTTGAATACCCGTACTTTCATTTAACAGCATCCGTATATCACCGGGTTTCATGTTGCCTTTCTCCACCAATTCCTCTCCGGAAATCACTTCCACACGGGTAGGAATATTCGTAATGGTGCGGCTGATACGTGTTGCTTTTACAATCACTTCTTCCATTTCGTGTTCGTCGCCGTGCTCATCTTCATGCTCGCCTTCTTTTTCAGCCTCTTCATGATAATCCTCTTTTCCTTTTTTCGCAAGCGCAGACAACAGCACTTCTAACTTCGCCGGCGCAGCAATTGGAACCTGCACATCTATTTTTTTAGCAGAAAATCCTACATAAGTAACTCGAATAGAATATTTGCCAGCAGGTATATTTTTAAATAAGGCAATACCATTGTTATCGGCAATGACTGTTTTGTTGAGTTGCTCAAGAACGACAGTAGCACCTGCTAAAACAGACTTGTCATCTTTGTTTTTAACAGACAGTTCAATAGTATGCTGAGCGTAACCACAAAAGGCAGAAAGCAGTATAGCAAGTAGTAAGGCAGGCCCCTTCATAGGAACAAATCTAGCCCAACCTTTTTGATTGTTATTTGCTATTTGCGGTAATTTAAGCAGCTGTGTAGCTAATCTTCGGTATGGCGTCCAAAATAGATTTGAGCGCTTTGTTTTCTTCTTCAATATCAAAGTCGTCTTGTAAGCCTAACCAGAACTTGGCAGAGTTGCCGAAATATTTGGAAAATCGCAATGCAGTGTCTGCTGTTACTCTTCTATTCCCTTTGATGATAGCAGAAATTCTGGTTTGTGGTATACCAGTATCTTTAGAAAGCCTATACGCTGAAATGCCTAACGGAATCAGAAATTCTTCAAGCAAGATTTCTCCAGGGTGAATGTTTCTTAATGTTTTCATTTTGCAACTTTCTCTTTCAAGTTACACAATCGCGATGAATTGAAAAACAAGCAACAAGAAAAATTGCGAATGAGGGGATGCTTTTATAATTGGTTGTGAGGGAGTTTCAAATAATTTGCGAAAGAGCATTTTTGAATTGCTGAAACGGTAATTAAAAATGTATTTATACTATTAATGTGGCAATTCAGGGCCGCGAACGAAGCAAATTATTGCAACTCCTTATTAATTATAACATCCCCTCATCCGCAAAACTGAAATATCCCTCGTGACTCACAATAATATGATCCGTCACAAGGATGTCTAAAAAAGAAGCGGCATTTTTAATTTTTTTGGTGAGCATTTCATCCGCATGACTGGGTTTCAGGTTGCCGCTGGGGTGGTTATGACATAGAATAATTCCGGTGGCATTGTTCTCCAAAGCCTTCTTTAAAATGATGCGCGGGTCGGCCACGGTACCGGTGATACCCCCTTCGCTCACAATCTCAAAATGAATGATGCGGTTGGCCCGGTTCAGGAGTAAGATGGCAAAGACTTCCCGCTGCAAAAATTGCAGGGTATTCTGTAAGTACCCGGCCACATCCTTGCTGCTGCTTACCTGTTTTTGCTGAATGGGGTCTGCCTGGCGACGAATGCCCAGTTCAAGGGAAGCCGCAATGGCAATGGCTTTGGCCTCGCCCAGGCCCTTTATTTTCAGGTTCACCATATCTTTCACACTCATGGAAGCCAGCTTCTGTAAACTGTTTTCGCTGGCCAGTAACAAGTGTTTTGCAATGTCGTTGGCACTTAAGAATGCATTGCCATTATTAATTAAAATGGTCAGGAGTTCGGCATTGGAGAGGGCTGAAGAACCGCGCTGCATCAGCTTCTTGCGGGGTTGATCATCCAACGCCCAATCCTTAATAGAAAATTTCCTCATAATATAAACATTGCTTAAATCAAAATACGAAAACCATTCTTATTTAAATACCTTTGCGCCTTACCCACAATCATATGAATCCTTCTGTTAAAATTTTTTCCGGTACAGGATCGCAGAAATTGGCCGAGAAAATTGCCCAGCGTTTTGGAGCCACTATTGGTAAAATCAATATCCAGAAATTCAGCGACGGCGAGTTTCAACCCGTTTTCTTAGAGAGTATCCGCGGTGATTATGTTTTTTTAGTGCAAAGCACTTATGCTCCCACCGACAATTTAATGGAGCTGTTGTTAATGATAGACGCGGCTAAAAGAGCGAGCGCCTACAAAGTAATTGCAGTAATTCCTTATTATGGTTTTGCCCGTCAGGACCGTAAGGACAAGCCCAGGGTAGCCATTGGCGCCAAGCTGATTGCCACATTGCTGGAAGCAGCCGGTGCAGACCGTGTCATCACCATGGATTTACACGCGGCCCAGATCCAGGGATTCTTTGATGTTCCGGTAGACCACCTGGATAGTTCAGCGATTTTTATCCCCTATATAGAACAATTGAAGCTGGAAAACCTGGCATTTGCCGCTCCGGACGTAGGTAGTACCAACCGTGTGCGCGAAGTAGCCAGCTATTTCAATGCAGAAATGGTGATTTGCGATAAACACCGCAAGAGAGCCAATGAAATCGCCAGCATGGTGGTAATTGGAGACGTTACAGGTAAAGACATTGTATTGGTAGATGATATTTGCGACACAGGCGGAACCCTTGCCAAAGCGGCAGCTTTGCTAAAGGAAAAGGGAGCCAGAAGTGTGAGAGCCCTGATTACCCATCCGGTTTTAAGCGGAAAAGCCTACGAAAACATAGAAAACAGCGTGTTGGAAGAGCTGGTGGTATGCGATACCATCCCGTTAATGCAGGAATCTGCCAAGATCAAAGTCATTTCTGTGGCCGATTTATTCGCCATAGCCATCAGAAATGCCTATGAAAACAAGAGTATTACCAGTCTTTTCATTCATTCTCAGTTAAAAAACCGCAAATAACCAGGATTTTCCTTACTTTTGCCGTCCAAAATTTTAAAACATGAATACAATTACAATCGAAGGTGTCTTGAGGACCGAGCATGGCAAAAAAGCCGCCCGCCAGATTCGCTCTCAGGAAAATGTGCCGGGTGTAATTTACGGGGGTGCGGAGGAGATTAATTTCTATGCTCCAGCTAAGGCTTTCAAGCCATTAGTGTACACTGGTGAATTTCAGTTGGCAGAAGTTTCTGTAGGTGGAAAAAAATACAAATGTATTTTGAAAGACTTACAGTTTGACAAAGTAACCGATAGCCTACTACACGTAGATTTATTGGAGCTGGTAGATAACAAAAAAGTAATTGCTACTTTACCTCTAAAATTCACTGGTACTTCAGTGGGTGTTAAGAGTGGTGGTAAGTTGGTAACCAAAATGAAGGCTTTAAAAATCAAAGCGCTTCCTAAGGACCTAACTTCTACAATCGAAGTAGACATCACCAACCTTGAATTGAACGGAAATATCCGTGTTGAAGATGTGAAGGCTCCAAATATTGAGATCCTGAACTCTCCGCGTATTCCAATCGCTTCTGTAGTGATGACTCGTCAGTTAAAGCAGGAAGAAGCTTCTGCAGCGAAAGACGAAAAGAAGAAATAAGAAAAGACCCAAACAAATTTCTTATACAAGAGAATCCCGGTTGTTATGCAATCGGGATTTTTTTTGCATTCCAGCCATTTAGGATAAAGGAATCCACCTATCTCTCATTTAAATAATAATGTAAATATAAAATATCTGTATACAGCCGTTATTTTTGCAGAGCATGAATAAGTTTTTAATTATCGGACTAGGCAATATAGGAGAGGAGTACAAACATACCCGTCACAATATCGGCTTTGATGTGCTGGACGCATTTGTGCGCAAACACAATGGGTTTTTCAAGAATGACCGGCTGGCCGATGTGGCAGAAGTGAAGTGGAAGGGCAAGACCTTTATCTGTATCAAACCCACGACCTATATGAATTTGAGTGGGAGGGCCTTTAAATTCTGGCAGGACAAGGAAAAGATAGACACGGCACAAACCCTGACGATTGTGGATGATCTGGCACTGCCTTTGAATAAGTTAAGGCTAAGGGGATCAGGATCGGATGCAGGACACAATGGCCTGAAGGATATCCAGCAGGTGCTGGGCACAGACCAGTATCCCAAACTGCGGTTCGGCATCGGGAACAATTTCCCCAAGGGCCGGCAGGTAGACTTCGTACTGGGTAAATGGCTGGTCGAGGAACACTATATCGTGAACCAGAAAATAGCGGCCTGTGGGGAAATCATCGAGTCATTTGCTGCCATCGGTCTTGAAAAGACCATGAATATGGCAAATAATTTAAGTTTTACATAATAAAATACCTCCTTTCATAGTTATATTGAAGGATTATAATGAGCTGTACTATGAAAATATTTTGCGTTGGCCGAAATTATGCCGATCATGCAAAAGAACTTGGCAACGCTGTTCCTGAAGAGCCGGTTATTTTCATGAAACCGAAGACTGCGTTATTGCAGCCCAATACACCATTTTATTATCCCGAGTTTTCCAACGAACTACATTACGAAGTAGAGCTGGTACTGCGCATCTGCAAAAATGGTAAATACGTAAGCGAAGACCAGGCCTATAAATACTACGATGCCATTACCGTGGGTATCGACTTTACTGCACGGGATATCCAGACCAATCTGAAAAAGAAAGGACTACCCTGGGAAAAAGCCAAAGCCTGGGACAACTCGGCCATAGCCGGCAACTGGGTGATGTTCAGTGAAGACATGCGCAAAGGTCCGATTGTATTCTCCCTGAACCAGAATGGCAACCAAGTACAGTTGGGCAATACACAGGACATGATATTTTCATTTGATCATATTGTTTCTCATATCTCCCGTTATTTCTCATTGAATATTGGAGACATGATCTATACCGGAACTCCTGCCGGTGTGGGAGAGTGTTTGGTAGGAGATAAACTGCAGGGATTTTTAGCGGACCAACAAATGTTTGAACTGGAGATAAAATAATGTTAACACCCAGCATATTATTACAAGCCTATAAACTCATGCTGACTGCCAAGTCTATGAGTGAAACCTACGATGCTAATCGTGCGGTATGTAAGTATGTGCACTCCACTTCGCGCGGACACGAAGCCATACAACTGGCTACTGGTCTGCAATTGGAGCCCTGCGACTGGGTAAGCCCGTATTACAGAGACGACAGCTTAATGCTGGCCGTCGGTTTTACTCCCTACGAGTTAATGCTGCAATTACTGGCGAAAAAAGACGATCCTTTTTCGGGTGGGCGTTCCTATTACTGTCATCCAAGCAGTAAGGATCCGAACCGACCATCTATTATACACCAGAGCAGTGCCACCGGCATGCAAGCCATACCCACCACGGGTTTGGCGCAGGGCGTACGGTACCTGGAAAAGAATTTACCCGGCCGTTTGCGCAAGTCGGCAGATGGCAAATCACCAGTAGTAGTATGCTCATTGGGAGATGGTTGTATGAGTGAGGGAGAAGTGAGCGAAGCTCTACAATTTGCGGTGCTAAAGGAATTGCCCATTGTGTACCTGGTGCAGGATAACCAGTGGAGCATTAGTGCAACCGCAGAAGAAATCAGAACCACCAATGCGTATGAATATGCAAGCGGTTTTAAGGGATTAAAGCGCATGCAGGTAGACGGCAGCGATTTCATACGTTGCTTTGAAACCATGGAACAGGCTGTGAACTATGCCAGAAGCGAGCGCAAGCCCATACTGGTACACGCGAAAGTGCCCTTGTTGGGACACCATACCAGTGGCGTAAGAAAAGAATTTTACCGCAGCCGCGAAGACTTATTGAAACACGGCTTATACGATCCCATCCCTAAACTACGATTGTTGTTAACGGGTGTTGGCTTTACCGATGCAGAGATCAATCAGATAGAAGCCGATGCATTGGAATTGGTATTAGAAGATTTTAAGAAAGCACAGGCAGCTGCAGAACCCGACATAAGATTAGTAGAAGAACATGTATTTGTTCCCACACCGGTAAGAGAAGAAACAGGGGAGCGAACACCAAGAGGAGCAGAGCGCATACTCATGGTAGACGCGGCTTTGCATGCGATAGACGAAATATTATCCGAACACGAAGAAGCGATACTATACGGACAGGATGTGGGTGGAAGACTGGGCGGTGTGTTCAGAGAAGCCGCAACACTGGCAGAAAAATACGGAGAAAACCGCGTCTTCAACACAGCCATACAGGAAGCCTATATTATCGGATCCACCGTGGGCTTATCGGCCATGGGCATGAAACCCATTGTGGAAGTGCAGTTTGGCGATTATATCTATCCGGGATTTAACCAGCTGGTAACGGAAGTATCCAAATCCTGCTACTTATCCAATGGAAAATATCCCGTACAAATGCTGTTGCGCGTACCCGTAGGCGCTTACGGCGGCGGTGGTCCTTATCATAGCGGAAGCATCGAAAGTACCTTGTTAACCATCAAGGGAATCAAAGTGGTCTATCCATCGAATGCGGCAGATATGAAGGGATTGATGAAAGCTGCCTTCCTAGACCCAAACCCGGTCATTATGCTGGAGCACAAGGGACTGTACTGGAGCAAGGTACCCGGAACGGATAGTGCCCGCACTACCGAACCATCCAAGGACTATGTATTGCCATTGGGTAAAGCCAATGTGGTACAATCGGCCGATATGGATATGGTAC
This sequence comes from Bacteroidota bacterium, assembly GCA_039805185.1. Classification (GTDB taxonomy): domain Bacteria; phylum Bacteroidota; class Bacteroidia; order Chitinophagales; family Chitinophagaceae; genus Sediminibacterium. The sequence continues at coordinate 16,293 of JBDLUU010000067.1, forward strand.
GCAAGGGTGAGACCATGTGCGTAATCACTTATGGAATGGGCGTTTACTGGGCCAAAGCCGCAGCCGAAAATTATCCAGGCCAGGTAGAAATCGTAGACCTGAGAACCCTGTTTCCACTGGACGAAGAAACCGTATTTACCGCAGTGAAAAGACACGGAAAAGTACTGGTACTAAGCGAAGAACAACAGAACAACTCCTTTGCCGAAGCATTGGCATTAAGAATATCCAACGATTGTTATCATTTTTTGGACGCCAAAGTAGAAGTAATGGGCTCCAAAAACCTACCCGCAGTACCCATAAATGTAGTCCTGGAGTCGGCTATGTTACCCACTGCCAATAAAGTAGCCGAAAGAATCGGCAAATTGTTGAACTACTAGCTTTTTCTTTTTACCTAAACCCCCTATATTTGCACCCCGAAAGGACGGCGAGGTAGCTCAGTTGGTTAGAGCGCAGGATTCATAACCCTGAGGTGATGGGTTCAATTCCCATCCTCGCTACAAGGCCCTGACAGATGATTCTGTTGGGGCTTGTTGTTTCCGACCGCGTCAAAAACTTGTTTTTGTAAGTGGGAGGGAATAACAAGATAGCGGCTGCGGAGCAGCCGCGGGGCTTTGTAAAGCCCCCCAACAAGAAAGTCGGCGAAACGTAGTGGAGCCGACAATTCCCCATCCTTTAACAATGCAGCTCATATTTCCCTAACTTCAAATTCCAATTTTTAAAAGATTTTAAAATTCTACTTGTGCATCATATAGAATCTTTGGTTTTTGAAGGCGAAACCATTCTTGTAAAAATAGATGGTCAATTTTTCGAGTTGCCAATTTCTAAAGTTTCAGAGAAACTTGTTAAAGCTACTGATATTGAAAGGTCATACTTTAAAATTTCACCTTCTGGTTATGGCATTCATTGGCCTTTAATTGATGAGAGACCATTTAATACTAAAGGCTTATAGTAAAAGCACTATTAAGACCTATCTAAATGAAATGCATCAGTTATTATATTGGCTGGGCAACATACCTGCGGATGATTTGCAGCCAGCATATTTGAAAAAATACCTGGTATTTTGTTTTGAAAAATTAAAACTCTCCGAGAATACTTTACATAGTAGGATAAATGCCATTAAGTTCTATTATGAGCAAGTTTTACGAAGGGGTCGGTTCTTCTGGGAAATTCCAAGACCTAAGAAGCCATTGCAGCTTCCTAAACTGCTAAACGAGGAAGAGCTTTGCAGACTATTTAATGCGCTTACTAATAAAAAGCACAAGGCTATGTTGTTTACCGCGTATAGTGCGGGTTTGAGGGTAAGTGTAATTGTGCGTTTGAAGATGAAAGATATAGACAGTGAGCGGATGCAGATATTTATAGAAAATGCGAAGGGAAAGAAAGACCGCTATGTAAATTTAAGTCCAGTGCTTTTGGATATTCTAAGGGAATATTTTAAACTATACACGCCAAGACCCAAAGTGTATCTATTTGAATCGGAACAGACGGGAGATGCTTATCCTACAAGAACGGTTCAACAGATCTTCAGTAATGCAAAGAGAGCCGCAGGTATTTTTAAAGATGTCGGTATACATAGCTTAAGACACAGTTTTGCTACGCATTTGTTAGATAAGGGAACAGATATACGATACATAAAAGATTTACTTGGCCACTTTGATATTAGAACTACTGAGCGCTATTTGCATGTTAGTAAAAGGCAGCTTGTAAATATTGGAAGCCCTTTGGATGACTTATTTAAAAAGCGGCAAATAGAATGGTAGTTTTCAGATTTACTAACAATTGCTTTTGTATAATTGAACGCATATTCACCGACAATAATAAATGTATTAGTGTATTTACGTAATAACAATACAAAAACTATAATATTAAAACAATGACACTTAGGGTCTATTTCCTTTGTTCTCTTTTGGAAGTATCGTATATTTAGTGTTATGGGCAATTCTAACGACACCACCACCAATGCAACTTCACATTGACAGAATAAAAAAACTTATCGACAACTTTGACGAAACAACGTTAGTTGCCCTAAACGAAATTAGTTATTCAAAGACATTTTCAAAGGGCGACTATTTGATTAAAGCGGGAAGTATATGCTCAAAAAGTTATTGGGTTGAAAAGGGGATTTTGCGAAAATTCTATGTTCACAACGACAAAGAATTAACAACGGAGTTTTACTTTAAGGACGACCTCGCAATATCATTTGACAGTTACACCCAACAAAAGCCAAGCAGAGAAAACATACAAGCACTAACAGATGTAACAGTTAATGTAACTGACTATAATAATTTTCAAATACAAAAGTTAAAACATAGCCAATTACAGGAACTTGATTTTTTATTGACAGAATATTATGCTTTATGGCTTGAAGAAAAAGTTTTTGAATTGCATACCCAAAATGCAACGCAACGGTATGAAACTCTAATAAAAAAGTCGCCTCACATCATTCAACAAGTTCAACTAACTCAAATTGCATCTTATTTGAAAATTTCTCTTGAAACATTAAGTCGAATTAGAGCCAAGATTTGATTATTTGACTTTACATCAAATGTTTTCCAAAACATTGTTTTGACCTTTGCATAATATTTAAACAAAGGTAAAAATGAAGCAAAGAATAATTGGTTTTGATTTGGCAAGAGCCTATGCCATTTTTGGAATGTATATAGTTAATTTCAATATTGTATTTGGTAATTATGAAGACAAAAGTTGGGCAGGACAGTTTCTCTCACTGTTCAGTGGCAATTCAAGTACGGTCTTTGTAATGCTTGCAGGTATGGGAATTGCACTTATGACAAATCGCAACGAATACACCATAGAAGACAAAAAACTACTAAAACAAACTGTAAATAAACGGGCTTGGTTTTTATTTGCAATTGGTTTATTGCTATATTTGTGGTGGCCTGCTGATATACTACATTTTTATGGTGGTTATATGCACATTGCGGCTTTACTTTTATTCGTGAACAAACGATATTATTTATTTGCGGCTTCAATTTCAGTTATCGCATTTCATTTATTGCTTTTAGTTTTACCCTTTGAAACAGGTTGGAATTTTGAAACACTTGAATACAAAGACTTTTGGACAGTAAATGGTTTTTTACGAAACACCATTTACAACGGTTGGAATTCTATTCTTCCTTGGTTTGCCTACTTTGCTGTTG
>JBDLUU010000068.1:0-4995 GCA_039805185.1 Bacteroidota bacterium
TTAATGCAATACTATGAGCCTGATTTTATTGGAGCTCAGGAAGTATTGCACCATCAACTCATGTATTTAGACAGCAGTTTGTCTAATTATAGTTATATCGGGGTAGGAAGAGATGATGGAAAGACACAAGGAGAGTATTCTTGCATCTTTTATAATACGGATAAATACATACCGATTAAACAGTCAACCTTTTGGTTAGCCCCAAAGTCTGATTCAGTTTGTATGGGGTGGGATGCTGTTTGCAATCGTGTGTGCACTTATGGGCTGTTTAAAAACATTAAGACCAAACAATTGGTATGGGTTTTTAATACACATTTTGATCATGTAGGTAAAACAGCCAGAATAGAATCGGCGAAACTGATCTTACAAAAAATTAAAAGTTTAAATACTAAAAACGAACCAGTAATTCTATTAGGGGATTTCAACTTAAGGTCAACCGAAGAACCTATCCAAAGAATTGTAAGTGAAATGCACAATGCAAGAGACATCAGTCAACAGGTTTACGGCAATATTGATACTTGGAATGCATTTAAGTTTTTATCAAAACCCAATGGAGGAATTGATTATGTGTTTGTAAATAAGCATCCTAAAATTAAAGTGGATAAATTTGCAACCATTACAGACTCATATGATATGAAATATCCTTCCGATCATTTTCCTGTAATGGCAACTTTAACCATTTTAAAATAGAATAATGAATTCTTGCTATCGGATACTCATCTTTACCGCTTGTTTATTTTGTTGCTTTTGTAAAAGTCAGGCACAGCCATTTATCAAGGAAATTAATGCTTTTAAGCAACAAGATAGCCTTTCAGTACCACCTAAAAATGCCATTCTTTTTGCGGGTAGTTCCAGTTTCAGGCTCTGGCATAGTATAAAAGATGATTTTAAGGGTTTTTCTATTATTAACAGGGGATTCGGCGGATCATCTTTACCAGATGTTATTCGATATACAGAAGAGATTTTATTTCCCTACCAACCAAAACAAGTGGTTATATATTGCGGAGAGAATGACTTTACAGTTGATAAAAATCTGCCGGTTGATTCTGTTGTTAACCGGTTTGCAAATTTGTTTGGAATGATCCGGAAACGGTTGCCATCCACACATATTAGTTTTGTAAGTATGAAGCCAAGTCCTTCCAGGTGGCATTTAAGGGAGAAAATGCAGCAGGCCAATCAATCTATTAATGAATTCTTGGGGAAGCAGGACAATGCCTCTTATATTGATGTCTGGGAAGCCATGTTAAATGAATCGGGTTTGCCCAGACCTGAAATATTTCTAAAAGACAGTTTGCATATGAATGGGTTGGGATATATTATTTGGAAACATAAAATATTGCCGAAATTGTTAAATTAATACATAAAATAAATTGTAATTTCAATGTAATCCTAATCAAGAACCATTCAACATGCTAATTGATACAGATACCTTATTGGCCTACGGTGCAACTCCCAAAAAATGGCAGAAAGGGGAATTAATATTTGCTCAGGAAAACGAAGCAAGGTACTTTCATCAGATTGATGAAGGGGCTGTTAAAATGACCAGTATGACAAATGATGGTAAAGAGTTTATACAGGGCGTTTTTCATGAAGGACATAGCTTTGGAGAACCTGCTTTATGGTTGCAGAAACCCTATCCGGCCAGTGCCTATGCCATTACGGATTCTCTGATTTACAGATTGTCAAGAGATAAATTTTTACATTTATTAGACGATCATCCTCTGTTGTTTAAGCGTTTATTTGCAATCTTTGCAGAAAGACTTTACTGTAAAACGCTAACTGCTAATATATTGGTGAATAATTCGCCAGAAGAAAAGTTAATGGCTTTTTTAGTTAAAATTAAGAACGAGGAAAAATTAAATGAACAAGGGTTGGTTCCCTTTACCAGGCAACAGCTTGCAGACTTTACGGGTATAAGGGTAGAAACGGTTATACGAACTTTATCAAAACTATCTGAAAGTAATAAGGTGAAGATTATCGATCATAAATTGTATTTCAAATGAATCCAAAACGCTTATTATCACTAGGGTTGCTCAGTTTGGTTGTTGTTGCATTGCTTGGTGTTATTATGCGCTATAAAATTGGATTTTCTTTTCCCATTGTAAATCAGAAACATTTGCAGCTTGCGCATTCTGGTTTTGCTTTTTCGGGTTTAATTACGCATTTCCTTTTAACTTTTATACTGATTGTAATTAAAGATTCACTGAAGTCCAGTCAACTTAAGTTTCTAACTCAAACCATTCAATCCAATTTATTATTTTCTTATATAGCCTGTATGGCATTTATCTGGCAAGGTTTTGGTTTGATTGCCGTAGTTGCACAGTTGATAAGTTTTATTTCCGTTTTACTTTTCGTTGTTTTGGGTTTGTTTAGGTGGACTACCATTAAGAGTCCAACCATACGCTGGTTTAAAATGGGAGGAGTATTATTTCTGTTTTCAATGATTGCTCATATATGGCTGATTGAAATGTGGCTCACCGGAGGTATGACGCAACACAATTATCTGGCAGCCACTTACTGGTTTTTACACTTCCAGTATAATGGTTGGTTTTTCTTTGGTTGTATGGGATTGTTAGTGAATTGGATGCATCAGCACCAATTGGTTTTTGCAAATCAGAATGCCTTTTTCAAATCTTTTGCCATTAGTGTTATTCCTGCATATGGATTATCTGTATTGTGGCTGAAACTGCCAGTCTGGATTTATATACTGGTAATTTTGTCTGCGCTTGCACAATTTGTTGGACTTATTTACTTAATCAGCCAATTTTTAACTGCAGGATTTAAAAAAATCGCAACTCAAAAACCGGTATTGTTTTTTGTGGGATTACTATCTATGTTAGCCCTGATGATTAAAATAGCATTACAGGCAGGATCCACCATACCAAGTATCAGTAAACTGGCTTTTGGATTCAGACCCATTGTAATAGCCTATTTACACCTGGTATTGTTGGCTTTCACGCTGTTATTTTTACTTGCTTATTTAATTGATCAACCCTATTTTACATTAAACAGGAAGTCGGCTCAGGCAATCAGATTCTTTGCTGTCATGGTTTTTCTGAATGAGTTTTTTCTTGGTATTCAGGGTATTGCCTCTTTGAGTTATACAGTGATTCCATTCATTAATGAAATTTTATTGCTGGTTGCTTTGTTACTATTGCTTTCCGCGATAGGGTTTATGCGATATTTATCGCCTAAAACAGCCTGATTGTTGTGATTGTAATCATAAAAAAAAACTATATCATTTGTGACCTTTAAACAAATAAATTTTAATGGTCATGAAAACAAAATCGATTCTCTATTCTTGCTTATTTCTTTTATTTGGCGCCAGTTGCGCAAGTGAAAACGCTGAAGCTCCTGCTGAAGCTTCCAGCTCAGAACAAACCTCTGTAGGACAATCCGGTGTTAAGGATGAAACATCCAGTCCTAATATTGTTCAGGTAGCAGTTGGAAGTAAAGACCACAGTACACTTGTAGCTGCAGTAAAAGCTGCCAGTCTGGTGGATGCTCTTAGTAATGCAGGACCATTTACTGTGTTTGCACCAACAAATGCTGCATTTGACAAATTACCTGCTGGAACAGTTGAAGGACTTTTAAAGCCAGAAAAAAAGGCTGATTTAAAAAACATCCTGGAGTACCACACTTATGTTGGGGTTTTAAAAGCAGAATTTATGCAGGATGGTCAGGAATTTGAACAGGTAAATGGGGGCAAAGTAAAAATTACAAAAAACGGCGATAAGATTTTGGTAAATGGTTCTGAAATTGTTGCCTCAATTGTTACTTCAAATGGAATTATTCACGTTATTAATGACGTTTTATTACCTAAATAATTAACTGAACATTTTTATTTGCATTACAGTGGCAATACTGGTTGCACGTTGTTTAGCCAATTCAGCTTTTTCTCCTTCAAATAATTGATCCACTGTTTCCGTAAATAGAATTAACCATTTTTGAAAATGCTCCATCCTCATGGGGCATTTTTTATGAATATCCTTGTGTTTGGCCATGGGGTTCCCATCGTAACCTCCCGTATAGAATAGTATATTTTCCCAGAAATCATACATGACTGGTAAGTGTTGCTCCCAATTAACCGGAACAATTTCAGTAAAGAAAAATGCAATCGAAGGTTCATTCAGAACCTTTTCATAAAAACTATTGACTAGTTTTTCAATATCCCCTCTATTGGTAATATCTGTTTTCATTTTTAATGATTTTAGAGGTCTTTTTGATTAAATTTTTTCAATGAAATAATCAATGGTATTACAATCCATCCCAGCAAAAGCATAAACGAAATTATCATGCCCTTGGTGTTACCAAAGAATTCATTAAATATGGCACCTGTATATCCTAACAATGCTGCTGAATCTAATTGCAGCAACATTAAAATTCTGGATAGGTCAATGGGGCTCAATGCTGTTAGTGCAACCATTGGTTTTTCAATAGGGTAGTCTGAAAATTGAAACATTAGAAACAAAAGAATGCCATCAAAAAGTAAGGCAAAATAAATCCAAAGTATAATGGTAAGACCAATGCCTTTTGCCTTGTCCTTATAAATGATAGTGCAAAGCATCGCCAGCGCAACAAAAATGACAGTTATGATAATACCAATGGCTAACATTAGTATTGACTGGTTAAGATCACTGTAAATTAACAATGGAATTCCCGCCCCTAAGATGAATGCGATTACCATACTGCCAGCTAAACCTCCAAACAAGCTAAGCCAGATGTCTTTTCTTTTAATAGGGTGACTAATCAGTAACTCTATGAATTCTGCGCTATTGTAAATGTAAATGGCAGCAAATAAGATAGAAACCAGGGGGACCGTAAGTAAAATAAGATTTAGTAATGTCAATATACCCTTAGCACTACTGTCTTCGAGTGTAAAAGATGACCAGCCAATTACTGCCAACATGATTGTATAGGCAATAACGAATTTGTTTTTGAGAATATCCAGTAAGATATATTTCAGAATTCTATTCATTTACTTTGCTTTTTAAA
>JBDLUU010000069.1:0-10294 GCA_039805185.1 Bacteroidota bacterium
ACCTGGTTCAGCATTTCCTCCGATATTTCCTTCACTTCAAATCCCAGTTCGCGGCCATATTTTTCAAGCAGGTGATAATCCCCCGTTCTGCCTTTTCCAAAACGATGGTCGTAACCAATAATGATTACGCTGGGTTTGAAATAGCGGTATAAAAAGTTCTGTACATAGTCATCCGCTGATTGATTCGAAAACTGATGATCAAAAGGAATTACCACCAGGTGGTCAATACCCGCCTGCTCCAATAAAGCGGTCTTTTCTTCCAGCGTATTAATTAGTTTAATATCTCCGGGAACAGAAGAAACTATTTTACGCGGATGCGGGTGGAAAGTAATGATAACGGTTTCACCATTCACACGGGCTGCTTCCGATTTCATTTGTTGCAAAATATGCTGGTGTCCCTGATGAACCCCGTCGAATGTGCCAATGGTAATCACCGCGTTTCGGAACGCGGGCAAGTCGTTTGCCAATTCACGATATACCTTCATAATCGGCGCAAAAGTACGGAGTCCCCGCCAAAGTTCCTGCCGGTTAGATACCTCGTTTTTGTACCTTTGCACCCATTCTATACTTTCAAAACATCCATTCATGTCTTTATACGCACAAAGAGGGGTTTCTGCACAAAAAGAAGAAGTGCATCAGGCCATTCAGAAATTAGACCAGGGTTTGTATGCCCATGCATTCTGTAAGATCTATCCCGACTTTTTGTGTAATGACCCTGCCTGGGTAAATATTATGCATGCAGACGGGGCAGGTACCAAGAGTATCTTGGCTTATTTGTATTGGAAAGAAACCGGCGATATTAGTGTGTGGAAAGGGATTGCACAGGACGCAGTTGCCATGAATCTGGACGATTTACTATGTGTGGGCGTTACCGATCAGCTATTGTTTTCCAGTACCATCGACAGAAATAAAATGCTAATCAATGGGGATGTGCTGGAAGCCATCATCAACGGCACCCAGGAATTTTTTAATACCCTGAAAGAATATGGTGTAAATATTCATTACCTCGGTGGCGAAACCGCAGATGTGGGTGATGTGGTTAGAACGGTTGCCGTTAACGGCACCATGACTTCGCGCTGGCCCAAGAATAAAATCATTACCAACGATAAGATTCAGGAGGGCGATGTAATTGTGGGTTTTGCCAGTGCCGGTAAAGCCCATTATGAAACTGAATACAATAGCGGATTGGGAAGCAATGGTTTAACCAGTGCCCGTCATGATGTGTTGGATAAAATGTATGCCCGCCAATATCCTGAAACCTTTGAACCCAAACTGCTGGATAAGGTTGTGTACATTGGTAAGAATAAAATGACCGATATCGTAAATGTGAAAGGAGAAAAAATTCCGGTTGGCAAATTATTATTGTCTCCCACCAGAACCTATGCGCCTTTAATGAAAAAGATACTGGATCTGCATTTCAGCGAAATTCACGGAGCCATTCATTGCAGCGGAGGTGGTCAAACCAAGTGCATGAAATACTTGCCAAAGCCTTTGCATATTGTGAAAGATAACCTGTTTGATCCTCCTCCGATTTTTAAAATCATTCAGGAGAACTCAGGTGCCGACTACAAAGAAATGTACCAGGTTTTCAATATGGGGCACCGTCTGGAAATTTTTACCAATAAAACTACCGCTGTATCCCTGATTGCCGTTGCTGCAGAACTGGGCATTGAAGCGCAGATTGTGGGCAGGGTAGAAGCTTCACAGAATGGAAAATCTTCCTTAACACTCATGGGTGGCTTTGGGGAAGTCTTTTATCAATATTAACCTTTAATTGAGGCGTCAGCACTTATATTTGTAACACTATTTAATGCATACTATGTCTGAAACCGTTGTCTCTTTAAAGCATGTGAATATTTATCAGGGCAGCAGCCTGATTTTACAGGATGTAAACTTTACCATCAATAAAGGTGAGTTTGTTTACTTAGTGGGTAAAACAGGAACAGGCAAGAGTAGTCTGTTAAAAACCTTATACGGTGAGCTTACTTTAACCGAAGGAGAAGCATCTGTGGTAGGTTTCGATTTAAGAGGCATGGATTGGAAAAAAGTTCCCTTCCTGAGAAGAAATCTGGGCGTAGTCTTTCAGGATTTTCAATTGCTCACAGACAGAAATGTACACGAGAATCTGAAATTCGTTTTGAAAGCAACGGGCTGGAAAGACGAAAGATTAATTGAAGAAAAAATCAACGACGTTTTAGATAAAGTGGGTCTAAAAAGCAAAGGCTTTAAAATGCCATTTGAAATGAGTGGTGGCGAACAACAAAGGGTAGAAATTGCCCGCGCCCTGCTTAACTCCCCCAAACTCATTTTAGCGGATGAACCTACTGGTAATCTGGATCCGGAGACCAGTGATGAAATCATGCAATTGCTTTTCCAGATTGCCCGCGACTATGGTACATCTGTGGTAATGGCAACACACGATTTTATTGTGATCAATCGCTATCCCAGCAGAATGCTGAAAACCGAAAATGGAAGAGTAGCCGATAGTGCAGCGCAAATGGCGGCACACTAACCCAGTAGAAAAAATTTATTTGCCCCAGATCCAGCCAACCTGTTTCTGTGCATTGACCGTATTATTGAATCGGGGAACCAACCATTTTTTTCTTAATCTGATTTCTTCTTCAGAGAATGGCTGGTGATAGAGTTGCATAATAATTTCCTTGAAAGCATTGGCAGTAGTGCCTGTATGGCAAAGCGGTTCCAATCCGGAATCCGCAATCATCGCTTCGTTCACCACTACATGTCTGCCATTGAATAGCGCATTCAGCAATTTGAATTTCATGCCCGTACTAATATAAGCGGGTAGAACATTGATATGCGCTTTGGCAATCATGTCTTGCATTTCCTTATCTGAAGGGTTGGCAACCAAACAGGAGAGTTTGCTGGAATATGCCAGTTTCTTTAGTTTTTCGGAGGGATTTTTACCGGCGATTACCAGCGGAATCGCTAAGTTTTTAAACACTTTTTCCAGCAACCAGGTGGCGGCTTTTTCATTGGCTTCCACACTCAGGTCTCCATGATAAAGGCAATAAGAGCCGATGCCCTCAGGTGCAGTTAGTTCCCAGTTGGGAATATACAGGGGTAGTTCTTCTATATTCTTACAGCCAAACTCTTTCCGATACACATCATTATCCGACTCTTTTACTCCCCAAAATGTTGCCCTGCCCGCCAGGTCGGCTTCGTACTTTTTCAATAACCTGGATTCATTCCAGTAATAGGCTTTCTTGAGAGGGGAACTGGCATTTTTATATAAATCCTGGTAATAACGGTATTCTACATTGTGTAATCGTACAAAACAATCCCTGTTTTTAAAACGGGGATCCTGCAGTAAATAAGTACAATGTACCCCCTCCATAAAAATGGGATAATTGTCTTTCAGTAAATTCTGGTACAGGGTTTCATTAATACGGCTACTCACGATATACGGCAGGGTGCTTGAAAAACCCTTATGCCCCTGAACCCGAGGGTAATAATGAACCGATTCACAATAGGCATTCAGGGCGTTTTGATGACCCCGGCCGTATTCAAAACAGTGCAAATGGACCTTGATTCCCTCTTTCTGAAAAGCCGGAAGTTTATAAAAAACATCACAGGCACCCCCGTAATTGGCAGGATAGGGAACATCAAAGGAGATGATATGTAAGTGCTTTTCCAATTTATAAACTCCTGTAAAAGGCTAGTAAGCGCTCCGATTCCTTTTCCCAATTCAGGATTTTTGTAGCTTCGGGGCAGACCTGTTTTAAACTGTTATACAAAACAGTATCGGAGAGTAAATTGTTCATTGCCTTGCTCAGGGTATCTATTTCAATGTCATTGATTAACAAGGCAAAAGGATATTGTTTGCAGATTTCAGCATAGGCAGGATAGTTAACACAAACCTGTGGTATGCCAGCTGCCATATAATCGAAAAAGCGGTTAGCCAGTGAATAGTATTGATTTACCCCCTCGGGTTCAAAAATGGTAATCCCAAAATAGGCAAGGGGGGTCAGTTGTTTTAGTTCAGCCGGAGGTATGGGAGGGTGCAGAAAGACCTTTTCAGACAGTTTATACTGATCAATCAAATGCTCAACTTCGACCTGAAAGTTACCGGTGCCCACAATAAGGAGGGGTGTGTTCACCTTTTGCATGGCCGGAATCAGGAATTCAAATCCTCTTCCATGGTTCACAGCTCCCTGATATATAATAAATTTATCTTTGAGTTGATTATTAATTAGTTGATTTAGTTTATCTGAATTAAAAGTATATAGGTTTTTACCCAGCTCGGCTACGCTTTCTGCCAAAACGTCTGCCTTTTTTTCACTCAGTTTACTTGCCAATGCATCGTTGGAAGTGAGGGTAGGAAGGTTTCTGATGACTTCATATTTAATTTGAAGCCGTCCATAAAAAAGCTCAGAGAGCTCCTGGTTAACTGTGTACCCTCTCTTGAAATGGGGCAGACTGATCCGCTCAATGGTTCTCCAAATGGCCGATATGATGGGGCGGGTCCTGACTTCCTTCATTTCTGTAAAGAATTCATGGGCATCATATACCCTTTTCTTCCTTTTGATGGCTGTAGAAGCCAGAACGGATAAAACAGTATCCAGGTCTATTGCGCAGGCAATATCGTATGATAACCAATTTAATAAGATGAATAACCTGATATTAAATTCAATATAAAAAAAGGGGCCTTTCAGAAAAAAGCACCGGATTAATTTCTGCTGATAAGAGGCTCCGTATAACGGGGGGATTGGAATGACTGTATGATCCGATCGTTGCACTCCTATGATGGTTACTTTGTATCCATTGGCCGCAAGGCTACTGCAGATTCTTTGCATACGTTGATCGTAGTAAATCTCATTTGTTACCGTAAAGACGATGGATGGCATAAAACAAATATAGGTCCGGAGATTTATTCACGGTTTTTGGTGGATAACTTCCTTTACGAAAGTATTATTTTGATGCGATATTTTATTACAATAAAATAATATAAATAATTGATTAATAATTATTTAATGTGTATTAATTAAAGTACTGGCCGCTCACTGGTTCGCTTAAACAGATTTCTTCTTCACTTATTATTCACAATGGGCTTTTCCCTATATAAATTCTACTGCTTTTAACTTATGTTCGCAGGTACTAAATAGTGATAACGTGAGATTAAAATCATTAGAAATCAAGGGGTTTAAAAGTTTTGCTGATAAAACGGTGGTGAGTTTCGATGAAGGTATCACCGGAATTATCGGACCAAACGGATGTGGTAAGAGCAATATTATCGATAGTATACGTTGGGTAATTGGAGAGCAAAAGATTTCTGCCCTGAGAAGTGAAAACCTGGAAGCCCTGGTTTTCAATGGAAGTAAAACCAGAAGTGCGAGTGGTCTGGCAGAAGTGAGTCTGACTTTTGAAAATACCAAGAACTTATTGCCTACTGAATTCAGTACGGTTACCGTAACCAGACGATTTTATAAAAACGGGGAAAGTGAGTACCGCCTGAATGATGTTACTTGTCGTTTGAAAGATATCCATAATCTGTTTTTGGATACAGGGGTAAGTACAGACAGTTATGCCATCATTGAACTAGGCATGGTAGATGATATCATCAAGGACAAGGATAATAGCCGTAGAAGAATGCTGGAGCAGGCTGCCGGAATCACTATTTACAAAACCCGTAAAAAAGAAGCCAAGAATAAACTGGATGCTACCGAGCAGGATTTAGCCCGTATTGAGGACTTGCTGTTCGAAATCAATAACCAGTTAAAAACCTTGGAAAGCCAGGCAAAAAAGGCGGAGAAATTTTATGAAATCAAAAAAGAATACAAAGAGGTTGCGGTTGAATTGGCCAAAGCCGCTTTGGAAGGTTTCAATATTTCTTACCGAGAACTAACCGAACAGCAGGAACTGGAGCTGGATAAAAAGACGCAGCTGGAAGCAGAAATTGCCACAGAAGAAGCGGCGATTGAACAGGAAAAAGTTGCTTTTATTACCCAGGAGCGCGCTTTACAGAGCATGCAGCAGGGTTTTAATGAATTGCAGCAAAATCTTCGTTCTACAGAAAACGATAAGAATCTGGCCAGCCAGAAATTACAATACCTGAGAGAGAAGGAGAATAACCTGAAAGACTTTTTGGAAAAAGCAGAGGGTCAGTTGAAAACCATCGGCGATTCCATTGAATACTCTCAGATGCAGGTGGGTGAAGAGGAAGCCAATTTAAAAGGGCTTCAGGAAAGAGTAGAGGAAGCTAAAATGGAAGTAGAAAGCAAGCGTCAGATTTTTGATGAGAAAAGATCAGGAGTAGATGCAGTAAGAAACCAGTACCAGCAATACCAGCGCAATCAGTTTGATGCGGAGAAAAAAGTAGCCGTAGCCGATACCTCTATTCAGAATCTTCAGCGTATGCAGCTGCAGTTAAATGAAGAGAAAGCAAATCGTGCTCAGCAACTAGCTCAACTTCAGGCAGAAAGTGCCGAGAAGGAAGAAGCACTGGAAATGAAAAGGGTAGACTTGGTTCAATTACAGGAACAACACGAGAAAACCAAGGAGCAGATTTTTGAAACCCAGCAGCAATTGGAAGTACTGCGTTCTGAACTGGCCGATGAAAACAGAAAGCTGGATGCAAAGCGCAATGAATACAATTTATTGAAGAGTCTGATTGACTCTATGGAAGGCTATCCGGAAAGCATCAAGTTCCTTCACAAGAATAATGACTGGAACCACAACGCCCCCATTTTATCTGATATCATCTATGTGAAGGAAGATTATCGTGCAGCGGTTGAGAACGTGCTGGAGCCATACTTGAACTATTATGTGGTAAACAACCTGGAAGAAGGTTTGAAAGCCATTCACTTATTAGATGATAACAAAAAGGGAAAAGCCAATTTCTTCTTACTGGATCAGTTTGCCAATTTTCAGCAACAAAGTCATCAACCTGTTCAGACCATCAAGGCATTGGACGTAATTGAAGTAGATGATCAATACTACAAACTGGCTGAATACCTTTTAGGGAATGTTTACATTGGTGAAAATGATGAAGCTATCCGAAATGCTAATGGGGCTGTGGTTCTGGAGAAAACAGGTAAATATGTAAAAGGTAAATACACCCTTACCGGAGGAAGTGTTGGTCTGTTTGAGGGTAAGAAAATAGGACGTGCCAAGAACCTGGAGAAACTGGCTGAAGAAATTCAGGATCAGGAATCTGTAGTGAGCTTATTGAAAGCCGATATTCAGGCCAAGCACAATGAAGTGATTACTTTCAGCGATCAGTTGAAAGAGCACGCTATTAAAGCAACCGAGCAGGAAATTAACCAGTTGAACAACCAGGTTTTTGCTGCTAAAAATAAAATTGAAAACCTGCAGGCTGCACAGCAAAACGGAGAGCAGAGATTGGCCGATATCGACAATCGTTTACAGGATGAGCAGGATGCCATTGCTGAAACCAGAGAGTTGTTGGCCGAATTAAATATTCAGTTGCAGGATACAGCAGAACAAATGCGCAATCTGGAGCAGGATTATCAGGAATCTGAGCAGGCTTATCATTTTGCATCGGGTCAGTTTAACGAAACCAATCTGCAGCTAACCCGCCAGCAGAGCAAATTGACGACCATTAAACAGGAGTTATTGTTTAAGGAAAATCAGTTGAACGATTTGCATGTTCAAATCAAGAACAATACGGCGCAGTTGGCAGAAGCAGAACAGGCCATTGTGGATGGGGTGGCTTCTTTACAGGAAGTAGAAGCGCTGTTGCTTGAATTGATGCGTAAGAAAGAAGAAGAAGAATTGAAGCTGAACGAAGCTGACCAGGCTTACTATAATTTCAGAAATGCCTTGCAGGAAAAGGAAAGTGAGTTACGCCTGAAAGTGAAGAGCAAGGAAATGATTGACCATCTGGTGAATGAATTGAAGGACAAGCTGAACGAATTAAAGTTGCAGCTGGCCGGAATGAAGGAGCGCTTGCATGTGGAATTCAAGATTGAACTGGACGAGATCCTTGATCAACCCAGAACCTCTGATACCCCACTGGAAGAATTGCAGGCAGCTTCGGATAGAATGCGCAAGCGTTTGGACAATATGGGCGAAGTGAACCCTACTGCCATTGAAGCTTACACAGAAATGAAGAAGCGTTATGACTTTATTTTAGAACAAAAAAATGACCTCGTAACCGCTAAGGAAAGCTTATTGCAGACCATCCTTGAAGTAGAGGAAACGGCTAATCAGTTGTTCCTTGATACTTTCAATAAAGTAAGAGAGAACTTCCAGAAAGTCTTCAAAGCATTATTTACCGAAGAAGATACTGCTGATATGCTGATGGTGAATCCGGAAAATCTGGCGGATACCGGTATTGAAATTGTGGCCAAGCCGAAGGGTAAACGCCCAAGTTCCATTACACAGTTAAGCGGGGGAGAGAAAACCCTTACAGCAACTGCCTTATTGTTTGCGATCTATCTGATTAAACCTGCTCCTTTCTGTATTCTGGATGAGGTGGATGCACCTTTGGATGATGCGAACGTGGGTAAGTTTACGCAGATGATTAAGAAGTTCAGCGATAATTCCCAGTTCATTATTGTAACCCACAATAAGCAAACCATGGGAGCCGTAGACGTGATTTATGGTGTAACCATGCAGGAACCGGGCGTAAGTAAGCTCGTTCCGGTGGATTTCAGAAGCCTGAACTAACTGTTAATAGATTACCTTTGCGCCTCCATTTTATTATTGGGGGCGTTTTTATTATATATATGAAGTACGAAAAAGAAATCAACAGAAGGAAAACATTTGCCATCATTTCTCACCCGGATGCCGGTAAAACCACGCTTACCGAAAAACTGTTGTTATTCGGAGGTGCTATTCAGGTGGCGGGCGCGGTAAAGAGCAATAAAATTAAAAAAGGAGCTACTTCGGATTTCATGGAAATTGAAAGACAAAGAGGTATTTCGGTGGCAACTTCTGTAATGACTTTTGAGTACCAGCATATTTTAATCAATCTATTGGACACCCCCGGTCACAAGGACTTTGCGGAAGATACCTACAGAACTTTAACGGCGGTAGACAGTGTAATCCTGGTGATTGATAGTGTGAATGGGGTGGAAGCACAGACCCGTAGATTGATGGAAGTCTGCAGAATGCGGGACACGCCAGTGATTGTTTTTATCAATAAGATGGACCGTGATGGAAAGAATCGCTTTGACTTATTGGAAGAAATTGAAAAGGAACTGGGTATATCCCTGCATCCCATGACCTGGCCAATCAATAGCGGTAAGGAATTCAAGGGCGTATATAATTTAGACAATAAAAGTCTTCGCCTCTTTACAGCCAGCACAAAGGCGGATGATGAAGATGTGATTGCTATTACCGACCTGGCAGATCCTGTATTGGATGCCAAAGTAGGTGCAAGGGATGCCAATCAGTTAAGAGAAGATGTGGAATTGATTGATGGAGTGTATGGCGAGTTGGATCCTGCTGATTACTTGAGTGGCTCCATTGCTCCTGTATTTTTTGGATCTGCCGTAAACAATTTCGGTGTGAAGGAAATGCTGGATACTTTCATTCGAATTGCACCGGTTCCGCGTTCCCGCGAAACGACTACCCGAACCATTGAAGTGGGTGAAGAGAAATTTAGCGGATTCATTTTTAAAATACATGCCAACCTGGATCCCAAACACCGTGACCGTATTGCTTTCATGCGGGTTTGCAGTGGTAAGTTTGAGCGCAACAAATATTATCACCACGTGCGCCTGGATAAAGATATGCGCTTCAGCAATCCTTACAGTTTTATGGCCCGTTCCAAAGAAGTAGTGGAAGATGCTTATGCAGGGGATGTGGTGGGTTTATTTGATACAGGTAATTTTAAGATAGGAGACACCCTTACCGAAGGAGAAAATTTTTACTTCAGTGGTATCCCAACTTTCTCACCTGAAATCTTTAAAGAGTTGGTGAACAAGGATCCGATGAAAACCAAGCAACTCGAAAAAGGTATCAGCCAGTTGACGGATGAAGGGGTTGCACAGTTGTTTACACAGCATGGAGGCAATAAAAAAATTATTGGTTGTGTGGGTGATCTTCAGTTTGAAGTAATTCAGTATCGATTGTTGCAGGAATACGGTGCAGCCTGTGAATTCAGAACCCTGCCGTTTTACAAAGCCTGCTGGTTAACCAGTAAAGACCCAAAGAAGCTGGATGATTTTCTTCGTTTCAAACAGCAAAATGCAGCAGAAGATAAAGACGGACAGCCGGTTTATTTAGCGCAGAGCGAATGGTTCCTGAACACAGAAATCACCAATAACCCGGACATTACTTTCCACTTTACGAGTGAAGTGCATAAGTA
>JBDLUU010000070.1:0-2864 GCA_039805185.1 Bacteroidota bacterium
ACCAATGGGCGTAAACTGAATCTCTGTTTGCAAATCCGTAAAAATGGTATGCAATCTTTCTAGTTGTTTTACCTGATCGGCAAATATATAAATGCTGTAACCCCCTCCCTCCAAAGATTTCAGGTCTTTGATCAATAATTCAAATTGCCTGTTGAAAGCCGGCTGAGGTCTGGTTTCAAAAACCAGTTCTTCTTTTGTTAGTTGAGGCTTAAATCCAAACTCTACCAGTTTTTTCTGCTGCAAAATAGGCAACAGGTTACTGGCTGTAATAAAGTCGGCTGCTGATACCGACTTTAAAATATGCTGTTCTTCTTCGTCCTGCTGCTTGGTAAAATAACCCTCCGACTGCAATTGCAGAAAAGCTTCAAAATCGGATTCCTGCGTTTTTATTTTCTCTTCAATCACATCCCAATCCTTCAGCCAGAAAACCGTATTTTCGGGCATGAATTCGAGCAAGGAAATTTTTTCGCCCGCATCCGCCCCTGCAGTTTCTGGTAGAACATCCACGTTCGGGATAATATTTACCTGCAGTAATTTTCTTTCACTCAGCTGTGTTTCCGGATCAAAAATCCGGATGCTGTCAACTTCATTCCCAAAGAGTTCTACCCGATAGGGCTTTTCATTTCCAAAAGAATAAATATCCAGAATACCCCCTCTTAAAGCAAACTGACCCGGCTCATACACAAAGTCTGTGCGCTCAAATCCATACATCACAAACAAATCCATCAGACTTTCCGGCTGAATGGTATCATTTGTTTTGATGCTGATGATATTGCTGCTAATGGTTCCCGGCAAGATTACTTTTTCAAAAATAGCTTCGGGGTAAGTCACTACTATTTTCTTGTTTCCTCCTCCCGATAATTTGGTTAATGCTTCCGTACGTAGCATTACGTGAGAACTGTTGAGCAATCGGAAATTTTTCCGGTTTTTAAAACTGGAGGGAAAATAAAAGAGATCCAATGCACTGGTAAGATTCTCCAGCGTGTTATGAAAATAGGCAGCTTCCTCTGGGTCGTTAAGTACTATCAGATGATTCAGGTCTTTTCCTTCCTCATGCTGAAATACGGCACTTACGATAAACTCTGCACTGCTTCCCTGTAAATTTTTGAGATAGAGCTGTTGTGCCTCCGCATAGTTTACCCGTTTCACCAGCTGTTCTACCAGGGGTGATTGCAGGTATTGATCCAATAGATGCGGCAAATTCATGATCACAATCCTTACAAAAGGAGTGCAAAGATAGGGGAAGGCTAATAGCTCGCTGCAAAATTCACCAGGATATTCAATTCGGTCAATTTGCCCTTTTCAACAGCAATCAGATTGATATTATTCCTGATATCAAACTGATTGGCAAAAAATTGCTGCCCGGCCTGTACAAAAACAGAATAAGTTCCTTCGGGTAATTTGGCAATATAAGCGCCTGTACTATCGGTATCTACTGCCAACACCAGCTTTGTGTAAATATTGGTAAAAAGCGGACCTTTATTCCATTGCTGCACTTTGGTCAGGTCTGTGGGCTCATAAAAAAATACGGTAGTTGGATATGGTTGGGGTGTTGCTGCAGGTGCTCCTATTCTGGGCATCTGGTTCCCGGCAATCGTCATAACCTGCCCCTTCACTCCCTGCAAAATGAGCTGAGTTTTCTTTTTTTGTGGAGGTTTACAGGCCGGCAAAAGAAAAAAAGTTAAAACGGCGGAAAAAAGAAAAAATCGCATACTACAATTTGAACCCTGAAAGTATCTAATTTAGAGCAGAATAAATTAAGAATAGCTATATAAAAGCCAAAAAAACATTTGTATGATTAAACGCCTGGGAATTCTCTCCTTGTTGATGGCCACTTCTTTTGTTGGTTCTTTTGCTCAAACCTATACCAATGAAAAACTGCTTAAGATTTCATCGCAGAAAATCAAACTGGAGCAGGAACTAAACTACGCCAAAGCCTTGTCCATGGCTAAACAGAAGAACTGGGAGCTCAGCATCAATAGCAATGGCAATATTGCCAAGTTAACAGGGGTAGATGATTTTGGATTCCCCATTTATACCAAATCCTATAACAATACGATTGCAGCGGCAACAACCAGGGCCAGTCAGTTATGGCCTGGAGGTTCTTCAGGATTAAGCTTATCAGGAAGTACACCTGCGATGCGGAACAAACTGGGAGTCTGGGAATTTGACGGAGCCCCACTGGCCAGTCACGTTGAATTTGGGGGCAGACTTACCCAAAAGGATGTACCTACTGGCAGCAGTGGTAATGACCATGCCACCCACGTTGCCGGAACCATGATTGCAACTGGTGTAAACCCGATTGCGAAAGGAATGGCTTTTGCTATTCCGAATATGATTTCTTATGACCACCTGAACGATATCTCAGAAATGACCGCAGAAGCTGCAGCCGGAATGCTAGTATCCAACCACTCTTATGGATTTATAGCTGGTTGGAACTACAACACTGCACAAAGCCGTTGGGAGTTTTATGGCAGACCAGATGAAAACGAAGACTATCGTTATGGATTTTATGGAACAGATGCACAAAGAGTGGATTCCATTGCATACAATGCCCCTTTTTATTTAAAAGTATCTGTAGCAGGAAACGACCGGAATAACAATGGTCCTGCTGTGGGTCAGCCTTTTTTCAGAAGAAACGCACAGGGAGTGATGGCCGATGCCGGTATAAGACCAGCAGGTATTAGTAGCAATGATGGATTCGATATTATACTAGGCTATGGTATTGCCAAAAACAGTATAACCATTGGAGCCGTAAATGGTATCCCGGGTGGATACAACAAACCAGCAGATGTAGTTATGAGTGCATTCAGTGGATGGGGTCCTACCGATGATGGAAGAATTAAACCCGATCTGGTTGCGAA
>JBDLUU010000071.1:0-10947 GCA_039805185.1 Bacteroidota bacterium
AAGTGCAGGAATCTTTACTTGCATCCAATGCTTATATCATGCCTTATTTTGATGTGCCTGTTTTGCATCCACATTTTGAAGCGGTGCAGAAAATAGGAGCAACCGGAATACTAAAAGGACATGGCGTGCCAACTGGCTGGGCCAACAGAACGTATTTTCATCCCGACTCTTTGGTGAACAGGCAGGAACTGTTAAAAGACATGATGCCTTATTATCAAATGGAATCGACGCAACAGAAAATACTAACACTATCTGAAGCGATTGATTTTATTATGAAAATGGCAGCCTTCGCAGACAAGCCTACGTCGAACTGGAATTTCTCTGACAAGAAAGCATTTACACAGCAACTACAACAAGCCTGGATTCAATGGAAGCTCGGCTATTTTGATCTCACTATGCCACTTACCCGCTTAGAGTTGGCTGTATTGCTGAATGCTACGCTTGATCCGTTCAACACTAAGCCTGTAAATTATTTAGGTCAACTGATCCGCTAAAGAAAATCTTTATGTTCAATAAATTGTAAATCATTTAATCCATCCCATTGCATTAAATTGTTTGTATTATAGAGTAGTTGATATTCAGGACCTGCTGCCCAGGTGGCCCTATACCGGGTATTGTTCTGAACATTGATAAATACACCATTGTTCCCTTCGCTGGTAACTACATCATTCAAGCTCATCAAAAAGCAATTGCCATCCTTTGGATTTTTCTTTTTCAGATAGGCCGTTGGGTTCCTGAATTAGATTGGAGCAAGCCAGACTCAGGCTAATGACAGCAGAACAAAATTGTGATGGTTTCATTATTAATAGTGAGTTTCGAAAGTTTTGTGCTTCTCTAAGGTAATTTTGTTTGTGTGACGAAAATGGGAAAGCACACAATACAGCCAATCTGATTCACCGAATATAGATGCTATTCCTTCTACAGATTGGTTGACTAATTTTATCCTGCCCCAATCCCCCAATCAAGAAAAAGGCTGTCTTTTTAAGACAGCCTTTTTTATGTACATAATTAACGTTAGCGTAATGATTTCTTAACTCTGGGGTAATATGGAATAGGGAATTTTGAAAAACACTACCCATGGAAAAACGCTCGGTTAACGTTGTTGTTATGAGCGATTTGCATCTTGGAACTTACGGATGTCATGCAACGGAGATTCTTCAATACTTAAAAAGTATATCGCCTCAAATTCTCATTTTAAATGGTGATATTATTGACGGTTGGCAGTTTAGTAAAAGGTATTTTCCAACATCTCATTTACAGGTCATTAAAGAAATTATCACCCTTGTCAGTAAGGGTACAAGGGTGATTTATATTACGGGCAATCACGATGAAATGTTGCGGCGATACAGTGATGTTGAGATGGGAAACTTTAAACTGACAGATAAAGTGGTTATGGAAATTGATGGTAAAATGACTTGGATTTTTCATGGAGATGTTTTTGATACAACAACAAAGGGAAGTGCCAAAATGCTGGCAAAACTGGGAGGGCATGGCTATGACTTACTGATATTATTGAACAGGCTCATCAATTATTTTTTAAAGCTGGCTGGAAAAGAAAAAATGAGTCTGAGCAAAAAAGTAAAAGCCAGTGTTAAGCAGGCTGTATCCTGGATTGGCAACTTTGAACAGACAGCAGCAGAACTAGCAATCTCAAAAAAATACGATTATGTTATCTGTGGGCATATCCATCAACCGCAGCTAAGAACAGTGGAAACCGATGAAGGAAGAGTGGTATATATGAATAGTGGAGACTGGGTTGAAAATTTAACTGCACTGGAATATAATCAACATGAATGGACGGTTTACCAGTATGATCCGAAAATTTTTGTTGAAGCTGACGAGGAACGCTCCAGTCAATTTGCAACAGCCCCGGCACTAAATGTGATTACAGACGAAGTGAGTTTGTTTCTAAACTCTTTAATTCTTCAACCATGAAAATATTGTATTCGGTTCAGGCAACGGGTAATGGCCATATATCCAGAGCAATTGAGTTAATGCCCTATTTGAAAAAAATGGGACAGGTCGAAGTCTTCTTAAGTGGAAGCAATAGTCATTTGCCAGCTGCCTTGCCAGTTGTTTACAAAAGCAAGGGCCTGAGCCTTTTTTACGGTAAAAATGGCGGATTAAATTATCCTAAAATGCTGCAGTCTTTTTCTCCTTTCCAGATAATCAAAGAGGCTGCTGCTTTACCTGTAGAAAAATACGATTTAGTAATTAACGATTTTGAAAGTATAACTTCTCTCGCGTGTAAAATGAAGAGAGTTCGTTCTATTGGGCTGGGTCATCAGGCAAGTTTTAAAAGCAGTTGCACACCACGTCCTGATAAAAAAGATATCCTAGGTGAATTCATCCTAAATAACTATGCAACAGCAAGTGATTATATTGGATTGCATTTTGAAAACTATGATTCTTTTATTCATGCACCTGTATTAAAAGAACAGGTACTTAAAGCAGCACCCAGAGAAAAAGGTCATATTACTGTTTACCTCTCACATTATAGTGATGAAGTTCTGAAGCAGTATTTTATGGAACTTCCTGCCTTGCAATTTCAGGTGTTCAGCAAAAAAATAAAGCAACCTATTCGGCAAGCAAATATTCAATGGATGCCCATCAGCAATGAAGGTTTTACACAGAGTATGATTGATTCGGTCGGAGTTATTACCGGAGCTGGTTTTGAAACCCCTGCTGAAGCTATGTATCTGCAAAAAAAATTATTGTGTATTCCCATTAAAGGACAGTATGAACAGCTTTGCAATGCGGCAGCTTTGGAAAAAATGGGTGTTACCATATTGCCAGCAATAAAGGAGGACTTTTCTGAAAAGCTGGAGAGCTGGCTTAATCAGAAACCGCAGCTTTCTTTTGTTTTACAGAATACTACCGCAGGGCTTATAGAAAAACTAATGGAGGCTGTGGAAAGACCCTCAGTTCTGTCAACAAATCTCTATGATGCAGCGCTTGATGAAAATTCACCTGAATCAAATGAGAATGGCTTCTCCATACCTCAACTTTCTTTAAAATATTAATACTTGTTCGATCAGTCACATTTAAAAGCCAGCGATTTTGGCGAAGATTTTTTATGGGGAGTAGTTACCGCTGCTGCTCAAAATGAAGGGGCCGCAAAGATGGGTGGAAGAGGACCATCCATCTGGGATGAATTTGCTAAAAAAGCAGGAAAAATAAAAAGTGGTCATCAACCCAATATTGCCTGCGATTTTTATCATCGGTATAAGGATGATTTATTGCTGGTTAAAGCATTAGGTTTTAGCGTTTTCAGATTTTCTATTTCGTGGAGTAGAATTTTACCTGAAGGAACAGGAAAGGTTAATCAGCAAGGTGTCTTGTTTTATCATCAGGTAATTGACGAGTGTTCGCAATTGGGCTTAATACCATTTGTTACTTTATATCATTGGGATTTGCCTTTGGCTTTGGAAAAACAAGGGGGATGGACATCCACCCATATGCTAAAGTGGTTTTCCCGATATGTTCAGATATGTGTAAAAGAGTTTGGTGATAAGGTAAAACATTGGATTGTTCTAAACGAGCCAATGGGCTTCACCTCATTAGGGTATATGATTGGAAAACATGCACCTGGCAAAATTGGATTGAGTAATTTTCTTCCTGCAGTTCATAATGCAGTAATGGCCCAGGCAGAAGGAGGAAGAATCATCAGGGCCCATGTACCCAATGCAGTGATTGGAACAAGTTTTTCCTGCAGCGAAATCATTCCTTTTACAGAAAATGAAAAAGACAGGGCAGCGGCAAAAAGAATTGATATATTGTTAAACCGGTTGTTCATTGAACCTGCTCTGGGATTGGGATATCCATACGATGATTTTTTATTAATGGATAAATTATACCTGCATAATAAAGCATGGAAGTACAAGGAAAGAATGCAATTTGATTTTGATTTTATTGGATTGCAAAATTATTTTCCTGTTGTAGTAAAATACAATGCAATGATTCCGATTATTCAGGCAACAGATGTAAGTGCTAAAAAGAGAAAACTCCCGGTTACGGATATGGGTTGGGAAATAAATCCAAATAGTTTTTATAATATTATTGAGCAGTTTGCTTCATATAGGGATGTTAAAAAAATTATCATATCAGAGAGTGGCGCTTATTTTAAAGACAAGCTGGTTGCTGGTGTAATTGATGATCAGCAGCGGATTGATTATTACCAGCAATTTTTGCAGGCTTTATTAAGCGCACGGAAAAACAAACTGCCTGTTGCGGGATTTTTTGCCTGGACACTAATGGATAATTTTGAGTGGGCAGAAGGATATCATGCAAAGTTTGGTTTGGTTCATGTTGATTTTACCACACAATTAAGAACAGTAAAAGCCTCGGGACATTGGTTCAGACAGTTCTTAGCTCAATAATCTAGTTAAAATATTGTAGTAAATTGGTCAAATGAAATCCATTATGGATTATGAAACACGGCGTGGTTTATCCCCCCGAAAACAGTAAGAATTAATATCTTAGGCAAATGTTATACCAGCGCTATAAGAAAGAATTCGCCATGCTGATTGGATTGGTACTGGCTTTGTTATTTTATTTTCTGAATCCTTTTTCATTAGCGCCTAAAGCTGTTACTGTTTTATCTATTGCTTTTGCCATGATTGCCTGGTGGGTGCTGGAAGCTGCGCCCCTGGCGGTTGTTGCGCTGGTTCCCATTGTTGTATTTCCCATGTTGGGAGTTGCTAGTGTAAAAGAAGTAACCAAGTCTTATGCTGATTCAACCATCTTTTTATTCATGGGTGGATTCTTTATTGCATTGGCCATTGAAAAATGGAACCTGCATAAAAGGATTGCCTTGAATATTATCAATTTAACTGGAACCAACGGCGACAGAATTATTCTGGGCTTTATTCTGGCCACCTGCTTTTTAAGCTTATGGTTGAGCAATACGGCTACTACAATGATGATGCTTCCGATTGCAGGTTCTGTAATACATGTAATTACCAAGCACCACAATCCGGATGGGAATATCAAAAACTTTTCTCTGGTGCTGATGCTGTCCATTGCCTATGCTTCCAATTTTGCACTGGGCACAATCATTGGAACACCACCCAATGTTGCCTATGTAGCCCATATTAGCGAACGTTTTGATTATACTATTGGATTTACCGACTGGATGATTGTATTTATGCCTTTGACCATTGTGATGGTATTCGGATTGTATTGGGTGATGGTAAAATGGTTGTATCCCAACAGAATTACCCATAGCACAGAAGGCAAAGCGTATATTGTTTCTAAACTAAAAGGACTGGGTAAAATGTCTTTGCCCGAGAAAAGAGTATTGATTGTCTTTTGCACTACCGTTTTCTTTTGGGTAACCAAAGATTTAATCAATGAATTTCAAAAGGCAATCGTTTTGGATGATGCCATGATTGCTATGGCTGGCGGATTAACATTGTTCATTATTTCTTCGGGCCTACCAACTTTCAAAAAGGAAGAATCTGAAAACAGTAACAGATTACTGGAATGGGCAGACACGAGCAAAATGGCCTGGGGCATTTTAATGATGTTCGGTGGTGGGATTGCACTCGCTAAAGCCCTGGAAGACGCCAACTTATTACAACAGCTGGGTTCATATATTGCTTCTTTCTCTTCCAGCAATCTGTTGCTGATGATTCTGGTTGTAACTACCTTATCTGTATTCCTGAGTGAAGTGATGAGCAATATTGCGCAGGTGATTGTGCTGGCTCCGGTAATTTCATCCGTAGCGATTGCATTAAATATGGATCCGCTTTCTTTGGGAATACCTATGACATTGGGTGCAAGTGTTGCGAGCATGTTGCCCATGGGTACTCCACCCAATGCCATAGTATTTGCCAGTGGTCATGTAAAAATTAAAGACATGATCAAGACAGGGTTTGTTTTAAATATTGTTTGCATCATCATCATAACACTATTCTGCTGGCTTTTGCAACCTTATCTGATTAAGCTGCATTAAAAAAGCCAAGCCAGATTGGTGAAATTTATTTTTTCTTTGTAGTCTTTAACTGGTGCTTCATTAACCAGCTGATAAAATCGGGTTCAGCAAAAGCATTGTCCCAGCTATTGTGGTTCACTCCCGGATATTCAATGTATTCAACCGGCACTTTCAATTCTTTCAAACGGGCAACCATATTTCTGGAAAGGTCCACTTTCACCACACCATCTGCATCGCCATGAAATACCCTGAAAGCTGTTTTTCTGACCTGCTTATTATAGAGGCTATCATTTCCTCCGCCACATATTGGGGCTGCCGCTGCAAACATTCCCGGGTTTCTGTAAACTGCTTCAAATGTACCCATACCCCCCATGGACAGTCCGGTAATATAAACACGACTATGATCAACCGACTCTTCTTTCTTTAGCTTTTCTACCAGTGCAACCGCCGCTGCCTGTGGCCAGTTGGGCACACTGTCGTAATTAAAACGGAACTGAATCGGATTCCTGGTTCTGTCGATAGATGAAGTAGCCCAATAGGAGTCAGAAGGACACTGAGGAAATACAACAATTGCAGGGAACTGTGTTCTGTTTTCTGCTTTTATAAATAGTTTGGACCCATGCACCAATTGTTTTTCGTTGTCGTTTCCCCTTTCGCCAGCACCATGCAATACCAGAATCAAAGGATATTTTTTACTGTGATCGTAATTTTCTGGATAAAGGATTCGGTAAGGCAGTACCTGACCCGTGTTGAAGTTGAAGGTTTTAGCCTGATAAAACTGCAAAACCAATTCGTCTATTTTTTGGGCTGTGCTATAAAAACTGCTAAAAAGTAATAATAGGGAAGTTAGAATTCTCGTCATTTTATTGCGATTTATAGGGTAAAAAAGGCTGTTTTGTTTATGAAATTTGTGTTTTTAGGTGGATTTTTAGTAAATTTCTATTAAATCCATCGGATATTCATATTGTTTTACTGTTAACTTCTTATTATTTAATACCTTTGCAAATGTTTCAGACTGAATGAGAAAGATAATTCAGCGTTTTTTGATTCGAAATCTGCGTTTCAATCAGAAAAGTCAAAATTGTAAAAAGAATGATTCAAGAGAGTTTACTGGAAAAAATTAGAAGCTTCACTACACCGGACGAATTAAAAAGCGCAGGTATTTACCCTTATTTCCGTGCAATTGAAAAAAACAATGACACAGAAGTAATGATTGGCGGCAAACGTGTTTTAATGTTTGGGTCTAACAGTTATATGGGTTTAACCAATCATCCGGAAGTATTAAAAGCGGCTAAAGATGCTATTGACCAATACGGCAGTAGCTGTTCCGGTTCTCGTTTCCTGAATGGTACTTCTAATTTACACGTTGAACTGGAAGAGGCTTTGGCCAAGCATATTGGTAAAGAAGCTGCCCTAACTTTTACCACAGGATTTCAAACCAACTTAGGTGCTGTTTCTGCCATTACAGGCAGAAACGGGGTAATTATATTAGATGAACTAGACCACGCGTCCATTATTGAAGGCTCCAGACTTTCTTTTTCGAAAGTGTTGAAATATGCCCACAACAATATGCAGGACTTGGAACAAAAGCTAAGTACTGTACCGTTGGAAACGAATAAAATGATTGTAGTGGACGGCATCTTCAGCATGGAAGGAGATATTTGTAAGCTTCCTGAAATTGTACAGTTAGCCAAGAAATACCAGGCACTGGTAATGGTAGACGATGCGCATTCATTGGGTGTATTGGGTAAATTAGGAAAGGGTACCGCAGACCATTTTGGCTTAACAGACGAAGTGGATTTAATTGTGGGAACCTTTAGTAAATCTTTGGCTTCATTGGGTGGTTATGTAGCAGGAAGCAAAGAAATGATTAACTACCTAAAGCATACGGCTCGTCCAATGATCTTTAGTGCGAGTACGCCTCCTTCTGCTACTGCATCTGCTTTGGCAGCCTTAAGAATTATACAGAGAGAACCCGAAAGACTGGAGAAATTGTGGAGCAACACCGCTTATATGGTGAACGCTTTACAGGAACTGGGCTTTGAAATGGGTGCATCTGAAACACCGATTATTCCAATCTATATCAGAGATAATTTCCTTACGTTCAAGTTTACACAGCGCTTGTTTGAAGAGGGTGTGTTTGTGAATCCGGTAGTATCTCCTGCAGTGAAGAGTGATTCTTCCTTGATCAGGATGTCTATCATGGCTACACATACCAAAGAGCAATTGGACACAGCTTTGGAAAAACTTCAAATGGTTGCCAACGAATTAGGTTTGGCAAGACACGTGTCTGTAGCGTAACTTTATTTCCAACATGGAAACAATTATCCAAGAAGTTACCAGCAAAAAGCAAATGAATGCTTTTCTGGATTTTCCTTATGCCCTGTATAAGGGTAACCCGTATAATATTCCCAAGCTTCGGTTTGACGAAGCAGCTACATTGAATCCTGCGAAGAATCCAGCCTTCGATTTTTGCGAATCCAAATATTGGCTTGCTTATCAGAATGGAAAAGTAGTGGGCAGAGTAGCGGCCATATACAATAAGAAATACGTTGAAACCTGGAAGAACAATTACCTGCGTTTTGGATGGATTGATTTTATTGAAGACATTGAAGTGCCCCGAGCATTATTGAAAGCAGTAGAAGGATGGGCAAAAGAATTGGGTTGTACTGCCGTTCATGGTCCATTGGGTTTTACCGACCTGGATTATGAGGG
Source organism: Bacteroidota bacterium (assembly GCA_039805185.1). Classification (GTDB taxonomy): domain Bacteria; phylum Bacteroidota; class Bacteroidia; order Chitinophagales; family Chitinophagaceae; genus Sediminibacterium. The sequence continues at coordinate 8,651 of JBDLUU010000071.1, forward strand.
TATGCTGATAGAGGGCTTTCAGGAAATAGGTACCATGGCCACCATTTACAACTATCCTTACTATCCGGTAATGATGGAACAACTGGGTTATGGAAAAGCCGTTGATTGGGTAGAGTATAGAATTAATGTGCCTGAAGTTTTTCCGGAAAACATCACTAAGATTGCTAACCTGGTAGAAAAGCGGTACAAACTACATGTGGTACCTATGACATCTACCAAGCACCTGAAACCCTACGCGAGTGAAGTTTTCAAGCTGGTGAATGAAACTTATGCAGAATTATATGGTGTTGTGGCATTAACACAAAGACAGATTGACTATTATGTCAAAATGTATTTCTCCATGATTCGGGTAGATTTTATTACCCTCATTGCGAATGAAGCGAATCAGCTGGTTGGTTTTGGTCTTTCTATGCCCTCTTTATCTAAAGCACTGCAAAAAGCAAACGGCTCTTTGTTTCCTTTTGGCTTTATTCATTTATTAAAAGCACTGAAAAAAAATACAGAAGCCGATTTGTTGTTGATTGGTATTGATAAAAGTCTGCAAGGGAAAGGAGTGAATGCAATCATCCTGAGAGAGTTCCATAAAAACTACAACAAGGCAGGCGTAAAAATTATTGAATCCAATCCTGAGTTGGAGGAGAATAAAAAAGTGCAAAGCATCTGGGATCATTTCCCGGCGAGGCAACACAAGCGCAGACGCTGTTTTATTAAACATATATAAAGCATCATTACATGAAGAATATCCTGATTACCGGAGCGAGTGGTTTCATTGGAAGCTTTCTGGTAGAAGAAGCTATTAAACGAGGGTACCGCACTTTTGCCGGAATCAGATCTTCGAGCAGCAAAGGATATTTACAACACAAAGACCTGCATGTTTTTGAAATGGATTTTTCCAATTCAGAAAAACTGAAGCAGCAAATAGAAAAGAATGCGGCCATCCATGGAAAGTTTGATGTGGTAGTGCATTCGGCCGGCTTAACCAAGAGTACGGTGCTGGATGAATATTATAAAGTAAATCTGCACAATACAGAAAGACTGGTAGACGCATTGATTGAACTGGATATGGTACCGGAACGATTTGTTTTTCTAAGCAGTCTGGCTTCTTACGGACCTGGCAGGGGGTCTGATCCGGTAGCAGAAACCCATGAACAAGCACCCCTTACTGCTTATGGAAAGAGTAAGCTGGCGGCAGAAAAAATGTTGGCTACAAAATCTCAGTTTCCCTATGTGATTGTACATCCCACAACGGTATATGGTCCGCGTGAAAAAGATTTACTGGTATTAATACAGTCTTTAAACCAGCACATGGAATTGTATATTGGCAATACACAACAGCAATTAAGCTTTATTCATGTGGCTGATGTATGTAAAGCTGTTTTCTTAAGTATTGAAAAGACCATCACTTCCAGGAATATTCTTTTAAGTGATACTGTTAATTATACTGCCAAGGAATTCAATGATTTGGTTAAACAGGTTTTAGGGAAAAAGACCCTTCCCATCATTGTTCCGGTACCAGTAGCCAAAGTAGCGGCACAATTGAGTGAATGGGTTGGCAATTTGAGGGGAAGAACACCGGTACTCAACAAGGAACGCCTCAAAGAATTTCAGGCACCCAACTGGGCGGTGGATGCCAGTTTGTTGAAGAATATGGGCTTTACGCCAGACTATCCTCTACAAGAAGGTTTGAAACATACCATTCAATGGTACAAGGAAAACGGATGGATAAAAAAATGATAAAATTTTCTTAATAGCTTGCAGATATACAACTTATAGTTGTTTTGCATTAATTTTACGCTACAACCACAGGTTGTAATGTATGCGTAAAAGAAGTAACATATCTATTTTCCTGCAAAAGCTCAACGCTACTTTTTTTGTATTGGCCTTGGTTTGGTTAACAGTTAGTACCCCTTTTGTAATGGCCAATCAACAAGAACATCAGGCCTGCGTAAATATTGACTGGCCACTTGATAACAATGGCGAAGAGGAGTCATCTAATCCCCTTAACAACACATCAGAAGAAAAACCACATAGCGCCAATGGTTTTATGGAAGAGTATTTGCATGCATCTGCTGCATTTGTAGTGCTCGGTTTTACTTCCATCTCTCATGGTCTTTCCCTCCATCCGGAAAGCTATCAGGCATTTCATGGAGAACTGCTGGTGCCACCCCCCAATGTAGGCTAAGCCTTTTATCCCGTTTATTTATTTGTTTAATCTGATCATTGCTCAATCTGAGCTATGACATCAATTGTTATATTATGAGAAAGCATTCAAAAGAGTATCTAGAAAACTTAACGCC
>JBDLUU010000072.1:0-19494 GCA_039805185.1 Bacteroidota bacterium
AAGATGCGGTTATCATCAATATCGAAAGTCATTCCGATTAATACTTTCCAGGCTACAAATGTGCTCACGGTTAAAGCAACAGAAAGGGCATAGCTTACATAACCAGTACCGTAGTAAAATCCAACTTCAATTTCAGTGGGCTGATGACAAACCGGACAGATTTCGTACATTTCGGTAGCACTACCCTTTAGTCCATACGCAGATTTACGAACAAATAACTCCCCTTCCCGGCATCTTGGGCACTTATTGGAAAGGGCACTCACTATATAGGTTTTCTTAAGATCCATACACTGCTATTTTCGGATGCGCTGCACCCGCATTACTTCGCACGCCCTTGTGACGCACTGCAGCAAAGCTTAATCAGCTTTACGCTGTAAAGGTACCGAAATTATCCGGAGGACTTGTGTAACAAAAGTTGAATAAGTTTTATATTTAAGGTATGAAAACTACTATCGAAATAGACATTGATGAAGAATTGCTGAGAAAAGTCAATTCATATGCTTTAAATCACAATACTAGCTTTTCAGAAATAGTAGAGAATTATCTCATTCAGCTTAGTAAAAAAGAAAAGGTAACAAAACCTAAAAAAAGAAAGAATATATTAGATTTAATTGAGAATTTACCTAGTTCAAATATCAGGAAGACTTCTAACTTAAAGATGAGATACTTTGAAAGTAAGGGCAAATTATAACTATGGCGTTTATTCTCTACATTAATGCATTAAAATCTAGTATATGGAAATGAAACTCATAAAATCAGAAAAAGAATACCAGGATGCATTAAACAGACTTGAAAAAATAATTGATGCAAAACCTGGGTCAGAGGAAGGCGATAAATTGGAAATTTTAAGTTTATTAATTGAAAAATACGAGGAGGAACATTATCCTGTTGTTTAATTCGACTCTGCTACTGGCTTCTTCGCCATAGGCTTAAGCTTATTTAGCAATGCCGCAATTTCTGCATTGACAGGAACGTAGTAAAATCCACCATCTTTTATAAAGTAGAGAAACGTACAGTTTTCATTGTTGCTGGCATCAGCCTTGGCATTCGCTCCAGTATTAAAATAAACCGTCTTTAACTCCTGCGCTCCTTTAAAGAAAAACAACTTTCCCTCTGAACGGCAATTCATGACTTCATTGCGCAAGACAAAAAGCTTGTCAAGATTTTGGAGTAAAGGATTTACAATGGTTGTATCACCCGAATTATAGTGCTTGAAAAAGCGAGTGTATCGCAAGGAATCTTTTCCGTAGGGATCTGTAAAGAATAAAATTTGCACACTATCTGCTCCGCGAAGACCTGCAATTTCAATTGCAGTTTGGGTGGCAGGGGCTTGGTGGTTTCGCAGCGTAGAATCCGCACTAGCATCACTACCTGCAGCCTTATCAGCGCCTCCGCTATTACAGCCAGTTATAATCGCCATGGCCACAAAACATATTGTTGCAAAAACAAAAATGCGCGAAAAAATATGCTTAAAGTGTATACTCATTACTATCGGTATATTTTTTAGACAAATTTACAAATTCGAAACAAGACCTCCTCCTGCCCCAAAAAAAGAGTCCCATAGAAATGGGACCCTTACTTAACCTAAACTGTTATAAATCGCCAAACTTAATAAGCATTGGTTTGTGGCGTAAAGCTTGCCCAACCAGATGTCCAGTTAGACGTGCCAAATGCACCACGGAAAGCTACCGGTGTAAAGAAGGCATCCATTCCGGTAAAACTAGCTCCTGTTAATGCAGGTGAACCTGTCATTGGTAAGTAGTTAGGAGCAGCAATATTAAACGGAGCTGTCAACATAATGTCTGCTGCATTAGCATAAGTAATACAACCATTCGCTTCTGCCTTGGTTTTTACTGCTGCAGCACTAATGATTCCACCTGCTGAAGCATCTACTTTATACGCATCTGCTAAAGCATGTACCAGGTTATTTCTGAATTCAGAAGTATCGTTGCTGAATGCAGTTCCGGTTAAAGCAGACTCCATTGAGAATCCACCTTTAGGGAAGCCCATCAAGATAGAGTTGCGTACAGAGAAACGTACCCCTCTTCTCCATCTGTTGGCAAAGTTTTCAAATGCCTGTGTGTTAGGGGCACCATTGGAACCAATCCAGGTAAAGTTGCTTAACTCCGGACGAGTGAAGGGTCTGGCAGAAGTTCCTGATCCATCGTTATCTGCTTCTACACCGTTACCTGCATCGGTATCACCTACTTCAGGGTTACGCTGTGCAACTGCATACTGGATCTTTCCTGTGTATCCAAAATCAAAATCGTAATCGTCGTCTGAAGTTGCATAAGACAACAAGTACTTTAAGTTAACGGTACCACCAAAAAACTCATACGCGTCATCGTTTCCGTAGGATACCTGGATGTATTCAAGTGTAGTTCCAGAACCAACACCCCCTAGTGTTAGTCCATTAATTTCGCTTCCAGGCTCTGCGGCGATTCCAGCAAATTCTATACGTACATAACGCATAGTTCCTGAGTTATCATTAGCAGTAGTACCGCCATATCTTCTGTCTACACCGCCTTCTACAAGGGGTGCAGGTGATAAAGGTCTGTTGGTGGGTGCATTTCCTAAGATGATGATACCACCCCAATCTCCGCGCAATCTGGATCCTGCTGGCTTACCAGAAGTAAATACAATGGGATTGCTGGCTGTTCCGTTCGCTTCAATCTTAGCGCCTCTTTCAATAATCAGCGCCCCTTTCTGTGAAATATCACTCTTTAAAATAGTTCCTGCAGGAATGGTTAAAGTTGCTCCCTGCTGAAAGTATACATAACCCTGGATAGTGTAAGTACCACCGGTTAAGGTAATGCTTCTTTCGTAAGAACCTTTTAAAATTCTGGTTGTGTTGGGATCGTCTGCGTTGGTACCGGTTCCGGTATTGGCAATGGGATCTTCAAAGTTTACTTTCACGCAAGATGTTGCGGTTAGGGCTAAGGCTCCTGCGATAAAAATTTGAGTAAGCTTTTTCATTTGTTTGGTTTTAAGTTTTTTTATTCTCAGTTGTTGAATTACTTCTTAAAGTTGATATCGTAGCTGAAGGATACAGTTACGGTTGTCCCAGGTCTGTATGCATAGTTGATTCTGTCTCCTGCTGCATAGCTGTATCCTGGCTTATTGTCTGCATTGTCGTAGAATGCAAACTGGTTGTTGAAAATATCAGATACCGTGATTTTGAATTCACCTGCATTGTTCATTACTTTCTTGGATACCTGCACATCCAATAAGTTTCTACTCTTTTCGTAGATATCATAGAAACCAGCACCTTCAGGATCGCCTACCAATGACAATCTTGGGCCTTGTCTGTTGTATAAGATAGAAGCATTGAATCCTTTCTCTGCATTGGTATATTGGAAACCTGCATTGATCAAGTAAGGAGACTGTCCGAATAAAGGTCTGTTCTGTGTGGTTTCCTTACCACTTGCCTGTGTAGAGTTCAACTTAACAGTAGACTTTAACACCGTTATGTTACCAATGAAAGTGAAGTCTTTTAACTTGTCACTTACAAAGTCCATTCCTTTTCTGATTTCAACCTCTGCTCCTACCAAGGTGGCAGATGCTGCATTGGTGTAGCTGAACAACCAGCGGTCACCGTTACTACCACCGTCCATTCTTAATTCAATTGGATCAGTAAACTTCTTGGTGAACACCCCTACAGAGATCATTTCCCCAGACTTAGGATAGTATTCGTAACGGATATCTGCGTTGAAAATCTTGGTTCTTCTTAAAGAAGTATCTCCACCAATACCCCAGATGCTTTCATAGTCAAAGAACTGGAATGGAGCAATTTCACGGAACTCTGGACGAGCAACGGTTTGAGAGACGGCTAAGCGAATCTGGTGTTGACTATTGAAACTGTTGGTAATATTGATAGATGGTAAGAAATCCCATTTCTCTGTATTTACTCTTACGCGCTTTAAGGCAAGATCACGGCTGCTTAGGAACTGCTCAAAGAATTCAGCTCTGGCTCCCCAAATCACCCTTAAGCTATTGGTGATTTTGTTATCGAACATTAAGTATCCGCTGTTCAAAGCTGAAATACCAAAATAACGGTCGGTATTCTGCGTTTGCTCTTCTATCAACAAACCATTGCTATTGATATTGCTAGTCTGGAACATTTTATCGTAAGGCAGGGTTAAATCTGCAGTATTACTCACAGGTCTGTAACGGAACACACGGGCATTGAAATCACGGAAACGTAGCAAAGTAGAGCCACCCAGTTTCATCGTCTGCTTTAATCCCCCCATATTGAATGGAACAATCAGAGTACCGTTTAAACCAGTGGAATAATCTTTTAGATCCGAGAAGAATCTTCTGGTATCATCGTCATCCAATGTCATTGGTGCGTTAGGAGTAGCAGAGCTTCTGGCAAACTGAGCCGTTCTGAAATCAGGCTGTGATTTGCTGTTGAATGATCCGTTGGCATTCCAGATAAACTTGATACCACGGTTGCTGCTTAACAAATGCTCTCCTTCTAACTGGCTGCTAACTAGCAACCGCTGATTTAAGAAATTAGAACGAAGCGATACGGTTTGTAAACGACCGATATTATCAACGGTTCTGTTTAGATAATTCTCTTCGTATACCTGATTCAAAATATTTCTAAAAGAGATTTTAGTAGCACCCTTCATATAAGTGAAGTTGGCCATTACACCCAGGTTGGCAGAATAACGGTTCTGTACTTCTGTACCTGTGAAAATGGGCGTTCTTACTTTTTCGTAACGACCTCTTTCTACCTCATCATAAATGATGGAAGCATTTCTGTAGTAAACAGATACAATGGATCCCAACTTGGCTTCGTTCTTGAATATCTTGGTATTTGACCATGCCAAGTTTACGGTGCGGATTGGAGCCGCAGTATTGGTGCGTTCACCATATGCATTTCCATTGAAATCCTTACTGATAGCGATTTTCTCATTATCGGTTAAACCTCTGTAGGTAACGGTATTCGGCATGCTGGAAGGCAGGTTGCGATCGCCACCATCAAAACCCAACCAGGCTGTGTTGCTGCGCTGATTTCCCGTGAAGCTTTTAAAAGTACTCTGAGAGTTGTATCCCAAAGAAACGGTAACATTCAATTGATTCTTGGTTGGGATATCGCGGGTATTCACTTGCACCAATCCACCGGCAAATTCACCTGGCAAATCAGGCGTAGCCGTTTTGTTGATAATGATATTATCAATCATGGCCGCAGGAATAATGTCGAAAGAAAATGCTTTTTTATCTGGCTCCGAACTGGGCATTAACGCATTGTTCAATAATGCCTGGTTGTAACGGTCGCTTAAGCCGCGAACCACTACAAATTTATTGTCCTGGATAGAAGCACCACTCACACGTTTTAATACGTCTGAAGTATTTCTATCGGGTGTTCTTCTGATAAAGTCCGCTGCCAATCCGCTTGACATGGCTGTGTTGGTCTTTTGAAACACAATCATGGCATTGGAACTTTCTTTACGGGCAGAGGAACGAACCACTACTTCTGTGGTGGTGGTCTTAATATCGAGAACCACGTTCAGGTCATTGCCTTCAATGCCTTCTTTGGCTTCAATATCCTCCAATACTTTGGTTTGATAACCTACTCTGGAAAAAGTCAGGGTGTATTTTCCTGGCTTTACAGAAATGCTGAAACGACCTTCTACATCGGCAGCTACAGTTCTGGTGGTGGGACCTTCTAACTTGATTGAAGTACCTGATAATGTTTCGTTGGTGGCGGAGATTACTTTACCGTTGATTCTGGCCTGAGAAAAAACTACAGTAGCCAAAATGGTGAAGAAAAAGGTAAAAAATAATCTGATTGCCGGGGGTTGTTGCATCACTTGAATATTTAATGATGCAAAATTATTCTGCCAGTATTACCTAAATGTTACGGCACTGTTACGCAATTGTTACGGGATTGTTACCAAATTGTTACCTCGCTATTTTTTGCGACGAATCACTAGGAAGGGAACAGTTTTCATATTATATAGGCCGCGGGTCCGGAAATCGGGATTGGCATGGTCGCCGATGATGAGAACGCGGTCGAAGGGGGTGGTGGCTAGTCGCTTGAAGGTATGGTCGATGATGGAGGCAATGCGATAAAACTGGTCATATGCCTGCTGGTTCTCCTTAAAGCTTTTGAAGAGTTCACGCTTCACCTTATAATAGAATCGCCCGTCGATATTATTATTTACATCCAAACGAAAAGGCGTATGCGTATTAATGGTGAGCGCATACGCAAATACTTTTTCATAGCGTTTGCTTTCATTGAAAATGCTGTCGATCAGGTTTTCATCAAAGACCGCTTTATAAGTATTCTCTTTGTTGTCGGGATAATGCTTACTGAGTTCCTCATAATAAAAACGGCTCTTGAATCCCAGTGCTCTTCGGAACCCTTCTGCATTGCTGGAGTTACTGCCATATTGTTTGGCAGCCGTGAATCCGGCAATGGTATGATACCCGTGTTGGTTTTTATATTCGGTAATATTATGCGTGGGCTTAACCCCATGCTCTAAAAATGCACGATAAGATTCCTCGTCGTTCATATTCAGCATTTCTCGTCCCTCCGCAGAACTCGTATTACCGTGGAAACAAGTACGCCCCATTTCTAAAGTATAGTGATTGGTAAGCGCAGAACCATGCCGGTTGAATAAGTTGCGGATATGGTTCATCAGCTTCTCCTGCTCTTTGGGTTCTGCCAGTTCACCCCAGCTTTCCATCAACACCAGAAAATCTTTTTTGGCATTGGTATCATAGAGGTATTGCATGGAGGGAGCCATGCTGGCTGTTAACTCATCGTTTGTCGTGTCACAGGTATAGGGCGTGATCGATTTCTTTCCCTTGCTAAACTTGGCATAGTCTTTTTGAATCTGCACAATATTATTGTTGCCTATGTAGTCGATGATCAATTTGCGCCAGGGGACCAGGGGCTCCCGGGATCCCGCTTCTGCAGCAGTTTTTGCAGTTTTACTGGTAGTGGCTTTTGAAATAGGAATAGCACGTGCGGATAAAATTTCTGTGATGGGTGCAAATAGTTCTGCTATGAGTAAGAGCCCTGCAAATACGGGCACCACATATACCTGCCTCCCCATACTTTTCATCAGCTTTACCTGTAACCATACGATGCCTGAAATCACAGCAGCTACAATCAACAAGTAAACAAATGCAATGATGAAATTGCCCGGACTTAAAAAAATATAGTTCATCCGCGCATAAAAGTTGAACATATTAAAGAAGAACAACTGCGGCACGAGAACGATGGCATAGATGGCCAGAGAAATATATTGCAGGATATAGAACCAACGGTAATTGCTCGTAAACAAGAGCAAACCACAGTTGATGATAAAAATAAAACTCAGGTTCACAACTACTTCGGGATGACCAAGTATCAGTTGCTGGGCTTGTTCAATCAGCAATTGAATGGCAACCAGTAAAATCAGTTTGAATATGGCGGATAAGAGTTTCAAAGTATAATTTTTACAAAGGAATAATAGTTTGTGCAATTGCATCTCTCAATTTGGGAGCTACTTTAGTTTCTGCTGCATAGTTTTTCCAGGACGCAACCGTTTCCTTGATTTGATTCAATATCGCAGGTGCTTTTTTGATATTCATATTTTTAGCAACTGCCAGTAAATCATCTCTGGTAATATTGGATCGCTTTCCATTAATACTCAGTGCATGCTGGCTTACCCAGGTACTTTCTGGTCGATAGGCATGACAGATATCAAATGCCGGGGCTAGTGACCATACGCCACCCTGATCCATGATAAAAGAAAAGTTCTTAGTATGATCGTCACAATTGCGCGCCATTACATTAAAAGACATTCTTCTAAATAATTGTTCGGCAGCTGGATAAGGCAAGCCCAAACTCCGCATGGTTTGAAACAATTGCTCATAACTAAAATCATTAATCAGGTTAAAGTCAAAATGATTGAGTGCACAAAAACTTTGCACATGAAGCTTTTGTTTATTTCCTACCCTATCAAAGCGGCGGGTCATAAAATGTGCTCTGCCATTTTCTTCATAGAGCCTACATTCCGTCATTTCAATATCAGCGGCTTTAGCCATTAAATGATAAGCCATTTCAACCCTGCCATACCCTTTTGTTATGCCGATTTCTGAATCGCTGACTCCATCAAATTTCATTAACCAATGATGAAAACCCCTGGGCGCTTCAACCTGTCCTGCTTTTACTTCCCCGGTTTTTTCATTAAAGGCAATAACGGCTTTTGCTCTCGCGCCACCTGCGGAAGTACCAATTTTTAAAATGTCTATCAATCCCTTGGTTTGCTCACTGGTTAAATGGGTATTGAATTGTTTTTTATTAGAGAGAATGGCTTGTGCAGTTTCAATTAATTGACTGACTTCAATTTTGGTTGCTTTATTGAAACCATCTTGTATAACAGGTTCAAATTCCAAAGCGCCCATTCCTCTTTTACCAATAAAGCACAGCAGCTCTACCGGATTCATACTATCCGCGGAACGCCCTTGTTTTACCAGCCATTCATTGATTAATCGATTACCGTATTTATCGGGTAATACATCAGCCAAAAGACCAGGCAGTCCTTTGAAGGTATTGCTACGAATCAATTCCGGAAAGGAGAAAATGCTACCGCGTGCTGCAGCTATCGGCATCTTCAGCGGTGCCAAATCCCATTGATTGGATAAAAACCGAGGTTCAAATTCAAAAAAAGCCATACCCTTAGCGGCGTCCCAGGCAATCGCTCCCACCAATTGATCCCAAATTTTAATAAATGCGTTGTTAACCATTACCAATTGGATTTAGGTGTTGGTTTTATTTTAGTTGTGCGTAACGTAGCTCTTTTCTTTTTAGAAAGTTCCTGTTTTGCCAAAAGCAATGGGCTGATAATGGTGGGTTGTTGAAATCGCTCAAAAAGATCCAGCTTACCCAATGCCCTGAGTACCTGAATAAAACTGATTAAAGTGGCACTATTCCCATTTTCTAACTGAACAATGGTAGAACGGTTTACACCCGCTGCTGTTGCCAGTGCTTGCTGTGTTTTATTTTGGGTCAAACGAGTCTCTTTGATAAATGCTCCCAATTGATTCAGGATGGCATTATCAGTGAATTCAGACCACTTTATATTGGTTTTTTCCATCATTAACAGCAAATATATGCTTTAATGTTGGTATTTTACAACATTTTAAGGATTTATTAGCCTATTTTCTAATGATTGTAGAAACCGGCACTTTTATAAAATACAAATCCCGTATGCCTTCGTATAAGATACCGATGGTATGACCATCAATCTGCGTTAAGGAAGAATATCCGAAGCTATTTCTTTCGTCAATTAATAGCTGATGAGCCGAATGCCAGGTTTCTCCTAAGTCGAGGCTCGCTTTGATGGTGATATGGGTTCTGCCATTGCTGGTATTGGGATTACTGAAGAACAAAACCTCCTTGAGTTGTCCTTTTATTTTTACTTTGGCTTTAATGATACTACCCATGCAAACCGGGTCTGGCAAAGCATTGTAGGAACTTGCATGTTCCGTCCAGCTTGCACCCATATTGTTGGTGGTGGCCACACTTCTGTAATTGCCTCTGTTGTCCCGCATGTTCAGCATCAAAGTTCCTTTATTTGTTTCTACTATTTGACTTTCGGTGGTGTTAGACTTTGGCCCATGAATATTTCCTGTCCAGGACTTGCCGTGATTGGATGAATAAATAATAGTTGAATGCGGAACTTTTTGCTCATCCCAATACTGCGCTGCAAATACCAGTTTACCATCTTGCATAGCAATACCTGAACCCGGACCATTGAAGAATAAATGCCATCCCGGTTTTTTTACCTGCTCTGTAATATTAATAGGATTCGACCAGGTAAGTCCATCGTCTTCGCTGCATACCAAAACAAACTGTCCCGTAGTGTCCGGAGACAAGCCCGGTTGGGATCCTGCTATGGAGCGGTTGCCCTTACTCCACAAGGCAGCTACCCATATTTTATTGGTAATGGGATCAAATAGTATGGCGGGATCACCTACGCCGTTGTTTTCATGCGGCGTTCCCATGTCCATAATGACTTTCATAGGCTGCCAGGATTTGCCAGTGTCTGTGCTTCTGCTCAACCCCACATCAATATTGGCAGGCAGGTCTCCGCTATGTTTATAACGAATATCATAGACAGACAATAGTGTGCCTTTATTGGTTTGTACAATGCCAGGAATTCGATAAGTATGTACATTATCATCACCTGCTTTTCTTACGGCTATGCCTTTGAATCTTTTGTAATTTCCTGCAGTTGCAGTAACAAGTTGCTTAGCCCCATAGGCTTGCTGCAAATAATTTGCCTTGAGTTGAATTGCTCCGTCAATAGACGCGCTCTCTTTTAACTTGATGCTTACCCATATAAAATGCATACCAGGATGAAGTTGTGCATTCACGGGGATGTTTACTTTACTGATTGCTTTTGGGCTAGTTATTGATGATTTAGTATTGGTTGTTGGATTTGCAGTTCCGATTTTTTGTTGGGCATGAAAAGGTTCTGCGCCCGTTAAATACAGCGCAATCTCTTCTATATCTTTACATGCATCTGCATTTAGCTGTACCTGCATGGCATAGTACAATTGTGCATGTATACCCGCAGGAATAGCCACCGCAACTTTTAATACAGGATTATGTGGAAGCCCTTTTAAAACAGGAATCTGCTGAGGATAAGCTTTGGTGGTGATTGCTGGCGATGCTGCGAATAGCGTTGCCGTTGAAAACGCAAAACAGATGATTGCAATTAAAAGCCTTACCCGCATTTGATTCTTTTTGATTACACACAAATTAATCAAAAGCGGTGAAGATTAATCTTGTTGCAGAGAGGAAGGGATTCGAACCCTCGATACAGTTTCCCGTATACACACTTTCCAGGCGTGCTCCTTCAACCACTCGGACACCTCTCTGTAAATGGTTGTTTTATTGGGCTGCAAATATAGGCGCAAATCGGCAGAATTAAAAACCTACCCCCGAAACAAAGCCGTTGCGTTGGCAGTAGTGATTTCCGCTAATTCAGCAGTTGTAATCCCCTTGGCTGTTGATAATATTTCTGCCACGTGCACCAGATACCCGGGTTCGTTGCGTTTACCCCGATACGGAACCGGACTTAAATAGGGCGCATCGGTTTCCAGCACCAGGTGCTCTACCCCTATTTTTTCCAGTGCCTTGGGAAGTCCTGCATTCTTATAAGTAAGCACCCCTCCAATTCCCAGTAAAAAGCCCATATTCACAATTTGCTGAGCCGACTCATAGGACCCGCTGAAACAATGAAAAATTCCTTTCAGTCCCCTGGCCGCAAAGGGTTTTACCATATCGATGGTTTCCTGCATGGCATTGCGGGTATGGATCACAATGGGTAGATTTTTTTGAACTGCCCATTCCATCTGGGTGGCAAATGCTTCCTGCTGTTCTTTTTTAAACTGGGTATCCCAGTAATAATCGAGGCCTATTTCGCCGATGGCACAAAAATCTCTTTGCTCCAGCCAATGTTCTACTATGGCCAGCTCTTGTTGCACGTTTTCTTTTACATAACAGGGGTGTAGTCCCATCATGGCGATGCATACCCCCGGATACTTCGCTTCCAGCGCCAGCATAGCCGGAATGGATTCGCTATCAATGCCCGGTAAATAAAACTGAGTGACCCCTTGCTCCTGGGCCCTTGCTATCACTGCATCTACATCATCTTTAAATTCTTCTACATATAAGTGGCAGTGCGTATCGATCCATTTCATGAACCAAAATTCTACTTTTTTTTAGTGCATTTAAAATAAAGTTAACGGCGCTGCGTTTATATAGGCACGAAAGGCAATTAAACCGAAAGAAGAATTGTACGATATTAAACGAATCCCTGCGAACGTTGAAAAACAGCAGCAGTAACCTTTGTTTTCATAGGGTACGGATTAAAAACAGGCTGGGGTTTCTACCCCGGCCTTCCATTTTTATAGACTTTTAAACTGAAAGCCCTGCTGCGAAAAATAATCCAGCATTTTGGGCAATGCATGCGACATTTTGGTGAATGCTTTTTCACTATCATGAAATACCACAATGGATCCTGCTTCGGTATGTTTAATACAATAAGCCAGACATCCTTCCGGCGTTAGGGTTGAATCAAAATCTCCGCTTAACACATCCCACATAATAATTTGTTTATCCAGCTGTTTCGCCTGACTGCGGCGGATCCGGCCATATGGCGGTCTGAAAAAAGAACTCTCAATTACTTCTTCAGCCTGCCGTATGTTCCGCAGGTATTGTTCGTCCGGCGTTTTCCATCCATTTACATGATGCTCTGTATGATTGCCCACTGTATGTCCTTCTGTAAGGATGCGCTGATATATAGCCGGATGTTTGCGCACATTTTTACCGATGCAGAAAAAACTGGCTTTGGCCTGGTATTGTTGTAGCGTATCCAACACAAAGGGCGTGGCTTTTTCGTGCGGGCCATCGTCAAATGTTAAGTAAATGGTCTTATCGGTACGAGGCATGCGCCAGGTATAGCCCGAAAACCAGGCCCTTAGCCACCAGGGAGTTTTTACCAGATACATGGCTCAAAGATATTCATTAGGGCTGCACGAATGATTTATATTTGCAGCATGGATAAGAAAGTAAGGGTGCGTTTTGCCCCATCCCCTACAGGCGGATTGCATTTGGGCGGCGTTAGAACGGTATTATTTAATTACTTGTTTGCTAAAAAACATGGCGGTGATTTTATTCTGAGAATTGAAGACACCGACCAGAGTCGTTTTGTACCCGGTGCGGAAGAATATATTTTCAATACCCTTGCCTGGTGTGGTCTTACACCAGACGAAAGTCCTGTACATGGCGGACCTTATGCGCCTTACAGACAGAGCGAAAGAAAAGCTACCTATAAGCAATATGCAGAGCAACTGGTACAAGCCGGTAACGCGTATTATGCATTTGATACACCCGAAGAGTTAGAGCAGATGCGGGTGCAATACAAAACGGAAGAAAATCCTTCGCCTCAGTACAATCATGCATTGCGTATGAAAATGCGCAACTCACTTACACTGGGTGCCGATGAAGTGTCTGCGTTACTGGCTGCGGGAACACCGCATGTGGTGCGCATTAAAATGCCTTTGGATGAAACGGTTACGTTTACCGATATGATTCGTGGTGAAGTGAGTTTTCATACTTCACAGGTGGATGATAAAGTGTTGCTGAAAGCGGATGGCATGCCTACTTATCACTTAGCGGTGGTGGTGGATGATTACTTAATGAAAATCAGTCACGCATTCCGTGGGGAAGAGTGGTTGCCCAGTGCACCCGTTCATATTTTGTTATGGAAATATTTAGGCTGGTCGGCCGATATGCCCCAATGGGCGCACCTTCCATTGATTTTAAAACCCGATGGAAACGGCAAACTCAGCAAGCGCGACGGAGATCGTTTGGGCTTCCCTGTTTTTGCCATGGATTGGACCGATCCCAAGACTGGAGAAAAAACCATTGGCTTTAAAGAGCGTGGATTTCTTCCGGAAGCTTTTGTGAATTTGTTGGCTTTATTGGGTTGGAACGATGGTACCGATCAGGAAATTTTTACCATGGAAGAATTGATCCGTGCTTTCTCTATGGACCGAGTACACAAAGGTGGCGCGAAGTTCAATTATGAAAAAGCATTGTGGTATAATCAGGAGTGGATTAAACGCGCTGCTCCGGAACAGCTGGTAGATCAGGTATCGGAAACCCTTGCTGGGGCTGGAGTTGAGGGCATTGACCGCGAGCTTTTGTTGCGCGTGATTCAGCTGGTGAAAGAGCGCTGCACGTTGCTGGCGGACTTTGTGCCTCAGGCTGCTTTCTTCTTTGCAACACCTACCGAGTTTGATACAGCTTCGATCCAACCGAAATGGAATGATCAGAAAAATATGTTCTTCATTGAACTCGCCAAAGCGTATGAAAGCAGCGTGGTTTGGGAAGCGCATGATTTGGAAAAAACATTGAAGGAAATTGCTGCGGCTCAGGATTTAAAACCCGGCGAACTGATGTTGCCTTTGCGCATCATGCTGGTGGGTGGGAAGTTTGGACCGGGCGTTTTTGAAATTGCGGAAATCATCGGCAAGGAAGCGACGGTAGAAAGAATTAGAAAAGTGTTGAGTATTTTGGAACATAATTAACCAGTGATATGAACAGACCTATTCGGGTTTTAGTAGCTAAAGTGGGATTAGACGGACATGATCGCGGAGCAAAAATTATTGCGACTGCTTTACGCAACGAAGGCATGGAAGTAATTTACACCGGCCTGCGGCAAACCCCTGAAATGGTGGTGAATGCTGCCTTGCAGGAGGATGTGGACGCCATTGGCATCAGCATTTTAAGTGGCGCGCATATGACCGTTTTTCCGAAAGTCATTGGCTTAATGAAAGAAAAAGGCCTGAACGATGTTTTACTTACCGGCGGCGGGATCATACCTGATGATGATATGAAGGCGCTGAAAGATATGGGCGTAGGGGAATTGTTTGCCCCTGGCACTTCTACCACCGATATTGCGAATTATATTAAGGAATGGGTCAAGATTAACAGACCATTTTAGTTCTTAGCGAGTAATATTTTGTGACTTAAGTTTGAAAGTAAAAGCATAATGGAGAAAACAGCAATAAGAAAGCCAAGAAAAGCAAAACTATCGGCCGAGTCAGCTCTTTTGATTAAAGCTGCAAAAAAAGCTGCAAAGAATGCTATTCGTACTTCAAAAGCTTTGGGATTGGACATTACTTACATAAAAAAAGGCGTTATTTACTAAGAAAGCCCAGATGGTGATGTAATAATTGTTGGGAATCATAAACAAGCATTCCCCAATAGAGTCAACCTAAAAAAAGCTAAGAATATTTTGTGGTCCCAACGGTTCGGGAAAATCAACGCTTTTCGATAATGTAAAGGGACATTTTAGTGAAATCCCTTTTATCAATGCGGATGAAATTGAGCGCATTATTACAAATCAAAAATGGATTGATTTATCCAATTATAATTTAAATCTAAGCGCAAAGGACTTATCTGATTTTCTTAAAAAAAGTGAAGCCAAATCCTAAATAGAAAAGGCTAAAGAAGAGGGACATGAGATTAAAATAGGCTTGAGGGAAAATTGTATTGTTGTTGATTCTCATAATATTCATAGTTATAAAGCTGCTCTAATTGCCTCATTTATAAGATGTGCTATGTATAAAAATGGGAATGGATTTGCTTTTGAAACAGTAATGAGTCATAAAAGCAAAATCAAAGAAATTGCAGCAGCTAAGAAAAAAGGATATACAATCTATCTATATTTTGTTTGTATTGACAATCCTGATATTAACATTGAACGGGTCAAAGATAGGGTTAATAAGGGTGGACACAACGTGAATCCTGATAAATTAAGAGCAAGATATTACAGCACATTAGAAAATTTGTACCCAGCAATCTTACTTGCTGATAGGGTTTATCTATTTGATAATTCGGATAAAACGCAAGAACTGATTGCAGAAATTGAGAATGGGAAATTGAGAATTAACACGAATTCAATACCAAATTGGTTTTACTACTTCGTCCTTCCATATTATGATTAATATTAACGTATTCTAATCCCTCTCTGGCGTATCTTTGCGCCAAATTTAACGAGATGGCTTACCAAACTTTATTGACTGCCCTCGACCAGGGTATCTTCACTATTACCATTAATCGTCCGGACAAATTAAACGCACTGAATCAACAGGTCATGAGCGATTTAAGTGCGGCTATGGATGAAGTGTATAGCAATGCCGAAATCAAATCAGTAATTATTACGGGTGCAGGCCCTAAGGCTTTTGTTGCAGGCGCAGATATCAGTGAATTTGTAGGCGCATCTGTTGCAGAAGGAATGGCACTCGCTAAAAGAGGACAAGACATATTTTTTAAGATTGAAAATTCTCCTAAGCCTGTTGTGGCTTGCGTGAATGGTTTTGCGTTAGGGGGTGGATGTGAACTGGCGATGAGTTGTCATTTCCGCATTGCATCGAACAACGCAAAATTTGGACAGCCGGAAGTGAACCTGGGTTTGATTCCTGGCTATGGTGGCACACAACGTTTGGTGCAGTTAATTGGCAAAGGACGTGCGTTGGAATTATTAATGAGTGCGGGTATGATTGATGCCGCTACTGCTTTACAATACGGATTGGTGAACTATGTGGTTCCTCCAGAAGAATTAATTACAAAAGCTGTTTCTATATTGTCTGTGATCAATGAGAAAGCACCATTGGCGGTTGCAGGTTGCATCCTTAGTGCCAATGCAGTTTATAAAGAGAATCTGGATGGATTTAGCGTTGAGATTGCAGAGTTTGGCAACTGCTTTGGTACAGATGATATGAAAGAAGGCACAACAGCATTCTTAGAAAAACGCAAAGCAAATTTTTCAGGTAAATAAAAAACCAACATATGGAATTCAGAATAGAAAAAGATACCATGGGCGAGGTAAAAGTACCTGCACATGTATATTGGGGCGCACAAACACAGCGCAGTATTGAGAATTTTCCTATTGCGCAGGACATTAATAAAATGCCAAAAGAAATTATTGCGGCATTTGCTTACCTAAAGAAAGCAGCAGCTTTAACCAATATGGAAGCAGGTGTATTGCCGGCTGAAAAAGCTGAATTGATTGGTACCGTATGTGATGAAATTTTATCTGGTACATTAAGTGATCAGTTTCCTTTGGTTGTATGGCAGACTGGTAGCGGTACACAAAGCAATATGAACGTGAACGAAGTAATTGCTTATCGCGGGCACGTATTAAAAGGTGGAAGCTTAACCGATAAAGAGAAATTTTTGCATCCGAATGATGATGTAAACAAGTCTCAGAGCAGTAACGATACTTTCCCAACTGCGATGCATATTGCAGCTTATAAAATATTGGTAGAAACTACCATTCCTGGTATTGAAAAATTACGCGACACTTTAGCGGCTAAGAGCAAAGCTTTCATGCATATTGTAAAGATTGGCCGTACGCATTTCATGGATGCAACTCCTTTAACCGTAGGTCAGGAAATCAGTGGGTATGTTTCTCAGTTGAATCATGGTTTAAAAGCCATCAAGAACAGCCTTGCACACCTAAGTGAATTGGCATTGGGTGGTACCGCGGTAGGAACAGGAATCAATACACCAAAAGGTTATGATGTAAATGTGGCTAAACATATTGCTAACCTTACTGGCTTACCATTTGTTACTGCTGAAAACAAATTTGAAGCATTGGCTGCACACGATGCAATTGTTGAAGCACATGGTGCTTTAAAAACAGTTGCAGTAAGCCTAATGAAGATTGCAAATGATATCCGTATGTTGTCTTCCGGACCCAGAAGTGGTATCGGCGAATTGTTTATTCCAGACAACGAGCCAGGTTCTTCTATCATGCCGGGTAAAGTAAACCCAACCCAGTGTGAAGCTTTAACCATGATTGCTGCCCAGGTAATGGGGAACGATGTAGCTATCAATATCGGTGGCTCTAACGGCCATTTTGAATTGAACGTTTTCAAACCTGTTATGATCTATAACTTCTTACACAGTGCTCGTTTAATTGGCGATGGTTGTGTAAGCTTTAACGATAAGTGCGCCGTAGGTATTGAACCTATTGAAGCCAATATTCAGAAGCATGTAAACAATTCCTTGATGTTGGTGACTGCACTTAACACCAAGATTGGTTATTACAAAGCCGCTGAAATTGCCCAGAAAGCACATAAGGAAGGAACTACTTTAAAGGAAATGGCCATTAAGCTGGGGTATCTTACTGCGGAAGAGTTTGATCTTTGGGTGGTGCCTTCGCAAATGGTAGGGGAGTTGAAGTAAAGTAATATAAGCAGGGGCTGCATGGCAATTCTCTCGGCCCTCAAATAATAGTTCTTTAATAAAGAAGTGGATGCCAATTCTCGCTGCCCTCAAATTTTAAAAGAATAAATATCATAAGATGATTATTCATCAAAAATAAAATTTGAGAAATGCTCGAATCAGCATCCACTTTCTTTATTTATAAAATCTCCTAATTATTTTAGCCTCTTCAGATTGTCATACCCCAATATTATTTCAACTTACTTTAAAGTAAGTGCGTTTGGGTGTCTGAACAATGACTTAAAGTGGAATGAATTGCACTGATTTCTTATTGATAAACGAAAAGGGAGGGACATATGCTGATTCGAGCATTATGAATATTGAGTTAGTTATATTAACAAAATTGGATATAATTTCTTATTTAAGAACAAATTAATAATATTAGAATCAGTGCACTCGCTTCCCGCCCAGATAAGTTGCTGTAACTATAGTTTTCAGAATATCCGTTTCAGGAACAGACATCAGATCCTTGTCAAGAATAATAAAATCAGCCTTCTTCCCAGCTTCCAGGCTTCCCACTTCCTTATCTAAAAATCCTGCTTTGGCCGCCCAGATAGTCATGCCCTTAATGGTTTCTTCGCGGGTCAATGCATTCTCCATCTGAAATCCCTCTGCAGGATAGCCTGCTGCATCTTTACGAACTACCGATGCCAGGAAAGTTTTGAAGGTTGAAATATCTTCTACGGGAAAATCAGTTCCCAAAGGAATCCATCCATTCTGCTTCAATAAATCCTTGAAAGCATAGGCTCCCTTCATTCTTTCCTTACCCAATCTGGATTCTGCCCAATACATATCACTGGTTCCGTGCGTAGGCTGTACAGAAGGAACCACATTTACTTTGCCAAACAATTGAAAATCTTCAGGTGCTACAATCTGTGCGTGTTCTATTCTCCAGCGCTTGTCATTGCCGGGTTGCAAATATTTGTTGTAGATATTTAAGATCTCTCTATTGGCACTATCCCCAATTGCATGGGTACACATCTGGAATTCGGTCTTGCTCAACACATTCGCCAATGAATCGTAATGGCTTTTGTTACGCAATAAAAATCCACCCCATCCTGGTTTATCAGAGTAATGCTTTAACAAACAAGCACCTCGGCTTCCCAAAGCACCGTCTGCATATACTTTGAATCCATTCACAAACAACTTATCGGTTTTATAAGGGCCTTTCTTCAGATACACATTGTAGTTATCCGGATTGTCGGACAACATCACATACAATCGCATATTTAATTGATTGCTCTTGTGCAGTCCATCCAATAAGTCAACATCCTGATGACTCAATCCGCAATCGGTTATGGTGGTTAATCCCTGTGCAAAACAATTCTTCTCTGCTGTTTTCAACCAGTTTGCCCACTCTTCTTTGGTGGGTGCAGGAATCTTGGCATATACGGCAGCATCTCCGTTGTCAATCATTACCCCGGTCAGCTTTCCGTTGATGGTTTCAATTTCGCCACCTACTACCTTATCCCCTGGTTTAATGCCTGCCAGTTCCAGTGCAGCGGCATTGGCAATAGATGCATGTCCATCCACCCGCTGAATTACCACAGGCGTATTTGGGAAATATGTATTCAGCAATTCATTGGTAGGAAATTTCTTACCGGGCCATTTGTTCTGATCCCATCCTCTACCCTGTATAAATTTAATTTCAGGATGCGCTTTGGCAAAAGCCACAATACGAT
>JBDLUU010000073.1:0-19384 GCA_039805185.1 Bacteroidota bacterium
GTTGCTCCCCCATAACCGGAATACAAAGAATCTACCACTTCCATTCCTTTGATAACTTTGCCAATAGGTGGATACCCTTTAACACCTCCTGCCATGATAGTGTCCAGCCTTTTGTTATCAAACAGATTAATGAACATTGTGCTTCCTCTGGTTTCCTTACCACTTCTGGCATAACTCATATATCCTTTTAAATTGCTTTGCTTCACAGGCTCATCAGGCAATTTATAAGATGCCCATTTTTTAAAAACTGTCGTGTCAGTGTTGCCCCACTGTACCACAAAATTGGGCACTACACGATAGAAGATAGTATTGTTATAAAAGCGATGCTTAACCGTCTGATAAAAACGGTCTGCAGCCAATGGCGACCATTCCCTAAACACTTCTACATCAAACACCCCCTTGGTGGTTTCAAATCTTGCCACATAAGCAGGAGGTGCTTCTTCTTTTAACCACTTCTCTTTAAAAACCGATCTGGCACAGCTGGTCAGAAGCAATGAAAAAGTGAAAAAATAAATCAGGGTTCTGGATTTCATACAATGCAAAGATGTTCTTACTCAAATATAACAAGCATTCCCTAACAAAAAAGCCCCAGGAAATCCCGGGGCCCTTTACAATAACACAACTAAAATTTACTTCTTGATATCAAAACGGTCAAGGTTCATCACCTTGTCCCATGCAGCAACAAAGTCTTTTACAAACTTCTCTTTACCATCTGCACAGCTGTATACTTCAGCAATAGCGCGTAGTTCAGAGTTAGAACCAAATACCAGATCAACACGGGTACCCGTCCACTTAACAGCACCAGTCTTGCGATCGCGTGCTTCAAAAGTATCTTTATGATCGTTGGTTGGAGCCCAGGTATGGCCAAGGTCTAACAGGTTCACAAAGAAATCATTGCTCAACACACCAGGCTTGTTGGTGAATACTCCATGCTTGGCATTGTTGTAGTTGGCATCCAACACACGCAAACCACCTACTAATGCAGTCATTTCTGGAGCAGTAAGGGTAAGCAACTGTGCTTTGTCAATCAACAATTCTTCTGCAGAAACAGTGTACTTGCGTTTTGCATAGTTTCTGAAACCGTCAGCAATGGGTTCTAATACGGCAAATGATTCAACATCAGTTTGCTCTTGAGAAGCATCGGTTCTGCCAGGCGTAAATGGAACAGATACATTGTATCCGCCATCTTTTGCCGCTTTTTCAATTGCAGCGCAACCACCCAATACAATAAGGTCAGCCATAGAAACCTGCTTATCGCCGGCTTTTGCATTAAAGGCTTTTTGTACACCTTCCAATGCATCCAACACTTTGGTTAATTGTGCAGGTTGGTTAGCTTCCCAGTATTTCTGAGGAGTTAAACGGATACGTCCGCCGTTGGCACCACCACGCTTATCAGATCCACGGAAAGTAGATGCAGAAGACCATGCAGTGTACACCAATTCAGAAACAGATAAACCCGTAGCTAAAATATCCGCTTTCAATGCAATAATATCAGCTGCATCAATTTGCTTGTAAGTAAGAGCAGGAATTGGATCTTGCCAGATCAATTCTTCAGCAGGCACTTCAGATCCTAAGTATAAAGCCTTAGGCCCCATATCACGGTGTGTTAACTTGAACCATGCTCTTGCAAAAGCATCCGCAAACAAGTCAGGGTTTTCGTAAAACTTACGGGAAATTTTTTCGTAAACAGGATCTACTCTTAATGCTAAGTCAGAAGTCAGCATAAATGGCGCGTGCTTCTTATTAGGATTGTGTGCATCAGGAACGGTTCCTTCTCCACCATTGTTCTTTGGCTTCCACTGATGCGCACCTGCAGGGCTCTTGGTTAATTCCCACTCAAAACCAAACAGGTTTTCAAAGTAGTTATTGCTCCACTTGGTTGGAGTAGTTGTCCATGCACCTTCCAAACCACTGGTGATGGTGTACTCACCATTACCGGTTCCGAAAGTATTCTTCCAACCCAAACCTTGCTCTTCTAAATCAGCAGCAGCAGGCTCAGGACCTACATATTTACCAGGATCTCCGGCACCATGGGTTTTACCGAATGTGTGTCCACCAGCAATTAATGCAACGGTTTCTTCATCATTCATGGCCATACGGGCAAATGTTTCACGGATATCACGGGCAGATGCCAATGGATCAGGATTGCCATTAGGGCCTTCAGGGTTTACATAAATCAAACCCATCTGTACAGCCGCCAAAGGATTCTCTAAATCGCGGTCGCCGGTGTAACGCTTGTCACCCAACCACTCGCGCTCAGAACCCCAGTAAATATCTTCTTCAGGTTCCCAAACATCTTCACGACCTCCGCCAAATCCAAAGGTTTTAAAGCCCATAGATTCCAACGCCACATTACCTGCTAAAATCATTAAGTCGGCCCATGATAATTTGCGACCATATTTTTGTTTGATAGGCAACAACAACAAACGGGCTTTATCCAGGTTGGTATTATCAGGCCAGCTATTCAAGGGAGCAAAACGTTGTGTTCCAGAACATGCTCCTCCTCTACCATCTGCAGTTCTGTAAGTACCCGCACTATGCCATGCCATACGGATAAAGAAAGGTCCGTAATGACCATAGTCAGCAGGCCACCAGTCCTGAGAGTTTGTCATCAACTCAGTCAAATCTTTTTTAACGGCAGCAAGGTCTAGGCTTTTGAACTCTTCTGCGTAATTGAAAGACTCATCCATTGGATTGGAAAGCTTTGAATTCTGACGAAGAATATTCAATTTTAATTGGTTAGGCCACCAGTCACGGTTTCTGGTACCGCCACCAGCTGATTGTACGGCTTTAGCAGTAGCGCCTGTAAAAGGGCACTTGGCTTCAGCACCTGCATTCATTGGGTTATTTTCCATATCGCTATTGTGTTTTTAACGGTTTAAATTGGATGGCAAAATTACATTGAATCTTGCATTGAAAAGGATTATTTTGAATTAAAACTTAAGGTTCACTATGTTTCGACTCACCGTGAATATTCTGTTGATTTTTTCAACCCTAAACTTCACGATTTCTCAACAAAGAATACCCAAAATTGTTTTCGTAATAGCAGACGGGATTCCTGCAGTATTGATAGAAAAATCGGCAACACCCAACTTGAATGCGATTGTGGCGAAAGGAATGTATAAAAGGGCTTTTGTCGGGGGGATTAAAAACGCCTAAAACCAAACAGCCACTTGGGGCAATAAACACAATGTTTGGGACAACAATATCAAAAATCTCAATTACGCCTACTAAAATTTATTTAAGTTTCTAAAAGAAGAATACCCACAAAAAAAACCGCCTGATCTTTTGCTGTCAAATCTTTACCTGCAGATTTGGGAGTTATTTCCAGTCTTATGCTCCTGTTAGCCACCGTGTTCATAGCGTTGCCTTTTATGTAGATAACATAAAAGCTATCTTATTGCATAAAACTTATACAAACAATCATTACAACGACTCCTAAAAAAATCTCTTCATAAACACAATATTAGAAATTTTATCGCATCGTAGGCACGCCACCTCTGTGTGGCTGCCCATATTGATAAGCCGTTGCCGTAGCTTTACCATAAGCATCAATGATTACTTTGAAAATATAATCGTAGTCTTCATCATTCAAAATTGCTACCGGTCTGTTACTCCCTAATGCATCAATAGTTTCCAATATGGTATTGGAATGACCAACCAACAAAATTGTTTTACCCTTCCATGTATTTTTAATTTTCTCTACCACCAGCTGAATACTACGTGGATTATACAACTCAAGCGGAGCCTTAATATGAGCCGCAGTCTGTACCGTTCTCTTGGTATCAGTACTTAAAATCTGTTCTATAGTTTCCTTATGCAAATAGTCAGCCAGATCCAATGCCCTTTGCTTTCCAACAGCTGTTAGATCCGGATTGGCTCTGTTGGCAAAAGCTGTGTCCTTTTCGGCATGACGCACAATCCATATGGTGGTCGATTGTGCAACAGTTGTCACAAAAACGGATACAACGAGTACTGCCATCAGCAGCAGTTTATGTATTACAGAACGATATGCTTTTTTAGTTTTCATTTTAATTTGCTTTAGTGGTTCAAAATTAAATTTCAGAAGCGCCATAAAGCTTTTTCAAAAGCACTTCATTTCTCAATCCTGCAAAAAACGGCATATAATAAATAGACTCTTTATAATACCTGCAAGTTCTTGCAAAACAGCGATTTATTCATTAAATATAATTAAACTTGCGACTAAATAAGTCATTTATTATGTGTGGAATTGTTGGTTATACAGGACCAAGAGAGGCCTATCCTATTGTACTAAAAGGGCTGAAAAGACTAGAATACCGGGGTTACGACAGTTCGGGTGTTGCGCTACTGAACAATAAGCAAATTAAAGTTTATAAGAAAAAAGGGAAAGTAGCCGAGCTGGAAGAAGCCGCCATTGGTCAGGATGTTCACGCAAATATCGGCATTGGTCATACACGTTGGGCAACCCATGGTGAACCCAGCGATCGCAATGCGCATCCACATCAATCTCAAAGCAGTGAATTGGCAATGATTCACAATGGTATTATTGAGAACTATACACAGATTAAAAAAGAACTGGAGTCCAAGGGATACCATTTCAAAAGCGATACCGATACTGAAGTATTATTGAATTTTATTGAGGACATTAAGATCAATAATAATTGTTCTTTGGAAGAAGCACTACGCATTGCACTAAAACGTATAGTAGGCGCTTATTGCATTTTATTGATTTCAAAAGATGAACCAGAGACCATTTTAGCTGCGCGTAAAGGAAGTCCTTTGGTGATTGGAATTGGAAAGGGAGAACATTTTTTAGCAAGCGATGCATCTCCTATCATTGAATACACTAAGGAAGTAGTGTATGTGAACGATTATGAAATTGCGATTGTGAAGCCAGATGAACTGATTCTGAAAAATCTGGGCAACGAAAAACAAACTCCTTTTATTACTAAGCTCGATTTAGAATTAGCGGCGATTGAAAAAGGCGGTTATGATCATTTCATGCTAAAAGAAATTCACGAGCAGCCCAGCACTATTCACGATTGTTTGAGAGGAAGACTATTGCCGCAGAGTTTACAGATCATGATGGGCGGGATTGAGAATAATATGGAAGCATTCATTAAAGCCAACCGAATTATGATTGTGGCTTGCGGAACCAGCTGGCACGCGGGTTTAGTGGCCGAATATTTAATAGAAGAATTCTGCCGCATTCCGGTAGAAGTTGAATATGCTTCTGAATTTCGCTACAGGAATCCGGTGATCCACAATGGCGATGTCATTATTGCGATTTCGCAAAGTGGTGAAACTGCTGATACATTGGTTGCATTGGAAAGTGCAAAAGAAAAAGGCGCATTCATTTTTGGCGTAGTCAATGCAGTAGGTAGTTCTATTGCCCGTTTAAGCCATGCAGGTGCTTATACGCATAGCGGGCCTGAAATTGGCGTAGCAAGTACTAAAGCGTTTACGGGGCAACTGGCTGTGATGATGATGATGGCATTGAAGATTGGTTATGCAAAAGGCACTTTATCTAAAGATCGTTATATACAACTGATGCATGATTTAGAATCTATTCCTGATAAGATTAAAGAGATTCTGGCGGATACTTCGAATATTCAGCGCATTGCTGAGAAATATAAAGATGCATCTGACTTTTTATTCCTGGGTAGAGGATACAATTTCCCTGTTGCACTGGAAGGAGCATTGAAACTAAAAGAGATTTCATACATACACGCAGAAGGCTACCCTGCTGCTGAAATGAAGCACGGCCCCATCGCATTGGTAGATGAAAATCTTCCTGTGGTATTTGTGGCAACCAAAGATTCTTACTACGAGAAAATTGTTTCAAATGTGCAGGAAATTAAAGCACGTAAAGGAAAAGTACTTGCCGTGGCAACGGTTGGAGACGAAGTAATTCCAGGCATGGCCGATGATGTAATGTTTGTTCCCGATGCAGATGAAGCCATCGCTCCCCTATTGAGCGTTGTTCCCTTGCAATTGTTGAGCTACTATGTAGGTTTGTACAAAGGTCTGGATGTAGATAAACCAAGAAACTTAGCGAAGAGTGTAACAGTAGAATAATTCATATGGCGCAAAATAATATCACCAAGACCCCCCTTGATGCTTTAGGTTACGGATTTATAAAAGACCATCAAATACCAAAGGGTAAGGATGAATATTATCTGCGCAATATGCAGATGAGAAACGGCATTCATTACCGAACCCTTACTTCTTATGAAATTGAGCAACTGGTACGGAATGGCAATACCACTGATAACTGGAATCATATACTGGTTTCAGATGCATTTAATCCGGACCTGGTAAAGAACTGTAAATTTTACGGACTGGTAAGAATAGGAAAACTGGAACCCTTCTGTCTGGGATTCAGTGATCTGAAAACCCCCGTGGGCTTATACAATTCCACCATCATCAGTTGCGACTTTGGTGACAATGTTGTCATCAACAATGTAAACTATCTCTCTCATTATATTATAGGTAGTGAAGCCATCATTACCAATGTGAATGAATTGGTTACCACCAATCACTCCAAGTTTGGTAACGGGATTGTAAAAGACGGAGAATCTGAGGAAGTTCGTATCTGGCTGGAAATCTGCAATGAGAATACGGGCAGAAAGGTATTGCCTTTTGATGGAATGCTTCCCGGCGATGCTTTCCTATGGAGCCGTTACAGAGACGACAAAGCATTGCAACAAAAGTTTATAGAGTTTACTGAGAAAAAATTCAATAACAAAAGGGGCTATTACGGCAAAGTTGGCGATAGAACCGTCATTAAGAATTGCAATATTATTAAAGATGTATGGGTAGGCTCTGATGCTTATTTCAAAGGGGCCAACAAACTAAAGAACCTGACAGTAAATTCTGGCCCGGAAGGCCGGACCCAGATTGGAGAAGGCTGTGAAATGGTGAATGGCAATATCGGTTACGGTTGTCGTATTTTCTATGGAGTAAAAGCGGTTCGTTTTATCATGGCCGATCATTCACAATTGAAATACGGAGCCAGATTAATCAACTCCTACCTGGGACAGAACGCTACTATTTCTTGTTGTGAAGTATTGAACTCATTGATATTCCCAGCCCACGAACAACACCATAACAACTCATTTCTTTGTGCTGCCCTGGTAATGGGACAAAGCAATATTGCTGCAGGTGCTACCATTGGATCCAATCACAACAGCAGAAGCGCAGATGGTGAAATCATTATGGGACGTGGGTTCTGGCCCGGGCTATGCGTTAGCCTGAAACATAATTCTATTTTTGCTTCTTTTACTATGATTAGCAAAGGAGATTATCCTGCTGAATTAAACGTACCTATTCCTTTTTGCTTAATCAGCAACGACACAAAAAATGATCAGCTGACCATCATGCCTGCCTATTGGTTCCTGTACAATATGTATGCACTGGCACGTAATGCCGGCAAATATGCGCAGCGTGATAAAAGGCACGACAAAAAACAAAAACTCGAATACGACTATCTGGCACCAGACAGTGTCAATGAAATTTTCACCGCACTGGAAAAGCTGGAATTGTATACAGGGCAAGCTTACCTGCGTTCAGAAAAAAAATCGGATCGGGATGCAGCAGAAGCCATTGCTGTAGGGAAACTCTTATTGAAGAGCAATAACAAATTGGTGGACTCTCTGGAAATAGTTGCCAATGATATTGAAAACAGTAAACGCAAAACGGTTCTGGTTAAAGTGCGACAGGCTTATAAAGTGTTTGAAGATGTATTGTTGTTTTATGGAGTTAAAGCATTGATGTGCCTGATAGGAAAAGATTTGCCAGATTCCATTGAAGCCTTAACCAAACGCATTCCCAGAAAATTGAGCAGAACCTCATGGGTCAATATGGGAGGCCAATTAATGCCAAGGGCGGATTTGGAGGAATTAAGAAAAAAAATCACCACAGGCAAAATTAAAGGATGGGACGATCTGCATGCACAATATGCAGCCAAAGGAGAATTATACGATGAACAAAAACGTCTACACGGGCTGGCTACACTCAGTGAAATCACTGAAATTTCCTTGCATAAGTTAGACAAACACCAGATTAATTATTTATTGAACAGTGCTGTTTCTACCATGGAATGGATGGCCAAAGGAATTTATGATTCCAGGGCAAAAGACTATAGTAATCCATTCAGGAAAATGGTATATGAAAGTTTCGCTGAAATGAATGAAGTGGTGGGCATACTGGAAGACAATAGCTTCATTAAGGAGCAAATAGGAGAACTGAAATCCTTTAAAAAGGAAATCAGTTCTCTCAAAAAACAACTGGGAATATAAATATCGGGGGAGATTAAAACTTAAGACCTAGGCCTAATTGAACCTGTTGATTGGTCCATTTTTGCTGATCTGTAAAATCATTGATATTCTGCAAACCAACATTGTATCGACCATAGATACGCAATACTTTTAAATTTACCTGCGCTCCCAATACCATGGATAAATCTCCGGATTTGAAAGCCTGCTGTCCGTTGGTTAATAAATTTTCATTCTTGTTGATGAGTACGCTAAACTGAGGACCGGCAACAAAACTCAATAACCCAATTGGACTGTATCGCAACAATACAGGCACCATTAAATAATCCAGTTTTATATTGGTTGGTAAAGTACTGTAAATTGCGTCAATATTGTTTGCTGGCTTGGTGGACGTCTGACTCCAGATTACCTCGGGTTGTATACCCCAACGTTTGGCAAAATCAATCTCTGCAAATGCACCGGCATGATAGGAAAAATTGAATCCATCATCAAAAGACTGCCCTTCTATTTTGTTTAGGTTGGCTCCGGCTTTTACACCTAATCTGAAGCCTTTTTGAGCATATAACAGGGTTCCGGTAAATACCATAAAGGCAACTAAAAAAATCTTACGCATACATTCTGTTTAAGTGATTCAAAACAATTTATATGCCATAGACGTAAAAACCTGAACCAATGTTACACTTGAAATGTTAAAAAAGAATGACTGCATTAACGGAAAAGGACAAAGACCGCATTATTGAAATGGCATGGGAAGATCGTACCCCATTTGAAGCGATTGAATTTCAGTTTGGTTTATCCGAAAAAGAAGTAATTGAATTCATGCGCCTGAACAGCAAAACCTCCAGCTTCAGAATGTGGCGCAAACGCATGAACGGACGCTGCACCAAACACCAGCAACTGCGCGAAAAAGGAATCAATCGATTTAAATGCAGTATGCAGCGTGCAATATCAATGAATAAAATCTCGAAGCGATAATTTAAATGAAAACAATGCTTATGCCCGGCTGAATTCTATCACCGTAATCTCCGGCATAATCCCTACCCTGCCGGGATATCCAATGAATCCAAAGCCTCTGTTCACATATAATTTCTGAGCCCCATCTTCATACAGACCAGCCCACTGTTTGTACATCCATTTTACCGGACTCCACTTGAAATAGGGATTCTCCAGTCCAAATTGCATCCCGTGTGTATGTCCTGAAAACATGATATCAATATCGGGATATTGAGGTTTTACCTGTGCATCCCAATGGCTGGGATCGTGGCTGAGTAAGAGTTTAAAAGGAATATCTTCTGTTCCTTTAACCGCTTCCTCCATTTTTCCGTATTTGGGGAAACGGCCCTTGGCGCCCCAGTTCTCAATACCCAGGACGGCAATTTTCTCACCGTTTTTTTCCAGTATCCTGTTTTCATTCATTAAAATATCCCAGCCCATGTCTTGGTGAACTTGCATCAAAGCTTGCAGATTGGCTTGCTTATCTGCAGCCGATGGCCACTGCACATAATCACCATAATCGTGATTCCCCAATGTACTGTATACACCCATGGGTGCTTTCAGTCGCGCAAAACTGCTCTTAAGGGGGGCCATTTCTGTAGCACGATCATTCACCAAATCTCCTGTGAAGAAAATCAAATCGGGTTTCTGTGCCAAAATCAGGTCAATCCCCTTATTGACTGCTGACACATCCTGCAGACTGCCACTATGAACGTCGCTGATTTGTACCAGTTTTAATCCCTCAAAAGCCGCTGGCAAATTCGGGAAAGACAGTTTTAATTTTTTAACCTGGTAGCTATACTTGTTTTTGAATCCCCAAACCATGGTACCAAATAGCGTAGAACCCAGCCCAAGGCCAATCCAGCTAAGGAATACAGAACGGGACACCATGGCCCCATCTCCTAAGGTTTGCCCCCCGGGTTTTTTGTAAATATTGACCAGCGCCCACCAGCCTCCACGGCGGATATCATCTACCAGAAATATAGTGGTCGCAATCAATTTGGAGATGAATAATCCTGCCAATACGGCAAAAACATAGTTCCGGAAGATTTTAGACTGCTGCAGGGCAGGCACGAATGGGAATGCCATCAAAGAAAAGATGGTAAGCACCGATACCAGCCAATACCCAAAGTGGACATACATCCTGGCCCGCTCAGAAAGCGGCTGGGTAACGTTTTTTACTGCCTGATACACATAAAAATCCAGCAAAACCATGATGGCCGCTATAAAAAACAAAGTCCCTGTACTGCGCATAAATTTATATAATGGGTAAAGATAAGTACCCTCCATAACAGCTATCGGATAATATTGTTTGAGAGCTGTTTCCGATGCCGTATTTTTGACAACCGAGAAAAGGAACAGCAACTATGGCAAGAATTATTGGCGTGGCCAATCAAAAAGGCGGAGTAGGTAAAACAACCACTGCAATCAACGTAGCAGCCAGTCTGGCTGTGTTAGAATACAAGACCCTGCTGGTGGATGCGGATCCCCAGGCAAACAGCACAACCGGGGTGGGCTTCGACCTGCACAATATCACCAACAGTTTATACGACTGCATGGTGAACAGTGTAACTGCCAATGAAGTGATTTTAAAAAGTGATATTCCCAATTTAGACC
Organism: Bacteroidota bacterium; assembly: GCA_039805185.1. Classification (GTDB taxonomy): domain Bacteria; phylum Bacteroidota; class Bacteroidia; order Chitinophagales; family Chitinophagaceae; genus Sediminibacterium. Next base: position 10,869 of record JBDLUU010000073.1, read on the forward strand.
TGATTCCTTCACATATTGATTTGGTAGGTGCTGAACTGGAAATGATCAATTATCCGAATCGTGAAAATGTAATGAAGAATATTCTGGATGCAGTTCGGGATCGTTACGATTTCATCATCATCGACTGCTCTCCTTCTTTAGGTTTGATTACGGTTAACTCACTGGTAGCCTCTGACAGTGTGATTGTACCGGTTCAGTGCGAATTCTTTGCTTTGGAAGGATTGGGAAAATTATTGAATACAATTAAAATTGTACAGAACAGATTAAATCCTGCCTTACAGATTGAGGGCATTTTAATGACTATGTACGATGGTCGTTTGCGTTTGTGTAACCAGGTGGTTAGCGAAGTTCGCCGCCATTTTGATGACATGGTTTTTGCAACCATCATCCATAGAAATACCCGTTTAAGCGAGGCCCCCAGCGTTGGCAAGCCAGTGATTTTATACGATGCTGAAAGCAAAGGTGCTGTGAATTATCTAAACCTGACCAAAGAGATACTTCAGAACAACGGCATGACAAAAATTTCTAACCAGGAAAGAATTATTGAATAACTATGAGCAATCCAAAACCAAGTAAAGACCTAATTGGTAAAGGACTTAGATCTTTACTCCAAAATATAGATACCGATTTAAAAAACACTTCTGGCAGTTTAAAAAGTGAAGTAGTAGAACAGGTAGCTACCAGTGCGCGTATCCCATTGGCAGATATTCAGATAAATCCAAAGAACCCCAGAAGAGATTTTGATGAGCAAGCCTTGCAGGAATTGGCGAACTCTATTAAAATGCACGACATTATTCAGCCGCTTACTGTAAGCAAATTGCCCAATGGAAAGTATCAGCTGATTGCAGGAGAAAGAAGATTCAGAGCTTCTAAACTAGCCGGATTAAAAGATGTTCCTGCTTATGTAAGACAGGCCAACGACCAGCAGCTATTGGAACTGGCTTTGCTCGAAAATATTCAGCGCGAAAATTTAAATGCCATCGAAACCGCATTGAGTTTTAAGCGCATGATGGAAGAACTGGATTATACCCAGGAGCAGGTGGCAGAGAGAATGGGAAAAGAAAGAAGCACAGTTACCAATTATATCCGTTTGTTGAAATTGCCACCGGATATTCAGGCAGCTGTTCGCAATGGTAGCATTACCATGGGCCATGCAAGAGCGTTGATCAACATTGACACCATCGATAAGCAATTGTATGTATTCAAGGAAATACAGCAAAAGCAACTCAGCGTTCGTCAGACCGAAGAACTGGTTAGAAAATTATATAAGGGAGACAAATCTTCCGGCGCAGCAGCAGGCAGTGGTGCAAAAAATGATTTACCCCCTGCTTATCAGAAAATTGAAGACAACCTGGCTTCTCATTTTGGCACCAAAGTTAAAATGACCCATAACAAAAAGGGCTACGGAAGTATCGCTATTGAATACTACTCACTGGATGAGCTGAATAAGATTCTGGATTTGATGAATATAACCGTGAGTTAAACTGGCATGTTCAAAAAAATATTGATTGTTTTTGTTTGGGTTCTTGTGGGATCCAAAGGCGCTATTGCACAAACGGCTACCGATAGTGCAAGGGCTGTTTTAGTGCCGGTACTCAGCCCGAAAGAACAATCAATATTGAAAAAGAAAATCAGAGACTCTATCTGGCTTTTGACCCATGTTCCACAAAAAGCAACCCGCAGGTCTGCCTTGATTCCCGGTTGGGGCCAGGCCTATAACAGGGAATACTGGAAGATACCTTTGGTGTACGGTATTTTGGGTATTCCTGCTGCTACTTATGTGTACAACAACTCTTATTACAAAAAAACAAAGTTTGCTTACGAGGCTTTATTCAAGGCTCAATCTGGTGACAGTTCAGATCTTGCTGCCATTGACCCGGAGTTAAGAGGATTGAGTATTGGGTCAATGCAAAACTATCGGAATGCTTTTCGCCGGGACAGGGATTATTCCATTCTATGGTTTTTGCTTGCCTGGGGATTACAGGTAGTAGATGCCACCGTTTTCGGACACTTAAGACATTTTGATGTAAGCAATAGTTTGAGTATGCATATTCAGCCACAATTGAATCCTGCTACCCGAACGCCGGGATTATCCTTACAATTCACTGTTAAAGAAAAAAGCAAAAAGCCATTGGTCATTGCCCGTTAAAACATTGATTATGAAAATTGCATTAATTGGATACGGTAAAATGGGTAAAGCCATTGAAGCCATTGCCCTTCAACAGCGACACGAGGTAGTACTGAGAGTAGACCTGGACAATGCAGCAGATTTTACCGAAGAAAATCTTAGCAAAGCCGATGTAGCCATTGAATTCACCGGACCACACAGTGCAGTGAATAATATTCTCAAATGCCTGGAGTTGGGTGTACCGGTAGTAAGTGGTTCTACAGGATGGCTGGCAGAATGGGATGCAGTAGCAGATTATTGCAAGGCCGTGGATGGAACATTGATTTATTCCAGCAATTTCAGTATTGGCGTGAATTTGTTTTTTGAACTGAATAAGTACCTGGCTGTTTTAATGGAGAGCTATCCAGACTATGATGTAAGCCTGAAAGAAATACACCATACCCAGAAAAAAGATGCCCCCAGTGGCACAGCCATCAGCCTGGCAGAACAGATCCTGGCATTAATTGGGCGCAAGCGTGAGTGGACCAATGATATGGCAGCCAAAGAAGTCCATCACCTGAATATAGTTTCTGAACGTATAGACCCTGCTCCGGGTACCCACCACGTAAAATACAGTTCGGCCATTGATGATATTGAAATCATCCACACGGCACACAACAGAACCGGATTTGCAGGAGGTGCCTTAAAAGCGGCTGAATATGCCGTAGGTAAAAAAGGCATTTATACGATGAAGCAGGTATTGGGCTTATTTTAGTATCAAATTTTACACTCATGTTATCAAAAAAGACTCAAAATGCTTTTTAAGCGCTTACTTTTATGGCAGAGCAAAAGCATTCAGGTCCTTTTTTAATTGCAGAGATAGCGGACTAAAAGAAAATCGCCCGACACCTATTCCCCGGCTACCATTATGCGTTTGCTGAAAGGTCCGATTGCATTGTTGCCCTGTGTAAGCCTGAACTTCTATAAGAAATGCGAAGATTGTATGCCGACCTGATTATCCCTTTTAAATAAACCCACAAACAATCAATATGAAAAAGTTACTTGTTCTGGCTATGTTCCTGCCAATGTTGAAAGCGGACGCACAGAAATTAATTGGTGGTAAAAATATCATCAAATGGAACATAGGATCTATGGCAGCGAGAAACCTGCACTTTACTTACGAAAGAAGTTTAACAAAAAACATTTCTTTCTCGTTGAGCTATCGTACCATGAGCAAGGGGGCACTTCCTTTTAAAGATCAGTTTAAAGAAGCCATCAACAGCGATGATATTAACCTCGATAATTTTCAGATAGGCAATACAGCCATTACGCCTGAATTACGCTTTTATTTAAGCATGGGCAGAATGAAAGGATTCTACCTGGCACCTTATTTGCGTTTTGCCACATTTGATATTGGCGCACCTATAAAGTACACGGCTTCTACTTCTCCTTTGCTGGAAAAAGAAGCGTTATTCAGTGGAAAAATAAAGAGCACTAGCGCAGGATTAATGATTGGATATCAGTTCCAGATTGCTACTAAAATTGTGCTGGATTTTCAAATCATTGGTGGACACTATGGAACCGGCAAGGGAGATTTGAATTTCAATACCCCTCTTTCTCCGTTTGAACAAACCGAGTTAAAGAAGAATATGGATGATATTGACGCCAAGCCTTTTAAGTTTACCAATACCGTAAACAGCAGTGGTGCACAAATCATGTCAGACGGTCCATGGGCAGGTATCAGAGCCGTGAACATTGGTTTGGGAATTCGTTTTTAAAAAACCTGCGCTATTTGCGCAGGTTTTCCAACATATCTTTCGTCATCAACGACAAATCATATTGGGGCTTCCAGCCCCAATCTTTATTTGCGACACTGTCGTCAATACTTTGCGGCCAGCTGTCTGCAATGGCTTGTCTTGAATCTGGTTTGAAGCTCATTTCAAAGGCAGGGATATGTGCTTTAATACTGCTGGCAATTTCCTTGGGAGAGAAACTCATACCAGCAACATTATAGGAAGTTCTTACTGATATTTTGCCTGCAGGTGCTTCCATCAATTCCATGGTTGCCCGAATGGCATCAGGCATATACATCATTGGCAGATACGTATCCTCAGATAAGAAGCAGGTATATTTTTGCTTTTCAATCGCCTCCAGGTAAATTTCAACCGCATAATCTGTAGTGCCTCCACCGGGAGCAGATTTATAACTGATTAATCCGGGATAACGAATACTTCTTACATCCACCCCATAACGCTGGTGGTAGTAATTACACCAGAATTCACCGGCATACTTGCTGATACCATATACAGTAGTAGGTTCAATAATGGTTTGCTGAGGACACATTTGCTTGGGAGAAGTTGGACCAAACACAGCAATACTGCTGGGCCAGTAAACCTTATGCAATTTTTCTTCGCGGGCAATATCCAGCACGTTCAGCAAGCCCTGCATATTCAGGTGCCAGGCCAGGTTCGGGTTCTTCTCTCCTGTTGCGGATAAAATGGCTGCCAAAAGATAAATCTGTGTAATATTCTGACGGATAACCTGCACATGCAGCATTTCCTTGTTCATCACATCCATACTAACATATGGGCCAGTTCCTTTTAACAGCGGGTTTTCTTCTCTTAAATCAGAAGCAACAACATTGTTGTTACCGTATTGCTTTCTCAAAGCCAGCGTTAGTTCTACACCAATTTGTCCGCAGGCTCCTATCACTAAAATTTTATCTTTTCTGCTAGGCATGGCAATCAATTGAGGAGCAAAGAAACGAAAAAATGAATGACAATTCCGTTACTTTTGTTTTATTGAATCAAGTACAATCTTTATTATATGTTACCTAATTTTTTGCAGGATTTATTTAAAAATCAACAATACAATCCCGATTCTTTTTTCCTGATTGCAGGGCCCTGCGTGGTAGAATCCGAAGAAATCGTAATGGAAATTGCAGATACGGTAAGTAATCATTGTAAAAGATTGGGTATCCCTTATGTATTTAAGGCAAGCTATAGAAAAGCCAACAGAACCAGTGCCAGTTCTTTTACCGGGCTGGGCGATGAAACAGGTTTATCCTTAATTAAAAAAGTAGGCGAAACCTATCAGTTGCCAACTACATCGGATATTCATGCACATGAAGAAGCTGCAATGGCAGCACCTTATATTGACATATTACAGATTCCTGCCTTCTTATGCAGACAAACCGATTTACTGGAAGCAGCAGCAGAAACGCAAAAAATTGTAAATGTTAAAAAAGGACAATTCCTGAGCGGAGCTTCTATGAAATTTGCAGTCGAAAAAATTCAGCGCGCGGGAAATCAGCAAATCATGCTAACGGAAAGAGGAAATACATTCGGTTATCAGGACCTGGTGGTAGACTACCGTAATCTGCCCATCATGCAAAGCCACGGAGTTCCGGTTATTATGGATTGTACGCACTCTTTACAACAACCGAATCAAACTTCCGGTGTAACAGGCGGGAACCCTGAAATGATTGGCACCATTGCCAAAGCGGCCATTGCCACTGGTGCAAACGGCTTGTTCATTGAAACTCACCCCAATCCTTCTATAGCCAAAAGCGATGGAGCCAATATGCTGGCATTGAATTTGCTACCCTCTCTGTTGGAACAGCTGGTAAAGCTGAGAGAAATAGTAGTAAAATTATAATGCATGAAAAAAAGAATTGTTTGGGTATTATTCCTCCTTATTGGTCATCAGGTAATAAACGCACAGTCTGATATTGTAGCAGGTTTAAAAGAAGCGCTAACCATTGGCGCAACAAAGGGTGCTGCAGCCTTGTCTGCAACAGACGGATTTTTTAAAAACGCAGCGCTTAAAATTTTACTCCCCCCGGAAGCGGCAAAAATTGAAAGAACCCTGAGATCGGTGGGAATGGGGAAACAAGTGGATGAGGCCATTTTGAGTATTAACAGGGCTGCAGAAGATGCATGTAAAACAGCTGCCCCTATTTTTACCAATGCCATCAGGCAAATGACGGTAAACGATGCTATTGGCATATTGAAAGGAGCAGATACTGCGGCTACTGCTTATTTAAAAAGAACCACAAGTGCTCCTTTAACCAGTGCTTTCAAACCCGTGATTGACAGTTCTCTTCAGAAAACCGATGCTACCAAACATTGGACCAGTTTAGTGAATGCGTATAATAAATTCAGTTTGCAAAAAATCAATCCTTCCCTGAGTGATTATGTTACTGAAAAAGCATTAAACGGAATTTACAGTCAGATTGCATTGGAAGAAAAAAATATCCGTCAGAATCCAGCTTCAAGAGCTACTGATTTACTGCAGAAAGTCTTTGGGCAATAGTGTTTGGCTGATAGATATTGGATTGGCATCAATGAAAAATCCCGACCAGAGACTGATCGGGATGGCATTTAGCCCAACGGCTTATAAATTTATACGGCAGAATTGCCTGTTATGCTCGCTTATATATCGATGGCTTCACCATATGCTGCAGCAGTTGCTTCTTTCAAGCCCTCACTCATGGTTGGGTGCGGGTGTACTGCATTTAAGATTTCGTGTGCAGTGGTTTCCAGTTTACGGGCAACAACCGCTTCCGCAATCATTTCCGTTACGTTGGTACCAATCATATGGCATCCAAGGAATTCTCCATATTTGGCATCGTAAATAACTTTTATAAAACCTTCAGTTGCACCGGCAGCACTTGCCTTACCGCTGGCCATGAATGGGAACTTACCCACTTTAATATCGTATCCGGCATCCTTCGCAGCTTTCTCGGTATAACCAACGCTCGCAATCTCAGGAATACAGTAAGTACATCCGGGGATATTGTTGTAATCCATTGCTTCAGGTAAGTGATGGAATTTCTTTTCCATGTGTCCAATATGCTCAGCAGCATTGATACCTTCTTTAGCAGCAACGTGTGCCAATGCCTGACCAGGAGAACAGTCTCCAATTGCATAGATTCCAGGAACAGAAGTCTGCTGGAATTTATCTACGATGATTTTTCCTTTTTCAGTTTTGATACCGTTTTCTTCCAAGCCAATGTTCTCAATATTTGCAACCACCCCTACTGCACTCAACAATACATCTGCTTCCAATACCACAACAGAACCGTCCTGCTTTTTCACAGTGGCTTTAACACCTGCTCCATTGGTATCTACAGATTCAACAGAAGCATTGGTCATAATTTCAATGCCTTGCTTCTTGTATTGCTTTTCCAATTCTTTGGAAATATCTTCATCTTCAACAGGAACAATTCTTGGCATGAATTCAACAATGGTTACTTTGGTACCCATGCTATTGTATACATAAGCAAATTCAACACCAATGGCACCACTACCAACCACAATCATAGACTTGGGTTGCTCAGGTAAAACCATGGCTTCACGGTATCCAATTACTTTTTTACCATCCTGTGGTAAATTAGGTAATGCACGGCTTCTTCCTCCAGTTGCAATAATGATATGCTTACCTTCTACAATTTGCTTGCTGCCATCAGCTGCAGTTACTTCTACCTGGCCCTTGGCTTTGATTTTACCATAGCCCATGATTACGTCAATCTTGTTCTTCTTCATTAAGAATTGAACACCCTTACTCATTTTATCTGCAACACCACGGCTTCTTTTTACAACTGCACCAAAATCGTGTTGAACGCCTGTTGCGTTGATACCGTAGCTGGCACTGTGTTTCATGTATTCGTACACTTGCGCACTTTTAATCAGCGCTTTGGTAGGGATACAACCCCAGTTTAAACAAACGCCTCCTAAACTTTCCTTTTCAATGATCGCCACTTTAAATCCAAGCTGAGAAGCACGGATTGCTGCGGGGTATCCACCAGGACCACTTCCCAAGACAATTACATCATATGCCATGATAACAGTATTAATTAAAAATGATAAATTATGGTTTTGTGGATGCGAAAATACTATGTTTATTCAAAGAATACGCGAATGGTCTGGTAAAACCATTTATTTCCGTTGGAAACCCCTGAACGTTGCATTTGTTCATTATATCCCTGGAGTCCGAACAGCCCAGCCATATTGCCGTTTCTGAGGGCTATTTCAAGGTATCCGGCCGAATTAAACCAGGCAATTTTCCCGTGTTCCGGCACAGACGCATAGTTTTCGCTGATTTTTTCAATCACTTCCTGTCTTTTCACTTCTATTTTGAAGTTCCTTCCCTTCCGGTGCTCTTCAAAGTCTTTTTGGGTGATATTAACCACCACGTTTTCAAAGTTGTCTATAAACAAAATCTGGCCCTCAATCCAATTCTCCCCTACAGTGGGTTTGAGCGGATATTTCTCTACCATTTGCTGCGTAACCGATCCCGCAGCCGTAACCCTTCCCTCCTTAAATATCTTGGCCAATGCCAATGAAATTTCCTGTGTAATGGAGAGCAAACCTGATTTTTGCTGAATAGGCACCCGAATAATCTGAGC
>JBDLUU010000074.1:0-3840 GCA_039805185.1 Bacteroidota bacterium
TGGAAAACGCTATTCTAACTTGTGCAAAAGAAGCACAGCCTTCTATTATATTTTTAGAGGGGCAATCGGCATTAAGAAATCCCAGCGGTCCCTGCGGACTGGAGTTGCTGATTTCAGGAAACGCGAAACACACGATTCTGGTTTTTGCTCCCAAAAGAATCTATTTCGACAACGAACCACATTGGGGCAAAATCCCATCTGTTGAATCTGAAATAGAGATTATTGAAAAATTCGGTTCTAAAGTAATTGCGCTAGCCATGAACACAGAGGGATGTACGAATGAAGAAGCGTTGGCCCTGAAAGCGGAATATGAACAGAAGCTGAATCTGCTTGTGCTCGCACCTTTGCAAAAAGGAGTTGGCGAATTGATTCCCACTTTACAAAAAATTATTGCTGATAGTTCAAAATAACAGCGATTCAAAAACAAAGGCAACCTACATGAAGATTTCTGCTATCAACTCCTCCATAAAACACCTGCCTTTAAAAAAGCCTTATACCATTGCGTATAATACTTATGACACCGTATCGATTGTTTTTACAAAAATTACACTGTCAAATGGGATTATTGGAATTGGTACAGCCAGTCCTGCAGAAGATGTGGTGGGCGAAAGTCCGGAGCAAACCCTGATCAATTTAGAATCCGATGCCGTGCAGTCCTTAGTGGGGACTGATATCCGTTCTTTTCTCAGCATCATTACCGATATCAGAAAAACATTTTCGCACCTGCCCGGGACACAGGCAGCTTTGGATATTGCCTTGCACGATGCTTTTGGAAAATGGGCGGGAATTTCCATTGCGAACTTTTACGGAGTTAAAAGAAATGCATTGCCTACCTCAGTTACCATTGGCATCAAAAATATCTCAGACACAATGGCTGAAGCCAATGAATATTTCTCCAACGGGTTCTCCGTATTTAAATTGAAAACGGGTTTGTCGGTAGAAGAAGATATTGAAAAGACTTTGCTGCTGCATGAAAAATTCAAGGGTGCCATTAAGCTGAGAGTAGATGCCAATCAAGGTTATTCACTTGCAGATCTTACCCAATTCATGGAAGCCACCCGCTCCGTTCCTTTGGAACTGATTGAACAGCCATTGAAGGTTGGGAAGGAAGCAGAATTGATTTCTCTTACCGAAGCACAAAGAAATAAGCTGGTCGCTGATGAGTCATTGCATCAGGAAACCGATGCCATTCGTTTTGCGCAGCGCCCAGGGCCTTTTGGCATTTACAATATTAAACTCATGAAATGCGGGGGGATTGCTGGTGCCAGAGAAATTGGACAGATAGCCCGTGCTGCTGAGATTGATTTATTCTGGGGATGCAATGACGAAAGCATCATCAGTATCACTGCTGCCTTACATGCTGCTTATGGTTTTGAAAATACAATGTATCTGGACCTGGATGGTAGTTTTGATTTAGCTGAAGATCTGGTAAAAGGCGGATTTGAAATTAAAAACGGGTTGCTCATGATTAATGAACAACCCGGTCTTGGTCTAGAATGGATCTAGTATATTAAGTATTTACTATTCTACATGGTTCGCTACTTCCATATTGTATTCCGATTTGAAATTCTTTAGCTCTACTTCAATGTTTTTATCTTTTGAGCCATGGCTCATAAAATCTTTAATAAGCTCAAGCACATCGTGGTCTATATAAACCGCATGGGCAGCATTAATGACCACTTTGGATTTTTCGGGTAAGTGAGCCAGGGTTTGTTTTATGGCAGCCTTATTTAAAAAGGAAACTTCCTGTGCCAGATCAATCTGAATAACTTCACCGTTCACGTGCTTTTCCTTTTTAAAGAAATACGCCAACTTCATATTGCCTTTTAAAATGAAGTAAATACTCACTACCAAACCAATACCCACTCCTTTTAATAAGTCGGTAAAAACAACCGCTACCACCGTTACAATAAATGGTACAAATTGCTGCATTCCATTATGCCACATATGCTTGAAGGTCTTGATACTAGCCAGTTTTAATCCAATCATGATCAGAATAGCCGCCAAAGTGGCCATGGGAATTTTATTCAGTAAAGCAGGTATCGCCAATACCGAAACCAATAAAAACACCCCATGTGTAATGGCAGCCAGTTTTGTTTTGGCACCCGCATTTACATTGGCAGAAGTTCTGACAATTACAGAAGTCATTGGCAGACCACCCAAGAATCCTGCAATCATGTTTCCGATGCCCTGAGCCTTTAATTCTGTATTGGCACTCGAAAATCTTTTCAGCGGATCCATTTTATCACCGGCTTCCAAACATAGTAAGGTTTCAATACTGGCTACAATGGCAATGGTTATTCCCACCACCCATGCTTTCGGATTCAAAAATCCGGTAGCATCAGGAAAAGTAAACTGACCAAAGAATTCGTTTAAAGAACTGGCTGTTGGCAATAATACCAGGTGCTCATCTTTAATTTCCCATGACGGCAGTACTGATTTAAATAGTTCATTCAATAATATGCCTGCTATTACTGCCACCAATGCACCCGGGATCGCTTTTATTTTTTTGAGCGCGGGCACTTTGTAAAAAGCTACAATGATAGCAATTGAAACAAGGGCAACTACAATAGCGCCTGTATGCGCAAAGTTGAAAGCGTGAATCAGCTCTGAGAAAAATCCTTTATCGGCTTCTATCAATTGATAAGAATAAAAGTCTCCCTCATGTTCTACATCATAGCCAATGGCGTGGGGTAACTCTTTCTTAATGATAATAATACCAATGGCCACAAGCATACCCTCAATTACACTGGTTGGAAAATAACTGGATATGCCTCCCGCTTTAGCAAGTCCCAATATCAACTGAATAGCGCCGGCAATCATTACCGCAGACAAAAAAGTTGGATATCCTAAATCGGTAATGGCTACCAGAATAATGGCAATTAAACCTGCCGCCGGGCCGGAGACGCTTACATTCGAGTTGCTTAAATAACCTACCGCAATACCGCCCACCACACCAGTTATAATCCCTGCGAAAGGGGGGGCTCCACTGGCAACCGCTATACCTAAACACAAAGGCAGAGCCACCAGAAATACTACCATGCCGGCCAATACATCTGCCTTAAAATACTTCGTCGTTAGTTTCATACAATTATTCTTCTTAATGAACAGCTACTAGTTTTTCTGAATATGCTGGTTGATGAATCAAAGTTTTAAAGAAATCTACCTGTCCGGTTTCTACATTGTACATAGCCCCAACAATGCCAATTTTACCTGCCAGGAAATATTCTTTTATAATTTCACTCTTGTGTAAGATTTCTTCCATGCTGTTTTCTACATTGGCATAGGCAACATTGTCTTTAAAGCAATGTTCATCTTTTCTTTTTAACATGGCTTTGCTAATGGCAGGCTTTATGGCACTTAATAATCCGGTGATATGTCCATCACGCACATCAGCCTGTGCACTTTTAACCGCGCCACATTCTGTGTGACCCAACACCACCAAAATTTTGGATCCAACGTATTTAACAGCATACTCCAAACTACCCAGAATGCTGTCGTTCACAATATTTCCTGCTACACGGATGCTGAATAAATCTCCCAGACCCTGATCAAAAATCAATTCAACCGAGGTTCTCGAATCCATGCAACTCAATACAACACCAAAAGGAAACTGACCTTCACGGGTTTCGTTAATCATCTCCAGGTGATCATGGTCTTTCGTCAGGTTCTGAACAAATCTGCAGTTTCCCTCTACTAATAACTCAAAGGCCTTCTCAGGCGTTAAGTTTTCTAGATACTCTTTTGAATGCTTTCTCATAATATAACAATTGATGTCATAGCTCAGATTGAGCAATGATCAGATTAAACAAATAAATAAACGGGATAAAAGGCTTAGCC
>JBDLUU010000075.1:0-46500 GCA_039805185.1 Bacteroidota bacterium
CCATTGGAGCCGTAAATGGTATCCCGGGTGGATACAACAAACCAGCAGATGTAGTTATGAGTGCATTCAGTGGATGGGGTCCTACCGATGATGGAAGAATTAAACCCGATCTGGTTGCGAATGGAGTAAACGTAACATCTGCAAGTACCAATGGTAATACAGCCTATAGTACCAAAAGCGGAACTTCCATGGCAGGTCCCAATGCAGCAGGTTCCCTGATATTATTGCAGGAACATTATACCAAATTAAAGCCCGGAACTTTTATGCGATCTTCAACATTAAAAGGCCTGGCCATACATTCGGCAGATGAAGCGGGTGGAACACCCGGGCCCGATTACACCTTTGGATGGGGCTTAATGAATGTGCAAAGAGCTGCCGCTGTAATAAGCAGTGCAGTTAGCAATAACAATTCAAACAGCAGTGACCATTTACTGTATGAGAATACATTGAACAACGGAGAAACTTTTACAAAAACAATTGTAGCTACCGGAAAAGTGCCCTTAACTGCAACGATTGCCTGGACAGATCCTCCTGCTACCATTAACACCGATGCCGCAACCAATTTAAATGACAGAACGGCTAAACTGATTCACGACCTGGATATCAAAATCACCAGAAATACACAGACCTTCTATCCATGGGCATTAGACGTTACAAGCCCTTCTGCTGCTGCAAGCAAAAGAGTGAACAGCGTTGATAATGTAGAAAGAATTGATGTGGACAGCACAGTTCCCGGAGCTACTTATACCATCACCGTAAATCACAAAGGAACATTGGCAAGAGGCTCACAGGCATACGCTTTAATTGTGAGCGGAGCCGGTGGGGTTTCCTATGGCAGTTCTGCGTCCTTAACCAGTGGAGCAAAAATTGACAGCTTATCTTTTAGCAATATCCGATACAGCAGCCCAACAGGATGTAAAACATTTACAGACAATACCAATTTAACTGCCAATATTCAGGCAAGACAGGTTCTTCCCATTTACTTACGTACCAGCTCATGCGATGCAACCGTTAATGCAAGAATCGTCAAAGTATATATTGACTACAACAACGATGGTGATTTTAATGATGCCGATGAACTGGCTTTAACCAGTACCGTTCAAAGTGGCAACACCAGCGTGTTTACCGGTAATATTACAATTCCGTCAACTGTTACCATTGGTACTATTCACAGAATGAGAATCATTACCAGAGAAACTACCAATGCGTCTGACATTACGCCAACCGGGGACTATGCCAGAGGAGAAACACAGGATTACCTGGTAAAAGTAGAAACACCATCCAATGATGTTTCCATGAGTAATATTGTTTCTCCTGCTGCAGGCAACTGTGGCAACGACAAACAGTATATTACCGTAGCCATTGCTAACAACGGAGCCAATCCGCAATCCAATATTCCTATTACGGTGATTGTAAAAACAGGCACAACTACTGTTGCAACGTTTAATACTACTTACCCTGGTACGATTGCGCCTCTGTCTACAGCAGAGTATACCATACAAACGCCATTTGCAGCTTTAGCAGGGACCAACTATACCATTTCCAGTGAAACCAAATTGGCTACAGACCAGAACAGCACCAATAACTTAATTGAAGTGGCTGTACCCATTTCAGCGAATGCAGATGTACCGGTAGCAGAAGGAGTGGTATGTAACAATACAGCCATTTTGCGCGTGTTAAATCCAGGCAATAGTAATTATTTCTGGTATGCAGATGCAACCACCACTACACCCTTTGCTGTAGGAAGTTCTGTAACTGCTTCCACTGTTCCTGCCAACAGAACCTACTATGTTACCAAAGAAGCAAGGGGATCTGTTGGAGCAGCATCCAAATTAACATTTACCAGTGGCGGATACAACGCTTTTGCAGGGAATTACATGAAGTTCAAACATGATGTTCCGGTGAAAATTGAAACGGTAAGAATGTATACAGCGAACCCCGGAAAAATCAAAATTACTGTGGGTGATAACTTGACTGCAGGATCCACTGCCGGCAGTTATTCTTACAGACCATTGTTAACCAAGACCTTTAATGTATTTAATTCAAGACCTACAGCAGCAATAGGATCCATATCGGAGAACAATCCTAATGACTCAGGTTTTGTTTACAATGTAGATTTGGAGATTCCGGGCAATGGCGATAAAATTATCATTGTTGAGTGTTCCGAGGATGCCAACGTTTACAGAAACAACAATATTACGGGCACTATATATCCATTTGGAATCAACGGGTTAATGAGCTTTACAGGAAACAGTGTTTCTCTGGCACCGACACAGGGGCAGGATGAGAACCAGTTTTGGTATTTCTTCTACGACACCAAAGTGTCTACCGGATGTCCAAGCAACCGTGTTCCTGTTGTTGCTGCGGCAAATACACCGCTAACGGTTTCCCAGGTAGGTGACTCATTGGTAGCCAATTTAAAAACAGGTACTTTCCAGTGGATTTATAATGATACCGCATTTGTTGCCGGCGGAAACGGGTCTTCCATTAAACCAACCAGAACCGGTAATTATAAAGTGCAGTTACTGGATGCATTCGGATGCAGCAGAACTTCTGCGAATGTAAGCTATACGGCTACAGCCATTACCACAGTGGATCCAAGAGAAATTAAGTTAACCGTTTCGCCCAACCCTAATAATGGAATTTTCCAATTGAGTTTTGAAGTAACCAAACGCAGTGATTTGTCTATTGAAATACTGAACGCTGCCGGACAAAGGGTTTTCTTGAATACACAATCGGGATTCCTGGGCAAATACAACAAACAGATTAGTTTAAAACAATACAGCAGTGATGTGTATTTATTGAAAATACAACACGATAAAAAAACCTATTTGCAGAAAGTAATTATTCAGAAATAAAAACAAGGCTATGTTACAACCCTGGTTAAAATGCGTGGTAATTAAGACCGAAGACATTACCCATAGCACGCGCAGATTCTGGATACAGATTCCCGAGCTGGAGAAATTTGATTTTGAACCTGGACAATTTGTAACATTCGATTTGCCTATTCACGAGCAGCGAAACAAAAGATGGAGATCCTACTCCATTGCCTCTGCACCGGATGGTACTAATATTTTTGAGCTGGTGATTGTTTTAATGGAAGATGGATTAGGAACCCCGCATTTATTCAATGATGTTACCGTTGGCAGCGAACTAATGGTAAGAGGCCCTCAAGGTAAATTTACCATGCCGAAACAAATGGACAAAGACTTATACCTGATTTGTACCGGAACAGGCATAGCTCCCTTCCGCTCAATGGTTCACCATATTCACCAGCAACAGATCCCGCATAAAAATATTCATTTGGTATTTGGTTGCCGTGAATTCAAAGACAGCTTGTATGAGGCCGAATTAAAGCAACTAGAAAATAGACTTCCCGGCTTTTATCATCACCCCTGTTTCTCCAGAGAGCTGGTGGTGGGACCTGGTCAATACACAGGCTATGTTCATGCCTGCTATACCCAGTTGGTAGAAAAGCATAAGGGTATGACTGGTGCCATACCCGAAGCCAACTTCTTTTTATGCGGATGGAAAAATATGGTAGACGACGCCAAAGAAAGAATCCTTGCGCTTGGTTACGACAAATCGGCTATCCACCTTGAACTCTATGGCTAGTTGCTAATATGCGATAGCACCAGTTCTTTTACTTTACTAATTGGAATGCGTTCCTGCACCATGCTGTCTCTGTGACGAATGGTTACCATATTATCCTCTTTGGTCTGGTGATCAATGGTTACACAGAAAGGCGTACCAATGGCATCCTGACGACGGTAACGTTTACCAATGGCATCTTTCTCTTCGTAGAAGCACTTAAAAGCGCCCTTGCATTCGTCCATCAATTCGCGAGCAATTTCAGGCAGACCGTCTTTTTTAACGAGCGGCAGGATTGCCAATTTATTAGGAGCAATTTTTGCTGGAATTCTCAATACCACTCTGCTATCTGTAGTACCATCTTCTTTAGCAATGGTTTCTTCTGCATAAGCATGACTTAAAATCAGCAAGAACATACGATCTAACCCAATAGAAGTTTCAATTACATAGGGAATGTAATTGCCATAGGGCTTACCGGTAGCTTCATCAATATCATTGTCAAAATACTGCTGCTTTTTCTTACTATACTCCTGATGACTCTTTAAATCGAAGTCTGTTCTGCTATGAATTCCTTCTACTTCTTTAAAGCCGAAAGGAAATTCAAATTCAATATCCAAAGCTGCATCTGCATAGTGTGCCAGTTTCACGTGATCGTGATAACGGTATTTTTCTGCAGGCAGACCCAAACTCAAATGCCAGTTCAGTCTTTCCTGTTTCCAGTAGTTATACCATTCCAGCTGCGTACCGGGTCTTACAAAAAACTGCATTTCCATCTGTTCAAATTCACGCATACGAAAAATAAACTGACGGGCTACAATTTCATTACGGAATGCTTTACCAATCTGGGCAATACCAAATGGCACTTTCATTCTCGCGGTCTTTTGCACATTCAGGAAATTCACAAAAATTCCCTGCGCAGTCTCGGGTCTCAGGTAAATGGTATCCGATTCTTCTGCTACAGAGCCCAGCTGAGTAGAGAACATCAGATTGAATTGACGGATATCGGTCCAGTTACCGGTTCCGCTAACAGAACAAACAATCTGCTGATCGGCCAGCAATTGTTTTAATCCGGCAAAATCTTCTACGGCCAGCAACTGATCCATCTGAGCCAGTAATGCATCGGCTTCAGCTGTTTTACCGGTTTCCCTTAATTGGTCTGCCTTGGCTTCAATCAAGTGATCTACACGGTATCTTTTCTGGCTGTCTTTGTTGTCAATCATCGGATCACTGAAATTATCCACGTGACCGCTGGCTTTCCAGGTGGTAGGATGCATAAAAATAGCTGCATCTATACCCACAATATTCTGGTGCATCTGCGTCATGCTTTTCCACCAGTAATCCTTGATATTCTTTTTTAACTCACTTCCGTAAGGGCCATAATCGTAAACGGCACTGAGACCATCATAAATTTCGCTACTCTGGTATACAAAACCATACTCTTTGGCATGTGAAATAATTGCCTGAAAACTGTTTTCTGTTGCTGTGCTCATACAGCGGCAAAAATAGGTGATTACCCGTTTATCCAGTAAAATGGGCAATGTTGATTAAAAAATTTAGTTTAGGGACACAAAACTCAACACACTGTTATGAAAAAAATCCTGTGCTGGATGCTGCTTTTGCCTACAATGGCTTCTGCTCAGCAAACCAATGTACAAACAACAGAATATCCGAATGACTATTTAAGTCCTGCCTTTCATGCGGGCAGAAGGGCTGCTTTTAAAGAGAAAATGCCGGCTAAATCGGTGGGGATTTTCTTTGCCAGTCAGGTAAGACTAAGAAACGACGATGTAGACTACCAGTATGCGCAGAATAAGAATTTTTACTATTTCACAGGGCTGGAAGAACCCAATGCCATGTTATTGTTGTTTAAGGAGCCTACTACCATCTTAGGCAAGACCGGCACTGAATTTATCTTTGTTCAGAACAGAGACCCACAGCGGGAAATGTGGAATGGCAAGATTCTGGGAGTGGAAGGCGTTACCAAACGTTACCAGTTTACCAATGTTTTTTTAAACCGTGATTTTAAAAACAATACCCTTGCACTGAATGAGTACGATTCTGTATTGACTTCATTCAGATCCGAAGATATTTTTCAGACCTATCCCAGAACCAGAGATGAATTGAGCAGAATGGCAGGCATTGTTGACAGTTTAATCAAGGCCCATAACAAACCCATTGCCAGTAGAACACAACAACAAATCTTAACGGCTTTAAGAGGCATTAAACAAACCGAAGAAATTGCGATTCTGGAGAAAGCAGCTGCCATTAGTGTAGAAGGACACAATGAAGTAATTAAAGCTGTTAAACCAGGGATGACCGAATACCAGGCTCAGGCCATTATGGAATATGCTTTCAAAAAAAATGGTTCCGAATATCCAGGCTATCCCAGCATCAATGGTTCTTCTGAGAATGCCTGTGTATTGCATTATGTTACCAATTTAAGATTGATGAAAGACGGTGATTTATTGTTAAGCGATTGTGCTGCTGAATATCACGGATATACTGCAGATGTAACCCGCACTGTACCAGTTAATGGCAAATTTTCTCCGGAACAAAAAATCATCTACGAACTGGTATTGGCTGCACAGGATTCAGCCATTGCTGTTTGCAAACCCGGTATGCCTTTTGGTGGTTCCGATGCTGCAGCCAGAAGAGTCATCAACAGAGGTTTGATTCAGTTGGGCATTGCAGCCAATGAAGCAGAAGCCAGACGCTATTTTCCTCATGGAACTTCCCACCATCTGGGTTTAGACGTACATGACTTAGGCATCAGAGGCAATCAGGCTTTTGAACCCGGCATGTATTTAACAGTAGAGCCGGGTATTTATATACCACCAAACAGCAAATGCGATCCGAAGTGGTGGAATATCGGCGTAAGAATTGAAGACGATATTCTGATTACCAAGGAGGGTAACCGCAATCTTTCCGCAGGTGCGCCCAGAACGGTAGCTGAAATTGAGAAGCTGGCAAAAGCCAAATCTAATTTCAACTAAAAAAAATAAAAACTACAACTTGGGGTTATTCTTATGGCGGTCTTTGTCTCTTAGGGTTTTCTTCTCTAAGTTTTTTTCAAGGGCTTCTGTAAGATTAACCCCGGTTTGGTTAGCCAGACAAAGCAATACCCACAACACATCTGCCATTTCATCTGCCAGTTCGTGAGGTTTATCGGAATCTTTAAAAGATTGCTCTCCGTATTTTCTCACCATGATTCTGCTGAGTTCACCTACTTCTTCCATCAGAATACCCAGATTGGTCAGCTCGTTAAAATAACGCACCCCAACGGTTTTAATCCATTGGTCTACTTGTTGCTGTGCAGCTTCTATTGTCATTACTCCTTGTTTTTAGAATCGATTAATATGGTTACAGGTCCATCATTTACCAATGCCACTTTCATATCGGCACCAAAAATACCTGTCTGAATTTTTTTGCCCAGCTGCGTCTCAATAGCTGCTATTAAAGCCTCATACAACGGTATGGCAATGGGTGGCTTGGAAGCCTTGATATAAGAAGGGCGGTTCCCTTTTTTTGTACTGGCATGGAGGGTAAACTGACTGATCAGTAAAATATCTCCATTCGCTTCTTTAATAGAACAATTCATGACACCTGCCTCATCGTTGAAAATCCGTAGATTCACCAACTTGCCTGCCAGCCATTCTATGTCTTCCTGATTATCGGCATCTTCCATTCCGGCAAGAACCATTAATCCAGTCCCTATTTCTCCATTCACTTTACCCTCAATGGTTACAGATGCATTGGAAACTCTTTGAATTACTAAACGCATAGATTGAAAATTAACCGAAATTTGAAAAGACTAAGATAAACATTCAAAACAGAAACCGTTGAACAGAATGCCTGCATACAAAGCAATCATACTATTGGCATTGTTAATTGCCTTACACCCCGTATGGGCGCAGCAAAGCATTCAATTCATTCCCATGTATGGCACTGAAAAATGGCATCCCGACAGCAGTTATACCAACATTGCAGGAGAAAGTTTACAAATTAATAAGTGTCTGTTTTATACCACAAACTGGAAAGCGGTGATTCCCAATCCAAAGAAACCCATGCAATCAGACACCATCGGGTTGAGTAACGCTCACTATTTAATAGACTTGAATGAACCCAATAGCCTGAAGCTTCCTTTTACCATTCCAGCCAATAGCGCTCAGCTCATTTTTACAATGGGGGTAGATAGCATCAGAAACACCACAGGCATTCAAACAGGTGTGCTGGATCCGGCAAAGGGAATGTTCTGGACCTGGAGAACAGGATATATCATGGCCAGGATACAGGGCAGTTCCCCCGTTGCAAATACGGCTGGAAAACGCTTCAGTTATGATGTGGGGGGATTTGAATCGCCGTATAACGCTGTCCGAACCATTGCACTCACATTAACTAATCAGTCAGCCGCAGGAACCAATGCAAAAAGCACTATCCATATTCAAACGGATTTATCTGTCTGGTTCAATGGCAAGCATATCATCAGCATTGCACAAACGCCCAACTGTCATAACGCAGGAAAGCTGGCCATGCAACTGGCAGATAATTATCAGCAGATGTTTCAAATACAATCGCATTAATGAAGAAGGCTTCTACCATATTGTTCCTGGTTTTCATCGTTCTTTCAGCGCTGGGCTTTATGGAGCAGCCTGAAAGGAAAGGGTTGCCCAGGCAAAAGCCCCTGATAGTACCGAAGGGTTGGCCAAAACCCTTGTATGATTTTTCAAAAAACCCTTTAACAGCAGAAGGCATTGAATTGGGAAGACAATTGTTTTATGATACGCAACTCAGCAAAGATGAAAGCATTTCCTGCGGAACCTGCCATCAGCAATTTGGCGCATTCAACAATTATGATCACCCCTTAAGTCATGGATTAAACAATAGTTTAACCAACCGTAATGCTCCAGCGCTCTTTAATCTGGCCTGGCAAAAAGCATTCATGTGGGATGGAGGAATCAATCACCTTGACCTGCAGCCCCTGGCACCACTTACTGCACACAATGAAATGGGTGAAACCATTGAGAATATTATTCTTAAACTAAGAAAAAGCAAAACCTATCCCAAATTATTCAAAGCGGCATTTGGCGACCCTACCATCAACACCCAAAGATTAGGAAAAGCATTGAGCCAGTTTCTGTTAACACTGGTTAGCAGCAATAGCAAATACGACAGAGTGATGCAGGGTAAGGACAGTTTCAATTTACCGGAGAAACTGGGCTATACCATTTTCAAAAGTAAATGCAGCAGTTGTCATACAGAACCTTTGTTCAGCGATTTCAGTTACCGAAATACAGGTATTCCGCTGGAACCATTTTTACAGGACCAGGGCAGAATGCGCATTACACTGGATCCGGCCGATTCACTGAAATTCAAAGTGCCCAGCCTCCGCAACCTAATGGTCACATTCCCCTATGGGCACGACGGAAGATTTTTTTCACTCAGCAATGTATTTGAACATTATCGCAACAATATGCAGGTGATGGCCAACACAGATTCCTTATTGAAAAACAAACTCCCGTTGAGCAACTATGAAATAGGACAACTCAAAGCATTCCTGCAAACCCTTACCGATTCTGTTTTTCTGCAGAATCCACAATTTGCCGCACCGGGAACCAGACCTTCCGCAACACAACCCTTAGACCTGCACAACTGACTACAATACCCTATTTTTGAACAATAGTTAATTCCATTGAGCGAGATAAAAAAATTGGCAAGTCAAACAATCTGGTATGGTGTACCCACTATAGCCAGTCGATTTTTAGGGTACCTGATGAACCTATCGCTTCCGCTATTTTTTGCACAGCCTGCCAGCACTGCAGATTTAACACAGATCTATGCAATGATTCCTTTCCTGAATGTATTATTTACATACGGGCTGGAAACTGCTTATTTCAGATTTATTAAAGAAGAAGATCCCAATAAATTATATAGCACTTTATCTATTTCTTTACTGGGCAGTACGCTGTTGTTTTCCACAATTCTCTGGTTATGCAAGGAGCCCCTGATGTATTGGGCCAATCTGGAAGCGCAACCCCAATTTATCAACTGGATGATTGGCATTTTATTTTTCGACACCATCAGCACTTTGGCATTTGCCAGACTGAGACAGGAAAACAAACCAAGAAAATATGCAGCAGTAAGATTATCCAGTGTACTCATCAATTTTATAACGGTATTGGTATTTATTGGATGGATACCACAATTAGTAAAGGCCAACCCAGACACTGCCCTTCGATTTTTTACCGAGCAAAATATTGGAATTGGCTACTACCTGATTGGGAACCTGGCTGGAAGCATACTCACTTTTCTGTTACTCTTTTCTGAGTTCAGAAAAATCAAATGGGATTTCCATGTGGATATATTGAAAAAAATATTGCGCTACAGTTATCCCTTGATTATTGTGGGCATGGGAGGAATGGTGAATGATATGCTGAGCAGATTGATATATCAGCATGTAGTAGACCTTCCGGTGGAAGAAGCCAAACACGAACTGGGCATATTCGGAAATATTTATCGGCTGGCTGTTTTAATTACTATCATGATTCAAGCTTTCAGAATGGCGGCTGAGCCCTTCTTCTTTAAACAGAAAGGAGAAGATAACGCACAAAAAACCTATGCACGTGTGATGAAGTTTTTTGTGATTGCCTGCAGCTTCATGTTATTATTCATTAGTCTTTTTATAGAAGTATTTGAGTGGTTGTTTATTGCGATTAATAAACCGCTTTGGACACAGGGATTACAGGTAGTTCCGCTGCTGGCATTGGGTAATATTTTTCTTGGCATCTATTACAACCTGAGTATCTGGTATAAACTTACCGACAGAAATAATTACGGTGCACTCATCACGGTTGGTGGTGCAGTTATAACTATTGCATTGAATATTTTATTAATCCCAAGCCTGCATTATTTAGGAGCTGCCATTGCCACTTTCCTTTGTTACTTATTCATGATGTTGGTTAGCTATTACCTGGGACAAAAATTTTATCCTGTTCCTTATGCAACCAAAAAAATAATAGCCTATCTGGTGGTGGTTTTACTCATGTATGGCATTCAAAAAACCATCTTGTATTTTATTCCTCAACTTTGGCTTGGCATCTTCACAGGATTTATTTTCATTGGTCTTTTTGGCTGGCTGGTGTTTTGGGCAGAAGAGAAAGAGCTCAGAAAACTGGTTAAAAAATCCAGTTGACTGTATTATTTGTTCCCCGAACGTATCTTTGTTTTATGGCAGAAGACTTACAAATCATCAGCGGAACAAAGGGAGAACAATACGAAGCATTGATTCCCCAAATCAAAGGTTTACTTACCGGCGAAAGCAACCTGATTGCCAACCTTGCCAATACAGCGGCTGCCCTTAAGGAACAGTTCGGCTGGTTCTGGGTGGGTTTTTATCTGGTAGAAAATAATGAATTGGTATTAGGTCCATTTCAGGGGCCAGTTGCCTGCACCAGAATTAAAAAAGGAAGAGGTGTTTGTGGTAGTAGCTGGGAGCAGGAAAAAACCCTGATTGTACCCGATGTAGAAAAATTCCCAGGCCATATCGCCTGCAGTAGTTTATCTAAATCTGAGATTGTAGTCCCGCTTTTCAAAGATGGAAATATATGGGGCGTATTGGATGTGGACAGCAGCGAATACAATCAGTTTGATGAAACCGACCAGCAATATTTAGAACAAATTGTTGCGCTGCTGGCATAATCGTACTATTGAATCAATAGCATCACCAATACCCTTTTTCCAAAAGCGAAATCATGCAAATTTGGGCTTCTCGCCCCAATAATGTACCTTTACATTATTCGTATATGTCTCAGTTATACTGGAATCTACTTCAGTGACAAGGTAATCCCATCAATATCAGGTTATATACCACTTGAAATTTCAAGTGTTCATTTAAATCACATTTTGTGTTATTCAAAGAATTAGAACTCATTGAGCCTATTTTAAAAGCGCTCGAAACAGAAGGGTACACCAACCCTACCCCCATTCAAGAACAAGCTATTCCATCTGCTCTTGCAGGTAAAGATATTTTGGGCTGCGCCCAAACAGGAACAGGAAAAACAGCAGCTTTCTCTATCCCTATTCTTCAACTGGTTTGCCAGTCTCAGTTAAACGGAAATTTTACCAGGGGTATTAAGGCATTAATCCTTACACCAACCAGAGAATTGGCCATTCAGATTGACGAAAGCATTGCTGCATATGGAAAAAATTTACGCATCTCCCATGAAGTTATTTTTGGGGGTGTATCCCAACACCATCAGGTAATCAACTTAAAAAAAGGAGTAGATATTTTAACGGCTACTCCAGGAAGATTACTGGACCTGATGCAACAGGGTTTTATTAATTTAAGAGATATCCGCTTTTTTGTTTTGGACGAAGCCGACCGTATGTTAGACATGGGCTTTATTAACGATGTTAAAAAAGTGGTAGCCAAACTTCCGGAGAAAAAACAAACTTTGTTTTTCTCAGCTACCATGCCCGATGAAATTGAAAAATTAGCCAATACACTTTTAAAGAATCCGGTAACGATTGCGGTAACACCCGTTTCTTCAACCGTAGAAAAAATTGAACAGGCCATCTATTTCGTTGAGAAGGAAAACAAGAAAAATCTATTACAGGATTTACTTCAGGACAGTGCCATAAAATCTGCTTTGGTTTTCACCAGAACCAAACACGGTGCAGACAAAGTGGTCAAGAACCTGGTTAAACAGGGGATTAGTTCAGAAGCAATCCACGGTAATAAATCTCAGAATGCCAGACAAAGAGCATTGAACAATTTTAAAAATGGCAACACCCGTATTCTGGTAGCAACTGATATTGCTGCAAGAGGTATTGATGTGGATGGGTTATCCCATGTATTCAATTACGAATTACCCAATGTGCCGGAAACCTATGTACACAGAATTGGCAGAACAGGCAGAGCAGGAGAAAAGGGCA
This sequence comes from Bacteroidota bacterium, assembly GCA_039805185.1. Classification (GTDB taxonomy): domain Bacteria; phylum Bacteroidota; class Bacteroidia; order Chitinophagales; family Chitinophagaceae; genus Sediminibacterium. The sequence continues at coordinate 12,523 of JBDLUU010000075.1, forward strand.
TGGCTATTTCTTTTTGCGATACTGAAGAAAGAGCTTATTTGAAAGACATTCAGAAGCTGATAAAAATTGAACTGCCGATTGTAAGCAACCACGAATATCATTCGGCAACCCCGCAAAAAGTCAGTTTCAATCGACCCGAAAAAATAAAAAAACCTACACCCAGAAACAGAATGGTGAAACAGAGTTACTACAAGTCGGGAAGAAGCGGTAATTAATTTTGCTGATTTAAGCATAGACTGAACAGATTCGCAATAGTTTTTTTAGATTGTAGCATGATTAAACCAATACATTTATTCATTGCTACAATTTTTTTTAGCTATCCAGGAATTGCACAAACTGCAAAGAAATCATCTCCCGCTTTGTATTATCCCGAACGTTCCAACTGGGAATTCAAAGCCCCAGAAGCATTGGGATTATCTGCATTAGCTATTGAAAAAGCTATGACTATTGCAAAAGCTGCTGAGTCTCCCAACCCCAGAAGTATGGAAGAAAACCATTACAAAACTTTTGGGAAAGAGCCTTTTGGAGATGGCATTGGCCCCTTTGAAGTTCGGGGAGATCAGACAGGTATTATTATATACAAGGGCTATAAAGTGGCAGAATGGGGCACCCCGCTGAAATGTGACATGACGCATAGTGTGGCAAAGAGTTTTTTATCGGCAGTAGTAGGAGTAGCCGTTGACGCAGGATTGATACAATCTGTTCAGGATCGGGTATACCCTTATGTACCACCCATCGAGCTTTTTCATCCCGAACCAGTTACCAGGCCCGCTGCTCAGTTTAATCAACCTGAATTACTTCACCCTTTTGACACAGACCATAACAAAACCATTACATGGGAGTCGATGCTTAGGCAAACCAGTGACTGGGAAGGGACATTGTGGGGCAAGCCCGATTGGGCAGACCGACCTGATCCTGATTCCAAAAAATGGTTAAACCGGACAAGAAATACCCAGGGTACTGTTTTTGAATACAATGATGTTAGAGTGAATGCCTTGGCCCTTGCTGCAACCAGCGTATTCAGGCAACCGCTTCCACAAGTATTGAAAAAGAAAATTATGGACCCCATCGGGGCATCCAGCACCTGGCGCTGGACGGGTTATAGAAATGCATGGATTGTTCTGGATGGGAATCCTGTTCAATCGGTTAGTGGCGGAGGTCACTGGGGCGGAGGCATGTTTATTCATGCAGAAGACATGGCTCGCTTTGGGTTACTTACCCTGCGTAAAGGCAAATGGAAAGATCAGCAAATTCTTTCAGAATCATGGATTCGGCAATCCACCACACCAGGTACTGCCAATAAGGAATATGGTTATATGAATTTCTACCTGAATACGGATCAGAAATTAATTCCGGGAGCACCGGCTGAAGCATTTGTTCACCTAGGTAACGGGAATAATGTTGTATATGTTGACCCAGTGAATGATCTGGTGGTTGTTTTAAGATGGATTACCCAGAAAGGGATGACTGAGACCCTTACTTCTTTGTTGGAGGGGTTCAAGAAATAGGAAGTATTCGCCAAAAGACGAATATTTTATAATTACTAAAAATCAGCAAGAATCTTACCAACAACCTGAACGAGCTTATACAGATACTGCAAATTCATCTGGAAAAAGATATTCCGGCTTCTGATTGGGCATTTGAAGAAGTAATTAATAGTGTACTCCTTCAGTTACAGGATGTCATTCAGCAAAAAAATGCCATCATTAAACAGGATCTGAAAGTGACGCAGATTTTCTAACCCAGGATATATTTACAAAGCGTCGTCTATCATTTACTTAGCAATAGTTTAAAGTATACAAAACCAGGGAATCCACCTGTTATCGGCATTGAAACCTTTGAAAAAGACGGAGACATCCATTTATTTGTCACAGATAACGGATAAGGGATTGATATGGCTAAATTTGGACATCTGTTATTTAAATTCCAGAAGAGTTTTCACAGTGGCTTTGATAGAAAGGGAAGAATCGGCCTTTACCTGATTAAAAATCAGATAAAGGAACAGGGAGGAAATATTTTTTGTGAAAGTGAATCACAAAATGGAACAAAATTTACTGTTCGTTTTTAAAAAATTCCCCTATTTTTGCCGTCCCAAATGCGGATGTGGCGAAATTGGCAGACGCACTAGACTTAGGATCTAGCGCCGCGAGGCATGTAGGTTCGACCCCTATCATCCGCACTGAACCACCTTTATAGGTGGTTTTTTTATGCGAAACCCCTACCTTTGCAGCCCGATTTTAAGTATTTAAAACACCTATATGGCTACAATTACCAGAGAAAACATTGGCTTATTAAATGATAAGCTTACCGTTACCCTTACCAAGGAAGACTATTTAATTGGCTTTGAAAGCAGCCTGAAGAAATATGCTAAGACAGCAAATATACCTGGCTTCAGAAAGGGCATGGTACCTACTGGTCTGGTAAAGAAAATGTATGGTCAGGGGGTATTTTCTGAAGAAGTATTGCGTAAAGTGGAGCAGGAAATGAATGCTTATATGGCAAAAGAGCAGATTGATATTTTTGCTCAGCCTTTACCTCTTGAAAATGACGCAAACAAATTAGACATGAACAATTTGTCTGATTATGTTTTTTCATTTGAAATTGGATTGAAGCCGGATTTTGAAGTAAACCTGTCTAAATTTAAAGCAACCCGTTACGTTGTAACAGTTACCGATGCAATGATTGATGATGAAATTGCAAGACTGCAAACCCGTTTTGGTAAAATGACTGAACCTGAAACTATTTCTTCTGAAGACAACGTATTGAATGTAACTTTTACTGAAGCCGATTCAAAAGGCAATGCGGTTGAGAATGGCGTAAGTAAAGACAACAGCGTTTTGGTTAAATATTTTGCTAATAAGTTCCGCAAGAACCTAATGGGCAAGAAAAAAGATGATGTGGTTCTATTACAAATTAAAAAAGCCTTTGAAGACAAGGAAGCAGAAACCATTCTGGCCGACCTTGGTTTAAGCAAGGATGATGCTGACAAGTATTTTAATTTGTTGATTACCAAAGTAGGTTTTGTTGAAAAAGCTGCCTTGGACGAAGAATTCTTTAAACAAGTATATTCTGGTAACGAGAATATCAAAACCGAAGCTGACCTTAGAAATGAAATCAAGGCTGAAATTGAAAAGTACTACGCACAGTCTGCACGCAATCAGGTTCAGGACCAGATATATCATTACCTGGTAGACCATGTAAACATGGAATTACCTGAGAACTTCCTGAAGCGCTGGTTACAGAACGGTGGCGAAAAACCCAAAACTGCAGAAGAAGCAGAAGCAGAATACCCAAGCTTCTCTAAGCAATTGAAGTGGACATTAATCAGCAGTAAGTTATCTCAGGACAACAAAATTGAAGTGCTACCTGAAGATATCCGCAATTTTGCCAAAATGCAGTTATTCAGCTACATGGGCAATCAGTTAGGTGCACTGGGAGACAACCAGCAGTGGATTGATGATTATGCCAACAGAATGATGCAGGATAAAAAGTTTGTTGAAGACAGTTACCATAGAATCAATGCAGAGAAATTATTTGATGCATTGGAATCTCAGGTAAAAGCCAAAGATGAAAGCATTAGTGCGGATGATTTCGCTAAGAAATTAGAGCATCATCATCATTAATTGAGCAAATAAATTGTTTTTGAAAAACCAGCCCCGGGCTGGTTTTTTTTATTGCAATAAACTGTGTGCTGTTAATTCCGATTTTAAATGCCGGATAATGGAGTTGGCCGTATAACGGTTAATAAGAAACTGCCCGCTCAACTGTAGCAGCCGTTTCCTGAACCAGTGCCGTGACATAACGGATAATATAGCGGCTGTTCTTCTCCGGATAGCTGGATGTAACGCATCAATAGACTGGGAATGGATGACAGGCCATTCCGGAGCCTTTTTGGGTAATTGGAATACGGGTATAATCTGAACACTATCTTTATTTTCCGAAAGAAAGGGTTGTACATCAATGCCAGCATATCCCTTTGAAAAAAGGGGATGCTGATGCAACCGATTGATGGGTACCGTAAAATGATTTTGTAAAAATCTTGCACAATTGTATTGCCCCAGAGCATAATCGTGTGCTCTGAAACTTTTACTGAGAAAACCACCAAAACCACCTGCCACACCACTCGCAATAGCTTTGCTGCCTTCTATTCTTTCTTCCGTATTTTTTGCATACCGGACAGGAGCGATTAAAAACTGACCTGCTTTTTCCTTATTCATCATATCCGCTATGGGTAAAGGCTTTGCCTTCATCTGATGCAAGATGGCAAATAAAATTTGTTTGGCTATGCCCCTAAAATGCAGGGAATCGTTTTCCTGAAATGAAAGTGTATCCGGAAATGGATCAATCATCAGGACGGTATTGGTAAAGGAGGAGAAAGAATCCCGGTATGGAGCTGTGGCTGCACCTGCATTTTTTTCCTGCAGCAATTCGCGCACTTTTTCAAATGGTTCATTGTTCATTAAACCACCATCTACCTGCAATGAGAAATAATCTTCCGATTGGGTATCCAGCAATAAACCATTTTGATTTAACCAATCGTTTTCCAGAATCATTCTATTAGCCCTTTTCAATTGAACAGGTTTTAAAACCAGGGGGAACGCACCTGTAGCCATGATAGCTTGCTGAAGGATATCCGTATTCTTTCCGGCTGAGAGATTCAGCGGAATCCAACCCGGATCTGCCTGCAATTGGGTTTCTCTTTCCTGCTGCTCCATATTAGGCAATCGCGATCCAGCTAACTGGAAACAGGCAAAATCGTTATGCACCATCATACGATGCGCTTTCTTTTGCAATGCGGAAGTAAAAGAAATATTGTAGGGATATCCCTTCAGATTGGTGAGGGTTGCAAATAATTTTAATGAAGGATCAATATAAGCAGGTAATACAGGAGACGGCTGTAAGGCAGTTTCAATAGCCCAATGGCTCAGGCGTTCTACAAAACTGCCATTGAGCAGGGAAGAAAGCGATTGTGATGCAATAATATCCGAAGGATCCAGCATTGTCCCGGCCATTGAATCTGCTTCCATTTCTACCCAGCTCTTATAAAAAATCTTTTCGGAGGGTTGCTGTATTGCTGCGGCTGTTAAAAGACCTGTCATTCCCCCGGCTGATGCGCCGCCTACCACCGAAATGGTTACCCGATGCGTTGGAACCCCTTCCTGTCCGCGTTTTTGCTCCCAACCTTCCAATGCTTCCAGCAAACAATCCAGTACACCTGCCGTATACGCACCGGCAGAAACGGCTCCGGCCATGCAGAGTCCCAATTGAAAAGCTTCGTTTTGCATTTCTTAACAAATAACGTTTCTGAACTTATCTAAAATGAACGACCTTTGCAACCGTGTTTTAACGGTAAATAACAGGGTATGTCAAATTGCCATAAATAAAGCTTTGCACAGTATTTGAACAGGTTGGATACCAATTTAACAAAACACCTAACTTCAACGCGAAATACAGTTATATGAATATTGAAAAAGAATTTGAAAAATACGCGGTAAAGCACCATGGAATCAGCAGCGGGGTTTTACACAATTACAGACAATACGGCCAGGTAACCAATCTTACCCCCTACATCATTGAAGAACGCCCTTTGAATGTAGCCAGTATGGATGTATTCAGCCGTTTAATGATGGATCGGATCATTTTTCTGGGAGAAGGCATCAATGATTATGTTGCCAATATTGTAACCGCTCAGTTGCTTTTTTTAGAAAGTACCGATCGTACCCGCGATATCCAAATGTATATCAACAGCCCTGGTGGCAGCGTTTATGCTGGTTTGGGCATCTATGACACCATGCAATTTATTGGACCGGATGTTGCAACCATTTGTACTGGTATCGCAGCTAGTATGGGACAAATTTTATTGTGTGCTGGTGTAAAGGGAAAGAGAACCGCTTTAAAGCATAGCAGAATCATGATGCACCAGCCAAGTGGAGGCATTGGCGGTCAGGCAACTGATATTGAAATTACTGCCAGAGAAATTAAAAAACTCAAGCAGGAACTGTATACCATCACTGCCAGCCATACCGGCAAATCAGTTGAAACCATTGCAAAAGACAGTGACCGTGATTTCTGGATGACGGCAATGGAAGCAAAGGAATACGGGCTGGTAGACGAAGTATTATTAACCAATCCACGCAAAGAAAAGAAAGGATAAACCATTCAAATCAACAATCATATGAGTGCTAAATATATATTCAACCCATATTTGTCAAACGACGCTGAAGAGCCCGAAGAAAACAAGGATGATAAGCCGGAAGCAATGACCAGCTACCTGACCAAAAAGATGGAACACCTTTTTTTTGAAAAAAGAGCGGTGTATTTATGGGGTGTGGTAGATGATAAATCAGCTAAAGACGTTGTTTCCAAATTGCTTTTACTGGATGCTGACAAACCAGGAGCAGAAATTAAATTATACATCAACAGTCCGGGCGGTGTGGTAACCAGCGGTATGGTCATGTACGATACCATTAAAATGATTCAAAGTCCGGTGAGTACCATTTGTATGGGATTGGCGGCCAGTATGGGTTCAATCCTGTTAAGTGCTGGCACCAAAGGCCGTAGATTTATTTTTCCTCATGGAGAAGTAATGATACACCAACCTAGTTTAGGCGGGTATTATCAGGCAACCAGTGCAGATATTGAAATTCAGGCGAATCAGATTTTAAAAACCAAACAACTGGGCGCCAAAATACTGGCAGAGAATTGTGGCAAGTCTGTAGAACAAATTCTGGCTGATTTTGACAGAGACTACTGGATGGATGCCGAAGAAGCAGTTGCCTATGGCATTGCTGACGGCATATTAAACAAGTTATAAGATTATGGCAAAGCAAAATAATTTACACTGCTCTTTTTGTGGGAGAAGTAGAGATGAGGTTAAAATTTTAATAGCCGGTCAGGAAGGGCATATTTGTGAAAATTGCGTTGAACATGCCGAAGAAATCATAGCGCAGGAGTTAACTGCAAAAAGCAATCCTTCTTCCGTTGGCGGTGCAGTTCAAATCAGAAAGCCGAAAGAAATAAAGCAATTTCTGGATGAATATGTAATTGGTCAGGATGAAGCCAAAAAAATTCTTTGCGTAGCGGTTTACAATCATTACAAACGTGTAAACAACAAGCAGAAAGTGGATGATGTTGAAATTGAAAAAAGCAATATCATCATGGTGGGTGAAACCGGAACAGGTAAAACCTTATTGGCAAAATCAATTGCCCGTTTATTGAATGTGCCATTTGCCATTGTAGACGCTACAGTATTTACAGAAGCTGGTTATGTGGGTGAAGACGTTGAGAGTATGCTGACCCGTTTATTACAGAATTGTAATTATGATGTAGCCGCTGCAGAAAGGGGTATCGTTTATGTAGACGAGATAGATAAAATTGCACGCAAGGGGGATAATCCTTCTATCACCAGAGATGTTAGCGGTGAGGGCGTTCAGCAAGGTCTTCTGAAAATGCTGGAAGGAACAGAAGTTCTGGTCCCCCCCCAGGGAGGAAGAAAACACCCTGAACAAAAAATGATTAAGGTAGACACCAAGAATATTTTATTTATCTGTGGTGGAGCATTCGATGGTATAGACAAAGTAATTGCCAGAAGAATCAACACGAATGCCATTGGCTTCAGTGTAAATAAAGACGAACAGGAAATGCAGAGAAGTAATTTACTGGAATTCATCAATGCACAGGACCTGAAGAGTTTTGGATTGATCCCTGAATTACTGGGAAGACTTCCTGTAGTGACCCATCTGAATCCATTGGATGCCGCAACCCTGAGAAGTATTTTAACTGAGCCTAAAAATTCACTGATCAAGCAGTTCAACCGTTTGTTTGAAATGGAAGGAATAAAACTGACTATTGAACCAGGTGTACTTGATTTTATGGTTGCTAAAGCCATGGAGTATAAATTAGGCGCCAGAGGGCTGAGAAGTATTTGTGAAAGCATTTTGACAGAAGCCATGTTTGAGTTACCGGGCACAGATGTAACCACACTGGACATTACGCTTGAATATGCAGAAAAAATGTTCAGCAAGAGTAAACTAAGTGCCTTAAAAGTTGCCTAACCCCTAATTACGATACACATGAACGAGTTAATTGAAAAATTAGTAAAAGAAGCAGGCTTATCAGAACAACAGGCACAGCAGGCAATTGCAACCATTGCAGGATTTGTGAAAGAAAAATTTCCTATGCTGGGAGGTGCAGTTGATCAGATTTTTGCAGCCGGCTCTAAGAGCGAAGATTAATTTAAGCTTGTACATTGGGGAGTTTGATAACAAATCTGCTCCCCTTTCCAGGCATACTTTCGATTGTCAAACTTCCATCGTGCCTGTTGATTAAATCGCTGCAGAGTCTGGCTTGTCTCTATATAATTGAATTAAACCAAGACTGTTTTTACATTTACAATCTCCTCTTCTTTGTTATATTGTTTAAAAACGTCCAGACATTCCTTAAAAACTGCAGCAGCAGTATCATAACGAGCATCCAGCAGCAATGCATTCTCTATTTGTTGTGTTACTTTAGCAAGGTTAAAAGTGTCTTTGGTTCTTTTGAATCTGTCCAGGGAAAGATAATAATCCCTTAAAGCCCCCTCATACAATTAAGCAATAGCCAATCCCTTTTGATAATTAATTTGCTGGGCCTTATTTTGTGCAATAATAAGCAGATTCAGCGTTTAGAAATATCGGGGCGTTTACTTGCAAAAGCCTGTTGATTCAATGAATCTATAACAGCAGATGTGCCTATCGTTTTCTGGGCATGAAGCTGATTCAAAAATACCGATAGAATAAAAATGAATAATATCCGCATATGGCTGATTATAGACAAGGATATGATGGATTTATTCGATTCAATACACAAAATTTTATCAGAACAGGATTAATAAAAAAGAGACCCAGGTGGGTCTCTTAGTATAAACAAGCAATCAAAAAACAGGTTAATGCAGTACTTCTCTTGCTATCACCATTTTCTGTATCTCAGAAGTTCCTTCCCCAATAGTACACAATTTTGAATCACGATAGTACTTTTCTACAGGAAAATCTTTAGTATAACCATAACCACCAAAAATCTGAATCGCTTCAGTTGCTGCCTTAACGGCTACTTCGCTTGCATAATATTTTGCCATGGCCCCTTCCTTGGTAACTTTTTGACCCTTGTTTTTAAGATCACATGCCTGATGAATCAATAAATCGGCAGCCATAATTTCTGTTGCCATATCTGCCATTTTAAAGCTGATTCCCTGAAAAGAGGCAATGGGTTTGTCAAATTGATGACGTTCCTGAGCATATTGCAATGCAGCTTCATAGGCCCCTTTGGCAATTCCTGCGGAAAGTGCAGCAATCGAAATTCTACCCCCGTCCAAAATTTTCATAGCTTGTCTGAAACCATCTCCCACTTCGCCCAAACGATTGCTATCGGGTATGATACAATTATCAAATATCATTTCAGCCGTTTCACTGGCACGCATTCCCAACTTATTTTCTTTTTTCCCTCCTGAAAAACCTGGTGTTCCTCTTTCTACTACAAATGCGGTTGAATTTCCGCTGGTTCTGGGTTCCCCTGTCCTGCAAATCACCACAGCCACTTCTCCAGACCTTCCATGTGTAATCCAGCTCTTCGTACCATTGAGCACCCAATGATCACCTTGCTTAACAGCTGTTGTTTTCATATTACCGGCATCACTACCTGTGTTAGGCTCTGTTAAACCCCAGGCGCCAATCCATTCAGCTGTTGCCAGTTTGGGCAGCCATCGCTTTTTCTGCTCTTCATTACCAAAACTCAAAATATGATTGGTGCATAGTGAATTATGCGCTGCTACACTCAATCCTATGCTACCACAAACTTTTGCTATCTCCTGAATAATGGCATTGTATTCAAAATATCCCAATCCAGCCCCACCATATTCTTCCGGAACCAGTACACCCATTAATCCCAATTTCCCCATCTCTCTGAACAACCCTTCGGGAAAAACCTGAGCTTCATCCCAATCCATTACATATGGCTTAATTGATTGCATTGCAAAATCCCTTGCCGTGGCAGCTACCTGTCTGGTTAATTCTGTTTCCTGAAAATTCATAAATATTACTTTACAATAGACGGGGGCTGAATAATGCAAGCGTACTATTCAGACCCCCTAAAACAAACAATCGTTAGTTAGTTTGTGAAGCAAATCTATGGGATTTTACCTAAAATAAATGGTTAAAAAGAAGGATATTCTATTCACAATTTTACTTGTTTAATCAATTCTTCATATTGAGCGGCCTGAATGAAAACAATCTTACGCAGGTCTTCTAGTTGGCTAAATAAACCGTATTGATTTCGATACAGTACAATGGCAGAAGCAATGGCAGGGTTAATTCCTGCTTTAATCAACAAGGCTTCACTGGCGGTATTAATAGAAGGAAGTTGATTAGGGGTTAGAGGCTCGCTTATAGCAGATGCGTTTCCCGGATGAATTTGGAGTAAGGGCTGAATCAGGTTAAAAACCGAGTCACTGAGGCCATAGGTTTTTCTAATTTCTTCAACCGAGCTGAATGTACCGAGTCGATTTCTGTACTTAATGATTCTGCTGGCCAGCACAGGTCCAATTCCCGGTAATTGTTCCCAGGCTGCCTGGTCTGCTGTATTAATATCAATTTTTTGTGGAGTTCGTTTTGGGTAAGACTGCAGACCAGATGCAAGTCGCTTATTATCAAAACTCAATTCGCTGTCTTTTATACTGGCAATACGTATATACGGCAGCAGCGTATCAACCAGCTCTTTTCTCATACCCCAGATTTTATAGAGATCCTTTGCTGCTTTTAGTTTACCTCCCTTCTGGATATAATTGGTGAGCGTCTTGATATTTTTTTCCGAGAAACCCAACTGGAGAAGCATTTCCCGACTGGCGCTATTGGGATCAAAATTAATGCGGCGATACTTTACAGTAAAGCCTACTGAACCTTTATCAAGGGATGAATCCTTCTCATCGAAGGATGGCCGGTAACTTACATTGTTTGTCCATTCTAAATCGGCCGGATTCAAAGGTTCGGGACTTTCTGACAAAAAATAAGGCGCACCCATCAGGGATCCGAATATCAAAAGCAGCCCCAATAAACCTATTCGCTCTTTTTGTGAAAAGCTCAAATAGTCTTTCATCCATTTTTTCATCTCCGCAAAATTTGCGGGATTACAAACAAATTTCTAAGCCGTCGTAAGCAAGTTGCACATATGAAGGAAGTTCCTGATTAATATCTTCGTGTAAGCCCAACTGGTGACTGATATGGGTAAAATAGACTTCAGGGATTTCCAGCATATCAGCAATATCAAGCGCTTCCTGCAAAGTAAAATGAGACAGATGTTTTTCCTTTCGCAATGCATTCAGCACGAGCACTTTTGACCCTTTAATTTTTTCCAGTTCAGATTGCTCAATAAAGTTGGCATCTGTGATATAGGTAAAATCACCCATCCTGAAACCCAGCACTGGCATCCGATGATGCATTACCTGAATAGGTTCTACTTTAATATCCTTGATAAAGAAGGGTTCTTCACCAATTGTATGCAAAAATATTTCGGGCGTACCCGGGTATTTTTTATCAGAAAAAGCATAATAAAAATCCCTTCGGATGGCTTCTTCTGTTAAAGCATTTGCATATACATTCATTGCTGAGCCCGAAAAAAAATTGAAGGCCCTGATGTCATCCAGACCCGCCATATGGTCTTTATGTGGATGGGTAAAAAGCACTGCATCTAGCTGTCGGGTTTGCGATCTTAGCATTTGATACCGGAAATCTGGTGTGGTATCTACCACCAGATTCGTATGTTGAGACTGAACCATAATACTGGTTCTAAGCCTTTTATCTTTGGGATTATCAGAGCTGCAAACAGGACAGCCGCAACCAATCATTGGAATACCGGTACTGGTGCCCGTACCTAAGAACTGAACCTTGATTGCACTTGATTTCACTGAATAAAACTAAGGTAATTTTGAGCTGGCGATGAGGTATTTTTCCGAATTATTCAGTGGTAATCACTGATTTTTTTACTACTTCCTCATACAGCTTCTGAGACTCCAGGGTCAGTTTGTCAAACTGAATATCGAGCTGTGGAATCAATTCCATCAAAGTGTTAATTCTTCCTTCAACATTTAAGAATTTGTTGAGAACCACAACCCTTCTGGACTCCAGTAAACACCATCCGCTCTGAAAAGTACCTCTTTCATAACGAACCACGTAGTCAGATTCACCTAATATATCTTCTAATTTATTGAGTGTAGATTGCGTGTATTTCATGGTCACAAATTTAACCTCAGAACCCTGCAAATACACAGCGTTTTATCCACAAACTGGGCAGAAATAGGGATAATTAGGGTTTTGATTCCATTTTAATAAGCGGAACAATCATTTCCTCCAGGCTGATTCCCCCATGCTGAAAACTATTTTTAAAATAATTCACATAATGATTGTAATTATTGGGATAGCACAAATAGCTGTCCTCCCTTGCAAAAATAAAGGAGGAGTTTAGGGTGGGAACAGGCAGGCCTATTTTCGCAGGATCGCGGAATGCCAACACATCCTTGTCATCGTAATTCAGATTTCTGCCATGCTTGTAGCGGAGATTGGTGGTTGTCATTTTATCACCTATTACTTTTATCGGCGACTTAACCCTCACGCTACCATGATCGGTTGCCAGAATAATTTTAATTTTTTTATCCGCCACTTTTTTTAACGCCTGATGAAGCGGACTATGTTCAAACCAGCTCCTGGTTAAACTCCTGTAACTGGCTTCATCACTGGCCAGTTCTTTCAGTACTTCCATCTCTGTTCTTGCATGACTCAGCATGTCTACAAAATTGTATACTATCACATTTAGCTGATTACCCAGCAGGTTATGCATATTGTTTACCAGTTGCTGTCCATCCTGATGATGCAGAATTTTATGGTAACTGATTTTAAGTTGCTCTTTTTTCAATCTTTTCAGCTGCGCTTCCAGGAATTCTTTCTCATGAAGATTCTTTCCTCCTTCTTCTTCGTCGTTCTTCCACAAATCCGGAAATTTTTTCTCTATTTCCACAGGCAATAACCCGGCAAAAATGGCATTTCGGCAATATTGTGTAGCAGTGGGAAGGATAGAGTAAAAACTATCTTCTTCCAGAATTCTGAAACTCTCTGCAAAAACAGGTTCAATGGCTTTCCACTGATCATACCTGAGATTGTCAATTAAAATAAAGAATAAGGGGACTTGCTCTTCGATATGTGGCAGTACTTTAAACTGAAATAGCTGATGACTCATTACCGGGGCATCTGCCGCCACATGACTAACCCATTCCTCATAATGTTTAGTAATGTATTTTCCGAATGCCGCGTTCGCTTCCTTTTTCTGATTCAGGAGTATTTCACGCATTTCCGGGCTATCGCTTTTCTCCATTTCCAATTCCCAGAACACCAGTTTTTTGTAGAGCTCCATCCATTCATTATAGTCAGGATTGCCAGACAAAGCCATAAATAATTCTGAGAATTTCTGCTGGTAGGAAACCGTTGTTTTTTCCGCCACCAACCTTTTATTATCGATGATCTTTTTTAAGCTAAGCAATACCTGATTAGGGTTTACCGGCTTAATTAAATAATCGGCAATCTGACTCCCGATGGCTTCATCCATCAGATTTTCCGTTTCGTTTTTGGTAATCAGCACAATTGGCAGACGTTGCTGAATTTGTTTCATACGGGTCAGGGTTTCCAAACCTGTTATTCCCGGCATCGATTCATCCATCAGCACCACATCAACCACATTGTGCTGGATATACTCAATTGCGTCGTAACCATTGGTTAAAGTATGAACCTCATACCCCTTTGATTCAAGAAAAATCTTCTGAGACTGAAGACTTTCAATTTCATCGTCTACCCATAAAATCTGTGCAATTGCCATAATACTAAGCTATTTATAATTTTGTTTGCGCTACTAAATACTACCTTTATTAACAATTCAACAACAGCATGGACAAAGCGAAACGTAAGATTATCAATGATCCGGTGTATGGTTTTATCACGATTAATCATCCACTCATATTTTCCATCATAGGCCATCCCTTTTATCAGCGACTCAGAAGAATTCAGCAAATGGCGATGGCACAACTGGTTTATCCGGGTGCCGTTCATACCAGACTGCATCATTCACTTGGCGCCTACCATCTGATGTGTAATGTAGTAACAGAACTCAGAAACAAGGAAATTGAAATTACCAAAGAAGAAGAAATTGCAGTGAAAGCAGCTATTCTACTGCACGATATTGGACATGGCCCCTTCTCGCATGCACTGGAGCACGAACTGGTTCAGGGTGTTCATCACGAAGATCTTTCCCTGCAGATTATGCAGTTGATGAACAACGAGTTTAACGGACAGCTTTCCCTGGCCATTGATATTTTTACCAATCAGTATCATAAACCTTTTCTGCACCAATTAATCAGTGGTCAACTGGATGTAGACAGAATGGATTATTTAAGCCGTGACAGTTTTTTCTCCGGAGTAAGTGAAGGAGTGATTGGTTACGACAGAATATTAAAAATGCTGACTGTACACAACCACCAGCTGATGATAGAGGAAAAGGGCATCTATAGTGTAGAAAAGTTTCTGGTAGCAAGGCGGCAGATGTACTGGCAGGTCTATCTGCACAAAACCGTGTTGTCTGCAGAAAAAATGTTAGTGAAAATCATACAAAGAGTAAGAGCCATTTACCCTGAGTATCGGGATAGCCTGACTACCGGCTCTGAAATTGACTTTTTCCTGGGAGAATTTTCCTTACCAATGACCTCAGCTTCCATACAGCGATTTTGTCTGATGGATGACTTTGATATTATGAGTGCCATCAAAAAATGGAGCAGACATTCAGATAAAGTATTGTCTTTACTTTGCACACGTTTACTCAACCGTGAAATTTATAAAACAAGCATTCAGTCAACCCCTTTTGAAGAAAATTTTCTGGCAGAAAAACAGGCACAGACGATGAAAAAATTTGGGGTCAGCAAAGAGGAAGCTGCTTATCTCTGCTTTACTGGTATTGCTTCCAATACAACTTATCAAAGCAAGGAAGAAAAAATCAATATTCTTTATAAAAACGGTAATGTAAAAGACATTACGGAAGTAGATAATTCCATGATACAACAGAATTTATCTTCCCCTGTAAAAAAATTCTACATTTGTCTGTTAAACTAATACAACTTTATGCAGTTCACCGCAGCACAAATTGGCCTGTTGATTAATGGGAAAGTGGAAGGAGATGCCAGTGTAACCGTTCAGTCTTTTGGAAAAATTGAAGAAGCAAAAGCTTCTCAGATTTCTTTTTTAGCCAACCCGAAATACGAAGATTTCATTTATACAACTTCAGCGTCCATAGTGATTGTGAACGATTCCCTTCAATTGAAGAAACCCGTTGGAGCCACGCTTATCAGAGTGCCGGATGCATACTCTGCTTTTGCCATATTAATGACCAAGTACCAGGAAATGGCTGCCAGCCAGCTAAGCGGCATTCAGGACCTGAGCTATGTGGCCCAATCAGCCCAATTGGGAAACAATGTCTTTATTGGCGCTTTTGCCTATGTGGATGAAGATGTAAAAATTGGCAATAACACAAAAATTCATCCAGGCGTTTACCTGGGCAAGAATGTGGTGATTGGTGACAATACTACCCTATTTCCAGGTGTAAAAATATATACGGGTTGTGTTGTTGGCAATCAGGTAATCATTCATGCAGGATCAGTAATTGGAAGCGACGGATTTGGATTTGCGCCTCAGGCAGATGGCACATTTCAGAAAGTTCCCCAGTTGGGAAATGTGGTAATAGAAGACTATGTGGAAATTGGCGCCAACAGCACCATTGACAGAGCTACCATGGGTTCTACCCTTATCCGCAAAGGTGTAAAAATTGACAACCTGGTTCAGATTGCCCATAATGTAGAGGTTGGAAACAACACGGTAATTGCGGCTCAAACCGGAATCAGCGGAAGCAGCAAAATTGGAAAATATGTGATGATGGGCGGACAAACAGGGGTAGCAGGACATTTAAGTATTGCAGATGGAACCAAAATCGGGGGTAAGAGCGGCATTACCAAAACGATTAAAGAACCCAATAAATCAGTCAACGGAATTCCGGCATTCGACTATACCAGTTCTTTACGGGTTCAGGCCGCAACCAGAAACTTGCCTGAAATGGAAAAACGAATCAAAGCCCTTGAAAAAATGGTATCAGAACTGGTTTCTGAGAAGCTTAAGCCTTAAATGAAGCATAAACGGTCGGGATAACTTAATTTCGCATATTAAAGCGCGGAATTATGGATAGCAATTTTAATCCCGAAAAACAACATACACTAACACAGCCCATACAAATAAGTGGCACCGGCCTGCATACCGGCGTGCTGGTAGACATGATATTGAAACCGGCCAATCCTGGATTTGGCATTCAATTTCAGCGTACCGACCTGCCCAATAAACCGGTTATTAAAGCCGATTGCGACCTGGTAACAGATACCAGCCGTGGAACTACCCTTCAGATAGGAGAGGCAAAAGTGAGTACGGTAGAACATATTCTGGCTGCTTTGGTTGGAATGGGCGTAGACAATGTATTGATTGAAGTAAACGGACCAGAGATTCCCATCATGGATGGATCATCTGCCCCGTTCATTGAACTGATTGAAAAATCAGGTGTTCAAGAGCAGGATGCCGCCAAAATCTGGTATAGCCTAGATGAAAATATTTATCACTACGACGATAATAAAAGAGTAGAAATGGTTGCATTGCCAGCCATGGATTATCAGATTACCACGCTGATCGATTTCAATAGCCCGGTTTTGGGGACCCAACACGCGGGTCTGAAATCAATCAAGGATTTTAAATCGGAGATTGCCCCTTGCAGAACATTCTGTTTTTTACATGAACTGGAAATGTTACTGGATAATGATTTAATTAAAGGAGGAGATATCAACAATGCAATTGTGGTGGTAGACAAACCCATCACAGATGCAGAAATGAGCAGACTGGCCAAGATTTTCAAAAAAGAGGAGATTGCTGTTAAAAGTGAGGGGTATCTGAACAACCTGGAACTTCGCTTCCCCAATGAACCTGCCAGACATAAATTACTGGATGTCGTTGGTGACCTGGCTTTGATTGGGTATCCAATTAAGGCAAGAATTATTGCGAATAGACCCGGACACAGTTCCAATGTGGAATTCGCAAAAAAAATTAAACAGTATATCAAAAAGAATAAGCACGTAAAAGGCGTGCCTACCTATGATCCTACTGTTCCTCCTGTATATACCCTGGAGCAAATTGAAAAGACACTTCCACATCGTCATCCTTTTCTGCTGGTAGATAAAATCATTGAACTAACAGATACTTATATTGTGGGGATTAAGAACGTTACATTCAACGAGTGGTTTTTCCCCGGACACTTCCCGGGTAATCCGGTAATGCCAGGGGTATTGCAGATTGAAGCACTGGCACAAACTGGCGGTATTCTTTGTATCAATTCCATGCCTGAAGGAAAGTACGACACATACTTCCTGAAAATAGACAACTGTAAATTTAAACAGATGGTACGTCCGGGAGATACCATGGTATTGAAACTGGAATTCACCGGGCCAATCCGTAGAGGCATTTGTGAAATGAGGGGTACCGTTTATGTTGGCGGAAAAGTAGCTACAGAAGCAGACCTGGTAGCACAGGTAGTGAGAAGAGCAGACAACTAAAACGGTCAAATTAGTATCTTACATACGAAAAGAAAAATATGACGCATCCATATACTTATATTGATCCCAATGCAAGAATTGCACCGAATGTAAAAATTGATCCATTCACGGTGATTCACGGGGACGTTCAAATTGGAGAAGGAACCTGGATTGGGAGTAATGTGACCATCATGGATGGAACTCGGATTGGGAAAAACTGCAGGGTATTTCCTGGTGCAGTTTTGGGCGCCATTCCACAGGACTTGAAATTTGTTGGAGAAAAAACAACGGTTGAAATAGGCGACCACACTACCATTCGTGAATTTGTAACCATCAACAGAGGAACGGAAGACAGAGGAAAAACGGTGATTGGGAATCATTGCTTAATCATGGCATACAGCCATATTGCCCACGACTGTATCATTGGAAGTCATGTAATCATGAGTAACAGTGTACAAGTTGCCGGACATGTTACTATTGGAGACTGGGCGGTTGTAGGGGGTGTAAGTGCGGTTCACCAGTTTGTCAATATTGGACAGCATACTTTTATTGCAGGGGGTAGTTTGGTGAGCAAAGATGTCCCTCCTTATATTAAAGCCGTAAGAAATCCATTAAGTTACGGAGGTGTTAACAGCATTGGATTAAAACGAAGAGGCTTCCCGCTGGAACAGATCAACCATATTCTGGATGTTTATCGCACCATTTACAATAAGGGCTTGAATACCACACAGGCATTGGAATACATAGAAGAAGAACTTCCTGCAACCGATGAAAGAGATGAAATTGTCACTTTTATCAGAGAGAGCGGAAGAGGAATCATCAAGCGTTTTACCAAGGGTGCCAATGACGAAGAATAAGTATTTCATTCAACTGGACAATTGCGGAAAAAAATTCAACCGCGAATGGATATTCAGAAAACTGAGCTATTCATTTGAGTCCGGTAATTCCTATGCCATAACAGGTTTTAACGGATCGGGCAAGAGTACACTTTTGCAATGCATTGCCGGAAGCATGGAATTGAATGAAGGCACAATCAACTTGCCGGTAAAACCCGAAGCCCATTTTCAACAACTAGCAATCTGCACCCCCTATCTTGAATTAATTGAAGAGATGAGTGCCACAGAACTGCTGACTTTTCATCAGCAATTCAAATTGATTAATCCTTCAATCAAGATTGCAGAAATCCTCTCCCTTATTGGTTTGGAGAAGGCAGGAAACAAACAAATCAACCGATTCAGCAGTGGGATGAAACAGCGGCTAAAATTGGCACAGGCTGTTTTTTCTGATTGCCCGGTGCTCTTATTAGACGAACCCTGCACCAACTTAGATAAGCAAGGTTATCAATTGTACCAAGAACTGATAACTGATTATTGTAAAGAGAAACTGGTCATTATTTGCAGCAACGAAGAAGCGGAAATTCATTTTTGTCAGGACCGGATTCATATCAACGACTACAAGCCCTTAGCGTCGGCTGGCAATTAATAAATTGAGATCTGTGTACTTTAAATCAAATTTCTGACTGATATAAATATCAGTCAATGCTCCTTTAAACAGGTATACGCCTTCCCGCAAATTGAATTTGTGCCAGATCATTTCTTCCAAACCACCTTCATCGCTCACTTCTAAAAGAAGAGGCATCAGTACATTGCTGATAGCCTGAGAAGCCGTTCGGGCAAAGCCACTGGGAATATTGGGAACACAGTAATGTATCACACCGTGTTTAACAAATGTGGGTTCTTCGTAAGAAGTGAGCTCACTGGTTTCAAAACAGCCGCCCCTGTCAATAGCCACATCAATAATGATGCTGTTCGGACGCATAGCCGCCACCATTTCTTCTGTAACTACAACCGGAGCACGTCCATATTCATTGCTCAAAGCACCTACCGCTACTTCACAGGTTTTTAATTGTTTAGCAAGAATGCGAGGTTCTAACACACTGGTCCAGACACGTTGTCCCAGATTATTCTGCATTTGCTTTAAGCGGTAGATATTGTTGTCAAAAACTTTTACCGATGCTCCCATGGCCAATGCATTACGGGTAGCGCATTCGC
This sequence comes from Bacteroidota bacterium, assembly GCA_039805185.1. Classification (GTDB taxonomy): domain Bacteria; phylum Bacteroidota; class Bacteroidia; order Chitinophagales; family Chitinophagaceae; genus Sediminibacterium. The sequence goes on from JBDLUU010000075.1 coordinate 32,254, forward strand.
CAACTATACCTGCTCCAATAACAACAACTTTGGTTGGTGGAATCCCACTAATCCCACCCAGCAAAACTCCCTTACCCTCATTAAAGCTGCTCAGGTATTGGCCGGCAATCAACATGACAGCACTACCTGCAATTTCACTCATACTTCTCACTATGGGATAAGTTCCACTGTCGTCCTTAAAGTTTTCAAAACTCAGTGCCGTTATTCTTTTAGCCATCATTTTCTCAATGATGTCTTTTTTTAGTGCAGAATGATGAATGGGAGAAATGATGATCTGATTCATCTGCAAAAGCGGAATATCTTCTTCCACCGGAGGGGCGCTCTTTACCAAAATTGGACATTGATATACAGCCGCTCTGTCGTAAACAATTTGTGCACCGGCTTCCGAATAATCCTTATCCGAATAATGGCTTCTTTCTCCTGCCTTGTGTTCAATGGTAACCTGGTTTCCATTAGCTACCAGAACCCCTACTGCATCCGGCGTTAATGCAATTCTATTTTCCTGAAAAGCAATTTCTCGGGGAATTCCTATATGCAATTTTGCACCCGGAGTCTTGATATCCAGGGTTTCTTCCATTGCTTCGTACAAGAGTGAAGGACTGATGCTGGGTCTGCTGGTTGCCATTGTAAATGTTGAACATTGAAGTTAACAAATTATGCCGATGTATCTTCCTTAAATAAGCGTCTGGTATATGGATCCAGTACTTCAAGGTATAAGTGCAATACATCAGATCCAAGTAATCCGGGAGCATTTTCCGGCCATTCCACAAAGCAATAAGCACCACTGTCCAGTATATCTTCAATGCCTGCATCAATTGCTTCAGATTCAGACTGCAGACGATACCAATCCATATGATATACAGGACCATTATCCGTAGCATATTCATTTACTATGGAAAATGTCGGGCTGCTTAACCCCTCCTTCACCCCTAATTGCTTGCACAAGGCATTGATAAAAGTTGTTTTTCCTGCCCCCATCGGTGCATGAAAAGCCCAGATTTTATGAGACTTACATTTTTTAAGAAACACTGCAGCTACGGCTTCTATCTGATCCAGGCCAAAAATTGCATCCATGATACAAAGATAATCAGCCTTCTGCTAATATTATTCCAATATCGCAAATGAAGGAGTGCGGGCTTTTGTAAATTTGAGTATGGAAAAAGTTAATTGGAAAGTAACAGGTATGAGTTGCACCAATTGTGCCCTCAGTATAGATAAATTCCTCAAAGAAAAAGGAATGGAAGAGGTAAAGGTGAATTTCATTGGAGGAGATGTAAGTTTTACAATGCCTGAGCATGCAGACAAGCGTAGTTTACAAAAAGGAATACAGGGAATGGGGTATCAGGTAAAGGGATCAGAACTGGAATCCAGTGCAAAGAAGCCGCTGTTCAGTTCGCACCTCCAAAGATTTGCCTTCTGTGCCATTTTTACAATACCCCTAATGGTACATATGATACCGGGCGTGCATATTCATTGGTTAATGAATCCCATTGTACAATTGGGATTAACAATTCCGGTTTTTATTTTAGGGATGGATTTTTTTGGGAGAAGCGGTATAAAAAGTTTACTGAAAGGGGTGCCCAATATGAATGTATTGATTGCGATGGGAGCACTCGCCGCTTTTGTATACAGCTTATATGGCACATTTACCAATCAGGCAGCCGATTATCTGTTTTATGAAACAGCAGCAACCATTATTACCCTGGTTTTTTTAGGTTACTGGATGGAAGACAAATCGGTAGAGCAAACCCAGATTGCCTTGCGAAAACTGGCGAAGTCGCAAAAGACCATGGCCAATATGATTGCCTACGACAATGAGCAGAACGAACATATTTTTCCCGTAGAAAGTACCACCTTAAAAACAGGAGATTTGCTACTAATCAGAAACGGGGAAGCCGTTCCCATGGACTGTAAAATATTATCCGGAGAGGTTTCGGTAGATGAATCTATTATCACCGGAGAATCTATTCCCGTAGAGAAAAAAGTAAAAGACATTTTGATTGGGGGATCAACCGTTGTTAATGGTTCGGTCAAAGCCTATGTTACAGCAGTTGGAGAAGATTCTGTTCTGGGTAATATTTTATCCATGGTAAAAAATGCACAAACAGAAAAACCACCCGTTCAATTATTAGCAGATAAAATCAGTGCCATTTTTGTACCAGCTGTTATCAGCATTGCGGTACTGACTTTTATTTTGAATTATACCGTTGGATCTCAGGACTTCACTAATAGTTTAATGAGAAGCATTGCCGTACTGGTTATTTCCTGCCCCTGTGCCATGGGACTAGCCACACCAGCAGCCATAGCAGTAGGTTTGGGAAGGGCTGCTAAAAATGGAGTCCTGTTTAAAAACACAAAGACACTGGAATTATTCAAAGATATTCAGCAGGTAGTATTTGATAAAACAGGAACATTAACCACCGGAAAATTCAGTATTGAAAAAATAGAATTAACCGAAGCAGGAAAGGTTTTGGGAGAAGAAGTCTGCAAAAATATAGCTTACTCTCTGGAAAAATATTCCACACACCCACTAGCAAAAGCCATTGCCCTGCATTGGAAAACAAAAGAAGAAATCAGATTCAGCAAAGTGAGCGAAGAAAAGGGGCTGGGCATAACCGCAACAGATAAGGAAGGAAATATTTATTTGGCTGCTTCTTACAAAGCAGTTGCGCATTTAACTAAGGATGATAGCTTCAATATTTACCTGGTAAAGAACAATGAACTAATCGCATCCATTCTTTTACAGGATGAAATAAGACCTGAAGCAGGTACGATTATTAATGCGCTAAAACAAAAAGGAATAAAACCCATTTTGCTTAGCGGAGATATTCAGGCAAAATGTAAAACTGTTGCAGACAAACTGGGCATCCATGAAATCTATGCAGAACAAAGTCCTGCACAAAAACTGGAGAGAATTAAGGCATTAACCTGCGTGGCACCAACGGCCATGGTTGGGGATGGTATTAATGACGCACCCGCATTGGCCAAGGCAACAGTAGGTGTTTCATTAAGCGATGCAACACATATTGCCATGCAAAGCGCCGAAGTTGTTTTGATGAATCATGGAATCAAAAACCTCTCTCTTGCACTGGGCCTTGGAAAGCATACATTCAGAACCATACAGCAAAATCTTTTCTGGGCATTTATCTACAATATTGTTGCTATTCCGGTTGCTGCAACGGGCTTCCTGAGTCCTACCATTGGCGCACTGGTAATGGGATTGAGCGATGTGGTGCTGGCCGTCAATTCTGTAAGACTGAACTTTAAAAAAGTGGATTAAATCTTTGCCAACACCACTTTCTATATTACAACAATACTGGAAGCATAGTGCTTTCAGGCCTTTACAGGAAGAAATTATTCATTCTGTAATTAGTGGCACAGATACGCTTGCACTCTTGCCAACAGGGGGAGGAAAATCAGTATGTTACCAGATACCAGGTATACTCAGGGGCGGGACCAGTCTGGTCATCAGTCCACTCATTGCATTAATGAAAGACCAGGTTGATGCGTTGAATCAAAAAGGAATATCAGCTGCAGCCATACACAGTGGATTACAAAAAGAGGAAGTAAAACATATCCTGCAGGAAGCAGCAGAAGGGACTTTTCAATTTTTATATTGTTCGCCGGAAAGATTGGAAAGTCATTTATTTAATGAATTTCTTCCGCATATTCCCATTCGCTTGCTTGTGGTAGACGAGGCCCACTGCATTTCACAATGGGGATACGATTTCAGACCTGCGTATTGCCGGATTGCAACAACCAGAGAAAAATTGACGGGTGTACCTGTAATTGCAGTAACAGCATCGGCAACCCCGTTGGTGCTGGAAGATATTCAGCAACAATTGGAACTTAAAAAGCCGGCCATTTATAAACAAAGTTTCTTAAGGCCCAATATTTCATACAGTGCTTTTAAAACAGAGAGTAAGATCAATAAGATTTTAGAAATCATTGATAAAATTCCCGGGTCAGGAATTGTGTACTGCAACAATAGACGGCAGTGTAAAAAAATAGCAGAAGCAATTGTATTACAAGGCATCTCAGCTGATTTTTATCATGCAGGGCTCGACCCCTCTATTAGAGAACAGAAACAGCAGAACTGGGTCAGCAACAGAATCCGTATCATGGTTTGTACGAATGCATTTGGCATGGGAATAGACAAACCAGACGTGAGAACCGTTATCCATCACGACATCCCTGAATGCCTTGAAAACTATTATCAGGAAGCAGGCAGAGCGGGCAGAGATGGTAAAAAAGCATTTGCTGTTCTATTATGGCAGGAAAAAGACCTTGAGGCATTAAGTGAACAAGCTGAAATTAAATTTCCTCCCATACCTGTTATTCAGCAGGTATATCAGGCTATTGCCGACTTCCTTCAAATTCCAGTAGGGAGTGGCGAAGGAATCTACTACGATTTTGATTTTGAAACTTTTTCCAGAAGATTTTCACTGGAACCTTTATTGGTGGTAAACGTATTGAGAATACTGGAACAGGAAGGACATATTCAATTCAATGAACAAATCTTTTTACCTACCCAGGTAAGCTTTACAACCGATACCCAATACCTGTCTCAGTTTGAAGAAATGTATCCTGCGTTGGAACCGGTTATTAAAGCTTTATTAAGAACCTACCCGGGTATATTTAATAATCGGGTTTCCGTATACGATCAGCAGTTGGCCAGAATTTGCAGAACGAATCTTGATCAGATACACACTGCATTGAGACAATTGCAGGCATTGGGCATTATTGAATATTTACCTAAGAAAGAAACTCCGCAAATTCATTTTATACTGAACAGAGCACCGGCAAAATATCTGAATATTCAGCACGAAGAATATTTGGAAAGGAAAAAATTGCACCTAAGCAGAGTAACCCAGATGATGGATTATGCAAAAGAAAACAACCAATGCAGAAGCCAGTTTATTGGTCGTTATTTTGGAGATGAACAGGCATCAACCTGCGGGGCTTGCGATTATTGCCTGCAGCAAAAAAATAAAAACCTGTCATCAGCGCAATTCAATGCCATTGAAAGTATGATCCGGAAAAGTCCGGATGGGAGCATTGAAATAAATGAATTGCTGAAAACCAGCAACAACATGAATCCTACCCGCATCTGGGAGATATTGAATTTTCTTCAGGCTGAAGCTAAAATTGAAATTTCAGAGGAGAAAATTATCCGGTGGCTGCATTAATGATCACATTAACAGTCACTCAGGAATTTCTCCTAAACCAAGCAAGTAATTTACCGCCTTCTGGATGTTCTTCCTGAACCAGATCTGCCACCCAAACCCAATGCACCCAGCAAACTGCGCGCGACAATACTGGCAGCAGTTCTGCCCACTTGCTTAACAATAGGATTATCAAAAAAAATTTCTGTGGCAGAAGCACTAAAACTGTCAATATCCTGATTGTATTTGGCCACCAGTTTACTCTTTGCATTGATGGCATTGATTTCTGCATCGGACAATATATCCATTCTACTTTGTGGTGGATTCAACAAGGTATGGACCAATGGAGTGGGTATTCCTTTCTCATTCAATAAAGTAACCAATGCCTCGCCAATACTCAACTGAGTAAGCAGTTCATCCATATCATAAAATTCAGATTCCGGAAAATTCTCGGCTGCCTGTTTAATCGTTTTTCTATCTGCCGCTGTAAAGGCACGCAATGCATGTTGCACTTTTAAACCCAGCTGGCTTAATATGGAAGGGGGTATATCCTGCGGGTTCTGGGTGCAAAAGAAAATGCCTACTCCTTTAGAACGAATTAATTTAATAACTGTTTCCAACTGTTGCAACAAAGCATCAGAAGCTTCCTGGAATATCAGATGCGCTTCGTCTATAAACAAGACTAGCTTTGATTTGTCCTGCATATCTGTAACCCGAAGGATATTAATCATCCCACTCCCCTCATGATTAATGCGCATCAGGTCGTCTACTTCAAAACTTTTTTCACCGAAAAAGATATCCGCACCCTGTTGCTGCAGTTCAATTACTTTTCTGAGAATGGAACCCGTAGAAGTAGTATAAATTTTCCCATAGTCTTTCTCCATTTCTATTTTCCCTTCATTGCCAATTAACTGAAGCACTTTTATAAAGTCTTTCAGATCGAGCAGCAGCATGGATTGATCATCACAGTATTTAAAAATCATAGACTACAAACCACCCGGTGTATCATTCAGTCCCAGAATTTTACTCAGCAAAACAGGACCAAATTCTGAAACCGTTGCTCTAAGTCTTACACCATGATTCCCTGTAAGGGTTAATAATTCAACCGGATAGGCAGTGGGCTTCCACGATAAGTTCATTTTAGCTACACGCTCCTGAATTTTTTCATTCCTCTGCCCTTCTGCAGCAATGCCGCTCAAATCCCCTTTGATATCCATGAGCATTACGGGTACACTATTGTCACTTAAACACTCACTGAATCAATTGAAGCGTTTTGGTTTTTCCCGTTCCGGTTGCACCGGCAATTAATCCATGTCGGTTCAAGGTTTTAAAGGCAGGTAGACATTGGTTTCAGGCACCACTTCTCCATTCAGCATACCGCAAACTGTTTTCACAAATTCACCCTTAAACTGATAGCCTTTTTGCATTATTTCTGTAAACAACCGTGCATTACTCATGCCAATGATTTATTGTAAAAAAGCCAATGCCGTAGTGGGTTCAAAATAAATTTTTAGCTCCTTTATTCAGTATCTTTGCCCTATGAAAAAATGGTGGGTGATAGGAGGATTGGGACTGGCTGTTGCCTTTAGCGTCGGCTTTAATCCCCCCACCCCAATAAAGACCAAAGCCCAGTTGGGCAAGAAGCTTTTTTCGGATCCCATACTCTCTAAAGACAATAGCATCAGCTGTGCAACTTGTCATATTCCCGCCTTTGGTTTTGCAGATACCTTATCTATCAGCTTGGGTGTGGGAGGCACGCCAGGCAGCCGCAATGCGCCAACTGTAATGAACTTAAGAGGGCATGATCCTTTTTTCTGGGATGGCAGAGCGGCAACACTGGAAGCGCAGGCAATTATGCCTATTGAAAATCCGGTTGAAATGAATTTGCCTATCAGGGAAGCCCTAAGAAGATTGAATGAAAGCAAAACATACCGGTCTCTTTTTCTGTCTATTTTCAAACAAACACCGAACGCAAAAAATCTAGGACAGGCATTGGCAGCCTTTCAAAATACCCTGGAAACCGATGAGTCAGACTTCGATCTGGATCAGATGAGTGAGTCAGCAGAAAGAGGTCGTCAGTTATTTGTAAGCGATAAAACCAAATGTTTTGACTGCCATAACGGAACGGATTTCACTAATGATGACTTTAAAAATATTGGACTTTACGACGGGGTTTCACTGGTAGATGAGGGAAGATATGCCATCACTAAAAACAAGGAAGACCTGGGCAAATTTAAAACACCAGGACTTCGCAATGTGGCTGTAACAGCGCCTTATATGCACAACGGGATGTTTAAGACGCTGGAGGAAGTAATTGAATACTACGACAACCCTTATAAATTCGTTCCCAAACCCATTAATATTGACAGTACTTTAAAAGAGCCGCTGAACTTGAGTCAACAGGACAAGACTGATCTGGTGAATTTTTTAAAAGCCCTTACCGATAAGCAATTTTTAAAAAAATAGCTGCTTATATTTAACAAAAGATTGCAGCCCTGCAAGGGGACAATTTTCGTAAATTATTGTTATTTCACTCAAAATAATTCCAATGGAAGATAAAAGACAGTACAAAATTTTACTCTGCGAAGACGATACCAATCTGGGTATGGTTTTAAAAAACTACCTGGAACTGAACGAATACGAAGTGACTTTAGAGCGTGATGGCAGATTAGGGCTGGCTGCTTTTCAACGTGAAAAATTTGACATCTGCTTACTGGATGTAATGATGCCGAATATGGATGGCTTTACTTTGGCGGAAGAAATCAGAGATATTGATCCGGATGTTCCCTTGTTTTTCTTGAGTGCCAAAACCATGAAAGACGATATTATTCAGGGTTACAAACTGGGTGCAGACGATTACATCACCAAACCATTTGACAGTGAAGTTCTTTTGTTGAAAATAAAAGCAATCCTGAAAAGAAATGAGGAAGAAAACAAAATCAACGACAATGTTGAATTTGATTTAGGCACTTATCATTTTAATCCGAAATTAAGAGAGCTGAAACACGGTTCAACCATGCAAACCCTTTCTCCAAAAGAGAATGAGTTATTAAAAATGCTGGCGGAACACAAAAATGATTTGTTGCCGCGCGAAAGAGCACTGAAGAAAATCTGGGGCAGCGACACTTATTTCAATGGAAGAAGCATGGACGTATATATTGCTAAACTTCGTAAGTATTTAAAAGAAGACAGCAATATTGAAATTGTCAATATTCATGGAAATGGCTTCAGACTGGTTGCCCCTTAACCAATCAAAAAACAAGGAATGCCCTTAACTGAAAAGTTCTCCTGCATCTCCTCTTTTCATAACAATCCCCAGGTGATTATAGGCTTTCAATGTAGCTTCTCTTCCCCTGGGGGTTCTTTGTAAAAAGCCTTCCTGAATTAAAAAAGGCTCATACACTTCTTCAATAGTACCCGGCTCTTCACCTACTGCTGTTGCAATAGTAGTAATCCCCACCGGGCCACCTTTGAATTTATTGATAATGGCAGATAAGATTCGGTTGTCCATTTCATCCAATCCATGCGCATCAACATTCAGTGCTTTCAATGCATGTTGTGTAATGCCCAGATCAATTTTTCCATCATTCAATACCTGAGCAAAATCACGGACTCTTCTAAGCAAACCATTGGCAATTCTGGGTGTACCCCGGCTTCTGCCCGCAATTTCTGCAGCGGCATCAATTGTGATATGGGTAGCCAGTATGGCAGCACTTCTTTCAATGATCTTTTGTAACACAGGTGCACCATAATATTCCAGACGCGATTTAATTCCAAATCTGGACAGCAGTGGCGCCGTTAATAAGCCACTGCGGGTGGTTGCCCCTACGAGGGTAAAAGGATTCAGGTTTATCTGAATGCTTCTGGCATTCGGACCGGAATCAATCATGATATCTATTTTGAAATCTTCCATGGCTGAATACAAATACTCTTCAACCACTGTACTCAGTCTATGGATTTCATCAATAAAAAGTACATCATTGGGTTGCAGGTTGGTCAGCAAACCCGCCAGGTCTCCTGGCTTTTCAATTACTGGACCAGAAGTTTCCTTAATGCTTACACCCAGTTCATTCGCTACAATCCGACTCAGCGTAGTTTTACCCAAACCCGGAGGGCCATGAAACAATATATGATCCAGCGCTTCACCCCTGATTTTGGCAGCTTTAATAAATATGACCAGGTTCTCAATCAATTGAGGCTGACCGGAAAAATCATCGATTTCTCTGGGCCGAATGGTATTCTCAAACTCCCTTTCGGAGGCATTTAAGCCATTCAGATCGCTGTTCAGATTATTATTTGACATAACTCATCAAAAGTACAAATAAAGCAGTCCTTATCTTTGATAAATTTAAAGCAAGGTGCAAAGAAAAGCGTTGGTATTAGGAGCAAGCGGATTAACAGGGTCATATTTGCTTGAAATGCTGTTAGAATCAGACGATGTGTATTGCTGTTTGGCGCAACCATCAAAACGGTAAAAACCCGGGAGGCATTTACGCTGATAGATTTACACGCTCCTTTACATATTGCCAAACTACAGTTATACGGTGGCAGTAAACGTTTTCTGGTGATTACCGCAGCCGGAGCCAACCCAAAATCCTGTGTATTCTATAACCGGACAAAAGGAAAATTAGAAGAAGCTTTAAAGCAACTCAATTACAGTTCCATTTATATTTTTCAGCCTTCTTTTATTCTGGGGGCCAGAAAAGAAACAAGATGGCTGGAAGAGCTGGGTATTTTCTTTGCATTGAAAGCCATGCCCATCATGAAAGGAAGATTTAAAAAATATATTCCCGTGCATGCAAAAGCCATTGGCAGATGCATGCTCTATTTTGCCGGCCATTCCAAAACAGGAATTCATACCATTCAATCCCATATCATTAAACGATGGGAAAAACCTGATTTCGTTCCAGAGAAATAAAGTCACTATAATCAAAATGCCTTATTGCTCATGAAAAACCTGTGCCCATTGAATCATTTTTAGTAATGCATCCGGGTCAGGACAGTTTTGCAAATAATTTTCTCTTTCTGCGATACTACATACCCCGGGGTAATCACCCTTCTTACCCTTCATATCCAGGATAATTTGAAAATGCAAATGCGGAGGCCATTGGCCGTTCTCTGCAGGTTCTCCAAAATGCGCGAACACTTTACCTGCAGCAATAAAATCACCTTCATTCAGGTTGGCTATATCTGCCAGAGATAAGTGCCCATAGAGTGTATGAAATGCTGCGCCGTTTATCTGGTGTTCCAGAATAATGGTAGCACCGTAATCTCCGTATGCATCATTGAATGCAAAACTATGAACCGTTCCATCCAATGGAGCCGCTACAGGAGTGCCTGCTTTGGACCAGATATCTATACCCAGATGAATGCATCTGGCATCTACATCTGATGCCCCATCAAAAACCGGGCTTCTTGCGTATACAGTCCGGTGTTCGTTGTAACCACCAATGCCATAGGCTGCTCCTGCAGCAGAAAGTTGTTGTACTATGTATTTAGAAAATGCTTCTGTATTTTCAATAATGTCTGTCGTAAGGGATGTATTGGACTGTGTAAAAGACATTGCCAGTAATTTATCTTTCACAGGATTAAAAGAAACCACAGGCATACACTCAAATGATTGCTGACTTAACCAAAAATAAAATGCATTCGCATCCATGAATTCGTTTTTATAAAATTGGTCTAATGAATCTTATTTCAACTGCTTCAACACTTCTTCGATGGCTTTGTCTAACTGAGGATCCCGTTTATTAACTTTATCCTGGAAGTTCAATGGCACGAATATATCAGGTTCTACTCCGGTTAATTCCAGATCTTTTCCATCTAAACTATAACAACCCCAGCTGGGTAGTCTTACAAATGAACCATCTACCATTCCGGCGCCACTGGTAAATATAATCCAGCGATAAGTAGGCATGCCAATCACTTTGCCCAGCTTCAAAGCTTTGAATCCCGCAGCCGTCATTTCTGCATCACTTAATGATTGTTCATTGATCAGTAAAACAATGGGCTTATCCGAAGGCCCGAAATTAGACTGAGGAGTTAACTTTCCTTCTCTGTATTTCCAGCGTAGATAGGTCTTCTGACTTAAAAACTTCAGTACTTCGTCGTGCACATTTCCTCCGGTATTGTAGCGTAAATCCAGAATCAATCCGTCTTTCTGATACAAATCCTGTGTCATATCAATCAGGAATTGCTCTAATTCTCTTGTGCCCATATCTTTCATATGATGATAGGCAATTCGTTGCTTGGTTCTCGCATTCACCTCATACTGATTGGCTTTGCTCCATTCATTGTATAATTCAGGGGCCACCGTTCTTTGCGGATGAATATTCATAGATATTGTTTTGCCTTTTCTATCAAAGACCAGATTGATTTCCCGGTCAAAGCTGGCTTTGCTGAAATAACTGTTTCTGTCTTTAGTAATATCCACTACTTCGTTGTTCACTTTAATTAAGACGTCACCTGGCTGTATGTCCATGCTTTTTTTATCGGCCTGAGAATTGGCAATAATTCTTTTTACAACGTAAGGCTGATCATTTTCAAACACAATTCCGGTTTCCATAGTACGGTTTACAAGACGAATGGTTTCCTCTTCGCCATTTGAACTAAAACCCTGGTGTGAGGAATTCAGTTCACCCAGCATATCATTAAGCAGCACTCTTAAATCGGCCCTGGTATTTAAGTAAGGCAAATAGTAAGCATACTTTTTCTTTGTTTCCTGCCAGTTGATACCATGAAATTGCTCATCATAAAAATTTTGCTCTACCAGTGCCCATGTTTCTTCAAAAATTTGTTCAAACTCTCCTTTCAGGCTTCTTTGAAAACTCTGTGCAATGGTAAGAGGATCGGCTTTATTGCCATCCAGATTTAATTTGAAAAGCGTTCCGTTACCCAATAACATCAATTTCTCTCCTGCTTCAGCAAACTCAATGCTATTCGCATCAATGCCAGCTATTTTTTCTGTCTTAGGGTTTTCGAAAGGATCAAGAACCGTTTTCCAAAGCGAAGGCTTCCCTTCTGCATGATCACTCAAATAGAGTACAGAAGTTTTGTCTCCTTTTTGCAGTACGTTCAAAAGATACTGTGACCCAAAATTCGGGCCCACTTGTTCCAACCTTTCCATTAAACCTGTAAAATCAATAGATACAGAGATTGTTTTAGCAGAATCTTTTTTGGCAGACTTAAAGAGTTCATCAAACTTATCTGAACGGTAAGGGTCATCCAGCTTCTCTAAAGGCATTTTAAAGATTCTTGGATTATTCATGCCAAATGGATAGGCAGGTCTGGTTCTGTTACTAATAAAATAAATAGACTTGCCGTCAGGACTCCATACCGGATCCGATTCTGAAACACCCGTGTTGGTTAAATTATAGGTTTTGTTTTGGGCAATATGGTGAATAAAAATATCCTGTTCAAAGTTGCGTACTGCAGTAAACAAAACATATTCATCATTCGGTGAAAAGCCAGGACTTGAATTTTGCATAGCCCATATTTCTTCTTTTGCAATGGTCTTGCTTTCAAAAGTTTTGGTGTCCATTAAAACCACTTCATCCCTTCCACTCAGATAGACCATTTTGGTTTTGGATTTGTTTAATACCATTGAACGATTATCCTTGTTCGACTGAGTAAGTCTTTTAGGAGCCGAAGATCCATTGGCTGCAACAGAGAAAATATTCAGGTAACCACCGGAAGTTTCATTATACAATAACGTTTGATTGTCCGATAACCATTTAACTTCTCTGGCTCTTTCTGAATTGTTACGTTGAATTTGTTTGATGAATTTTCCGTCTGCATCACTTACAAACAATTCTCCTCTGGAGATAAAAGCTAGTTTTTTTCCGTCTGGCGAAAGATCAAAAGCAGAAATTTTTGCACGAACATCATATTCTTTCTGTGCAGGCAATACCTGGTTTCTATAAAGTTGAATATTTAACGGCGATGCTTTCTTAGCAACAACATTATACAACCACAATTGATAATCTTTTTCAAAAACAACAATTGCGCCATTTGCACTTACCATAGGTGTTTTTATGGAAGTAGCAAACTGAGTAAGCGCCGTTTTCTTTCCATTTACCAAACTATACAAATTGTATTCTCCATTTACTTCATCAGAAATAAAATAAATATTCCCTATCTGATCTATTGTAGCAGCAAAATCCTTGCCCTCCCAGTTGGTATGTTTCTGATATTGCTTAGTCTTTACATTATACGACTGGATATCAGGATTAAAAGGCCCCTTATATCTTTTCCTGGCCACCTGATTATTGCTTTCCCAGGTATCATTAAAATAAATATCTCCGGAAACTGGATGCTCAGCAACCAGATGATCCATCAGAAAATAATGGTCACCAAAAAGTTTTTTAGGCGTCCCCCCATTTATGGAAACGGTATATGCTGAAGCAATTCCATATCTATTGGAAGTGAAATAAATGGTTTTGCTATCCCAGCTAAAATTAGCTACCTGATCGGCAGCACTGTGAAAAGTAAGTTGTTTAACATCACCCCCCGCCAACGGCATGATATACACATCTGTATTCCCCATTTGTTCTCCAGTGAAAGCCAGCCATTTCCCATCTGGTGAAATACGGGGCGTTGTTTCGTATCCCTGCATAGCGGTTAAGCGGGTTGCCTGGCCATCTTGCACCGACGCTTTCCATAGATCCCCCTCAAAACTAAAAACAACGCTTTGGGCATCAGGTGTTAAGACCGGATGCGATAAAAAACGAGGAGATACGGTTTGTGCAGAAAGGGTTTGAACAGTTAAACCCAGAAAGACCCATATTTTCTTGATATGCATAATGTCAAATTGAATATTGAAAGTAAGCGTTATTATATAACAAAAAAAGCCACCCATATAAATGGATGGCTTTTCATTTGATTGATTTACCGCTTATCGCAACATTCCCTTCGGAACTTCTTTTTCCAACAAGTGTTTGTAAATAAACTTGGTCTTGAGATTACTGAAATGATTTCCTTTAGGACCACCCCATCCATGTCTTCCACCAGGATACAACATGAATTCAAAATCCTTGCCCTTATCCTGTAAAGCACTTACCAGCTGAATACTGTTCTGCATATG
>JBDLUU010000076.1:0-8676 GCA_039805185.1 Bacteroidota bacterium
GCCCTAACAAAGCCAATATCAAGTTTTTTGCACAACGGTCAGACAGTAACAATACGCAACCAGCTGCGGGTGCATTGCCCATGAGAATTGTGGGAAATACGGAGAACAATACCCGTGATACCACGGGTCCGGAAATCAAATTATACCTAAACGATGAAGCGTTTAAAAACGGCGGTATCACCCATGAAAACCCTGTCTTAATAGCCAAACTTTTTGACACATCTGGCATCAATGCCACAGGAAATGGCATTGGGCATGATTTGGTTTTAGTACTCAATGGTGATCAGCGCAACAGCATGGTACTAAATTCCTTTTTCAGCAACGAACTGAACGAATACCAGCGCGGAACCTTGCGTTATCAACTGGCCCAACTCCCTCCGGGAAAACACCAGCTTCTGCTCAAAGCCTGGGACTTGGTCAACAATAGCAACACGGCAAGTTTAGAATTTACGGTAGTAAATAAAGAACAATTGAAAATTGCACAGGTCAGGAATTTCCCCAATCCTTTCAAAGCAATGGGCGGAAAAACGTTCTTTGCTTTTGAACACAATCAACCCAATACCGATTTACAAGTGCAAATAGATATTGTGGATGCTGCGGGTGCCGCCGTTACCCGGATTCGCAGGACGCTAAACACCCAAGGCACCCGCAAAATAGAAATTGCCTGGGATGGCACTACCCAGCAAGGGCGAAAATGCCTGCCAGGGGTCTACTATTACAAGCTTTCCGTTGCAGTTACTGGCAATCCAAGTTTGGGCACCCAAAGCGCGGCCGGACAAATCATGATTCTTTGAGTATTAGTGTTTTCGGGCTATCTTCGCCCCCAATCCCCCGCTATAAAACAAGTAAATAGTTAGTATAAAATAGTTCACATGAAGAAAATTTGGATGAAAGCTTTGTTGATGGGATTGTTCGTTTCCACAACACAGTTGGTTTTTGCACAGTTACCTACGATTCCGCAGGTTTCCAGCATTGATATCAATGCCTTATCAGATGCCCAGTTTCAGGCATATTTACAACAAGCTCAGTTGAGCGGGTTGTCTGAAGCGGAACTGGAAGCCAAAGCAAAAGAAAGAGGTTTGTCTGCTGCTCAGATTGCGCAAATCAAAGCGAGAATGGGAAGTATGGGATCGGGTAATATGGGAGATAAGAAAACCACCAATAGTACATATGAGTCTAGAAAGCCTTTCAACGCCAAAAATGAATTTAAAAAAGAAGAGAAAGAAGGATTGCAAATTTTTGGTTCAGAGTTTTTCTCTAATGCCAACCTGACTTTTGAACCCAATATGCGTACCGCTACTCCGAGCAATTATGTATTGGGTGTAGATGATGAATTATCCATTGATATTTATGGTTTCTCTGAAAAAACTTCTAAATACAAAATCAATACCGAAGGGCAAATTCGGATCCCGAATATTGGCCCAGTAGTTTTGGCAGGATTAACCATTGAAGAAGCCAAGACCAAGTTGAGAAACGTGATGGCCAAAACTTATCCGGGATTAAAAACGGGCAATACCTATTTACAGGTTAGCTTGGGACAAATCAGAAGTATACGTGTCACCTTGATTGGAGAAGTAAAACAACCAGGTACTTATGAATTGTCTTCCTTAGCTACTTTGGCCAATGCCTTATATGCATCGGGTGGTCCTTCTACCAATGGTTCTTTCAGAAAGATAGATTTAATTCGTAACGGGAAAAAATTGGTCACCTTTGATTTATACGATTTTCTACTAAACGGAGACCTAACCAAGAACCTTTTATTAAAAGACGACGATATTATTAAGGTACATCCTTATGCGGTTCGTTTGTTTGTAAACGGCGCGGTGAAAAGACCTGCCATTTATGAATCAGAACCCAATGAATCCTTGGCTACCGTTATTGAAAAATACGCAGCTGGTTTTGCTGATTCTGCCAACCGAAATAAAATTACCATTCAGCGTTTTGGTGATTTAGGCAAGTCCATTCTGAATGTTGAATACAATCAATTAAATAAATTTTCTATCAAGAGTTCAGATTCAGTAGTTGTAGGTGCTGTTCCCAAGCGTTTTGAGAACCGTGTAATAGCGGCAGGTGCCATTTATTATCCCAATAGCTATGCAGTTTCATCCTACCCTACTTTGGGTGCTTTAATTAAAGCGGCGCAACTAAAAGAAAATGCGTATAAAGGAAGGGCTCTGTTGTTCAGAACCAATGAAACCAAAGACACTACGGTTACTGCGGTGAATCTGGATTCACCTGCTGACCTGGCTTTATCATTACGAAACGATGACTCTTTGCATGTATACAGCAAACTGGGGTTAAGAGAAAAAGCATACGTTATTATTACAGGAGAAGTAAACAAACCAGACAGCTTTACCTATGCTGCTGGCCTTCGTTTGGAAGACGTTATTTTACTGGCAG
Source organism: Bacteroidota bacterium (assembly GCA_039805185.1). Lineage (GTDB taxonomy): Bacteria > Bacteroidota > Bacteroidia > Chitinophagales > Chitinophagaceae > Sediminibacterium. Next base: position 2,401 of record JBDLUU010000076.1, read on the forward strand.
GTGGTTTAAAAGACCGTGCTTCCTTAAAAGAAGTAGAAGTACTAAGAAGAATTCGCAAGGACCAAACCATGTCGGATACGGCTGTTTACAATACGATTCTTCGCTTCAACCTAAGTGATAGTTTAAGTTTTTCTACTCAACAAGCTGCTATTGAATTAGAGCCCTTTGATGTGGTAAACGTAAAGAATTTACCACGTAACCAGGCCGCGGGTTCTGTATCCATTACAGGGGAAGTACTATTCCCGGGAACTTACTTACTGAATACCAAAAAAGATCGCGTGAGTGACTTATTCAAACGTGCTGGTGGGATTTTAGAATCTGGTTCTTTGGGATCTGCTTTCTTCCTGCGCAATACTTATCAGGAAGCTTTGAAAGGAGAAGTACTGGAAATTAAGAAATCTCTATCCAAACAGTTGAGTACTGATACCCTAACCAAGAAATTCCTGGATAGTGCCCTAACCAAAGAAAAAGTATTATTGGCCGTTAACCTGCGAAATGCCATTGAGAATCCTGGTTCAACAGATGATATTTACCTGGAAGAAGGAGACTTGATTACCATCCCTAAAACCCCAACCTCCGTTCAGGCTTTTGGCGGCGTGAACATTCAGAAAAAAGTACCTTTCTACAAAGGCTTGTCTGCCCGCAGATTGATTAATGAGTCAGGTGGATTCTCAGAGAATGCCAACAAAAAAGGGACATATGTTTTATATGCAGATGGACGAATCAAGACCGTTAATAACTATATTTTCTTTAAAACCTATCCTAAGCTATCAGCAGGTGCGGAATTGTATGTTCCGGTTCGTAAGAACAAGAAGCCATTGACCACTGCTGAAATTCTTGGATTAACCAGCAGCTTAGTAGGTATGGGTGCCATCATCATTGGTATTTTGAACGCAACAAAATAATTAAACCCCTACCAACCAGTTGGTATTTCAAGCGCAATATTTGCTTCCCGCATTTATTGCGCTTTTTTTATACAACAATTTGCAGTTTATTCGTATCATTGTGTAGCAGCTCCCCACTGCGCCACTAAATAAACTGAATGGCATAATTTCTACGCTAAAATTTTGTTTCTCTTTTTAATTGATTCTGTATGAAAAATGCATTTAAAAAACTATGCGTATTAGCGTTATTGTGCTTGGGCCTTGCTGCTGCTATGCCTACAGCTATAATTGCGCAAGCAGATTCCATTAATATTGTTTCTACGGCCGTTCCGTTTTTACGTATTTCTCCGGATGCACGCGCGGGCGGAATGGGAGATGCAGCCATTGCTACCAATCCCGACGCCAACTCTCCTTTCTGGAATTTGGCTAAAACGGCTTTTGCAGAAAAGCGTTCTGCAGTTTCTTTGAACTATACGCCCTGGTTACGCGACCTGGGTTTAAACGATGTGTATTTAGCCAGTGCAGCTGCCTATAAAAAGATTGACAACTATTCGGTGATTTCCGGATCCATGCGTTTCTTTAGTCTCGGTAATATTCAGTTGACGGATTTCTCTGGTAACGTGCTAAATACAGTTCGCCCTACTGAGTTCTCCATTGACGGAGGCTATACCCGTGTATTGAACGACAAACTAAGCCTGGCTGTGGCATTGCGTTATATCAATTCCCGTTTGGTAGTAGGTGATGTGGGTACAGGAGTCGTGTACAAAGCAGGTAATGCTTTGGCCGGGGATGTATCCCTGTTTTACAATGGCCGCGACGTGGATGGTCAGGGATTGAATTTTGGGGTTGTCCTTTCTAACCTGGGTAGCAAAGTGGGCTATACCAACGATGCCCGTAACAAAGATTTCTTACCTGCCAACTTGGGTTTGGGTATGTCTTATACCAAAGTAATGAGCGAAGGCAATAGCATCAGCTTTGCCCTGGATGTAAATAAATTATTGGTGCCGATGGCGCCTACTACTACTGGTGTTTTTGCTGTAGACTCAGCGGCTTTAGCCAATTACAGAAATACATCGGTGGTAAGTTCCTGGATGAAATCTTTCGCTGATGGCAGCAGCCTGACCAAGAGCTTCCAGATTTCTGCAGGTATGGAGTACAATTACAACAACCAGTTCAAACTGCGCGCAGGATATTTCTATGAAGACAGAACCCGTGGCAACCGTCGCTACTTCACGGCGGGTGCGGGTTTCAACGCCAAGTTCATGGAGATCAACGTGTCTTACCTGGTGCCTTCTGGGTCTGGCGTTACGCGTAATCCATTATCCAATACTTTGCGTTTGGGTCTGGTATTCAACCTGAGCAACGACGATTTCTAAGGGTTTTACGACACAACGAATACAAAAAAAGTAAAATATTGCGATCGCCCCGAATTTTTTCGGGGCGATCGCAATTTATACCAATCAACTAATTTTTTAATAGTTTCTTTATAAGGAAACCCTATATTTGACTAAAATGACAAAATGAAAACTGTTTCATTGGATACAATGATTGACAAGCATATAGGGAAAATTGGAACGGAATCAAGAAATAACTTTGAACAAGAATTAAAGCTTGAGTTACTGGGCTATGCTATAAAAGAAGCCAGACTTCACCACAACCTAACCCAAGAGCAATTAGGAAAATTGGTTGGTGTTCAAAAAGCACAGATTTCTAAACTAGAAAATAACTTTACAAATGCCAGATTTAATACGGTTTTAAAAGTATTTAATGCATTAGATGCAAAAGTTAATTTTAAAGTTAAACTTTCCAATAAAAAGCTTTCTGTAGTCTAGTAGTTTGTCTATTAATAAAGATTAGAAATATTATCAGTTGTAATAAAAGGAAATAGTTATTTATTAAATTTAATTTGTGAAAAGTAATACACCATCTCAACTTGATTTTGTCATTGATAAATTAACAAACTCAATACAAAATACAATCTCGGGGGACAGTTTTGCTACAGAGGTTCTCAGGTTGACCAATTCTGATTTAAAACAGATTACTAAGACGAATGGATGGAATTTTAATTGGAAATCTGAACTCAGAGATAATTCTAAAGATCTTTTTAAGTTAACTATAACAAATAACCCAAATATCATCCAAGGCTTATTGAGTATTTCAATTGAACAGGATCATGTATATATGCATCTCCTTGAAAATGCCCCCTTCAATATTGGGAAGAACAAACTTTATGAAGGTGTTCCAGGAAACTTAGTAGCACATGCTTGTAAAGTATCTTTCCAACAAGGGCACAATGGATTTGTAGCATTTACAGCTAAAACAAGATTGATTGAACACTATGAAAAAACATTAGGTGCATACACAATTGGTGGACACAGGATGATTATTGCAACAGATGCAGCAAAAATATTAGTAGATAAATACTTCAAATCTTAATACTATGGGACATATTAAAGAACCCAAAGGAGTTAATCTTATTATTGAAAGTGAACCTTTAACAGATAAGGCAAGAAAAGAAATTAGTGCTTTCATAAGTAGATACAAATTATCTACAAAAAGAAGAAAAGTAAAAATTGTAAAATCAATTAAGAAATCAAAACTGAGTCGCTCAATTACATGAGTATAAAAGAGATTTATAAAATTTATCAGCAACATCCTTCTATTCAAACCGATACCCGCAAACTGAAAGAAGGGGATTTCTTTGTGGCACTCAAGGGACCCCATTTCAATGGAAATACATTTGCCCTTCGTGCTTTGGATACTGGCGCTGCTTATGCCATCGTAGATGAAATGCCCATAGAGAGTGAATTGATTGCCGCAGAATTATCTGAGCCGGGGATTGCCAAGCGGCTCCTCCTCGTTGACGATGCTTTAACAGCATTACAGCAATTGGCCAAATACCATCGCGAGCAATTGAATATTCCATTTATTGCCATTACAGGAAGCAACGGTAAAACTACCAGTAAGGAATTGATTTATGCGGTACTCGCTTCTCATTTTAAAACCTATACCACACAGGGAAATTTAAACAACCATATTGGTGTGCCCCTTACGTTATTGAGGATTCGCAAGGATGCGGAAATGGCCGTGATAGAAATGGGCGCCAATCACCAGAAAGAAATTGAAAGCTATTGTTCTTATACCTTACCCACCCATGGCGTTATTACCAATTGCGGCAAAGCCCATTTAGAAGGGTTCGGGGGGATTGAAGGCGTAAGAAAAGGCAAGGGCGAACTCTATCAGTTTCTGAGGGATCACAATGGTACCGCGTTTGTGTACGCCGACTACGATTACCTGCAACCCATGAGTGCAGGCATCGCGAATATTGTACACTACGGACAGAACAAGGGTTTGGTGCAAGGGAGGATTCAGGCCTCCGAACCTTTTTTAACAGTGGCGGTTACCGCGGGGCTGGAGGCAGTTGATTCAGGCTCCGATTCCTCATCCACAGCACCGCAACAGGAAATCATCGTCCGAAGCCAGCTGGTGGGCGATTATAATTTGCCCAATATTCTCTGCGCACTAACCATTGGCAAATTCTTCGGTGTGCCCACAGCCAAAATGATCAAAGCCATTGAAGATTATGCTCCATCTAATTCCCGTTCTCAATTAATTGAGCAGGGAACCAATCATATTATTCTGGATGCCTACAATGCCAACCCAAGTAGCATGAAAGTAGCCATTGAAAACTTTGCCCGCATACATGCCAATCGCAAGATTTTATTATTGGGAGGCATGATGGAACTGGGAGCAGAAAGCATTGCCGAACACAAAGCCCTGGTAGAATTGATTGCATCCCTGGGATTCAAAGAGGTTGTGCTGGTAGGCGGAGACTTTATCTACACGAAGGATTTGTTCACCCAATACACCAACGCGAACTTTATTTACAAGGACAATGCCTTGGAAGCCCGTGAATGGCTACAACAGCTCAATCCACAGGATAGCTATATTTTAGTGAAGGGCTCTCGTTCTATGAAAATGGAGCAGGTGCTGGGTTAAAAATTAGCCAATAATTTCGTTTATTTTGATTATTTCGTTTATTTCGTTTATTTTGCCTCCGAATTCAAAAACCTGCAATTATGAAAGTGCTAGAACAAATAAGAAAACCATCCAAACTTGACCAAAAAATTGCAAGTGAATCTTACAATGCCTTAGCTTCTGTCATTGAACAACTTAATTCTGAACAGCCTAAAATTGAAATTGAAGAAACAAGCGAAAAAATAAAAATTCCATTAAGTGCTTTAAAGCTTTTAGGCGACATTTTGAAAGCCATGGGACAAGGAAAATTAATTTCTCTTGTACCAATTGCAACTGAGGTAACCACACAAGCTGCTGCTGAAATTCTTGGCTGTTCCAGACCCCATTTTGTAAAACTACTAGAGGAAGGGAAGATTGCATTTACAAAAGTTGGAAAACACAGAAGAATAAAATATGATGATATTATAAAGTATAGGAAACAAATGAAAGAGAATCAGAAACAGAACATTATTGATATTATGAATTCAGACGAAGAAACAGGATTATATGATTCATAGTGTTCGCTTTATAGCTGTTTTAGACACCAATGTAGTTTATCCTGTAATTATCAGAGATATCCTGTTTTGGTTTGCTTACTATGATTTATATACACCCAAATGGAGTGAAACTATATTTGATGAATGGAAAAGAGTAATGCTTGAAAAAGGAGTTTCAGAAGAGGATGCAAACAAAAGAATATTAAAAGCAAATTCAGCCTTTCCTGACGCCCTAGTTAATAATTACAAAGGATTAATAAGTAACTTAGAACTTCCAGATGAAGATGACCGTCACGTATTGGCAGCAGCAATAAAGACCAATGCGAATCTAATTGTCACAAATAATATTAAAGACTTTCCGGAAAAATATTTACAATCATTTAGTTTAAGTGCAAAAACTGCTGATGATTTTTTAACAGACATCATAGATCTTAATCCAGACCAAGCTGTAGCTGCATTTAAAGAAATGGTTTTAAATAAGAAAAACCCAAAACAAGACGAGTTTGAGGTGCTCAATCTACTCAGGAATGCTGGACTAAAGGATACTGCAAATTATCTTCACGCTTTAATCTAAATTGAATACCCAGCTTACCAGTTAGCAAACTGATCCTTGTTAACGCGCTCAGGGGCTTTCAAAGGCTTCTCTTTCCATTTGGGCTCGAACTTTACAAACCAGCTTAACCAAAGGCTCCTGGCTAGTCGCATCAATACGGGTTGCAATAATAACAAAATGGCAATATTGGTACCAAGCCAATAGAAGATGCGGTTATCATCAATATCGAAAGTCATTCCGATTAATACTTTCCAGGCTACAAATGTGCTCACGGTTAAAGCAACAGAAAGGGCATAGCTTACATAACCAGTACCGTAGTAAAATC
>JBDLUU010000077.1:0-4700 GCA_039805185.1 Bacteroidota bacterium
TACCGATTACGAATATTGGTTGCCAAAAACCTTTGATTGATTATGGATTTCGGCCTTCTTCAGCAGCGATAATGGTCTGTTCTTTTTTCCACCAGCGGAAACCAATGAAACCAATAATAGCTATGGGAGCAAATGCCAGGTAAATAATGGCAGAGTTCAGGGCTTTGGCTGGGCCTTCCCCTAATTGCGAAGCAGTCTTGGTACAGATAGAACATTGGGCATTCAATGACTGTGTAGCCATTATCAAAAAAATCACCAAAAACAGATAAATGCCTTTCTTCTTCATGCCCATTGTGTTAAAACACAAAGATATAACTGAAATACCATGATATTGTTTAACTTAAGCGTTAAAATTGAATCATGGAGCCCAGAAGGAATTTCATTAAGAAAGCAGGTGCTTTAGCAGGTGTATTTGCTGGATATGGCATTTTCAATCAATTGCAGGCGGCACAGTTTTCGGCAGCCAATGCCCAAACCTCCCCTGATCACTTTGTAGCGGCTTCAGATGAAGATTACTGGCAGATCATTCAGCAGGCCTATTCAGTTCCTGCCAATTTTATCAACCTGAATAATGGGGGCGTGAGTCCCTCTCCGATAGTGGTGCAGCAGGCGGTTGAGCGCTACAATCAACTCTCTAACCAAGGGCCTTCTTATTTCATGTGGCGGATTTTAGACCAGGGAAGAGAGCCATTAAGAAGAAATCTGGCTTTGCTGGCAGCGTGCTCGCCGGAAGAAATTGCAGTGAACCGTAATGCAACCGAAGCGCTGAACAGTGTCATTTTTGGTCTGGACTTACAAAGAGGAGATGAAGTCATTGGTACCAAACAGGATTATCCCAATATGATACAGGCCTGGCGTCAAAGAGCTTTAAGAGATGGCATTGTATATAAGCAAATTAGTTTTGATTTTCCCATTGAAGACGATGATACCATTGTAAAGGCGTTTGAAAAAGCCATTACCGCTAAAACCAAAATATTGCATGTTACCCATATTATTAACTGGGTTGGACAAATTTTACCGGTTAAAAAGATTTGTCAGATGGCGCATCAGCGTGGGTTGGAAGTGATTGTAGATGGAGCACACTCTTTTGGCTTAATAGATTTCGCCATTCCCGATCTGGAATGCGATTATTTTGGAACCAGTCTGCACAAGTTTTTAAGTGCACCCATTGGTTCGGGAATGCTCTGGATTAAGAAAGAAAAAATTTCGAAAGTATGGCCACTGGTTTGCAACGACAAGCCTCAAAGCCCCGATATCAGAAAGTTTGAAACCCTTGGTACAAGAAGTTTTCCCATTGAACAAGGGATTGGGGAAGCATTGGCTTTTCACAATGCCATAGGAGCAAAAAGAAAAGAAGAACGTATTCGCTATTTAAAAAATTACTGGGCCAGCAGGGTGAAAGATATTCCGGGTGTACAGTTGCATACTTCTTTACAATCAGCTTATTCCTGTGCTATTTGCGGGGTTAGCGTAAAAGGATTAACCCCTGCACAATTGGATCAGGAATTATATAACCAGTATAAAATACATACAGTAGGAATTGTCTGGGAAAATATCAGTTGCGTAAGAATTACGCCACATGTGTATACCCGCTTGTCCGATTTGGATACTTTGGTCAAAGCCATTCAGCAAATAGCGGCGGGGGTAAAATAATAAGTGGATCAGCTACCTGAATAAAGGAAGTGACCCACTTGCTATTGAATGTAATTAAGAAGCTTTGGTAGCTGCTTTTTTAGCGGCTGCTTTCTTAGCTGTTGCAGGATTAGCTGGTCTGGATTTACCGAAAGACCCTTGGAAACGTTTTCCTTTAGCTGTTTTTTTGTCACCTCTACCCATGATAATAATTTGAATAAGTTGTTTAATAAAGTGTAAAAATAGAAAAACCCCGCGAAAGCGGGGTTCAATTCTTTTTTTTTGGGTCAGAATTATAACTTACCGCTTAATTCTTTACCAGCTTTAAAGCGAGCAACTTTCTTAGCTTTAATTTTGATAGTCTCACCAGTTTGAGGGTTACGACCAGTACGTGCAGCACGCTTAGATACAGAGAAAGTACCGAAACCTACTAGGGTTACTTTATCACCTTTCTTTAAGGTTTTTGTAACTGCATCAATAAAAGAATCCAATGCAGCGTTTGCTTGTGTTTTGGTGATACCTGCATCATCAGCTAGGTGCGCGATTAATTCAGCTTTGTTCATAGATGTGATTTTTAATAATTTTTGATAACGGGACAAATTTATTGGCTTTTCATTACCAACAAAATTTTTATTCTTTTTTCTTTTTTGATTTTTTTGGCTCAAAACCCTTATAAATAAAGGGTTGGATTGAAATCTCCTCTTTTAATTATCGTGTAAAAACAACACCTCTATTCAATGAAATCCTTATCAGTAAGGGGTTTCAGGGTTTTTCTTCTGCAATCCAATCCCTGCAAGGCTTTCAAAGGAATATAAGGAAGATTTTCAAATTCCAAATTTGTTTTCAAAAACTATCCACACTCAATTCACAACCTGCATTAATGTTCTAAAAGCGATCATTTGATTGCCCCATTTCTGTATAGAATCATTACGCAGTGCGGGGGCGTGCAATTCTATGTAACGGTTGTAATCCGCCTTGGCTGCTGCCTGATACTGCACCGTGTAGGTTATTCCGTCTTCTTCATCGGTTTCCAATAAACGCACAAACTGGAAGTCTGTAAAACATCCGGTTTGCATCACAGCAGGAATATGTTCGTGCTTCATCCAGTGAAACCAGTTGGTATGAATTTCGTGGGAAACTTTGGTGGTTACATTATATATATACATGGTTATTTTATTTCGGCATAAATAGGGCAATGATCACTGTGTTTTACATCCGGGTAGATAGCGGCACTTTTAATTTGTTTCTCCAGTGCTTTGGTTACACAGATATAATCAATTCTCCAGCCTTTGTTGTTTAAACGAACGGATGGGAAACGCTGACTCCACCAACTGTAGGCTCCGGTTGTTTCCGGATGCAAATGCCTGAAACTGTCGATCCAGCCGCTGGTCAAAAATTGGGTCATCCATTCTCTTTCTTCAGGCAAGAATCCGGAAGACTTTTTGTTTCCCTTTGGATCGTGGATATCAATGGCTTCGTGTGCAATATTGTAGTCGCCCACAACAATCAATTTGGGTCTATCCTTTTTTAGTGTGTTCAGAAATTCCTGAAACTCATTCAGCCATACATATTTATATTCTTGTCTTTCATCGCCACTGGTGCCAGAGGGATAATAGGCATTGATTACAGTAATGTCTCCATAATCTGCCCGAATAACCCTGCCCTCAAAATCACTCTGCTCCATATTGCTCCCGTAATGCACTGCATCCGGTTTTTTCCTGCTCATGATCATTACACCACTGTATCCTTTTTTCTGGGCAGAAAAGCAGTAACTATGGTATCCCGCTTTTTCAAATGCTTCGATATCGATGTCTTCCTGATTGGCCTTGGTTTCCTGTAAGCAAATAATATCGGCAGGATTGGTTTGAATCCATTCTACAAATCCTTTTTTGATGGCAGCCCTGATGCCATTTACATTGTATGAAATAATGCGCATAGTGTATTATTGAAAGAAGCGGTTAAAGCCCAGCAAAATTAGTTCATTCAGTAAATCATTCGGAATATTCGGATTCAGCAAAACCATTTTTTCCGGCTCTTCTGTGCCGCTGATAATTAAGACTCGCTCGTTGTTTAAATAAACTTCTCTGAAATACTGTCCTATTTCAATGCCAAAGGGCTGATTACGGAAAGTGCCCGTGATGGAATACTTACTGCTGTAGATCATTTCTGTTTCCTTTTCACTAATCACTACCGCAGAACTACTGTCAATACCATTGGTGGCAATATGCGGGTAAAGCTTTTTGGTAAAATCTTTCTTATTAATCTCAATGCTGAATTTGGCTATAGTATCTTTTTCATTTAACAAGTAATTGTTGTTGCCCTCCAGCGGCTCAACCTGCGGCATTCCTGCGGTTGAATATGCATTATTCGCAGAAATACGGGCGGGTATAATCAATTGATAGTTCTTATTCAGCATAATATTTCTGGCATCCTGTAATAAAAACACATGGATAGCACTACCATGGTCCCGTACTGAATTCTCAACAGCCTTTGTTATTTCAGGAGACAGCTGGGTTCTGTTTTTTCCTTTGAGGATAATTTCCAGAAAACGTTGTTCATCCCAGCGAATCAGTTCGGATTGCCCTTTTAACTGGTATTTACTGAACAGGTTTTTACTTTCAATATTGATTTTTGGGGCATTGGCAATGGCGCCAATAATAAAATTATCTCCCATAAAAGGCGGGGAAGCTTTGATTTCAATCTGCTCTGTATCGATGGTACTGTCTAATAGAATTTCAACTGATTTCTTCATTAACTCCGCGAACCCTTTGGCACTGAAATGCAGGTTTCCAAAAGGAACCCCAATGCCATTGGCTTTGGCTCGTTTAATATATACTTCTAAACTTTTGGTGTAAGTGGGTGCAGGAGCTGGTTGTTGTATGCTGAGTTCCATTATCACTACAGACTGAATGGAAAACAAATTAGAATCGAGTGGTTGATTGTTGTTAATCTGGTTCCAGAAAACTTTGGCAGAATATTCTGCCATTTTAAAATTAACCACAGGAGCAGTAACTGTGTTGATTTGCTGGCTACTGAAATCCCTGAAATTGTTTAATTGGGTAAATTCA
>JBDLUU010000078.1:0-7845 GCA_039805185.1 Bacteroidota bacterium
ATTAAGCTGGTACATGAATAGGATCTGCATAATGCGCCAATCCATAATTTCTTTTTTGTGCTTCTTCAGGATGATTCACATGCCATTCAAATTCATCTCTGAAATGTCTAATGGCAGCTGCTACCGGCCATGCCGCAGCGTCTCCCAAAGGACAGATGGTATTTCCCTCAATCTTGCGTTGAATATCCCACAACAAATCAATATCACTCATCTTGCCTTTTCCGGTATCAATGTTCTTCAAAATCTTTTCCATCCATCCGGTACCTTCACGACAAGGTGAACACTGACCGCAACTTTCATGACGATAAAAACGGGCCAAAGTGTACGTGTTTTTAACGATACACTGGTCTTCATCTAATACGATGAAACCGCCGGATCCCATCATGGAACCGGTTGCAAAGCCACCATCACTCAAACTTTCGTAGTTCATGTAACGGGTTTCACCCTTGGCTGTTTTCAATAAAAGATTGGCAGGTAAAATCGGAACAGAAGATCCGCCAGGAATACAGGCTTTCAATCTTTTACCGTTGGCAATACCGCCACAATATTCATCTGAATAAATAAACTCTTCTACAGAAATGGTCATATCAATTTCGTACACACCTGGCTTATTGATATTACCGCAGGCAGAAATCAGTTTGGTTCCGGTAGAACGGCCCACACCAATTTTTGCATATTCATCACCACCCATATTAATGATAGGAACCACTGCTGCCAGGGTTTCTACGTTGTTCACAACAGTAGGTCTTCTCCACAAACCTTCAATGGCAGGGAACGGAGGTTTGATTCTTGGATTACCTCTCTTTCCTTCCAATGACTCAATCAATGCGGTTTCTTCTCCGCAGATATAAGCACCAGCTCCTCTCTGCACATAAATATTGCAATCGAAGCCTGAGCCTAAAATATTTTTACCTAAGAAGCCATTGGCTTTGGCTTCTTCAATTGCCTGTTCCAGAATATCTACTATCCATGCATATTCTCCACGGATATAAATGTATGTATCATTGCTACCCAATGCAAAGGAAGAAACAATCAACCCTTCAATTAACAAGTGGGGAATAAATTCCATCAGGTAACGATCCTTGAAGGTTCCGGGCTCACTTTCATCTGCATTACAAACCAGGTGTCTTGGCACACCTTCAGGCTTAGCAATGAAGCTCCATTTCATTCCCGCAGGGAAACCAGCACCACCTCTTCCGCGAAGTCCGCTTTTCTTTACCTCTTCCACAATGGATGCAGGATCCATTTGTTTCAAAGCTTTTTCTACCGCACGATAACCCCCTTCTTTCCGATAGGTTTCGAAGTAACGGATACCCGGCACATGCGCTTTTTCTAATAATAATTTTACACCCATATCTTAATTATTTGCGGCAGCATTTTTTCTGCATTCATCAATAATGGCGTCTACTCTTTCTTTGGTCAGATGCTCACGATAGTGTTTTCCCATCTGCATCATTGGTGCATAACCACAAGCTCCCAAACATTCCACTGTTTTTAAAGTGAACATGCCGTCTGCAGTGGTTTCACCAGGTTTGATACCCAGTTTGGTTCCGATATATTCAATAATGTCGTCGCAACCTTTTACCATACAAGGACCTGTCTGGCAAACTTCAAACATGTATTTACCAACAGGTTTTAAATTATACATGCTGTAGAAAGTAGCTACTTCGTACACTTCAATAGGTGTTATATTCAACAGCTCTGCTACGTAATCCATGGTCTCTGCACTTAACCATCCACCAAAGCTTTCCTGTGCCAGATGCAATACAGGCAACAAAGCGCTTTTTTGTTTCCCTTCCGGATAACGAGCTACCAAGCGGTTAAACTCTTTCAGTTGTTCATCATTAAACTTAGTCATACCTTCTTTTATTAAGCATCCAGTTCACCTGCAATCAGGTTTAAACTACTCATGGTTAAAATTGCATCAGACAACATGCTGTCTTTTACCAACTCAGGATATGCCTGATAGTAAATAAAGCATGGTCTGCGGAAATGCAGTCTGAATGGCGTTCTTCCACCATCACTAATCAAATAGAAACCTAATTCACCATTACCTCCTTCTACGGAATGATATACTTCACCTTTTGGCATATCTACTTCACCCATGATGATTTTGAAGTGCCAGATTAAGGCTTCCATTTTGGTGTACACATCCTCTTTCTTCGGTAAATAATACTCAGGTACATCTGCATGATACACTTCTGCGTCTGTTCCTTTGAATTCCTGGATTTTATTATATGCCTGCTGAATAATGCGCATACTCTGCCACATTTCTGCGTTTCTTACCAGGAAGCGATCATAGTTGTCACCGGTTTTTCCTACAGGAATATCAAATTCAAAATCCTGATAGCTGCTGTAAGGACTATGCACGCGAACATCATAATCTACGCCGGCAGCTCTTAAGTTAGGGCCTGTAAAACCATAGTTCAATGCTCTTTCGGCACTAATAGGACCGCCACCAATGGTACGCTCCATAAAGATTCTGTTTCTGGTTAACAGGCTTTCCAATTCACCCAAAGCAACAGGGTACTCTTTTAAGAATTTCTCGAGTTTCGTAAACGCTGTATTTGAGAAATTCCTCTCAAAGCCGCCAATACGCCCAATATTAGTAGTAAGACGGGACCCACATACTTCTTCATATATTTCATAAATTAATTCACGGTACTGCATTACGTAAAGGAATCCGGTAAAAGCACCAGAGTCTACCCCTACAATTGAATTACAAATCAGGTGATCCGCAATTCTGGCCAGCTCCATAATAATCACACGCAGATAATCTACACGCTTAGGAGTTTGTACACCCAGTAATTTCTCACAGGTTAAATGCCAGCCCATATTATTGATGGGACTGCTACAATAATTCAAGCGGTCTGTGATGGGGGTAATCTGATAGAGCGGTCTTCTTTCAGCCAACTTTTCAAAAGCACGGTGGATATAACCCACTGTTTGTTCACTGGACACCACTCTTTCGCCATCCAGCTCCATGATGTTCTGAAATACACCGTGTGTAGCCGGGTGTGTAGGTCCCAGATTGATCGTTGTTGTTTTCCGCTCAATCGCGTCTTCTGCTAATGTTATATTATGATCACTCATGTCTTAAATTTTATCCGCGTCCAAACATTTCATCGTCCTTGTCAATTCTGGTCTGATCTTCCAGAGGATATTCTTTTCTTAACGGGAAGTAATCCATTTCATCCACATTCAGAATGCGTTTGAGATTGGGATGTCCCACAAAGTTTACTCCGAAGAAATCATAGGTTTCTCTTTCCATCCAGTTGGCGGAAGAGAACAATTGAGAAGCGGTGAAAACGTCGGGTGTTGCAATAGAAGTAAATACTTTAAAACGTATACGTGTATTTTCTACAAGGTTGTGTAAATGATAAACAACTGCCAGTTCCCTGCCTGCATCATCAGGGTAATTCACTGCACACAAATCAGTTAAAAACTGAAATCCAAGGCTTGGCTCATCGTACAGGTACTGCATTACTTTTAAGTTCAGATCCTTGGGTGCTTCAAAAGAAAGCATGCCATAGGTTTCTTCAAAGTTGAAGACCTGGTCTCCAAACTTTTCAGTAAGCTTTTGCTGGATATATTCGTTGCTGATTGCCATAATATTATTGTATTCCGTAACCGTTCAATAATGCTTTGTAATGATCGCTGTTTCTTCTTCTGATGCTCTCCTGACCTACCAACTCCTGAATTTTCATGAATCCGTCTAATATCGCTTCTGGTCTGGGCGGGCATCCTGGCACATATACATCAACAGGGATTACCTGATCAATGCCTTGCAATACGCTATAAGTATCAAAAATTCCACCGCTGGAAGCACAGGCTCCAACAGCCATTACCCAACGGGGTTCAGCCATTTGCAGGTAAACCTGACGAAGTACTGGGCCCATTTTCTTGGCAATGGTTCCCATAACCATCAACAAATCACACTGACGGGGTGAATGGCTCATTCTTTCCGCACCAAATCTGGATAGATCGTAGTGAGAAGCTGCAGTGGCCATGAACTCAATTCCACAGCAGGATGTAGCATAAGGCATTGGCCAAAGAGAATTCTTACGCGCCAAACCAACCACATCGCTCAACTTGGTAGTAAAAAATCCTTCTCCACCGTACCCTTCAGGGGCATTAACATAAGTAATTGAATCGGCAATATGCGCCTCTTTTGGATGTATATTGAATCTTACCGGACGTGACATAATACTGAATATTAATAGTTATAATCCTGTTTAACGTATAGAACAGCTACTAAGGGGTTTGGTTCGGTTTCCCCTTAATCCCTTAGTCTTCCCACTCCAACGCACCTTTTTTGATGATGTAGGTAAATCCGATTAGGAAGAAGCCCACAAACATAACAACAGCAAGGAATCCATTCCATCCCAGCTCTCTGAAGTTCACCGCATAAGGGTAAAAGAAAATCACTTCCACATCAAATAAAACGAATAAGATTGCCACCAGAAAATACTTAATGGCCATAGGCTGACGGGCATTACCATGTGATTCAATACCACTGGTAAAATTTTCCAGCTTGTCAGCGGTTTTACGCTTGGGGCCAACCCAGGATGAAATACCAATCATGGTTGCCACAAAACCCGCAGCAAAAATCAATTGGATAGCTATAGGCAGGTAATTGGAAGCAGAATTGCTTGAACTTGCGTCAATCAGAGTAAATAATGGTTCCATAGTGCGCTTTAAGTCCGCAAAAATACGCTTGTAAAGCATATAAAAGAAAAACTCCTCAATTTGAGGAGCTTTTTCTTTAAGTTAATTTTAAAGTGAGGACTTAGCTGCCGGTTTTAGCACCTGAAGCACCCCCTTTTCCGGTTGGATTCGAGTAATAATCAATGTTTTTCTGGATGGTAGCTTTTACGTCCTGCGCAAATTTATTGTTCTCATCACCTGCGGTAGGGTATAAAGCCAGCATCTTGTCTGCCACTTCAATCGCTTTTTGACAAACAGAAAGGAATTCTTCTACTGCAGGAGATTTTTCACCCTTGGTAGTTACTTTGAAATCCGGACGCTTTTTGATGTCATTGAAAAGATTCACATAATAGTTAATCTTAAAGTATTCATCCAGGAAGATGGTTTTTCTGTGTTTCTCCAAATCAACTTTTGCGTACACTGAATCCAGATAGTCTAAGTTTTCAATGATTTTAGCGGTATCCTTTCCATTGGCCATAGCAGCTCTCTTGAAGAAGCTGTAAGGCTGAGGCTTATCAGGGAATGCGGCCATATAAGGTTTGGCAAATTCAATCACCTGATCGTAAGCTTTTGCATTGAAAGCAGATGAAGTTAATTTATAGTGATCTACTTCAGTTAATTCACCCTTCATCATCATTCCGCGCTTCATCAGGTTCAATTGTGCCTGATAAGATTTTGCCTTACCAAACATATCAGCTGCAGCATTAATCAACACAATCTGATTGGCTTTTGCAGTATCCACCTGTAATGCCTTGTCTACAAAACCAAGGGCAGTTGCTTCATTGCCAGGGAATTTGGTTACCACTTCAACGCCCAACTTATAGTCAGATGCCTGAATTTCAGAAGCAGGAGCGCTGTTCAAAAATTCTTCAATGTATTTTTTAGCAGTAAGAGAATCGCCTTTTCTTAAATAGTTGAATGCATATACAACGCCCAATCTTGGAACCGCTTTAATACCTACAGCAGCATCCAGTTCTTTCGCTTTAGCCAAAGACTCGTCATATTTACCAGCACGGAACAAATAGTCTGCCTGGTATAATTCATTTCTTGAGTCCTTATCGGCAGAATGCACATACTGATCCAAATACTCTTTTGCTTTGGTAACATCTTTCTCAGAATAGTACTGATACAATGCATAGTAAACAGGAGGAAATGCGGCATCCGCTGTTTTTGCATTATCATAGTATTGCTCAAACAATTCTACGTTGTTCTGGCTCTGATAAATCTTACCAATTCTAAACATAGCCAGTGCGTTCTTTGGATCACGGGAAATGGCTTCTGTATAAGCTTTTACCGCTTCACCACCATTTTCACCACCCATTTTCTGGTAGCTGATACCCATGTAAATATAAATATCAGGGTTGGTTAAATCCAATGCACCAGCCTGCTTTAATTTATCAATACCATATACAGGATCTCCCATCTTACTGTCTCCATCCGCATTGGCACGGCCAATAGCAGTTAAGATAGCCGGATTGGGCTTCCCTTTGTTTTTTCCTCTGGTTTCTGTAGTTGCTGTAATGGCCTGTTCAAACTTTTGTTTGGCTGAATTCAGGTCTCCACCTTCTCTCAACTCAACATGTCCCATACCTACCAGCAACCAGGCATCGCTGCCCAATTCCTGTAAACCTTTCTGATACAATGCTTTTGCAGCAGCAACATCTTCCTTGGTAACTTCAATTCCATTACCAGCAAGATGGGCCTGACCTAACCAATAAATGGCCTGGGGGTCTTTGGAATTCGCATCGTAGTTTTTCTGCAATACTTCTTTTGCACTTTTGTTTTTTTCGTAATGCAACAGCTTAATGCCTTCGGCAATCTGTGCCGTTAAGCACTGTACCGCAAATACAGCTGCAAACATCAAAGCAACGGTCTTCTTCATGTTCTCTCTTTTTATAGTTGTTTTGTTATTCTTCGGTTATACTACTATTCCTTTTGTGAAAAGCCATTTTAGCCGGAGCTAAAAAAGATCTTCTGAATATCAGCTGTCCTCTTTCCAGACTCATGAAATTCATGAAGCCTGTGCCGAGACCAGCATGGTTCTCTTTCAACACGTAAAACAAAGGTCGTGCCAAAGGGTACTGACCATAGGTTATGGTTGACTGAGAAGGTTTTGCAAAAATGCCTTTTTCTAAACAGGCCGTACATTCAACTCTTGCCAATCTGATCTTCTTCAGATAAGATTGTTGTTTCGTATCATATACATCTCCAATCCAGCTAAGACCTACAAAACCAATTACATCACTTCTGGAAGTAACAATATCAATTACTTCCTGACTATTATTGGCTGCTACAACGTTTGCACCAAAAGCAGTGCCTTTTAACACACTGTCTTTTAAATAGCGAACAGTACTGGTAGCAGATTTTCCATCCATCACTGCTGTAATCTTATGCTTCCCGCTTAATATATCTTTTACATCATTAAACGTAAATATGCTATCACTGGCATTATTATTTACAATCAATGCTACTGCATCGTATGCCAGTTCAGCATACTGGGGTGCGTAAGACAAAGCAGACTTATAAAATTCAGCTTCTTTCTCATCAAGGCCTCTTGCTACAATAATCATACGCGTACTGTCTTTTTGTAAATCTCTGAAACAGTCTGCTTCTGATTTGTAGGATACAACAATATTGGCTTTGGGGAAAGACGATTGGTGAACTCTTAATTGCTCTTCTATAACGGGCTTAAAGCTTTCATCTACACTAATGTAAATGGTTCCCTCTTCGGTGTTATCCTGAAAAGCATTTTTTGATTCTTTTGAATCACAAGAAACAAAGAGCAAAAAAACAAGCGACCAAGCAAACAATCTACTTCTCTTCATACCATTAATAATCTTGCTTAACGCCTCTGTATAATCTGAATGCTCCGTACAAAACACAAATGCTTCCGAATAAATTACGATAAAGCGGTTCTGCCGTAAACACCAGATCCATTCCCAGCTTTTCTATGAAGAACACTGCAAGACCTACACCCAAAAACAAAGTGGCCATAGAAATATCATAGATTCTTCTGAAGACACTGTACCGTTTCTGGTTTCTCTCTCTGTAAGTATTTTCCATACAATCACTTTACGGGATGGGCAATTTAGTAAATATTTTACGTGAGATGCGCTAAAATTAAATTTCCATAAAAAA
>JBDLUU010000079.1:0-6657 GCA_039805185.1 Bacteroidota bacterium
TTGCTGTGTATAGCCTGCATACCGGTAAAAATATTGGGGCAAGGCAAACCCATAAAACTCAACCGGCTTCCATCAGTCCCCCCACGAATGGGTTCTTTAACAAACGGCAATCCGGCAAGACAATAAGCTTCTTCAGCAAATGAAGTAATAAAGGGAAACCGATCAATCACTTCTTTCATATTGCGGTACTGCTCCTGTTCCTCAAATTGTAAATTGACACCCGGATAATTCGCCACAACCCGATTGGCAATCTGAATAATTTCATCCTGATGCTGCTTGAGTTGACTGGTATCAAAATCCCGGATAATAAATTCTATCATGGCTTTTTCGGCAGTCCCTTCTACATGAACGGGATGTACAAACCCCTGCTTTTTATCTGTAACTTCCGGAGCCAGTTTGTCTTTGGGCAATGCAGCAATCATTTCAGCAGCCAGTTTAATCGCATTGACCAACTTTCCTTTTGCATATCCCGGGTGGGCAATTACTCCTTCTATATGAATAGTAAATCCATTGGCACTAAAAGTTTCATCTTCAAATGTTCCCAGTTCACCTCCATCAAGCGTATAAGCGAAATCTGCTCCCAATAATTCCATGTCCAGATGATTGGTTCCTCTTCCAACCTCTTCATCAGGCGTGAATAAAATCCTGATCTCACCATGTGGAATAGAAGCATCTTTGCTTAGCATTTCCGCTAACTGCATAATAATGGCAACCCCTGCCTTATCATCAGCACCCAGTAAAGTTGTACCACTTGCCGTAATAATCTCTTTCCCGATATGCTGTTTCAGGTAGGGCATTTTTTCTGGATCCAAGACTATATTCTTATCATCTGGCAATACAATGGATTGTCCCTGGTAGTTTTTGTGCAAGATGGGCTTAACATTGGTCCCGGAACAATCCGGAGCAGTGTCTACATGGGCGCAAAAACAGATAACCGGTATCTTTTTGGAACTATTGGAAGGAATGGTGGCATATACATATCCAAAATCATTGGCAATTACATTCTTTAAGCCCATTTGCTTTAGCTGTTCGGCCAACAAAAAGCTTAGGTTCTTTTGTTTTGCAGAAGTTGGTACCTCATTGCTTTGAGCATTACTCTGTGTGTCTATTTGCACGTATTGCATAAACCGTTCTGCTACACTACGGGATGGCATTTTTTCTGATTTTCTGCAAAGTAAGAATAGTTGAAGCAACTATTGCAATTGTAAAAAGAGATAGGTATTTTGGAGTAAACAAAACACCCCTCAATGAAAAAAACAATTATTGCCTCAATAGTAGGAGGAATCCTGCTTTTTATGTGGCAGTTCCTTTCCTGGACTGCTATTAACCTCCACAGTCCTTCTCAACAGTACAGTCCCAAACAAGACACGATACTTGCATTACTTAAGGTGAATTTAGAAAAAGAAGGAGGCTATTATATGCCCTCTGCACCTGCTGGCACCTCATTTGAAGAAATGGAAAAACTGGCTCAGAATAAGATTGGCAAGCCATGGGCAAGTATTCAGTATCATGCTGCTTTAGAATATAATATGGGATTAAATATGCTGCGAGGGTTAGTTGCCAATATTTTCATTATTTGGCTCCTGTGTTGGATACTTGGAAAAATAAATACCAATAATTTTTCAACTACGTTTACAGCATCCTTACTCGTGGGTATCATTGTTTATCTTAACAGTAGTTACACAGGGCATATCTGGTATCCTATGTTCGACATCAGGGCATATCTGATAGATGCGCTGGTAAGTTGGTCTTTGGTGGGTATCTGGCTGGGATGGTGGCTGAACAGAAAAAAAGCTGCTTAAAATTTAAGTTCAATAAAACAATCGCATTTACTTAAAACAAGTTTCGTCTAAATAAAAAGAGAGCGGAATCCGCTCTCTTTTTATTTATTGCCTAAAAGTATTTTGTAATTCTATTTTACCCTATGACTCATTATATAAGGTCAAAAGAATTAAGGGGTAATAATGATAGACTTAGGACCGTCAATAGCCACTAATTCAAGATCAAAAACCAATTCTTCTCCAGCTAGTGGATGATTGGCATCCAATACAACAACTGTATCTTTTACTTCTACAATCATTACTGGAAAGTTTTGTCCGGAACCATTGCTCATATTTAGTTGCATACCTACTTCAGGTACCATGTCTGCAGGAAATCTGTCTTTAGGAAATTCCATGATCATTTCTTCCTGCTTAGGTCCGTAAGCCTGATCTGCTGGTATACTGATTGTCTTTTTTTCACCAATTACCATACCTGTAACACCATCATCAAAACCGGCAATAACCATACCGCTTCCGATTTCAAATTCCAATGGTTCTCTTCCTTCAGAGGAATCGAATGTGCTGCCATTGGTTAACTTTCCGTGATAATGTACTTTTACCTTATCACCTTTTTTTGCTTGTTGCATAAATAAATATTAAGCTGCAAAAATACTATCCTTCCCTAACCTGACGAAGTATTTTTAGTTAAGATTCAATGGAAACCTAACTTTGCAGCCTAAAAACTGGTTATGCGCATTGTTTTTATGGGAACTCCGGATTTTGCTGTTGCTTCATTGGATGCTTTGATTTCCAATGGGTTCAATGTGATTGCTGTTGTAACGGCACCGGACAAACCTGCTGGCAGAGGCCTTAAAATGAGCCAAAGTGCCGTAAAACAATTTGCCCTTCAGCACAATATCCCTGTTTTACAACCGGAGAAGCTAAAAGATCCTGCCTTTATTGACACCCTTAAAAAGCTGGCCCCGGACCTTCAGATTGTAGTTGCGTTCAGAATGTTGCCGGAAATTGTCTGGAATATGCCGCCATTGGGTACCATCAACGTACATGGCTCTATGTTACCTCAATACAGAGGTGCAGCCCCTATTAACTGGGCGGTTATCAATGGTGAAAAAACTACAGGGGTTACCACTTTCAAATTAAAACACGAGATAGATACCGGAGATATTCTGCTGCAGGAGTCTATGGAAATTGGTGAAGATGAAACCGCTACAGAAGTGCACGACCGCATGAAAGTAACAGGAGCCAATTTACTGGTAAAAACACTCAAACAGCTGGAAGCTGGAAATATTCTGGAACAGCCCCAGCAAATTACTGCGGATAACAAACATGCTCCTAAAATTTTCACAGCAGAGTGCATTATTCATTGGAATAATACTGTTGAAACACTGCACAATCTTGTGAGAGGGCTTTCACAATTTCCCGGGGCGATTACCTATCTCGATGGCAAAATTCTGAAAGTTTATCGCAGCAAAAAGGAATTGGTAGCGCACAATTTTGAACCTGGCAAAATATTGACCGACAATAAAACATTTCTGAAGTTTAGTTGCAGCAATGGGTACCTACACCTTCTTGAAATTCAGATGGAAGGAAAAAAACGCATGCCTGTAACTGATTTTCTCAGAGGCTATACTATACAGGAAAAATAAATGGCTGCTATTCTATGGCTTTGCTTAGTGTTGGCAAATCAACCAGTCCCTGTTTGCGCCAAACTTCTTTTCCATTCTTAAATACAATAAAAGTAGGGAGCCCTTCTGAGCGCAATTCCTTCATAACCGAGACATCTATGCCGCCATCCACTTTTACTAAATTAAACTGTGTTCCTTTTTCTTTTTGCAAATGCTGAAGAACCGGTTCCATTTTTACACAAGGAGGGCACCATTCTGCACCAATATCCACCAAAATAGTTCCGGTTTTGGTACTGGCTTTGAATGCAGCAACACTCATTTCTGCTCTCGCAGTCTTGGTTTCCAATGGCATTCCTTCCATACGCCATGCAGACAAGCCACCTTTTAAATTACTTACATCAGCAAATCCGTTTTGCTTCATCCAGTTCATAGCCTCTTCACTTCTCACCCCTGAAGCACAATACACCAGCACAGGTTTGGTTTTATCAATATGTTGCACTCTTTCAACAAACTCCGCTTCGTTCAGCCAATTGGCTTGTAATGCATTATTGAAGTGCCCGCCCTGATATTCACCAGCGGTTCTCACATCTAAAATCTGCACGCCGGGCATCTTCATTTTTTGGTCGAATGCTTTTACTGTAATTGAACCTCCGGTTTGAACTACAGCATCAGAACTTTCACCTGCCACCTGGTTTTCAGTTGTTGTAGAATTACAGGAGATAGAAGCAAGTAATAACAGAGAAGAAAGAATTTGCGTTTTCATATTATTGTAAATAAGTAATCGTTACGGGAAAATAATTTTCAGACCTGCCCAATGCAGCTGCCGTGGCATTGCTCAAACGAATCACCAAAGAAGGCGCTCCTTTTATCTCAGGTACGGGACCCAGCACTCTGGCGCATACCGATTTATTGTCTGCAGTGGAAATGCGCACGATTGTACCGGGTAAAACATCATTCATTAAAGCATAAAATTTCCGGTCCGAAAATCCGCTTAATGATTTAAATATACCGGCTTCACCTGCTTTATTCACTTTGGTTTTTGAAGGTTCATCCATTGTATAAATCAATCCAAAGTATCCTTCATCACCCTGTTTAGGAATGTATCTTAGTTCTTCTTCGCTGATTTTATATTCTGTAGGCGACACTTTATTGGTCTCTTTAAATTGTTCTACAGGAACAGGCGGAGGAATAATATTAGCAGCAGCCTCAGCTTCTTTTTTTGCTTTGTCAGCAGCCGCCTTGGCAAAAAACTTATCGGTTTCGGTCATAGGCTTCATTTCGCCTTTTTTCATTTCCCTGGTTCCATCCACTGAAGCATCCATCACATTAGGATCTTTCAATGGCTGAGGTTCAACAGGGGCTCCAATTACCGGAGGCTTTACAAAAACCTGCGCATTGGCCGCCGGAGCATCGGCTTTCATTGCCGCCAGTTTCGCTCCCCCTATAAAGCCGATAACAATTACCTGACCTTTTTTAAGTACATCGGTTTTTAAGTCGTTCCACTCCCGCAGTTTAGCCAGGGGAACTTTGAAATATCGTTGACTGAGTCTGAATAGATTTTCCCCATTACCAGCTATATGAAAAACAGGTTCGCTGGTTGCAAATTCCTGCTCCTGCACCAGATTTTCTTCTGATAAGGGAATTTTCAATTTTGTCCCGGGCGTAAGAACTGAACTTACATTTATATTGTTATAAACAGCAATTTGCCTTGGCGTTGCGCCATATATTCTGCTTAAAACAGATAAGGTTTCCTTTCCTTTTAATTGATGGACAATATGCAGGTCTCCGGTTGCTCCGGCTGCAATGAGTTTGTCCTGTGCATTTGCAAATGCAGCTAACAATAGAAAGACAAAAACAAGATATTTTCTCAGGTACATAATCGTTCAAATGGTCAGCAAAGTTAATCTTTTAATATTCTCCATTCTGAAGGATAATAATTATTGATTCTATTGGGCAAAACTTTAACCAAACCCAAAACGACTCCCTCAAATGCCACCCAATTCCAGCCAATACCCGCATCATCTACTGTGAAATTCGCTCTTTTCAAAAACTGTAAGGCAGCATTTTTATCCAGTTGAATGGTAGGTAATCCTGATTTGGGTAAAAGGGAAACAGCCCACTCATGCGAGGGTATCATTGATTTGCCCTTGAACTCCCCTATTTCTATCCCAGCTTTTTTTATATACAACCTGGAAGAAAGTGCCTGCAAATCGCTTACAAAAGAGGGGGGCAATAACCGGATACCATTGCTTTGTTTAAAATAAAATGCATCGGGAAAATCTGCTGTAAAAGGAGCCAGTCCTTCCAGCTCCGATTTGCCAGGTTGCGTGAGCGAGACCTCTCTTAATCGGTCTTGTCCTGCAGATTCAGTTCGCTGAAAAACAGACAGATAAAATCCCTCTCCTTTCAGGAGGTTGGGATAAAACCGATAGCCATAAGCTTTTTCCTTATCTGAAATTGTTTCAATAATATTCCAGTGACTTTCAATTTTAATAGAAAGGGAAGCCAGTTTCATTTCATTGACCAGCCAGTCTGCAATGTTTTCATCTTCTGCCAGGGAGTAGGAGCAGGTAGAATAAACGAGCAAACCATTTTCTTTTAAACAGGGAACAATATTCGCTAAAATTCGTTCCTGTCTTTGACTGCAATGAATTACATTATGTTCGCTCCATTCATCAATGGAAGCTGGATCTTTTCTGAACATGCCGCTTCCACTGCATGGGGCGTCTACAACAATTACATCAAAATATCCTGCAAAGTCCTTAAAATGTTCAGGATCATTGTTGGTTACTACCATATTGGGCATCCCCCATTTGGTTGCATTCTCTACCAATATAGCAGCACGTGACTTTATCACTTCATTGCTTACAATGAGTGCATCGGGATACATGCTTGCCAGCAAAGTTGATTTGCCACCTGGTGCTGCACACAAATCCAAAATTTTTAAACCTGCTCCTGTGCCCTTGATACAGGTTTGTAAAGCATGTTCCAAAAACATGGAGCTGGCTTCCTGAACATAATAAGCACCTGCATGAAATAAGGGATCATGTGTAAAGGAAGGACGTTCTTTTAAATAATAACCATTGCTATTCCAGGGAACTTTCCCGTCTAGCAAATCGGGCTGTATAATCGCATTTTTCTGTGGATGTAACCGAATGCTGGTAATCTGTTCTCCGGTTTGATGAACCGCTTCAAAACTTTCCTTATTAAAGCCTTTAATGCCAGCAAGTGATTCAATAAATGATGGGGGT
>JBDLUU010000080.1:0-31690 GCA_039805185.1 Bacteroidota bacterium
TGTACCGGTTGTGGTGCCTGCGTAGTGGCTTGTAATGCGGAGAACAATGTATCTGTTGTAGGTAAGCCTGAAGTATTACGTGGTCATGAAATGCACTGGTTACGTATTGACCGTTACTACAGTGGCGATTTGGAAAATCCAAACGTGGTATTTCAGCCGTTAATGTGTCAGCATTGTGACAACGCTCCTTGTGAAAACGTTTGTCCGGTTGCTGCAACCAACCATAGTAGTGAAGGTATCAACCAAATGACTTATAACCGTTGTATTGGTACCAGATACTGTGCCAACAACTGTCCTTATAAAGTACGTCGTTTCAACTGGGCTGATTACAATGGCTCTGATAGCTTCGGTGACAACCAGAAAGGTATTGTGAACGATGTAGTGCTAGACATGAACGACGATTTAACCAGAATGGTGTTAAATCCTGATGTTACTGTACGTGCAAGAGGGGTAATTGAAAAATGTTCTTTCTGTGTACAGCGTTTACAGGAAGGTAAGTTGAAAGCGAAGAAAGACAGCCGTCCTTTAAGCGACAGCGACGTAAAAGTTGCTTGTCAGCAGGCTTGTCCTACACACGCAATTACTTTCGGTAATGCCAACAGCAAGGAAAGTGCAATTACTATGGCTAGACAGGAAAATCCAAACCGTCAGTTCTATGTGTTAGAGCAACTGCATGTGTTGCCAAATGTAACCTATATGGCTAAGGTGAGAAATACAGATGATATGCCTCATCACGAAGCTGCAGAAGCAAAAACAGAAAAAGCACACGGATAATTAAAGAATTTGAAATAACCAGATTCTGCCTCCGGGCAGATCAAGGACCAAAATAAGAACAGATGCATTTAAAGTACGAATCACAGCTCAGGGAACCACTGGTGTATGGCGACAAAACATACAAGAAGGTTACAGAAGACATTGTTCGCCCTATTGAAGCCAAGCCTACCAAATTATGGTATGTAGGTTTTTATATTGCTGTTGCCTTACTCATGTTTGGTGTCTACAGCGTTTATCGTGAAGTTACTTACGGTATAGGACAGTGGAACCTTAACAAAACAGTGGGTTGGGGATGGGATATCACCAACTTCGTATGGTGGGTTGGTATCGGTCACGCTGGCACCTTGATCTCTGCAATCTTATTGTTATTCCGTCAGGGATGGAGAACAGGTGTAAACCGTGCGGCAGAAGCGATGACCATCTTCGCGGTAATGTGTGCGGGTCAGTTCCCTATCTTCCACATGGGTAGAGTATGGATGGCTTTCTTTGTATTGCCTTACCCTAACTCCCGCGGTCCTCTATGGGTTAACTTTAACTCTCCATTGTTGTGGGACGTATTTGCGATCTCTACTTACTTCACTGTATCTCTTTTGTTCTGGTATTCAGGTTTGATTCCTGACTTCGCAACTGTAAGAGACCGTGCATTTACTAAGTTACGTAAGCGTTTATATGGTATTGCTTCATTCGGATGGACTGGTTCTACCAAGCACTGGCAGCGTCACGAGAGCTTATCATTGGTATTGGCGGGATTGAGTACGCCGCTGGTACTATCGGTTCACACGATCGTATCTTTTGACTTCGCTACTTCAGTTATTCCAGGTTGGCATACTACTATCTTCCCTCCTTATTTCGTTGCGGGTGCAATCTTCTCCGGATTTGCCATGGTGCAAACCCTGATGATTATTGTTCGTAAAGTATTTGCGATGGAAGACTATGTAACCATTGGTCACATTGAAGCCATGAACAAGGTAATTGTATTGACCGGTTCAATTGTGGGTATTGCCTACTTAACCGAGTTGTTCATGGGTTGGTACAGCCAGAACAAATATGAAGGATATACATTCTGGTACAGCCGTGCCTATTTGTTCTCTCCTTACGGATGGAGCTACTGGGGTATGATGGCTTGTAACGTATTAAGCCCTCAGATTTTCTGGTTCCGCAAAATGAGAAGAAACATCTTTGTTACCTTCTTCATGAGCATCATCGTAAATATTGGTATGTGGTTCGAGCGTTTCGTAATCATCGTTACTTCACTTTACCGTGACTACCTGCCTTCCAGCTGGTCTGTATACTACAGCCCAACTATCTGGGAAATTGGTTTCTACGCAGGTACTTTTGGATTGTTCTTCACTTGCTTCTTCTTATTCGCCAAATACTTCCCTGTTATTGCAATTGCAGAAATCAAGTATGTATTAAAAACAACTGGTGAAGGATACAAGAATCAGATGACTAAGATTGAAGACCAAAAGCTGGAAGATTTTGTGCACGAACATGCACACCATTAATAATCGTATGATTGACTGATCCTGCCAACGCAGGGCAGAAAAAAAATAAAGTATGGCAAAAAAGAAATTTGTAGTGGGCTGTTTTGATGACGAAGCAGTTTTATTTCCTGCAGTAAAAAAAGTTCGTACAGCCGGATATAAAATCCATGATGTGTACACGCCGTTTGCTGTTCACGGATTAGATCATGCAATGGGTCTTCGTGAAACCAGCTTGCACACAGCAGGTTTTATTTATGGTATTACCGGTACAACTACTGCAGTAAGCGCAATCAGCTGGATTTTTACCAAGGACTGGCCTTTAAACATCGGAGGTAAGCCTCACTTTGCTTTGCCAGCCTGGATTCCAATCATGTTTGAATTGACGGTTTTGTTTGCCGCTGTAGGAATGGTACTTACTTTCTGCTACCTGTGTCAGTTGGCACCCTTTGTAAAGAAGCATCATTTTCACCCAAGAGCTACTGATGATCTTTTTGTGATGGTAATTGAGTGTACGGATAAAACCAATACCGATGACCTTCAGGCATTCTTAAGCAGCAACGGTGCTTTGGAAACCAAAGTTGAAGTTGCTGAAGAAGGCTGGTGGTTAGGCAGATACGATAAAGACGAAATGCCTTTTGAAGAAAAGCAAATTGTTGCCGCTTAATTTAGAACTATTAGAACTATTGAATCATGAAGAATAAATTTATCATAGCTTCTTTATCTGCACTGGTTGCATTAACTGCCTGCAGCGATGTTAAGCGCACTCCTGGTAAAATTTACATGCCGGATATGGCTTACAGCCGTGCTTATGAATCTTATGCAGATCACAGCAATCTTGCAGAAAAAGGTATCAATTACAACAGTCGTCCTGTAGAAGGAACCATTTCCCGTGAAGAGGAAATGCCTTTCCATATTCCAATGGATAAGCCCGGAGATACCACCAATTACAACGCTTCTAAAGCAGTTCCTAATCCTTATGATTCTTTGAGCAAAGCGGATATGGAAGAAGCAGAGCGTTTGTATTTAATCAACTGTGGTATTTGTCATGGTGATAAATTGAATGGTAACGGCCCTCTTTACAAAGATGGTAATGGCCCTTATGCTGCAAAACCAGCAGCTTTGGTTGGAGATGCAAAGTATGAAGCTATGCCAGCAGGTCAAATGTTCTATTCAGTTGCTTACGGTAAGAACTTAATGGGTTCCTATGCATCTCAAATGAGTCGTAAGCAGCGTTGGCAGGTAATTGCTTATATCAAGGCTAAGCAACAGGCAAGTAAAGCAAAAGCAACACCAGCTGCTGCTCCGGCAGCAGAAGCGACTGCAACAACAAAATAAATTTAGCAAAGGGTCTGATGAGAGACCAATACTAACTGAACTAAAAGAGTAACAATGGCATCTTTAAGAACACAATTTGAAGTTCCCGGTAAAATGAAAACCTGGTCTTATGCCCTGATAGGGTTAGGCCTGGCTGCTTTATTGTACGGGATGTTCACCAAGGGTTTTAGTTCCGATGAGCACGAACAAGTGCATTTCTGGGGAACACTAATGTATAATACCATATTCTGGACATTGATTTGCAATGCGAGCATGTTCTTTATATCTGTTACTACTTTGGCTCAAGCCGGATTTACACAGACTTTCCGCAGAATTCCTGAGGCAATCTCTACCTTGGTTCCCATTTTTGGTGCCATCACTTTTGCGGTATTGATGTACATTATTTTTGGTCACAAACACCATATCTACCATTGGTTAGATACCGAGGCCGTGGCTGCTGATCCTATCTTAAAAGGTAAAGCAGGATTTTTGAATCCTACTTTCTTTGTAATCTGGACTACCCTTACCATTGCATTGTGGAGCTTCCTTGGATGGAGAATCCGTAAATTAAATGATGAAGCGGATGCGGGTCCAATGGATCGCGAAACCAGTGATCGTTTTATTTACAGAGGTACTGTAAGAACTGCTATGTTCACCGTATGGTTTGGTTTAACTGTTGGATCTACTGTTCCCTGGTTGTGGATGATGAGCATTGATGCACACTGGTATTCTACCATGTACAGCTGGTACACTTTTGTAAGCTCATTTGTAGCAGGTATGTCTTTGATTGCACTTTGGGTAATTTACCTGAAGAACAAAGGTTATCTGGAGCTAACCAGCCAGGAGCACTTGCACGATATTGGTAAGTTCATGTTTGCTTTCTCTATTTTCTGGACTTATTTATGGTTCTCTCAGTATATGTTGATCTGGTACGCAAATATTCCGGAAGAAACCGTATACTTCAAGCACAGAACTCAGGGTGCTTACAAGGGAATTTTCTTCTTCAATTTGATAGTAAACTTCCTTTGTCCGTTGTTGATTCTGATGAAGCGTTCTGCCAAGAGAAATTATACATTGGTAACTTTTATGGCAGTTTTAATCATCTTTGGTCACTGGATCGATTTCTACCAGATGGTGATGGGTTCATTAATGAAAGAGCACGTTACTTTAGGTTGGTTAGATTTTGGCGCATTGGCTTTCTTTGTAGGAACGATGATTTTGTTTGTAGGTACAGCATTATCTAAGAAGCCTTTGATTGCCAAGTACCACCCTTACCTGAAGGAGAGTGTGATTCACCAGGTTTAATTGAGAACCTGCGTAATTTAAAAATTGTTAAGACATTAGATAATATATATACAGCATTATGACAGCTTTATTAATCACCGCGGTAACGTTACTCATTTTTGTAGTGATCTTTCAGATCTCTAAAGCAAGTGAGTATGTGGCAATCTTGAAAGGGGAAGAGCATAGCCGTAAGCAGAACAACAAGATTAATGGTTTTCTAATGGTAGTCTTCTTGGTGTTGGGTCTTGTGGGCGTTTGGTATTGTAATGAAGTTTTATACGATAAAACCTTGTTGCCATACGAATCTGCCAGTGTGGAAGGAGAGCGTGTAGACTCAATGCTTTGGTTAACATTAGCGGTAACCGGATTTGTATTTATTCTTACTCAAATCGTTTTGTTCTGGTTTGCTTACAAATACCAGGAGAGCGATACCCGTAAAGTATATTTCTTTGCGCACAGTAATAAATTAGAAGCCATCTGGACAGTTATTCCTGCCATTGCCTTGACCGTATTGGTGGTAATAGGTTTGAGAAACTGGCTCCTGTTTACAGGTGAGCCTCCAAAAGAAGCAATGGTTGTAGAAGTAACCGGAAAGCAATTTGGATGGATTTACCGTTATCCGGGTAAAGACGGTGCATTTGGTAAGAAGTACTACAAGAATATTGACAACGCTAATAACTCTTTAGGTTTAATCTGGGACGACAAGCTAGGTCATGATGACTTAGTTATGGAACAAACTATGTACCTGGTAAAAGGTCGTCCGGTTAAATTGATCATTGGTTCAAGAGATGTAATTCATGATGTGGGTTTACCTCATTTCAGAATGAAGATGGATGCTGTTCCTGGTATTCCAACAACTATGTGGTTTACACCTAAGTACACTACCAAAGAAATGAAGGAAATTACCGGTAACCCTGATTTCCAGTATGAAATCAGTTGCGATCAGATGTGCGGAAATGGTCACTACTCAATGAAAGGTATCATTGAAGTATTGGATCAGGCTGAATTTGATGCAAAGATGGCTGGTCAGTCTCCTTATTATTACACATCCAATCCTGATAAGGATCCGGCCAATGCCAAAACCGATTCTGTAAAAACAGTAGCAAAACCTGTTGAAGCAGCATCTAAAGTAACCGCGAAATTGTAGAACAATCAACAACCATCAAAAAATCAGGTTGTTATAACTAATAAAGAATCAGTGTATGAGTAACGAAGCCGTATTGCACGCACCTGCCGGAGCAGGTTTACATGAAGCACATGGTGACCATCATCATGAGCATCATCACGAGACATTTATTTCGAAGTATGTCTTCAGTATGGATCACAAGATGATCGCCAAGCAATTCTTGATTACAGGTATGGTTTGGGCAGTGCTGGGTGGTTTAATGAGCGTGCTTTTCCGTTTACAGTTGGGTTATCCTGAATCCACTTTCCCTTTCCTTGAAGATTTATTGGGTAAATGGGCCGAAGGTGGTAAAATAACCCCAGAAGCTTACTATGCTTTGGTTACTACACACGGTACCGTATTGGTATTCTTTGTATTAACTGCAGGTCTTAGTGGAACTTTTGCCAACTTCTTGATTCCATTGCAAATTGGTGCAAGAGATATGGCTTCTCCATTCATGAATATGTTAAGTTACTGGTTCTTCTTTGCAGCCAGTATCGTAATGTTATCTTCTATGTTCGTAGAATTCGGACCATTCAGTGGTGGTTGGACTGCTTATCCTCCTTTGAGTGCATTGGCAGCAGCTTCTCCAGGTTCCGGAACCGGTATGGATCTATGGTTGATTGCCATGGCTTTGTTTGTGGTATCTTCTTTATTGGGCGGTCTTAACTACATCGCTACTGTATTAAACATGCGTACGAAAGGTATGAGCATGACCCGTATGCCGCTTACTATCTGGGCATTGTTCTTTACTGCAGTATTAGGGGTATTGTCTTTCCCTGTATTGTTCTCTGGTTTTATCTTGTTGATTTTCGATAGGAACTTCGGTACCAGCTTCTATTTGTCTGATATCTTTATTAATGGAGTAGGTGCTTTACCAAACGAAGGTGGTAGCGCTATTCTTTATCAGCACTTGTTTTGGTTCTTAGGTCACCCTGAAGTATATATCATCTTATTACCTGCGATGGGTATGGTTTCTGAAATTCTTTCTGTGAATTCAAGAAAACCTATCTTCGGATACATTGCGATGGTGGGTTCATTATTTGCTATTGCCATCCTTGCGTTCCTTGTATGGGCACACCATATGTTCGTTACAGGTCTGAATCCTTTCTTAGGTTCTGTGTTCGTGTTATTGACTTTGTTAATTGCCGTTCCATCTGCTATTAAAGTATTCAACTGGTTAACTACTTTGTGGAGAGGAAATATCCGCTTTACTCCAGGTATGTTATTCTCTATTGGATTTGTAAGCTTGTTTATCTCTGGTGGTTTAACAGGTATCTGGTTAGGTAACTCAGCATTGGACATCCACTTACACGATACTTATTTCGTAATTGCGCACTTCCATATTGTGATGGGTGTGGCAAGTATGTTCGGTATGTTTGCCGGTATCTACCACTGGTTCCCTAAAATGTACGGTCGTTTCATGAACAATACTTTGGCTTACCTTCACTTCTGGATTACATTGGGTGGTGCTTACATGATTTTCTGGCCAATGCACTACCAGGGTTTAGCTGGTATGCCAAGAAGATACTATGATTACAGTGTATGGGAAAGCTTTAAGCAATTCGCTGAATTGAACAGATTCATCAGCACGGTTGCCATGATTGTTTTTGCTGCTCAGCTATTGTTCTTATTTAACTTCTTCTACTCTGTTTTCAAAGGAAGAAAAGTTACTACGCAGAATCCTTACAATTCAAATACTTTAGAATGGACTACGCCAATCAATCCTGGTCATGGTAACTGGGTGGGTGAAATCCCTGAAGTACATCGCTGGGCTTATGACTACGGTAAAGACGGTAAAGAGTTTATCTCTCAAACCACACCAGTAGGAGCCGACGAAAGCAGTCACTAAAATTCATAACTGAATGTATATTCAGTGATCATATTCCAATGCTCCCGAATTACGGGAGCATTGTTTTTAAGCAAAATCAGGGATGACAAAATCCAACAAAGATCAAAAACCAACTCCATCACTAGCAATAGTAGCCAAAGTAAGGGACTACATGTTATTGATTAAGTTCACTTTGAGTTTTACTGTTGTTTTTTCCTGTGTTATCTGTTATTTACTGGCACCCAAAGTGGTGGAATACGACTGGGGTATGATTACACTGTTGTTTGTAGCAGGTATGTTAATCACCGGTAGCGCCAATGCCATTAATCAGGCTGTAGAAAAAGATACAGATGCTTTGATGAAGCGTACTTCCAAACGACCTGTTGCTAATGGCAGCATGAGTCAGAACGAAGCGTATACTTTTGCCATTATTGCAGGGTTAGTAGGTATTGCCATGATGTGGTATTATTTTAACCTGTCTTCTGCATTGGTTTCTGCTTTCAGTTTGTTTTTATATGCATTTATTTATACGCCTTTAAAGAAAATAAATTCCATTGCAGTTTTGATTGGAGCGCTTCCTGGGGCATTACCCTGCCTGATTGGCTGGGTTGCGGGAAACGATGACTTCTCTTTAGGCGGATGGGTATTATTTGGCATGCAGTTTCTTTGGCAGTTCCCTCATTTCTGGGCGATTGCCTGGGTGGCACATACCGACTATACAAAAGCTGGTTTTAAATTATTGCCCGCAGATAAAGGTCCAACAAAATTTACTGCTATACAGACCATTATGTACTCTGTATTAATGATACCAATTGGAATGGTGCCTTATTTCATTGGGCTTACCGGTATTACCAGTTTATGGATTGTTTTGGTTTGCAATTTGTTTATGGTGGTGCAAAGCGCCAGATTGTATAAGGAAATGGATGTGAGAGCAGCCAGAAGAGTAATGTTTAGTAGTTATATCTATTTACCAATTGTTTTATTGGCCTTACTCGCTGATAAGATTAGATAATATTTAAATTAAAAACGATGAGTGCAATTGTGAACGAAGCCCCGAAAAGAATTCACCCCCACAAATTCACTTTATGGGTGGCGATGGGAAGTATCATTATGATGTTTGCCGGTCTTACCAGTGCTTACATTGTAAAAAAGAACCAGAGTAGCTGGCTCGAATTTGACCTCCCTGTGGTTTTTATTTATTCAACACTGGTCATTATCGCCAGTAGTTTAACGGTTCATCTGGCTGCTAAAGCGTTCAAGGCAAGAGAAATGGCCAGATACAGAACCCTGATAACAGTAACAGCTTTGCTGGGTGTAGTATTCATGGCCCTGCAGGTTTTTGGTTTTAT
This sequence comes from Bacteroidota bacterium, assembly GCA_039805185.1. Classification (GTDB taxonomy): domain Bacteria; phylum Bacteroidota; class Bacteroidia; order Chitinophagales; family Chitinophagaceae; genus Sediminibacterium. The sequence continues at coordinate 9,202 of JBDLUU010000080.1, forward strand.
GGATCTGGAAGCACGCAATATTGCCTTAACGGGAGCCAAAAGCAATTCAGCAGCATCCTTTTTGCTGGTGATTACCGGCTTGCACATGCTGCACGTGCTGGGTGGCGTGATTGCGCTGCTGGTGATGTTTATTAAAGCTTATGTAAGCAGCGTCAAAAATTACAGCAGTTTGTCCATTGAATTAGTGGGTACCTACTGGCATTTTGTAGACATACTTTGGATTTATTTATTCATATTTTATAATTGGATTGGTTAATTACAAAAAAGTTGCGTTTTATGCACCTTTTTTCAACTCTAGCCAATACTTTTGTGTACGAAATTTTACTTTAACATGGCAACAACTGCAACAGCACCTACCACCAAATCCTGGGGTGGAGGTAAGAGTCCCTTTAACGTAGAGTATGGAAAGGTAATGATGTGGTATTTCCTCATGAGTGATGCCTTTACATTTGGTGCTTTCCTGATTTCTTATGGTACTATTCGTTTTTCTACGAATGGATGGCCTGACCCAAATGAAGTGTTTAAGAGTTTTCCATTTGCTCCGGAAGGAATGAATGCACCGTTGGTGTTTGTAAGTATTATGACCTTTATCCTAATCATCAGTTCTGTAACCATGGTATTGGCAGTGCAAGCTGGACACAATATGGATAAAAAAGGTGTAATCAAGAATTTAATCTGGACCATTATTGGTGGTATTGCTTTCTTGTCTTGTCAGGCATGGGAGTGGAACCATTTACACCACGAAGGTGCATGGTGGGGTAGCAATCCATTCTTGAATCATGATGGCACTGCTTCTTCAACCAATTTCACCAACTACTTTTTTACTATTACCGGTTTCCACGGATTCCACGTATTCTCTGGTGTGATTATCAATGTTATCATGTTGATTATGGCCATTACCAACAAGTTTGAAGAAAGAGGTCATTACTTAATGATTGAAAAAGCTGGTTTGTACTGGCACTTTGTAGACCTTGTTTGGGTATTTGTATTTACTTGTTTCTATTTGATTTAATTCATTCACAAAAGATAATTTAAGATTATGTCACATACAGCTGAACATCATGAACACGCAGGAGGAGGTACAAAGGAAGTAATCAAGATTACTGTTTACCTGACTGTACTTACAATAATTGAACTTTTGATTGGTTTCTGGATGATTGATATTCCATTAACCAGTGTAGGGTTGAGAATGGCTTTAAAAGGAGCAATTGTAATTTTAATGATGGCAAAAGCGTTTTATATCGTTGCTTATTTTATGCACCTGAAGCATGAAATGAAGAACCTGATTATGACGATTGTTGTTCCGTTGGCCTTGTTTATCTGGTTTATTATTGCCTTCTTATATGATGGTAATTCTTTTAGAAATCTTCGTAATACCTACGATCCTTATTTCAAGGAGCAAAGTACCATTAAGGTAGAGAAGAAAGAACATGGTGCAGCAGGTAAACACGAAGAAGGGAAAGAAGAGAAAAAAGCAACCCACTAATTGGGTGTTGCTTCATAAATATTTTTTGATTTCTAAACCATCGCTGCATTGCGATGGTTTTTTATTAAAACAATTATGAAAAAGAAAGCCATTTTAGGATTATTGGTCGCACTGGGAATTCCCATCAGCTGTTACCTGATATTGAAATCAGCCAGTGAAACTGCAGTTGTCATGCCAAGACATTATTTGCTTGACACAGTAATTGAAAGGGTGCAGGATGGAAAGTCGGTTAGTGACACGTTTTGGCATACCACCAAGAATATCAAATTGATGAATCAATTAGGCGACTCAGTTAGTTTGTATGATCCTCAGGGCAAAATCATTGTAGCAGATTTCTTCTTTACCAGTTGCAGAAGTATTTGCCCCAGGCTTACCCGGAACATGTCAACTTTGCAGCAATCTTTTAAGAAAGGGGGCAATGTCCGCAACAAGATTGATACTTCCATTGTTCATTTCATGTCGTTTACGGTTGATCCAGAAAACGATTCAGTTTCAGTATTGAAAAAATATGCAGATCGTTTCGGAGCTATTCATGATAACTGGTGGTTTTTAACTGGTAACAAGAAAGATATTTATCAGTTTGCTTTTGAAGAATTGAAAGTGGATCAGTTTAGTGAAGAGCCGATAAGTCCTGATTTTGTGCATACCAGCCGATTTGTTTTGATAGATAAGGCGTTCAAGGTTAGAGGCTATTACAACGGATTGGATAGTGCCGATATGAAGAAACTGGCAAGGGATATAGGCTTGTTGATGTTGGAAAAAGATGGCCAGAAAAAGAGCGGGGTATTCAGAAAAATTTTAGATCTGAGCTGGTTATGGTTAATCATCATTACTGCTGTCATCTTCTTTGTGACTTATATGCAGAATAGAAGAAAAGTAGTGGACAAAAACCAATAACAGACCATTGTATAAATAGATAAAGGCTGGAATCAATAAAATTAGTTTAGGAAATAAATAGTTTAAGAAGTCAAAATAGATTTTACATGTTGAAACCTGTATTTCAAAAAAACGATCGTTTGGCCAACTGGCTGATTGGTATTTTTTCTTTAGTGGTTTTTATTGTTGTTGTAATTCTGGGTAAGTTTAAACTGGAAGTAGACCTGGGTTTTGATGTACATATTTTTGCCGCCATCAATGCATTTGTGAACGCAACGATAGCCGTTGTATTGGTGGCCGCCCTGGTAGCTGTTAAAAAGCAGCATTATGAGTTGCATAAGAAATTGATGATGGGCGCATTGGTGCTTTCTGTTTTATTCCTTCTTTCCTATATAGCACATCATTTACTGGCAGGGGAAGCCAAGTACGGCGACTCCAACCAAGACGGCTTAGTGGATGAGGCAGAGCAGTTGGCTGCTGGTGGCATGCGAATCGTTTACTTGATTATACTCATTACGCATATTATTTTAGCAGCTATTATTTTGCCTTTTATTCTATTTACTGCATACAGAGGCTTAACCAGTGAGTTTCCTGCACACAAGAAGCTGGCAAAGATTACCTGGCCACTTTGGTTTTATGTTGCAGTAACCGGACCCATCGTGTATTTCATGATCAGCCCTTACTACCAGTAGCGCAGTGTGGACGGGATTCCAACTGCAACTACTGATAAAATAAGGTATAGCTGAATTGGGGGATCATCAAGTGTCAGGCCTTCTTGGTCAGGATCAGCAATTCATTGGCTTGTATTTCTGTTGTATACCGTTTTACACCTTGTTTGTCGGTATAATTGCGATTGACCAACTTTCCTTCAATCACTACTTCCGTGCCTTTTACCAGGTACTTCTCGGCAATGTCTGCCAGTTTACCCCAGGCTACTACATTGTGCCACTGGGTTTCCGTAACTTTTTCGCCTTTGGCATTTTTGTAATTCTCGTTGGTTGCGAGGCTTAGATGAGCTACTTTTTTGTCTTCACCAATGGATTTTACTTCGGGATCCTGACCCAGATTGCCAATTAATTGGACTTTGTTTTTTACTGCGTTCATAACGGTTCAGTTAAATTGTTTTTTAAAGAGCAGTGCGTACTGCCGTTAACCCAACAAATATGAACAACCCATTTCAGCTTGTCACTATGATAAACATCTGTTGACGTTTATAAACGTTTGCAAACGTTTGTATAAAGATTGACCGTGAAAAATCTTGAAAGTGCTGGTATTTCTACAAGTGTATTATTCGGCTCTTCATCTAATTTGAAGTAGTCAATTAAGTATTAGCTATGGAAAATGGAACCAAACAGTGTCAGCATTGCGCTAAAAAAATGCAGGGAAGGACAGACAAAAAATTCTGCAGTAACTATTGCAGAAGCAGTTATCACAATGCCGTATATGGCAATAGAACCAATTATATGCGCAGAATCAATGCAATGCTATTGCGAAACAGAAAAATACTTTCCGACTTATTTCTCCTGCAAAGAAAGGGTTCTTATATTCCTTTAAGTGAGCTGTATATAAAGGGCTTCACACCTCAGCATTTTACCCATCAGGCTAAACATACCAGCAAAACTGTTTATACTTATTGCTATGAATTTGGGTATTCCTTTGTAGGAAAAAATGGAGTCAGAATTATTCAGGAAGCTAATACCGAATCTTCACTTTAGTAACACCATCGTTAATCATATCAATCTTTCTGGCCGCTTTCTTGCTTAAGTCAATGATTCTTCCCTGTATAAAAGGTCCTCTGTCGTTGATTCTTACTTTTACCGTTTTTCCGTTGCTCTGATTAATCACTTTTACTTTTGTTCCAAAGGGAAGTGTTTTATGTGCAGCCGTTAATTTATTTTGTCTGAAAGTTTCTCCGTTGCTTGTTTTTCTTCCCACATACTTATCTGCATAGAAGGAAGCAAGCCCTGTTTCTGTTCCTTTTCTGAAACAGGAACTCAGTCCGCAGATTCCAATCAATAGAATGAAAAATAAAAAAGCCTTTAACATATTGGATAATGCCGATTAAGCAAATGGGGCTTTCACCACTTTTGCCTTCACCAGTGCATTTCTGATTTCTATGTAAATGATGGAGTCAATTGCAGCGTGCGCAGTAGCTACATAACCCAATCCAATAGCTTTATTTAAGGAGGGTGCCTGTGTTCCGCTGGTTACTTTGCCAATGGTATTGCCTTCCGCATCTTTAATTAAATAATCGTGGCGGGGTATTCCTCTTTCCAGCAGCTCAAATCCTACCAGCTTGCGTTTTACGCCTTCTGCCTTTACTTTTTCAATGATAGACTTAGCCGTAAAGTCTTTGGTGAATTTGGTAATCCATCCCAAACCACCTTCTAAAGGTGAAGTGGTATCATCAATATCATTACCATATAAGCAGTAACCCATTTCCAAGCGCAATGTATCTCTGGCGCCTAAACCAATAGGCTTTAATCCCTGAGGACCCCCAATTTCAAAAATGGCATCCCAGATTTTATCCGCGGCTCCGTTGCTGTCTTCAAAATAAATTTCTACACCACCAGATCCTGTGTAACCGGTTGCACTAATTAAAACATTCTCAACGCCCGCAAAAGTTCCTTTTACAAAAGTGTAATATTTTAAATTCATGATATCCAGTTCAGTTAGCGGCTGTAATATCTTGGTTGCATTTGGTCCTTGAATTGCCAGCAAACAGGTTTTATCGCTGATATTGTGCATCTCAACATGCTGGGTATTTAATTTTGAAATCCAGTTCCAGTCTTTTTCTATATTGGAAGCATTCACCACCAGCATATAGGTTTTGTTGGGTTCAATGCAATACACAATTAAATCATCCACAATGCCACCTTCTTCATTGGGTAAGCAGCTATACTGTGCCTGACCAGCAATCAGTTTTGAAGCATCATTGGTGGTAACACGCTGAATCAGATCCAGGGCATTTTCGCCTTTTAATATGAATTCGCCCATATGGCTAACATCAAATACACCTGCATTTTTTCTTACAGTAGCATGCTCATCGTTGATACCAGTGTAGCTGATCGGCATATTGTAACCGGCAAATTCAGCCATTTTTGCACCCAGATCAATATGTTTATGGGTAAACGGTGTGTTTTTCATTGCGCAATAAATTAGGTTGCAAAAATAGGTGAAAGCCACGAACCTATGGTAAAAAGCAAGAACCCCATCTCAAATTAGAGACAGGGTTCTTTTCCAACCTGTGCCAACCTTCTTTAGGATTGTAAATTCAGTAAGGAAAATCTTCCTAATTCTGTCCCAATCTCAATGATTTCAGGTGTTTCCAGAATCGCTACTTTCTGGTAACGGTAGCGGGTAGTATCTACCGGCTTATCCAGTTCCTTCTTTAGTTCTTCTGCTTCTTTTTGCTTGCGCTCATATTCTTTGCGCAATTCTTCTCTGCTTTTTTTGTATTCTTCAATAGCGCTTTTATCCGAATCTTCATCATCACTATCTGAGTCATCATTATCATCGCCTTGCTTTTTTACCCTTTCCAGACCACCCGGTGTCATGATATATTCCTGATTAGACATCCAGCTTTCATAGCCTTCATTGTTCCACTCATCATCCCAGTCGTAATCGTTTCTGCCAGAGTTGAAGCTGAAATGATTTAGTCTTCTGGACACATTTTCATCAATTTCAATTTTCTTGCCTACTGGTACAAATATGGTAACGGTTACTCCCTGATTACGGAATTTTGATCCCTTGTTCAATTTGAATCCTCTGTCCAAATAAAGCACGCTGTCTTGCTGTGTGGCTCCATACTTGATTTGTTCCATATTATTCAGTGCCGTTTTTTCATCAGAGCCATTGCTGAATTTTACATAGCTAACTCGGTACAAGGAATCCGGGCTTTTGGCTATGCGTACTCTGATATTGTTGAGTACAATGCTATCGTCGTCCATTCTTAAAAGACCATCCATTTTAAACCATTTTCCGCTCACCACTCTTGAGTTGGCATCTGCTACTTTAATGGTTATTTTATTGGTAGTGGGTTGGATAATTTTTATTTCGCCTTTGTCTTTAGCACCTGCATCAAAATTTTGTGCAATGGAAGCAATCAGTAATACCACACTGATCCAGCCAAGGGTCCACAATCCACCGAAAGTAAAACCTAAATACTTGCTGCCAGCCCTTGCTCCGATAATTCTGCGAACCAACCAGGTTAGTAAACCAATGGCCGGAACAAAGAGGAATAAAATCAAGGTAGCCCATGCCAGTACATTCTGCCAGAATCCTTCGAGGAAGAAGTTTTTAAGCGGGAATACACTTACGCTACCAGCAATCATTCCCAATAAGGCTACTAATATGGTGAAGGCCATTATACCAGCAAGAAAGAGGAAGAATGCCTTGAACAAGATGCCAATGGCATTTCCTAATTTGCTACCGCCCGATTTTGAAACCGTACTGGCTTCTGTGGCAAATTGTTTACTCTTTTCGTTAACGGTACTGCTGAATTCAGTTGAAAATTCCTTTGCTTTCTGTGAAAATTCACCACCCCATTTTTCAGCACGGGCTTTGAATCCTTCCAGGTCTTCCTGGATGGTATTTTTAATGGTATTCAGGTCTACTTTTTCGCCACGCATTTCCAGCTTTTCAGAAGCACTTTTAGCTTCCGGAATAACAGCCCATAATACAGCGTAGATAACAAACAGGGTTCCACCGAAAGAGCCGAAGATGAATCCTGGGAATGGGTTAAACTCGAACCAGAATAAAGAACTTACAAAGGATGAGAAAATACCAATTACCAGTGGTAGAGAGAAAATTAATCGGGGGATCCATACCGCGATGTCAAAATAAGTGGCGATACCGCTGGCAACACCCGCAATTACTTTTTCTTCCGGATTTCTATACAGTCTTCTGTTGCTGCTAATCTGATCTAATGGTTTAGAAGGCAATATGATCCAGAGTAATAAGTACAATAGGAATCCAGAACCACCTCCGAAGAATAGTACAAGGAATAAGAGTCTGATAACAGTTGGGTCAACTCTGAAATAAGCCGCCATACCGCTACATACCCCACCCAGCATTTTGTCGTTGCTATCTCTGTACAAACGACCTCTTGGATTACCCGGTTCCTGTTCGCTGTAGGTATTGTTTTTATTATCCTGTTTGCCGCCCAGCTGAGACTGCATATTGGATTCTTCGCCTTCAAAATCTTCGGGTCTGCCCATACTATTGATGACAATGTTTACGTCCTCTTCAGTAATACAGGTGCTTCCTTTTTTAAGGCTTTCACCAAATAGTTCAGCAATACGACCTTCTATGTCGTTAATGATTTCGTCTCTTCCTTCCTCATTGGCAAAAAAGCGGCGTAAACTTTCAACGTATACTTTCAATACGTCGTAAGCCAATTCCTCAATGGGAATTACTCTGCCTTGGAAGTTTATATTAATTACCTTTTTCATGGTATGTTTATTTAGCTTGGTTAAGGTTGGTTTTGGTTTTCGGTGACTGGGGGCGCTAGTGGTTGTGTTAGCACTTGAACGGCGTCTGCCAGTTCTTTCCAGGTTCTTTCGAGTTCACTGTAGAAGGCAAGTCCTTTTTCAGTCATCACGAAATATTTTCTGGGCGGTCCGCTATTGCTTTCAACCCATCTGTAGGTGAGCAGTTCTGCATTCTTTAATCGGGTAAGCAGCGGGTACAATGTGCCTTCCAGAATGTGAAGGTTGGCTGCTTTCATCCGATCAACCAGGTCACTGGGGTAAACTTCTCCCTGGCGAATGATTGAAAGGATACAAAACTCCAGCACGCCCTTGCGCATCTGACTTTGTGTGTTTTGAATATCCATGGTCTAGATTTTTATTGGATTAATAAACAAGGATCGGTTTTACAGGAGCAATTCTGCTGAAGCGCTGAATTTTCCAAAGCTGCGCTACTGTGAACCTTTTCTTGGTTTTGTTTTCTACAGGTACATCGGTAGCAATTGTTTCATTCACCACCTGGGTTAAATTGTTCAGGGCTTTTTGATTAAGCTGAACCAGTGCGTTTGTGTTTGTCAGTTTCATGGTAAGTATTTTTAAGTTCTTTGTTTGATTAATTACTTTGACAACACAAAGATGGGATATTTTTTAGTACTATGCAACACATAGTACCTGATTTTTTTAGGTAATAGGCTGCGTTTAGATGTTGGTTTTATATAATTATTTGAAAATCAGTTATTTATGATTTTTTTAGTTTTTACGAATGGGATAATCGGTTCTAAAAAGGGTTGAATGGCGCCAGGGCTAAATTGGCTTGATGGGCCCTTTTTGGGCTAAAATCAGATACTATATATAAGTAATCATTTTCTATTGAATGTATATAGATGAGTATAATCAAGAAGAAAAAACTTATCGTAAAAATACGATGAAATAAAATATATGCCTAGCTTTGTATTATCGTATAAAAACGATAAGAAATGGCTGCACCTAAATTAGATGAGTTTTTAAAAGCAGAGCAGGAACTGGCACAATTTGCCAAAGCACTTTCACATCCTGCTCGTATTGCTATCTTAAAAGTTCTGGCTCAAAAAAATGAATGCGTATGCGGAGAGATTGTAGAAGTATTGCCATTGGCACAGTCTACTGTTTCGCAACACCTGAAAGAGTTAAAAGAAGCAGGATTAATAAAAGGAACAGTTGATGGGCCAAAAAGTTGTTACTGTATCAATTGGAAAGCTTTTGAAAAATTCAATCAATCTTTTAATCAGTTGTTTTCTAAACTAAAAGTGCAACAGCAATCCTGTTGTTAAATGATTCAATACATTTTAAAATTTATTTTATGCAAACCGAAGAACAGTTAAAACAAATTGTAAAAGAGAAATACGCAGAAATTGCCAATCAGTCTGTAGCAGACAATAAAGCTTCCTGCTGTGGGGCTGGTGGGTGCAGTACTGAAGTATACAATATTATGAGTGATGATTATACCACTATGGAAGGGTATAATGAAAATGCTGATCTGGGTTTAGGATGCGGACTTCCTACGCAGTTTGCACAAATCAAACCAGGAGATATAGTGGTGGATTTGGGAAGTGGGGCTGGTAATGATTGTTTTGTTGCCCGTGCACAAACAGGAGAAAAAGGTAAAGTCATCGGAATTGATTTTACCCCAGCCATGATACAGAAAGCCAGAAACAATGCAGATGCGCTGGGTTTTAATAACGTAGAATTCAGAGAAGGGGATATTGAGCACATGCCATTGGGTGGGAATATGGCAGATGTAGTGGTAAGCAATTGTGTGTTGAATCTGGTTCCTAATAAAAATGGTGTGTTCAAAGAAATATACCGAGTGTTAAAACCGGGCGGTCATTTTAGTATTTCAGATGTGGTCATTGTTGGGCAGCTTCCGGACGCATTAAAAAAGGATGCTGAAATGTATGCCGGTTGTGTTGCAGGTGCTATTCAAAAAGATGTCTATCTGGAGCTGATTCAATTGAATCACTTTGAAAATATCACCGTACAGAAGGAAAAGCCGATTATCATACCCAATGATATTTTGAAAAATTATTTATCAGAGGCAGAAATAGCTGCATTCAATAATGGCGGATCGGGCATCTTCAGTATCACCGTCTATGCAGAAAAGCCAAAGTCAATTGTTGTTGCAGATGCTACAGATGCTAAAGCAGCTACCAGCGCCAGTTATTGTACACCTGGTGGAGGTTGTTGCTGATTTGAAGTAATACATATAATAGTATTTTTCTTATTTAAAAGAAATCAAATGGATCATTGCGCGCCTGTTGCCAACCGAAAAAGGCTTTCCTTTTTAGACCAGTATTTAACAGTTTGGATTTTTTTAGCCATGCTTTTGGGGGTTGGAGTAGGGTATTTTGTACCTACTGTCTCTTCAACAATCGAATCATACTCTTCTGGGACTACCAATATACCACTGGCAGTAGGATTGATTTTAATGATGTATCCTCCTTTGGCTAAAGTGAATTATAGTAAAATCGGAGAAGTGTTCAGTAATACAAAAGTACTAAGCCTTTCCTTGATTTTAAATTGGGTAATAGGTCCCTTGCTGATGTTCGGTTTAGCAATTGTTTTTTTGAAAGATTACCCTGAATACATGATAGGATTAATCCTGATTGGTCTGGCGAGGTGTATTGCCATGGTGGTGGTATGGAATGACTTAGCGGAAGGCAATAGGGAGTACGCAGCAGGCCTGGTTGCCCTGAATAGTATTTTTCAGGTTCTATTTTATAGTTTCTACGCCTATTTATTTATCACGTATTTGCCACCTTATTTTGGGATTAAGGGACTGGATGTGAATATTACCATTGCTGAAATAGCACAATCGGTAGGCATTTATTTGGGTATTCCTTTTGCAGCTGGATTGATAAGCAGGTATTGGTTAATTAAATGGAAAGGATTGAATTGGTTTAATGACAAGTTTATTCCTTTCGTTTCTCCCATTACATTAATTGCCTTGTTGTTTACCATAGTACTTATGTTCAGTTTAAAGGGCCAACTGATTGTTAAGATTCCTATGGATGTTCTGCGAATTGCTATTCCTTTAGTTGTCTATTTTGTATTGATGTTTGTTGTGAGTTTTTTAATCGGGAAAAAATTAGGCGCAGACTATTCCAGAAATACCTCAATAGCCTTCACTGCTACCGGAAATAATTTTGAATTGGCTATAGCGGTTGCAATTGGTGTATTTGGCATTAATAGCGGACAGGCATTTGCCGGGGTTATTGGTCCATTGGTAGAAGTGCCGGCATTAATTGCTTTAGTCAATATCGCATTTTGGTTTAAGAAAAAAATGTACAAGGGAATTGCCTGATTCTTTGTTGATATAAATCTGTCCTTATGACTTCAAATACTGCGTTGTTTCCAAATCTGCAAACCTTTTTTAATGAAGCGAAACTAAATTTTGAACAAATTAGTGTTGATCGAAAAGATGCTTTAAAGTTGATTAGCGACTATATACGTAATAAGCAGGATTTGAATAGTAAGATTGAGCTGGTTTTCATTTGCACCCATAATTCCAGGCGAAGTCATATTTCGCAAATAATGGCACAGGCTGCTGCTGCATATTACGGGATAACTAATGTGTATTGCTATTCGGGTGGTACAGAAGTTACTGCATTCAATGAAAACGCAGTACATGCATTACAGCAAATGGGATTCGAAATAATAGCTAAGGACGATAGTCCTAATCCGGTATATGAAGTTGCATTTGCTAACAATGCCGGTAAATTGAAAGCGTTTTCAAAGCAGTATACCGATATTGTAAATCCTCAGAAAGACTACGGGGCAGTGCTAACCTGTTCCAGTGCAGACGCCTCCTGTCCCATTGTTCAGGGAGCAGATGGAAGATTCAAGCTGCCCTACGAAGACCCCAAATTGTCCGATGGAACTCCACAGCAAACTGCAGTTTATCTGGAGAGGAGTAAACAAATTGGTACAGAAATGCTGTATGTTTTTTCTCTGATTAAATAACTGTCAGCTCGTAAAAATCGCTTGGGTTCAGGTATTTTTTTGCAAGCTCCTGCAATTCTTCTGCTGTGGTTGACTTAATGGTTTGTACGCTATTGTAAAAATAGTTTTCATCCAGATTGTTTAACACATAGTTTTTCCAGCGGGCAATTAACTGGAACGGACCATCTAAATCTCCGAGAACAGTTCCCAGCATATAATTTTTTACCAGACTTAGTTCTTCCTCGTCAATAAGTTCATTCTGCAGTATCTCCATTTCCTTATACACTTCTGAAATGGTTGCTTCACAAACATCACGTCCGGCTTCTGTACTAATCATCCAGGCGGTTTCTCCTACATGGTTTTGTATATAACTGTGTATACCGTAAGTGTAGCCCTTGTCTTCTCTGATATTACTCATCAGTCTTGATCCAAAAAAACCTCCGAAAACACTGTTCAGGATCTGAGCTTTCTGATAATCAGGATGATGTTTGTTGGGGAATGTCCTCGCAATTCTGATGGCACCCTGAACCCCATTTTCATCATTGATAATCTGCTGCTTTTTTTCAATAGCCGGTTGCAGATTGTATTGAATATTGGGTATGGGTCTGTTTTGTAATGGAAGACCACCAAAATATTTATTCAATTGTTCCTGTAAATCAGCAGGAATTTTTCCTGCAGTAAAAATGGTACAATGTCCCTCTATATAAAATCGTTTAAAATAGGTGATTAATTCATCTCTGTTGAGCTGGTCATAATCGAGTGTAGAAGTATATTTTCCATAAGGGTGATGAAATCCGTAAATGTATTCATCAATCAAGCGGTTGGCAATGAAGTCGCACTTCTTTAAACTAACCGATAATTTTTGTTTTTGGTTTTGCTGATAGGTAGCCAGTTCTTCTTGTGGAAATATTGAATCTGTTATCAGTTCAGCCACTACAGGAAGTAGTTCATTGATATGTTTGGCCAGACAATGCAATGTAATAGAAGCTGTTTCATTGTAACAGGCTCTGTTCAGATAAGCGCCATGAAATTCAAAATGATCATTGATCTGGAAAGCTGTTTTACTGCTGGTGCCGTTCTTCAACAAAAAATTAGTGGTTCCTGCAACAATATTTTTCTGTTCAAACCAGTTGCCTGCCTTAAATACCCATTCTATCATCAGTACATCTTGTGTGCCTGCATTCATACTATACACCGGAACCTGATTGTCCAACTGATACTGTTCACATTTTCTCAGCTTTAAATCAAAACTGACTGCGTCTACTATGGAAGGTTGAATATTTCTATCTAACATGGATTTGTTTCTTTATTTAGCCAGGTAGTGCAGGGTGTTGCTATTGCTTTCCCTGAATATATTTTTACTATACTGTTGAATATCCTGCGGATTAATTTCCTGGTACTTATCCAATTCTGTATTCATGAGCGATGCATCTCCTAGTAATTCATACATGGCAAGGCTGCTTGCCCTGCTCATGATACTCATGTCTTCAAAAGCAATTACACTTTCAGTTTTATTTTTCACCTTGGTTAATTCAGCAAGTGGAACCAGGTGTTCCTGGAGTTGCTGCAGTTGCTCTGAAACAGCTTGTTCTGCTTTGTTGATATCTACTCCCTTAACCAACTTTCCTTCTATTGTGAGTAATCCGGCATCTATACTGCCAAAATGGTAACAGTCCAGGTTGGAGAATAGTTTCTGTTCTTTTACCAGCGACTGATAGAGTCTGGAAGAAGCCCCACCTCCTAAAATTTCAGTAATCAGGTCTGCTGCATAATATCCTTTCTCTAATCTGGCGTCCATATGCCAGGTTTTTACAAAAGCATCCAATGGCACATTGGCTTCAATTGTTTTTCTTCTTGCCTGATCCTGTATTGGTTCCTGAGGCAGACAACGAATATATTTTTCTCCCATTTCAATGGGGCCAAACCATTTCTCTGCCAGTCTCTTTATTTCTTCGGTTTTTACATTTCCGGCTACTACCAGAATGGCATTTATTGGACGATAATGTTTAAAGAAGAAATTTTTAACATCGTCGATATGTGCATTTTCTACATGGCTTAATTCCTTGCCAATAGTCATCCACTGGTAAGGGTGAACCGTATAAGCCAGTTCACGCATATGTTTCCAGACGTCGCCATAAGGCTTATTTATATAGTGTTCTCTGAATTCTTCGCAAACAACTTTTCGCTGCACTGCCAGGCTTTTCTCACTGAAAGCGAGACTTAGCATACGATCACTCTCCAGCCAGAAAGCGGTTTCTATATTTTGTGCAGGTAACTGGCAATAGTAGTTGGTTAAGTCGTTGGTGGTATATGCATTGTTATCGCCTCCAGCTCTTTGCAAGGGCTCGTCGTAGTCAGGGATATAAACGCTTCCGCCGAACATCAGGTGCTCGAATAAATGGGCAAACCCTGTTTTGGAAGGATTTTCATCTCTTGCTCCAACATCATAGAGCACATTCACCACTGCCATAGGTGTAGCAGCATCTTCATGAACCAGAACCGTCAATCCATTGTCCAGTGTAAATCGATTATAGTCTATCATAGCTATCTGTAAAGAACTGCAAATTAGGATAACTTATTTACTTCCGGATGTCTTTCACCTGCATGGTCAGTAGTACAGGGATATTGTTTCTGAGTACAATTACTTTTATTTTTCCAATAGAATTCTGAAACAGATTTTTATAAGCCTGTATATTATTAGACGCATTGTTTTCGATGGAAAAGATGATGTCGTCCATTTTAAAACCCGCTTTATGACCAGGGGATCCCTCTATGATATCCACAACTTTAATCTGACCATCAATTAAATAAATGCCAAGACCTGTATAGCTGTAATCGAAGGGGTCATTGAAATGATTGTTGGGCTTAATATGAATGCGCTGTTCCGGATAGTTCAGGATAATATTGAACCTTCTTAATAAGTCGTTGCCGATTAATCCCCCTAATGTGGGATAATTGGTAACGTTATAGTCGTCTTCAAATATGTGAACCGGTACATTTTTGAATTTATAGTTGCCGATTTTAATGGATTTCATAACCGCTATTTCCATTTGCTTTTTTCCACCCAATCCTTCGGCCTGCGTCAAAAAAAACTTTCTTTTACTTTTAAATACAGAACTGTCTTCTACATAATCCCTGGATAAAAGAAAACACAATCCGGCCCCCGTATCAAAAATGAATCGGTTTAAAAAGGTCTTACTGTCCTGAATGGAAGCCTGCATCAGCGGAAGGGTACTGAAATTGGGCCTTAACAATTGTCCTCCTTTAGGATATTTATATCGCCCCGGGGCATATACTTCCATGAATCTTTTGTCAAAATCGAGGTGGACTATGTAACGTCTCAACAAACTATAACCAATTATGCCGTCAATTTTTACGCCATATACGCTAGTAAGTAAGTCATAATTATTAATGTGGAAGTCCAGTTGCCTTACCTGTATGCCCGGCATGCTAAGCGTATGATTGTACGCAAAGGATACTTTTTTTACCCCCGCAATTCCTCTGATGGATTTATCTGACTCCTGCACGGGGATTTTCAATTTTTCGGCAGTGGAGGAGTCCAGGGAAATTCCACCGCTGCCGGTATCCAGCACAAAATTCAACGAATCGGCAAACTGGTCAAACTGAGCTTTTAAAATGATGATTCCGCCGCTCAATTGAAAAAAAGGCACTTTGGTAATAAAGCGTGCATCCGGAGGCACAAACTCTTCCTGAGCGCGGAGCTGCAGAACTCCCAGCAATAATATGATGGAAATGAATTTCTTCACGCTTCAGTAATTTAATTCGTTTTGGTGCAAAATGATGAATTATTTGATAGCGCTGCTGTTTTGTTGATACAAGCGGCGATGAACTATATCTGTGTTAACTTTGTTGCTTATACAATTATGATGGAATTAGCCAATTTATACCAGAAAGCACTTGATTTTTCGTTTTTAACTGTGGAAGAGGGGATGTTTTTGTTTGAACATGCTCCACTGGCAGATTTGATGCATATAGCAGATGAAATGAGGAAGAAGCAGGTTCCTCATGGAAAAGTAACCTGGCAGATTGACCGGAATGTGAATACAACCAATGTTTGTATTGCCAATTGTAAGTTCTGTAATTTTTACAGGATACCCGGTCATGCGGAATCCTATATTACGGATATGTCCACTTATCGGAAAAAGATTGAAGAAACCCTTAAATACGGGGGAGACCAGCTTTTATTACAGGGAGGGCATCATCCTGAACTGGGGTTGGACTTTTATACTACTACTTTCCGCCAGATTAAAAATGAGTTTCCAACCATCAAATTACACGCACTGGGACCGCCCGAAGTGGCACATATTGCCAAATTGGAGAAAATGAGTCACCGTGATGTGCTAAAGGCCCTGAAGGAAGCGGGCATGGACTCTTTACCAGGGGCAGGAGCAGAGATATTGGTGGATCGGGTACGCCGCTTGATTTCGAAAGGCAAGTGTGGGGCAGACGAATGGCTGGCCATCATGCACGAAGCGCATAAACTGGATATCACTACCAGTGCAACCATGATGTTCGGGCACGTGGAAACCATTGAAGAACGTTTTATCCATCTGGAAAAAATAAGAGCGGTTCAGGCTATGAAACCGGAAAATGCAAAAGGTTTTCTGGCATTTATTCCATGGACTTTCCAGGACGTGGATACCTTATTGACCAAGATCAGAGGGGTTCAGAACCTCACAACGCCTGATGAATACATGCGTATGATTGCCATCAGTCGTATTATGCTTCCGAATGTGAAAAATATCCAGGCGAGCTGGCTGACAGTGGGTAAGGAAACTGCACAATTGTGTTTACATGGCGGAGCCAACGATTTTGGATCGATTATGATTGAGGAGAATGTGGTAAGTGCGGCTGGCGCACCACATCGGTTTACCTATAAAACCATCCAGGAAGCCATCAAAGAAGCAGGGTTTGAACCCCAGCTCAGAAATCAGCAATATGAGTGGCGGGAAATTCCGGCTACCATAGAAGAACAGACCATCAATTATTAATGAACAAATTTGTTATGATTACACGGTCGTAAGGACGCATAGTAAATTATGAGTTTTGATGCCTATGGCGGCAAAGCCATTTTTGTAGATATTATCAAACGATTCAGTAAACTGGAGGAAGAAGAAAAACATGCAGTGGCCAGGAGGGGCGGAAGATACTTTTATTTTCCCCTTTTATTTTTCTTCATCGTAGCTAGTATCGTTGTCTATTTAATTAAGTACTTGTATTCATTTTTTATGACTGTTTTTTAGTTCCATCATCGCTCACAATTTTCTTTGGTGTCAATTTTCGATAATGGTAGGCATTGTATGGGTTGCCAATGCTCTTAGTCTTTTTGGGTTTTACCTCTATACTCAAATGGGTTTCTATGTGGGTGTTATTGGACACTTACCGTTTATCTGCCAATTAAGGAGATTTATTCCCTTTTGTACCAATTTGGCCTTTACGGGCGGGACTTTGTTTCTAATTTTATGAATTATTATTGGCATTTGTAACATTACGGCTCCCAATCCGTATAACAGATATAAAACCACTAACTGTTTCTATCTCTATGACTGAGTTTGAGTACAACGAATGTGTAAATAACCATGCCGATGGCCTTTTCAGGTTTATCGTGAAGAATCTTCGGCATGAGGAAGACGCCAGGGATATTGTACAATCCAGTTTTGAAAAGCTCTGGAAAAACAGAGACCAGATAGAAGCAGAAAAGTCAAAGTCTTTTTTGTTTACCGTAGGATATAATCAGATGATTGATCACATCCGAAAAAACAAAAGGGTTCATTTGCTGGAAACTTTTGAAGAACAAACGGGTGTTCAGTACCAGCAGCATTCAGGAATAAAGAAAACCCTGATGGAAGCACTAAACAGACTCAATGAAACCCAGAAAAGTCTTGTAATGCTAAAAGATTATGAAGGGTATAGTTATGAAGAGATTGGCAAGATCATGAGCCTCAATGAAAGTCAGGTAAAAGTGTATCTGCACAGGGCAAGGCTCACTTTAAAAAACTATTTGGTTAGCGCTGAAAATATTTTATAATGATTGTTATTAACCGACATAATTACGAAACCTACTTTCTACTTTGGGTAGATGGCGAACTCTCTTCTGAAGAGAAAGTAGCAGTAGATCGGTTTGTAGCAGAGAATCCCGATCTCGCAGAAGAACTGGCTTTATTGCAAAGCACCCAACTGCATCCCGACGAACCCCTTGTATTCAAGGGAAAGGAAATGCTGTACAAAAAAGAAGGCCAGGATATTTCACTAAATAATTATGAAGAATGGTTTCTGTTGTATACCGATAATGAATTATCCGAAGAGCAAAAAATGCAGGTAGAATTATTTGTATTGCAACATCCGGATTTACAAAGAGAATTTGAATACTTACAACAAACCCGTTTGCCCGAAGAAAATTGGGTGTTTGCCAATAAGAAAATTTTATACAGACAATCAACAGCAAGGCCTCCGGTACTATATATGCGTTGGATGCGATATGCAGCAGCTGCAGCAGTCATCGGGATTATGGCAACGGTTTGGATGCTGTCACCAACCAATACATTGAAAGAGTCATTGCAGTTGGAAGGATCAACACCGGAAATCGTAGGAAATCCAGGAAATACTACTAATCCCGTTCAAAATCGTAGCCAATCCGTTGATCAACTTCAATCAGTTGAACCGGCTTCTGATGAAAGTTCCTTACGAAGGCCCATGGCAAATTCAGTAACTGTTGAAAATTTGCCCACTATAAAAATTGTTGGTGGAGATCAACAGCCTAATTTGATTAAAAATAAGGTTAGTGAGGAGCAGGTTATTGCTTCTGCTGTTTCCGAAAACAATCCCATTGTTCAATTGGTAGAAACGCAACCGGCAAATAATCAGAGAGAAAACGCTGCAGGAAACAGCTTGGTTTCACAGCAACAGTTGCAGACTGTTGCGCCGGTTAACATTGAAAAAGTAAACAATACAATTGTTGCAGCTGCGGAAGAATTAAAACCAATCTATACGGCATTGGAAGATGACGATGAGGATAAAAGCCTTTATATAGGCGCTTTGGAAATTAATAAAGATCGACTTCGTGGACTGTTCAGGAAAGCAGGCAGTATTTTTCGTTCCAAGTCTAAACAAAACGAAGACGACGGCAGGAATAGAAAATAATCAGTAAACATAAAGCAAACAATATGAAAAGCATGGTAAGTATGGTAGCAATGGTATGCATTGCAATGGCAGGAAATGCGCAGACAACGTCTGAGACGGATACCATTAAAGTGGGCAATTTTGTAATCATCAAGAAAAAGGGCGGAGATGATAATAGTTCCGGATCCCTAAGAATTAATAAGGACAATTATAATCTTTTAAGGGTTGAGAGAAGACCGGCAAAACGTAAGAATCTGAGTACCAATTGGTGGATTCTAGACCTGGGTTTTGCCAATATGCGTGATAATACCGATTATGGATATGCACAGGCGGGTTCTTATTTCAGAACTTTCAGACCACAGGATGGCCCGGTAAACGAAAGCAGTTATCGCCTGAACACCGGTAAGTCTTCTAATGTGAACCTCTGGTTTTTCATGCAGAAACTGAATGTGAGCAAGAATGTCCTGAATCTGAAATATGGTTTAGGTCTGGAAATGTATAATTTTAGATATGATTCCAGAATAAGCTACAATAATAATCCAACCCCTTATGTATTCAATGATTCCATTGGATTTACCAAAAACAAGTTGTACGCAGGTTATCTGACGGTTCCTTTCATGATTAATGTGAATACTACCCCCGACAAACGCAAGGGATTCAGTTTCAGTGCAGGTGTAAGTGCCGGATATTTGATTGCCAGCCGTAATAAGCAGATCAGTGCCGAAAGAGGAAAAGTAAAAGAGAAAGCTGATTTCTATATGGAGCCATTCCGTTTGGCTGCTATTGGTGAAATTGGTCTGGGGCCCATACGTCTTTACGGTTCCTATAGCCTGAATAAATTACAAAAAGACATTACGCGAGTTGAGCAATATCCTTTTGTAGTAGGTATCAGATTGAGCACCTGGTAATATTTTGCCCAAAGTTTTTTCTTTGTTAAGAGAATTTGAATTAACATCTGGTGCACAATTCAAATGTTTATTGATTACCCCACTGCTGAAAGCTATGCCAAATTCAATCAGCGTAAAGCAATGGGGATTATTCCATCCCATGCAAAAATTGGTGGCAAAAAAACAAATATGTGCAGGAATTATTTGAAATTTTACCTGTTGGCACAAGAGTAGAAATCAGACGCTAATTCAGTCAAATCATTCGGTCAGTTCATCTGACTGGATTCCCAAAAAGATATAATTGAAAAGCCCCGACCAGTTGGCCGGGGCTTCTTATTTTAATCCTGCAAATAAGGCAGATTATATTTTGTAACCATTGTCTGCAACCAAACGGTCTGCAATTCTTCTGCGAGCATCTTTGGTGTTGAAGGGTTCTACTTTTGTAAAACGCTTTAATCCAATATGCATCATGCGTAATTCATCGCCTTCTGCAAAGCTGTTTAAAGCATCTTTACCTGCTTTGTTAATGCGATCTGCAGCGTCATATAAATAGGTACGCATAATATCATTTTGAGTGGCAACAGCAGCTTCTCCTTTTAAAGAAGACAGCTTCATTACACGCATTAATGCACTTTCTGCATGGAATACCTCAATGGCCATATCGGCAATATTCATTAAAATTTCCTGCTCTTTATCCAATTGCATCATCAGCTTCTGAACGGCAGCGCCTGCTACCATTAAAATGGCTTTCTTAAAGTTAGCGATAGCTTTCAGTTCTTTTGCATAAGTACCTTCGTCTTCTGATCCAAAATCAGGAATACTCATCAGTTCTTTCTGAACAGCCATGGCAGGTCCCATCAAATCCAATTTGCCTTTCATTGCACGTTTCAATACCATATCTACAGTAAGCAAACGGTTGATTTCATTGGTTCCTTCATAGATTCTGTTGATACGGCTGTCTCTGTAAGCTCTTGAAATATCGTATTCGTCTGAGAAACCATTACCACCGTGAATTTGTACTCCTTCGTCTACCACAAAATCCAACACTTCACTACCGTACACTTTTAATATGGCGCATTCAATAGCGTATTCTTCTGCAGCGCCTAACAGGGCTTCAGCAAATGATTTGCCACTGGCAGCCAGTTCATGTTCTTTATCGTCGATCCATTTGGCAGAACGATACAAGGCAGATTCACAAACCCATAAACGGATAGCCATTTCTGCCATTTTGTGGCGGATTGCACCAAACTTGGCAATGGGTAATTTAAATTGCTCTCTGGTTTTTGCGTACTGAATGGACGTATCGGTTGCTCTTTTAGCGCCGCCTAATGTAGCTGCACACAATTTTAAACGACCAATGTTCAAAATATTGAAAGCGATGATATGTCCTTTACCAATTTCACCCAATACATTTTCTACAGGCACTTTGCAATCCTGGAAATACAGCTGAACAGTGGAAGACCCTTTGATACCCATTTTATGTTCTTCCGGTCCTTGGGTGAATCCTTCTGTGCCGCGCTCAACAATGAACCCGGTGAATTTATCTCCATCAATTTTTGCGAATACGGTATATACATCAGCAAAACCACCATTGGTGATCCAGCATTTTTGTCCATTCAGAATATAGTGCTTTCCATCTTCGCTAAGTTTTGCTGTGGTCTTTGCGCCCAATGCATCACTTCCGCTATTCGGCTCTGTTAATCCGTATGCACCCTTCCATTCTCCACTGGCCAGCTTAGGGATATATTTTTGCTTCTGTGCTTCTGTTCCAAAATATAAAATTGGTAAAGAGCCAATACCTGTATGTGCTGCTACCGCTACTGAGAAAGAATATCCTCCACCCATTCCTTCATTCACAATGGTAGAAGTAATAAAGTCTTTACCCAGGCCACCATATTCTTCAGGGAAAGAGGTTGACAATAAACCCTGCTCACCGGCTTTCTCCATTAATGATGCTACCAGGCCCGGCTCCATCTTATCAATTTTGTCTACAATGGGTAATACTTCTGCATTTAAAAACTGATGGCACATATCCATGACCATCTGCTGTTCTTCATTAAAATCCTCAGGAATAAATGTTTCATGCGGATTGCTTTCTTTGATGATCCATTCTCCACCTAAGAGGGCTTTTGTTTTTTGTGTGGCTTCCATCGTTAATCGTTTAATGTGTTTATAAAGTTCTTAATTGAGTTGTTCTATTGGTGTTAAGGTTAGGTTATCGTATACTCTCTGAAAAACAGATTTTACAATTTCAATTTCCTTTTTATCTACGCCAACCAAGGCTTCGGCCATTGTCTGATTAGCCAAATCAATGGTAATTTGCTGGAGGTCTTTGGCTGCCTCTGTTAATTGAACCAGATTAATCCTTCTGTCTGTTGGAGAAGCGACTCTTTTCACCAATTGTTGTTTCTCGAGATTGTCAATTAATCGGGTAATACTGGGTTTATCTCTGAACGTTCTGTTACAGAGTTCCTGTTGACTCAGGCCATCCTCCTTCCATAAATGATATAAAACACTCCATTGCTCAATCGTGATCTCCAATCCCGCATTGCGGAAATTCTTTTGCAATCTTCTTGCAACAGCAGTGGAAGCCATCCCATTGATGACGCTGTATAATTCTCCTCTTTTAAAATGGTTGTTTGGCATATAGTTAG
>JBDLUU010000081.1:0-89247 GCA_039805185.1 Bacteroidota bacterium
TAACCGATCCCGCAGCCGTAACCCTTCCCTCCTTAAATATCTTGGCCAATGCCAATGAAATTTCCTGTGTAATGGAGAGCAAACCTGATTTTTGCTGAATAGGCACCCGAATAATCTGAGCAGGTTTTTCTCCTGTCATCATCGTGATCAAACCGTTATCAGCACAAATAATATGTTGCCCCTGGTGATGGGCAATTAAAAAATGATTGACTTCATTTTCAAACACATTCATTAAAACAAGATGGAAAGTGCCAACAGGGTAAAAGCGGAACGCACTGCTGCAGATATAAGCGGCTAGTGGCAGATTCGTTTGCGACAGATCGTGGGTAATATCCACCAGATTCAGGTCGGGTATGGTTTGCAGGAATTGGCCCTTAATGGCACCAACGATAAAATCACGCTGGCCAATATCAGAACTCAGGGTCAGTATAGGCATGCGTTATCGTAACGCTAAACCATTAACATTTATTTTACCAATTGCCCGTTTTTAAAGAAAAAATTACGCACCATACGATCTGCCCAGGAAGGGAATAACTTATTCAGCAATACAGTACGCTTTCCGGTGAATGTAAGAACAAGGGTACGCTTTCTTTTCTCGATGGCATTGGCAATATGCTGGGCACATTCTTCAGCAGACATCATTTTATCTTCATCCATTTTGGACTCCCCGTTGGGATTGCCCGATTTATCCAATGCGGCATTGCGAATATTGCTGGTAGTGAATCCAGGACAGACCCACATTACATTGGTTCCAGAATCCAACAATTCGGTTCTTAAACTTTCTAGCCAGCCATTCACCGCATATTTGGAAGCAGAATAACCGCTTCTGCCAGGAAGGCCACGGAATCCGGCTATTGAAGACACTCCTACAATTGTTCCTTTATTTTTAAGAATATAAGGCATCGCCAATTTAGTGCAGTATACCGTACCCCAGAAATTAATATCCATTACTTTCCGGATGGCATCAAAACTGGCTTCTTCTACGAGCGAGCGCATGGATACCCCTGCATTATTGATTAATATATCGATGGTTCCAAACTGTTTGATCACTACCTGAATGAAATTGACGCAATCCTGCTCTTTGCTAACATCGGCAGTATGGATCACCAGGGGTTTACCCGAATTGGCGGATTGCAATTGATATAATTTATCATAATTTCTTCCGCAGGTAGCCACTTTAGCCCCTGCATCCAGAAATAAAGTCACCAATGCTTTTCCTATCCCTTCTGAACCTCCGGTAATAACCACCACTTTGTTTTGAAACGCCGACATCTATTAATTTTGTTTAATTCCATCAAAAATACACCAAAGAAAACTGCAACTATGAAAGAAAAATTCTAAAATATTTCAATAAAAATTTGGCTGTGTTTTTATTTATCCTATTTTTGCAACCCAAATTAAAGATAACGGTAACGAAAATCTTTAAGATTCTGTAGCTCAGTTGGTAGAGCAATACACTTTTAATGTATGGGTCCTGGGTTCGAGTCCCAGCGGGATCACAAAGCTCCGAAAAAATTCGGAGCTTTTTTTATGCTCATATCCTTGAGAGGGGAAGCTGAAGTAAGGCAAGAGTGAAAGCGAGACAAGCTTGCTTGATTGAGCTTTAACGAATTGGCTTACAGCCAGCGAAGCGAATGCTTCCCCGAACGGGTGAAGCATAAAAAGCCAGACTTACAATTCTAAGAGATTTGGGTAAGGTCAATGCGGAGGGAAGTCGGCGGAACGAAGTGGAGCCGACAATCCCAGCTACTTATGGAATCATCCAATGATACTCCCCTTTTACATAATCAAAGAAAGCCCTTCTATGCCCGGCATGATTTAACCACAACCAGTCAATTGAATCAACTTTAATCCCCACAACCCCAAAATTCTCCTTACCCACTTCACTCTCTTCTAAAGAAAATTCTTCCTGTTCAATATCAGTTGATAATCCACTGGTTGGGATATCCGAAAAATCCGAAGGAGTAAACGTCGTTAAATAACATCTTCTGCTCGACAAATTGGTTTTCTCCCAGGCATCTGCAGTAACAGCATCATTAAAATACAATACCACCTTCCCTTTCACTCTTAACTGAATGCGCGCCGATGCATCATAAAACAAAGCACTGATGGCAGGATTTTCCTGCAAAGCTTTCCACTTGGGGCTTCGAGTATCGGTATGAAATCGTAATTCTCTTTGATCAGGCAAAGCTTTGCGCAATACAACGGTGCGCAAACTTATTTCCCCATCCAAAAAATTGGCAACTGCCGGTAAATGAAAGGGGTCGCGCCCCTTAACGGCTCCATTCACCAAACGTATCCAGCAATCTTTTTCCAGATCGGTTAATGTATAATGGATGTTGTTGATAACAACACTGTCTTTCAATTCTTCCATATTACTACAACAATAAACTGTAAGGAAAGTTGCTCAGGCTTTATGCCAGGGCCTCATACAACACTTCCACCGGATGCAAAGCCACCACATTGGTGCCATCCTTAATCTGGTGTCTGCAGGAAGTGCCCGCGGCAGCAATGATTTTTTCTCCTGCCATTTTTCTAACCGCAGGGAACAAGACTAACTCTCCTACTTTCTGTGAAACTTCGTAGTGTTCTTTTTCATACCCAAAGGATCCTGCCATTCCGCAACAGCCGCTCGGAATAATTTCAACCGAATAATGCATAGGTAACGACAACATGGTTACACTATGGTTTTGAGAAGACAACACTTTCTGATAACAATGCCCATGCAAGGCAATCTGCCTGGGGGTTTCAGTAAAAGATTCTGCGGTAATATGGCCAGCCTTTATTTCTCTTGCAAAAAACTCTTCAATTGTGTAGGTATGATTTGCCAGGTGGATCGCAGCTGCCTTGTTTTCCGGATTCGCTAAATCTTTGTATTCATCTCTTAGAGTTAGTAGTGCGGAGGGTTCAATCCCCACAATCGGAACTTCTTTGGAAACCAATGGAGATAAATATTGAATATTTTGATTGGCAATGGCTGCAGCTTTACGCAACAAACCTTTGGACAAATAAGATCGGCCACTTTCCAGATGTTCCGGAATTGCTACCTCGTATCCAAGCTTTTCCAATAAAAGAATCGCCTTCTGACCAATAGAACTATCCAGAAAATTCGTAAACTCATCACAAAAGAAATAGACTTTTCTTGCACATTGCACTTTCCTTTTTTCATGCCATGCATGTAATTCTACATTGCCCAATAAAGGCATGGTTCTTTCCGGATGGAACCCAACCATTCGGTTCGCCAGTTTACGCAAGGCGGGCGTACCAAAGATTAAATTATAGACAGGTCTGAATACAGCAGCCAGTTTCATCTGCGCAGCAAAATTTCCAACCAGCTTAGATCGGAAAGGCGTTCCATTGGCATCATAATAATGTTGCAGAAACTCTGCCTTCATCTTGGTGATATCTACACTGGACGGACATTCAATCTTGCACCCCTTACAACTTAAACAGAGATCCATGGCTTCCTTAATCTCTTCATGATTATAGGGCTGCAGATCATGCGGATTACTCAAAAACTGACGTAAGATATTCGCTCTGGCACGGGTGGTATTTTTTTCGCTACGGGTGGCCATAAAACTTGGACACATGAGCCCACCGGATATTTCAGATTTTCTGCAATCGCCGGAACCTGAGCATTTTTCTGCGAGTCTTAAAATACCATCGTCTGCACTAAAATCGAAAATAGTTTTGGTAGGAGTTGCTTGTTGATTCAACTGCATTCTGAAATGTGCATCCATCGGAGGCGTATCGGTTATCTTTCCTTTATTGAAAACACCCTTAGGGTCAAAAATATTTTTTACCTGTTTGAACAAGCCATATACTTCTTCGCCTACCATAGCGGGAATGAATTCCCCTCTCAATCTTCCATCTCCATGTTCCCCCGACAAGGAACCATTGTATTTTTTAACCAGCGCCG
Organism: Bacteroidota bacterium; assembly: GCA_039805185.1. Classification (GTDB taxonomy): domain Bacteria; phylum Bacteroidota; class Bacteroidia; order Chitinophagales; family Chitinophagaceae; genus Sediminibacterium. The sequence continues at coordinate 3,920 of JBDLUU010000081.1, forward strand.
CTGTTTCTTTCAGAATATCCCTAAACTGTTTTACTCCTTCTCCTGTCTTCAGATTAATGATTGGCTCCACATGTAACTCCCCCGCTCCAGCGTGCGCATAATAGGAAGCTTTTACACCATGCTTTGCCAGCAACACTTGCAGCTCTTCTACATAATGAGGCAAATCATTGGTGGATACGGCACAATCTTCAATCAGATTTACTGGCTGCGCATCGCCTTTTAAATTGCGCAGCAAGCCCAATCCTGCTTTGCGTACATCCCAGGCAAATTTGGTGTCGGCATTGTACAATACTGGATAAGAATAGCCCAGTTTATTTTGTTGCAAGGCTGCAATCGTAGCCTGAATTTTTTCATCCAAAGCTGCACGGCTTTCTTCCATAAACTCCACCATCAATAAAGCAGCAGGATCACCTTCAATAAAGAATCGGTTCTTCTGGTATTCCGGATGGCTAATGGTAAAATCCATAATCATTTTATCCACCAGTTCCGATGCCATCGGCCCTTGCTTCAACACTTCTATATTGGCATATAAAGACTCTACCAGGGTTGAACAATGTACAATCAACACCCCAACTTCTTTGGGTGGCAGTGGCAGTAAATTCAATTTTAATTCTGTAATGAATCCCAGCGTACCTTCTGAGCCGGCCAATAATTTACACAAATTAAAAGGTGTTCCGTTTGCTGAAAAAGGCCGCATATCCAGCAACGCATCCAGGGCATACCCGGTATTTCTGCGGACTACTTCTTTAGCCGGAAACTGATCCCGAATCAATTGCTGCCTTTCTTTATGATTCAACAACTCAAAAAGTTGCTGATATATTTTTTGCTCTAAACCTTCTAAAGAATCAATCTCTGACCAGTCTCTTTCTTTCAATACTGCTCTGCTCCCATCACTTAATAAAACAGTTGCTTCCATTAAATGATCACGGGCCGATCCCCATACAATGCTATGCAAACCACAGGAATTATTGCCCACCATGCCGCCTATCATGGCTCTGTTGGCGGTGGAAGTTTCCGGACCATACATCAGACCAAATCCCTTCAGGTAATTATTTAAATCGTCTCTGATTACTCCCGGTTGTACACGACACCATTTCTCTTCCACATTCACTTCAATCATTTGTGTGAAGTGCTTGGAAATGTCTACCACAATACCTGTACCCACAACCTGACCAGCCAGTGATGTACCGGCTGCGCGAGGAATCAAAGTGATATTATGTTTTTGTGCAAATGCAATTAAAATTTGAAGATCTCTTTCATCGGTTGGAATTGCAACTGCCAGGGGCATTTCCTGATAAACAGAAGCATCGGTTGCATAGGCACGCAACTGCATCTGATGTTTTGCATGGGTATCAAAATAAAACTCTCCAGATAGCTGTTGAGCTAATTCTTGCAGCGACTCTTTCATTAAAACCTAAATTGGGCAGAAATATACAAATTCCTTCCCAAACCATTGATGCCACTCCCGTGCATGCGATAGTCCTGATTAAAAATATTGGCCACACCTGAACGCAAAACGAGTTTGTCAAAGTCAATGCTGGCGTGCATATTCAGGATATTCCACCCAGGTGTTCCTCCTTTGGGAATTCGGTTATCGTCTTTATCACCTTGTGCTAGTCTGTTCTGTGATCCTGCATATACATATTCCAGCATGTACATCATTTTGCCGGGTTTCCATTGCAGATAGGTTCTTCCGTGAAATGGAGGAATCCTTCTCATGGGTTCTGCACGAGTGGTATTTTGTCCAAAGGAATAGGCGCCGTTACTTTGCAATGACCATCCATTCTTCCACTGATATTGCAAACTGTATTCAAACCCCCGGATAAACGATTCCTGGTTATTCTCTTTAATGTACACATTGTATCCATTGATCTGCTGACCCGGAACCTGCACCCTGTTAATCAGATTGGTTAAATGCATATAATAAAAAGCCAGAGATGCCTGCAAATGCTTGGTCTGTACTTTATACCCCAACTCCGTATTCATAGTCTTCTCAGGCCTCAATCCATATGCCGGTACTTCATACCTAAAATCTACCAATCCCAGGGTTCCCATATCATCTATATTCGGTGCACGGTATCCAGTGCTATAAGAAGCATACAGGGATTGTTGTTTATTCAGTTGATAAGACAGGGCACTATTGAAAACCAGTGAAGAGGGTTTCACGATAGCCGTATCCACTTTAATATTAAGGGCATTGTAGCGAAGGCCGGCTTCAATGGAAAAATTCCCCAATGCTAAATGATGCATACTATAGAGTGAAAAATTACCCATTCGGGCTCCATCCGGGTACAATCCTCGTTGGTTAATCACCGCATTATTGGCAATGGCAATCTGCTGCTTATTGCTGTGCACGAGATCAGCATAATATTCAATACCTGTATTGGCTGTCCAGTTGGTAGAGATAACTGAAAATACATCTGCCGTTAAACCAAGTGTTCTTACCCTGTCTTCTTCTGTGAAACGATTCGCGTTCCCATTTCTCTGATAACTTCTTTGTTCCCGATTGTTTTGCAAGGAAGCAGTGAAGTTTATTTTTGATAAAAGTTGCTGATTGGTATTTCCTTCCAATCTCAGGTAACTCAGATTGCGTATTTGAGGATTAAAAAGATAGTAAGCAAAATTTTCCAACGCAACCCGATGATAAAGCGGCACATTTTTTTGCTGGTTTTGCTGATGCATAGCAGTCAATATCCATTGCTGACTCAACTGCCATTTAAATTTCAGATCCCATGCCTGCTCCTTGTATCCACTGGGGCTTTGTATACCGGTTGAATCTCCTCCGGGCAAATCCCCGAATTTTCGAGAAGTATATCCAAACTGAAAAGCAGTCTTTCTGCTGCGATAGACCAACTCGGCTCTTCCCGTGTATTCCACATCATTACTCAACACTCTTCCAATAATATTACCTGACCATTTTGGCTTCTCTGAAAAACCGGGGTCTTTGGTAAAAACCTGTATCACCCCTCCCATTGCATCTGAACCATATTGCACAGAACCTGTTCCCCTGGCCACTTCTATGGCTCCCACAGAAAACAAATCAATGGTATTAAAATATTGATTGGGTCCGTAACGGTATGTAGCATTATTCAAACGGATCCCATCAATCATTAACAGATTCTGATTACCCGTTAAAGATCTTACAAAAGGCGAACCACCACCATGATTGGTTTTCTGAACAAAAACACCCATGGTTCCCGCCAATGCTTCCGGACTGGTCCGGGGTTGAAATCTTTCAACATCGACCGAATTAATCCGTGTGACGGAGTAAGGCGTATGCAGTGTATTTTGTTTTGTCCTTGTGGCAGTTACCGTAACTTCCTGTAAAGACAAAGCCGTATCAGACTGAGCCACTACCTTAGACTGCAATAGTAATCCCAACCCAAAAACAACAAATATTTTTTTCATGTAGCCTATTTAATTATGGTTCCTTCTTTCTGCTGACGATAATGATCAGCACGCATATCTTCCAGCTTATCCATTTCAGGACCTTTGAGAATTTTATTCCAATCAATCGTGGTCTTGTATTTTTTCATGGCTTTGTTCACATCAAAAATCCTTGTGTCGTGCATTTCCAAAGTGTATGGAGTATAATCGGGTTGATCGGTAAAAAAATCCTGCAACAAACTTGCCGTTACGTCGTACTGATTTACATAGGGCACACCTGAAATATTATAAATTGTTTTTAAGATGGCCCCAAAATTCGCATGGGTTTTACTGAGATATCCTTTTTTAACATAGGGACCCGCCATCATTAAAATGGAACGATGTGCATCTACATGATCTACCCCACCCTGCGGATCATCTTCTGTTATAATCACCAGCATGTTTTTCCAATACTTCGTTCGCGACAAGAAATGAAGAATACGACCGAGTGCCAGATCATTATCCGCCATGAAAGAGTGTGCACTGGTATATCCATCTTCAGGTCTCGCCTTTGCAATATGATCATTTGGCAATTGAACGGTTATCAAAGAAGGCATGGGCTCTTTTCCAACAATCCACTTTCTTGTGAATTCTTTTTCAAACTGATTGGCCCTGTACTGATCAGGAATATTGGTATTATAGCCAGGATAAGTTCTACTTGTTTTACTGAACAAAGCTTTGGGCATGGGAACCATTACGCCATGCGCTGCTCCTGTTGCCGTATCGTACCATTCTTCCCTCACATGTGCAGTTTCATTTGCCTCTCCGAAATTGTAGAATAACTTCTTCTTGCGATCAAATGCTTCCCATATTCCTCCTGCTTCTGCATAATCTTCCGGATCAATGCTACCCGTTGTTGCGGGAAATCTTCTGCCAGGAGCAGTAGAAAATATTTTAGCTGTTTTTTCTACACTGGAATTGGCTTCCACCCATTCATTCGGAATTACCCCCATCATCCAGTGATGGCCGTGAATACTGGCATCACTGTCACAATAAAAATTATCGCTGAAGGCGAATTGTCTGGCTATTTTATGATGATTGGGCGTAACACGTAATCCCTTGAAACGCTCCCTTTGATTAGCCAATAAAGTATAAGCATTGTTTACACCAAACCGCGCTAAACTGCTGTCTCCTCTTGCTTCTTTAATCTGACCAAATACCTCATCATACGTACGGTTTTCTTTAGTGATATATACAATGTATTTGATTGGACTTTGATATACTCCGGGTAATGGCGGCAATGGATGCTGGTTGACTTCAACTGTTGATTGAAAAAAAGTGTTCGACAAAGCGGTAGCCGTATACTTGGTTAGCTGAGCAGTGTCGGGCATAGCCACTTTATGAAAGGAACCCAGCTGCAGATCACTGATAAAAGTTCCCTGCACAGGTTTCTTGAAACCCATACCCCCATTGGGGCCTGCGCCCAATCCTCTTGCTGTGATGATGTAAATTTCTTTTTCATCCTTACCCAGCAGTACCCTGGATGGCCCCCAGCCGGTTGGTATTAACCCAATGGTTGTTTGCGATGCAATATCAACAACTGCTACTGCATTAAATCCCAACAAGGCAACGTATATTTTTTTCTCGTCTTTGCTCAAACTAATGCCAAAAGGGAGTAAACCCCGATACTTATCCAATAATGGACTTACTTTAATGGGTATATGCTTAACCACTTTTTGTGCACGATAATCAATCACCGATATATTATCATTGGTAGCATTGGTAATATACGCATATTGTTTACCTACTGCTATTGAATTAGGGCTGGCACCACCTACTATTTCAATGTCTTCAATCAACTCCCCTATCTGATGCCCGGTTTTTAATTTGCTCAGTACTTTATTGGTTGCCAGATCAATCACAAACACACTCATCGCTTCCGGGGAAGCAGGACTTCCTACTCCGGGTATTTTCTTCCCCTCTATAACCGTTCCATTAATTGACTCTTTCGTATTGTCACCGTAAGGTGGATGAGGAATCAGCATAGAATCATAATTCTGCTGGGTAAGTCCTTCAATCAATGGATAAGCATACATTCCCACATTGGCAACAAGCGCATACTTTTTATCGGGGCTGACCGATAAACCAAAAGGTAATCTTCCACAAGGGATTGAGGCTTCAATCTGCCTGGTCAGCATATTGATTCTCACCATACGAAAATTCGCACGATCTAAAACAAGCAATTCTTTTTTATCTGAGTTGTACAATAAATCCGAAGTAAAACTGTCTTCAAATAAAACATCCCCCACCTTCCCGTTAAGCGAGATAGAATCCAATCGGCGCATCTGCTGAATATCATACACCAATACGGCACCATTGTCTCCTCCGCTTAAATAAACAATATTGGCATTGTCTCCAAAGTCTACACCAAGAAAGGATCCATTAGAAAAAGGTGAAGGTATTTTTCCATCATAAGATGGAACCCTTGTAGGGCTCATGCTGGTTAAATCAATAATGGTAAAAACTCCATTGTGCAAAGTCACTGCCTTGGTTCCATCGGGTGAAACACGCATGCCAAAAGGATCATGCGTAATACGGATCATTTCTCCGGCAGGACTGATATATCGGCCACTGGGTAAAACAGAAACTCCTTTTTCATTTATTCTGGCATACTCAAATACACCAGGCACCTGAAGAGTCGTCACTTTTTTATCCGTCTGGGCTTGCAACAGTAGCGATGCAAATAAAAGAGATAAAGCACTTAGTAATTTAAACATGCAATAAAGATAATTGCAAATTATTTCTGAATGGCACTCAGGGCTTTTTCAACCAGGATATCAGCTGCATTCGCTACCACAAAATACCCGTTGGTTCTCCATAGCTGACGGGCAATCAAAGCTTTGATGCGGTTCGCAATGAAGGCTTTGCTTCTGGTATCAATGGCATTGAAATTCAATCCCTCTTTGGCCGCGTATTGAACAAAGGCCTTCCATTGAGCAGGACTTACCTGATACTGCTGATTGAATTCCGTTGCTGATTTATATTGGGTATACTGAGCCCGATTGGTAACAAAATCGTAATACGCAAAATCATTCAACGTACTGGTCATCAGCACCTGCAACACTGAGCGGGTATACAAAGTTGAATCGAAAAGTATTGTTGAGTCAGGTGTAATCCCCCCGCCTCCAAAAACTGTTTTACCTGCTGGTGTTTTGTATTTTTTTACCGTACGTGCAAGGGAGTCTTTTTTAGCGGCAGAATCCGTTGCATGAAAACGGCCCATCAATTCTTCATTGTATTTATCGTATCCTTCGGCATACGATTTCTGAATATTCCTACCCAAAGGAGTAAAATACCTGGCCACTGTTAAACGGACAGCCGCTCCGTCACTTAGCTGAAACTGTTGCTGCACAAGGCCCTTGCCGAATGACCTCCTGCCCATAATTACAGCACGATCCCAGTCTTGTAAAGCACCGGCTAAAATTTCACTGGCAGAAGCAGAGGTTTCATCAATTAAAACAATAAGCTTTCCACTCTCAAACAAGCCTGGACGCTTGGCTGTAAAATTGGTTCTGGGAGAATTCTCCCCTTCTGTATAAACAATCAATTTATTATCCGATAAAAACTCATCAGCCATATCCACGGCTTCTTTCATTAAACCACCCGTATTCCCCCGCAAATCCAGAATCAGGTTTTCCATTTTCTGCGCCTGCAGTTTTTCCAGTTCGGTCATGAACTCTTCATAGGTTCTTTCAGCAAACTTATTCAAACGAATAAACCCTACTTTGGGCGCTATCATATACGCTGCATCCACAGAACTTACCGGTATATTTCCACGGGTAATAGTGGTTTCCTGCATTTTGCCGGCTCTCAGGTATTTTACTTTTACGGTTGAATTGGCCGGTCCTCTGAAGAGTTTGCGAATGGCATTTCCATCCAGCTTTTTACCTGCAATGGCGATGGTGTCATTTACAAAAATCAACTGATCACCTGCCTGCAATCCCACTTTTTCTGCAGGACCACCTGGCATAATATTCATCACATTTACCGTATCATTAATCTGGCGGAATTCAATGCCAATACCCTGGAAATTACCCATAATATCTTCGTTGGCAGCCTGCAATTCAGCTGAAGGAATAAAGACAGAATGGGGGTCCAGGTGTTTTAGCAATTCGTTCGATACCAGCCCATTGATGCTGTCTTGAGAAACCTTATCTACATACCGGGTTTTTATCAATTCAGTCAATTCCTGCAGAGAGGAACGGCTGCTGGGGCTAAAAAACTGTGGAGAAAGGGTTTTCTCCTTTAGCTGGAATCCAATCATCATTCCCACAATCATTACTATAGCAAAGAATAACGGTAACCAAACCTGCAATTTCTTAGGACCCATAAATGCGCATTAAATTATATGTCATGTAAGCATGCAAATATCTATATTTATTGCCGAATTAAACCTTTCCTATGCCTGCCATCTTAATTGCCGACAGCGGATCTACCAAATGTGAATGGTGTTTACTGGAAAACGGCAAGAAAAAAACAGTTTTGACCCCTGCCATGAGTCCCTATTTTGTTTCAGGGGACGAAATGATTCAGATTCTGAACAAACAACTCATGCCCAAAATAAAGAACACAAAAGTTGATGAACTACATTTCTATGGTACCGGATTGGGCAATCCTGCCAATGTGATTATTATGAAAAAAGTGTTCAAACAACTTTTTCCAAAAACAAAAACCGAAATCAATACCGATTTACTGGGAATTGCCAGGGCTTCCTGTGGAAAGAAAAAAGGAATTGCCTGCATTTTAGGAACCGGATCCAATGCCTGTTTTTACAATGGCAAAAAAATCGTGAACATCAGTCCGGGGCTGGGTTATGTGTTGGGAGATGAGGGGTCTGGAGCTTATCTGGGTAAAAAAGTGATTCAATACTACCTGTATAAAACCTTTGACGAAGACCTGATGAATCGCTTTGAAAAAAAGTATGGAGAAACCCATGCAAGCATTTTGGAAAACGTCTATAAAAAACCTTTAGCCAATCGCTATCTGGCCAATTTTGCCCTTTTCCTTGCAGAAAACAGAGGGCATTTCATGATTGAAAATATTATTGAAGACGGACTGAACGACTTCTTCTTTACACACTTATATAAATTCAAGGAAAGCTGGACCCTGCCTATTCACTTTGTGGGAAGCGTTGGATTTGGTTTAAGAGATGTTTTAAAGGAACTTTGTAACAGTTACGAACTGGAATTAGGAAAAGTATTAAAGACACCAATGCCTGGATTAGTGGCATATCATAATCAATAAAAGATGGGGAATTTTGTAAAAGTTACCGAGCAGTCATCCAGATACAACCATCTGGAGAAAATGAGTATTCAGGAGATTTTAACCAATATCAATAAGGAAGACAAAACCGTACCGGATGCAGTTGAAAAAGCCATTCCTCAGATTGAAAAACTGGTAGCGGCGATCTCAGACAAAATGCTGCAGGGTGGTCGCCTCTTTTATATGGGTGCAGGCACCAGCGGTCGACTGGGTATTTTAGATGCAAGTGAATGTCCGCCTACTTATGGGGTACCCCATGGTTTGGTCATTGGTCTGATTGCCGGAGGGGAAAAAGCCATCACACAGGCGGTGGAATTTGCAGAAGACAGCGCAGACGAAGGTTGGAGCGATTTACAAAAACATTATATCAACGATAAAGACGTTGTGATAGGACTGGCTGCCAGCGGCACCACCCCTTATGTAATTGGCGCTTTGAAAGAATGCCGGAAAAGAGGAATCATTACAGGCAGTATCAGTTGTAATCCCAACTCGCCGGTTTCAGAAGCAGCCGACTTCCCTGTAGAAGTAATAGTAGGTCCTGAATTTGTTACCGGTAGTACCCGCATGAAAAGTGGCACCGCACAAAAACTGGTGCTGAACATGATTTCTACAGCGGTTATGATTCAGTTAGGTCGTGTAGAAGACAACAAAATGGTCAATATGCAGTTAAGCAATATCAAACTGGTTGACCGTGGTGTTAAAATGCTGATGGACAACCTGGGATTGAATGATTATGAAAAAGCAAAAGACCTCCTGCTTAAATACGGCAGTGTAAAAAAAGCGGTTGAGTCTTTTGAGAGTGAATAACCTATGCATGATATAGAACCTTTTTTCAACTGGCGTCATATTTATATTGCCGAAGAAGACAAACGTTCCCCATTCTTTGGCCGCACTTATTCTGAGTTTGAATTTTCGCAAACGGTTTACAATTATTTTATTCATCCGCAGTGGGATGAATTTGGCAGCAGGACCCTGTACCTGAAAATCATTTATGTGGATTATGAATTGCATTTTACCATCATTGAAATGATTGGGGAATGGAATGATGCCATAGAAAATGATATCATGGAACTGAAAAGGGAAATCATTGATTTACTGGAAAAAGAAGGCATATACAAATACATCCTTATAACCGAAAATGTGCTTAACTTTCATAGCAGCGACAAGGAATATTACCAGGAATGGTTTGAAGAAGTAACAGATGAAAACGGATGGATTGTAGCATTGAACATGCCACTGGCCACCCAACAGGATTTTAAAGGGAAGAAGTTGCATTATTATATTGAATTGATGGAGCTTCCCGACTGGAGAATTTACAAGCCCTATCATCTTTTCAAAAAAATTGACGACGAGCTTTCAAAACGCATTACACTATGAACCAGGAAATCATTCACCTTTAAGACGAGTACAGGCACAAGCCATTGAGCAGACCCGAGTTCTTATCCAGACTGGCATTACTAACCGGAGGCATGACTGCCGCATTAAGCAACTTGCCAATGATATAAGTGAATGCAGTCAATTCAAATATCACCACCACCGACAACCCCAACGATGGGATTCCGGCATATGAAGCAGCTTTAAAAGCGAGCAATATAAAATTCGAACTGTTTATCTATGACAATGTAAACCACGCATTTCATAATGATAGGGCACCCGCACGTTACGATGAAGAAGCCGCAAAATTATCCTGAGAAAGAACCCTGGTTTTTTTGCAAAATACCTAAAAGCCTAAGCAGCACTGTTGCTGGCTACAGACACAAATACAATATCACCGGGATTAAATAAAAAAGAGTGTGCACTCACTTTTAAGATAAACCCATCTACCAGTACTTCGATTGCATAGTAGGCACCGAAGAATTGTACTTTTTGTACTACCCCCTCAACCCAATGTGGATGAGAAGGTTTTGAAACACTGATGGCCAGTTGTTCCGGCCTGATCAATGCCCGCTTACCCCTTACATCCTCTCCTAACATTTGCACAAACACTTCATGCGTTTTGGTATTGATGAGATTGTACTCACCCATTAAAGCAGCCACATATTCATTTACCGGATGATGATAGAGTTGCTTGGGTATTCCCTGCTGCACCAGTTGACCATCCTGCATAATCAGGATGCGATCGGCCCAGGATAACAAATCGGTAGCATCATGGGAAACCAGTATGCAGGTAACTTTAAGTTTATCGCAAATATCATCAATCACCGAACGAATCAAAGCCTTATGTACCCTGTCCAGATTAGAAAAGGGTTCATCCAGCAAAAGGAGTTTAGGATAGGATGTTAATTGCTTGGCCAGGGCAATCCTTTGTTTTTCTCCACCAGATAATTCATCGGAACGACGCATCATCAGATGGGCAATTCTGCACACTTCAAATATTTGCTGAGCCGACCGATAATCCAACTGATTGGTCATCGAAAGCAACTCATGCACTTTGTAATTATTTCTGAGTTCAAAATGCTGAGACAGGTAAGCAATCTTGGGATGCCCGGGGAGCAGTTGTTCATCTGGCCCCAGTACACGCATTCCCTCAAAGTACACATTCCCGCCCGTTGGCTGCGCCAGGCCTGCAATTAATTTCAGCAAGGTAGATTTTCCAGATCCTGTTTCCCCGGCAATTGCTACGCGTTCTCCCTCCTGCATGGTAAAATGCAGGGGATACAAGACGGTATTCTCTCCCTCTTGTTTAAATAGTTCCTGTAAGTCTAGAAAAACCATATCACAAATTACAAAATTGTACCTTCATTGTCTAATACAATTTCATGAAAACCGATCAACTACGCAATGAGTTTCTGGTTCGCAAAGACCTGACATTTCTGAACTTCGGATCCTTTGGCGCATGCCCCAGGCCTGTATTTGAGCGTTACCAGCAATACCAGCTGGAACTGGAACAGGAACCCGTTTTGTTCATCGTGAAAACAGGACTGGAATACCTGCAAAAGTCTAGAGAGGCATTGGCAGCTTTTGTTAATTGCCATGCAGATGATTTAGTCTATCTGGTAAATCCTTCTCATGCCGTTAATCTGGTTGCCAAAAATTTTCATTTGAAAGCAGGAGACGAAGTAGTTACCACCAATCTGGAATACGGTGCATGCGACCGAACATGGGAATACTATTGTGCACAGGCAGGTGCCCGTTACAAACGTCAGCCTATTTCACTTCCCTTAACAACGAAAGAGCAATTCGTTGAAGATTTTTTCAAAGGAGTAACCAATAAAACCCGTTTGATTTTTATCAGTCATATTACCAGCTCTACTAGTTTACGTTTCCCAATAGAAGCCATTTGTACCAAAGCAAAAGAAATGGGCATTCCTACTTTTATTGATGGTGCTCATGGCCCCGCGCAGGCGCCTATTAATCTGAATGAATTGGGAGCCGATATGTACACCGGTGCATGTCACAAATGGATGATGACACCAAAAGGGAGTTCCTTTCTGTATGTAAACAAATCCTATCAGCGAATGCTGGATCCATTGGTAATAAGCTGGGGATTCAATAGCACAACCCCTTCCCACTCTTCTTTTATAGATTATCACCAAACGCAAGGAACAAGAGATTTCTCCGCCTTTCTCTGCATACCCAAAGCCATTGAGTTTATGCAGCAATACAATTGGCAAAATGTAGCTAAGGAATGCAGACAATTGGTGCATGACAATGCACAACGTTTTTGTGAGTTGGTCAGGAGCCAACCACTGGCACCGGTAAACAAAGATTTTATTCTGCAGTTATTCAGTATTCCTATTCGCACGCAAGAACCAACCGCTTTAAAAAATGTATTGTTCAATGAATACAAAATTGAAATACCCGTTATGCCTCACGGAGACGAGGTATACCTGAGATATTCAATACAGGCCTTCAATACACAGGCCGATTTAGATACCCTGTATCATGCGGTGGAAGACATCATTAAATCCACCGATTTAATACAGGTAGATTAAAGGGTACTAATATAGAGATCTTCGACTTTTTTGCGCGCCCATGGTGTTTTACGCAGAAAAGTCAGCGAAGATTTTATGCTGGGATTGTTTTTAAAACAATTGATATTGATGATTCTGGCAAGATCTTCCCAACCAAAATGTTGCACTAAATAAGTTAAGATCCACTCCAGGGTTTTGCCATGCAGTGGATCCTTGGAAACAAAGTTTTCAGACATACTGCAAGTTAATTATAATGTCTGGGAAACAAATACATACTAGTTCAATGGCAGTATTCTAATTTTGACATTTATTTGCGCTCCATGAATTTACAAATTGCTTCTCTGAATTCCGGCTCTAACGGAAATAGTTATTATATCGGCAACGAAGCAGATGCCGTATTAATTGATGTAGGACTTTCCTTGAAAGAAACCGAACTCAGGATGAAGCAAATGGATTTATCATTGCAAAAAGTAAGAGCCATTTTTATTTCGCACGAACATACCGATCATGTCAGAGGGCTTTCTACGGTAGCGAATAAATATAAAATTCCTATTTACATCACTCCGGAAACAGCAAAGGGTGGCCCCAAACTCATCAGGCATTTGTCCAAGAATTTCACAGCCAATCAACCCATCTATATTGGCCAGCACAAGTCAGCTGACAATCAAATCATGGTTACGCCCTTTCGCAAAGAACATGATGCAGCAGACCCGCATAGTTTTGTTGTAAGTTATCAGGGGATACATGTAGGCGTCATAACTGACATTGGAATTGCCTGTGACCGGGTTTCTCATTATTTTCAACAATGCCATGCCGCTTTTCTGGAATCCAATTACGATGAAGTAATGCTGCGTAATGGTCGTTATTCTCAGCCTTTGAAAGACAGAATCACCAACGGTCAGGGACATATATCCAACCGACAGGCATTGGACTTATTTAGAAATTATCGTCCTAAAAACATGAGCCATTTATTGCTTTCGCATTTGTCAAAAGAAAACAATCATCCGGATCTGGCTTTACAAAACTTTCTACCACACGCAAATAACACAGAAGTGTTGATTGCTTCCAGATATGGCCCAAGCCCGGTTATCACAATTAGCCCTGAATCCAGGCATTCACTGGAACTATTAAGAACCATTAACCCGGCGCCAAAACCAAAGCAGGGCAGTTTGTTTGATTAGAATATTCTTACATTTAAGGAACAAATACGAATCATGCAAAAGTTCCTTTTTAGTATTCTCTTTTTTGCAGCAAGTTTTGTTGCATCCACAGAAACCATGGCGCAGCAAAAAAGCCCCTATACCTTATTTGATGCTAATGGGAAAAAGGTTTCCTATGCAAAAATGATTCGCAAATTAAAGGAACTGGATATCGTTTTGTTTGGAGAGTACCATAACAATGCCATTGCTCATTGGCTGCAACTAACAGTAACAAAAGACCTGCATACTGAAAGACAATTGGTATTGGGTGCTGAAATGTTTGAAGCAGACAATCAGGAAACTTTGAATCAATATTTGGCAGGCAAACTCTCTGCAAAGGGTTTGGATTCCAATGCCAGACTCTGGAAAAATTATCCAACAGACTATGCACCACTGGTGAATTATGCAAAGGCAAATGCCATTCCTTTCATTGCTACCAATATTCCCAGAAAATATGCCCAAGGCGCAAGCCAGCAAAGACGCGACCATGGCGCATTTTATTTTGCAAAATCACATACCTGGTTCTTTGTTTTTACATTATAACGGGGCCTATCATTCAGACAATTTTGATGGCATCAACTGGTATCTGAAAAAACAGAAACCAAATTTGAAAATCGGCACCATTTATACGGTAAGTCAGGCCAATATAAAAAGCCTGCTTGCCGAGAACAAAGGCAAAGCAGACTTTATTATTTGTGTAGATACAGATATGACCAATACCTACTAAGGATATAAAAGATATTTCTTACGCATGGCTTTGTATTCCGACAAACCGGGTTCCCAGCTGGCATAAATCTCTTCTACTGATTTGCCTTCTGCTACCTGTTTTCTGAATACATCGTTACCTATCAACTTGTTGATATCGCCAATCTGGTTGCTTTGAGAACGATCAAAGAACTTATCTTTTTCAGGAAACTTATTGTATAGATCAATCAACCACTGAATCTGGATTCTGTTCTTCTTTTTCAATTCAGCAATATCCACTTTACGCAAATCAATTCCATAACATACTTTGTCCATATGGAGGGGGGTCTCCGCCATTCCTTTAATGGAAACAGGTGTGTAAGAAAAATCATAAATCCCTTTGTACAATGGACTACCAAAAATAGTGAATGGATACTGGGTTCCTCTTCCGTGATTCAACACCGTACCTTCAAACAGGCAGGTAGTGGGATACAACATAATGCTTTGTTGCGTATTTAAATTCGGAGATGGTTTAACAGGTAACACATAATCCATATCGTGTGCATAGTTGGCCACTTTGATTATTTTCAGTTTGGCCTGCATTTTATTTGGCAACCAACCTTCTCCATTAATCATCTGGGCAAACTCTGCAATGGTCATGCCATGCGCAATCGGAATGGGGAACATTCCAATACCCGATTTGAATTTCATATCCAGAATAGGACCATCCACCAGGTATCCGTTGGGATTGGGTCTGTCTAAAATCAACAACTCTTTCCCGTTTTCGGCGCATGCTTCCATGATATGGCTGAGCACATTGATATAGGTATAGAAACGACAACCCACATCCTGAATATCAAAAATCATCAGGTCTACATCGGCCATGTCTTCTTTGGATGGCTTGCGTTTGGGGCCGTAAAGTGATACCACTTTAACGCCTGTAGCCGGATCCACTTCATCGGCAACTTTAATCCCTGCACTGGCATTTCCTCTGAAACCATGTTCAGGTCCAAACACTTTTACAATATTTACTCCCCGCTTTAACATGCTGTCTACAAAATGCTTGTCTCCTACAATGGTAGTTGGATTTGCCAGTAAGGCAACTCTTTTCCCTTTTAAATAAGAGAGGTATGTATCTGTTTGGTCAGCACCGGTTTTAATCGGCAGATTTTTCATTGGAGCAGTAACGTGCAATTGACCGCAACGCATGGATTTGCCGGCTGCCCCTTTTTTGTCTCCGTTTTTATCTGCAATAAATGCAGAACCGAGCAACCCCAATCCAACCAGTATCCCAAAATATTTTTTCATAGTATATCTCTATTATCAGAAATTAATTATCATAGCCACCAGCACGCTTGGCTTTGGTTTGTGTTGGCCAGCTTTGCGGGCCACGGGGACCTGCAGGTAATTCAGCCTTATCCGTTGGCATGCGTTCAGGATCTTCACAAGCCATGTACACTAGAATAGCCGTTAAAATGGCATTGTGTTTTACATCATCAAAAACAATTTTGTCGTAGGTATCACGATTGGTATGCCAGGTATAGTTACCATAAGACCAACCCAATGCACCCAAAGAAAAAGCAGGTGCACCCACCGCAATAAAGGAAGCATTGTCTGATCCGCCACCCGCAGGAGAACCCGGGAAACTGGTTTTCACGGTATCTCTGATATAGGATGGAGCAGCTGCTAACCAACGGGTGATAAAGTCTTTGGAATATTTAAATCCGGCACCGCCTAAATTAACTACACGACCCGTACCGTTATCCTGATTGAACAATGCCTGTAAATTCTTAACTATTGCAGGATGGTCTTCCACAAAAGCACGTGAGCCGTTTAAGCCCTGCTCTTCTGATCCCCAGTGCCCCACAAGGATGGTTCTCTTTGGATTCGGATATACCGCTTTCAGAATGCGCATCGCTTCCATCATTACCAATGTCCCTGTTCCATTATCGGTAGCACCGGTTCCGCCATCCCAAGAATCAAAATGTGCAGACAACATCACGTATTCATTTGGCTTTTCTGTGCCTTTGATTTCTGCAAGGGTATTGAATGTTGGCACCACACCTAACTCTTTAGACTGAGCAAACACATTTAATTTTGGAGCCTGACCCGATTCTGTTAAACGATACAACAAAGCATAGTCTTCCAATGCAATATCCAGGGTAGGTACTTTCTTGGTATTGGCTGCAAAAATTTTGTTTACGCCAAAACCATTGCTCCACAAACTTCCAATGACACCAACAGCACCTGCATTTTCCAAAGCCTGTGCCAGTTTAGCTGCACTCAATCCTGTTTTGCTGACGCGCTTTCTCCAAGCTTCAGTTGCTTCAGTTCTTTCTTTGCGGATTTTTTCAATAGAGGCTTTGGTACCAAATTCATTCCAGTTATAATCGGGTCTTCCGGTTGGTTGCGGCATGGCGATCAAAACATATTTTCCCTTTACATTCGGCAGCCAGGCCTGAAAGGCAAGAGAGTCAGCCACATCCGCCAGGATAATGGTTTCCGCTGTAACAGGCTTTTTCATAGAAGGACTGAATGCAAGCTGTGTTCCTTCCAGTGATTTGGTCCAGGGAGACACCATATCAATATGGGTAATGCCACGATCCCATCCTCTCCAGGTTCCGTAGTTTTCTCTTTTCGCTTCAATACCCCAGTTCTTATACTGTGCTATAGCCCAGTCACTGGCTTGTACCATTTTGGAGGATCCAACCAGTCTGGGTCCAATACCATCCATTAATTCGTGTCCCAGTCTTTTTAACTGTGAGTTGTCATTGGCCTCTTTTATGATGGCTTCTACCGTTGGGTTCAATTTCTCCTGAGCAAGAACAGGCATTGTAATAAAACCAAGTCCTACCGCCAGCAGGCCCAGTTTTTTGTGGAATGTTTGAGGTATGTTTTTCATAAAGTAATAATACAAAACTTATGCATGTACTTATGCAGTTTTGTTTTTTTGTGATAGATGGATGAATATTATAAACCTAAATGATGTTTGGCTGCTGTTTCTTTGGCAATTTCATATCCGGCATCTGCATGTCTGATGACTCCAATGCCCGGATCGTTGCGTAACACCCTTGCCAGTCTTGCTTCTGCGGCATCGGTTCCATCAGCAACAATCACCATGCCTGCATGAATGGAATAGCCCATTCCTACCCCGCCACCATGATGCAGGGATACCCAGCTGGCACCTCCGGCAGTATTCATCAGCGCATTTAAAATAGGCCAGTCTGCAACGGCATCGGAACCATCCATCATGGCTTCTGTTTCTCTGTTGGGAGAAGCAACAGAACCAGTATCCAGATGGTCTCTTCCAATAACAATTGGGGCTTTTACTTTTCCGGTTCTTACCAGTTCATTAAAAGCCAATCCAGCTTTTTCTCTTTCGCCTTGTCCCAGCCAACAGATCCTGGCAGGCAGTCCCTGGAAGGCAATTTTTTCTTTTGCCATTTTCATCCAGCGTTGCATGCTTTTGTTTTCAGGAAACAGATCTTGTATTACCTGATCGGTCAATGCAATGTCCGCAGGATCACCGCTTAAGGCAGCCCATCTGAATGGCCCCTTTCCTTCACAGAATAAAGGACGGATATAGGCAGGCACAAATCCGGGAAAATCAAAAGATCTTCCGGCAGCATAGGGCAATGTATTTCCTTTTGCCGTTTGCAGTGCTTCGTATTCTTCTGCTCTGGCTCTGATATTATTTCCATAATCAAAAGTGATGGCCCCCTTGTCCATTAACTGCAACATCAGTTGCACATGTAAATACATGCTTGCATAACTCTTTGCTATATATCCTTCGGGATCAGAAACGCGCATTTTTGCAGCGTCCTCGTTACTCATATCATGCGGCGTATAACCTATCAACGGATCATGTGCAGATGTCTGATCGGTTAAGGTATCCGGAATAATATTTCTATTGATTAAAGCAGCTAATAAATCCACTGCATTGCACAACACCCCAATACTTTTCGCTTCTCCCCTTGCTCTGTAAACCAGGGCCTGATCAATGGCTGTATTAATGTCCGTATATTTTTCATCAAGGTACCTGGTCTCTACTCTTTTATCGATGCGCCATTCTTCTACTTCGGCAATTAATGCCACACCTTCGTTCATGGTAATGGCCAGCGGTTGTGCTCCCCCCATACCGCCTAAACCTGCCGTTACATTTAGGGTGCCATTTAAGGTTCCGCCAAAATGTTTATCAGCAATGGCTGCATAGGTTTCAAAAGTTCCCTGCACAATGCCCTGCGAGCCAATATAAATCCAGCTGCCTGCAGTCATTTGTCCATACATCATCAGCCCCTTCTGTTCCAGTTCTGTAAAATGTTTCCAGTTGGCCCAGTTGGGAACCAGTTGCGAATTACTAATGAGTACCCTTGGGGCATCTGCATGCGTGCGCATAATGCCCACCGGTTTGCCACTCTGAATCAATAAAGACTCATCATTCTCCATCGATTTCAAGGCAGCGATAATGGCATCCAGTGCTTCAAAATTCCGGGCGGCTTTTCCTCTTCCGCCATACACAATTAAATCTTCGGGACGCTCTGCTACTGCAGGATCCAGGTTGTTCAGCAACATCCGTAAAGCAGCTTCCTGTATCCAGCTTTTACAGGAAAGTTCACTACCTGTTGGCGTTTTGTACTTGTTGTAATGGTAAGACATGGCAATCTTTTGGCAATCGTTAAAAAATAAGTAATAGATAAGGCTTACAATGCTGGTTAATACACCAGGTCTTCATAGGCCGCTTGTAACTCATTATAGGCATGCTGATCTTTGGCTGCCTTGGCTGCGGCCATCCCCTTTTCGTACCAGGAAACAGCAGCCTCATTTTCTCCTGTTCTTTCCAGCAATTTGGCCAGATGATAATAGGAACCAATATAATCAGGGGCATCAGAAAGAATGGCTTCAAATAACTGACGGGCTTTGGCATCCTCCCCAATTTTAATCCACTCCAGTGCCAGTGCATGCCGTAAAAAAAGATCAGAAGGATTTTCTTTCAGCATTTCTTGAATTCGCTCTATTCTGTTCATGCAACTAAAGTATGAAATTCCGTAGTTTTACAAGGTGGAAAAAGACCAACACAAAGAAGACGAAAAAGAACTAGACAGAGCCCTCTCCAATGAAGCTTTGTCTAAGATGGACAATCCATTAACAAATACAGAACTGGCTGCCCTAGCGGCGTTTTTTGCAAAAGAAAGTAAGAAAGAAGCAGAGAAGTCCGCTGATAAGGAATGACCCTGGAAACTTTTTGGTTATTTTTTGGTTAAATACAAACAGTTATTAGTTTCTCATAGTATATTTGTGATAGTTGCATAAACAACTATTTTAAAAGAAAAATTAGATCCATATGAAGATTTTAGTTTGTGTTAGCAAAACACCAGACACCACTGCCAAAATTGCCTTCACAGATGGCAATACCAAATTTGATGAAGCAGGCGTGCAATGGATTATTAATCCTTACGATGAATGGTATTCATTGGTAAGAGCCATTGAGTTGAAGGAAGCCAATCCTGCTGCAACCATTCACCTGGTTACCGTTGGTAATGCAGATGCAGAACCCATCATCAGAAAGGCATTGGCCCTGGGTGGTGACGAAGCCATTCGTGTGAATACCGACAACAGTGATGCTTATTACATTGCTGCACAAATTGCGGAAGTAGCAAAGCAAGGTGGTTACGATTTGGTTTTTACCGGAAAGGAAACCATTGACTACAACGGATCTTCTATTGGAGGCATGATTGCAGAAATGATTGATGCTCCTTACATTTCATTGGCCACTAAATTCGATTTGAATGGAACTACTGCAACCGTAGTTCGTGAAATTGAAGGCGGAGAAGAAACAGCGGAAGTGGCTTTACCCCTTGTGGTAAGTTGCCAGAAAGGTGTGGCTGAACAGCGCATTCCGAACATGCGTGGGATCATGGCTGCCAGAACCAAACCATTGAAAGTGGTTGAACCTGCTGCAGTAGATGCCTTAACCACTGTTGTGAGCTTTGAATTGCCTCCTGCAAAAGCCGGAGTTAAACTGGTAGCACCAGACAACGTAGAAGAGCTGGTAAGATTATTACACGAAGAAGCAAAAGCCATCTAAATTTTCAAAGCATGTAAATGCTTTTAACCTATCAAATTGTACAATATGTCAGTTTTAATATTTATCGATCAAACAGAAGGTCATGTAAAAAAATCTTCTTTGGAAGCCATCACTTATGGTGCTGATCTTGCCAAACAAATGGGCACTACAGCAGAAGGTGTTGTGTTGGGAACTGTTACCGAAGATTTATCTGCATTGGGTAAATACGGGGTAACCAAAATTCATCAGGTGGCCAATGATACCTTGAATCACCTGGATGCACAATTGTATGCAAGTGTGATTAGTGAAGCAGCCACTGCAAGTGGGGCCAATGTAATAGTATTCTCTCATAACCAGACGGGTAAAGCAGTTGCCGCAAGAGTAGCTGCAAAACTAAAAGCAGGATTGGTTGCTGGTGCTTGTGCACTTCCGGATACCAGCAATGGTTTCGTAGTAAAGAAAACTGTTTTCTCTGGTAAGGCTTTTGCCAATATCAGTATACAGTCTCCGGTGAAAGTCATTTCATTGAATCCTAATTCCTATAAAACTGTTGCCACTGAAGGGACAGCTGCTGTTGCTGCTTTTGCTGCAACCGTAGGTCAGCCTCGCGTTAAAGTAACTACTGTAAATAAAATAACAGGTGAAGTGCCATTAACAGAAGCAGATATTGTGGTAAGTGGTGGTCGTGGTTTAAAAGGACCAGAAAACTGGGGCATCTTGTTAGAACTTGCCAAAGAGTTGGGTGCAGCTACTGCCTGTAGCCGTCCTGTAGGAGATGCGCATTGGAGACCTCACCATGAGCATGTTGGACAAACCGGAGTTCAGGTTGCTCCTAACCTATACATTGCCATTGGTATTTCCGGTGCTATTCAGCACCTGGCAGGTGTAAACCGCTCCAAGGTAATTGTAGTAATAAATAAAGATCCTGAAGCACCATTCTTTAAAGCAGCCGATTACGGTATTGTAGGAGATGCTTTTGAAGTGGTTCCTCAGTTAACCGCTGCAATTAAAAAAATAAAAGCAGGCGCTTAACCTAAATTGAATCCACCTTTTTCTCGATAGTCTTCACGCACAGGCGTGAAGACATCGAGTATAAAACAATCCGTTATTGCTCTTCCACTATGTAAGGCATTGGAGGGGATCACAAAAACCTGACCAGGACTCAGTTCATACGGAACATTTTCTACGGTCAGTTCAAATTTACCTTCCAGTATATAAGACACCTGTTCCTGCGGATGCGAATGTTTCGGCAACACCGCTCCTGCTTTGGCTTTCACATGAGAGTAAGTGGCTTGTGCTGTATGGATAAACTGTGCATCGTATCCTTCTATTAAGTTACAGGAAGGAATATCATGAATATTGTATAAAGGCATATCTAGTATTTAGCTTCGTAATATGCATAAAAATTTGGGTAAATTTGCCGCCATGCAAAAAACAACAAAGCAAAACCATCCACTTTTTACTGCCATTGGTTACGCAGAAGGAATTTCATTATTGGTTTTATTGTCGATTGCCATGCCCTTAAAATACCTGGCTGGTTATCCCCTGGCCGTTAAATATACCGGCTGGGCACATGGTCTTTTATTTGTGATGTATCTGGCTTTGGCCTTATGGGTGAAAGATCAGTCCAATTGGCCTTTCCGCTACCTGATCTATGCATTTCTGGCCGCATTTTTCCCATTTGGAACTTTCTATTTTGATAAATGGCTGAAGAAACAGCAGCGGGCATAAATCATTCGCTTTTTTGAGTTAATTTAGCAAACACTATGAAGAAGATTGAACTGGAAATTGTTGCACTTTCACATAGCATTACACAGACACACTCTTATGCAGTTGTGCTGGGTGAAGTAAACGGACTTCGACGTCTGCCCATTGTCATTGGTGGTTTTGAAGCACAGGCCATTGCTGTGGCTTTGGAAAATATGCATCCCAGCAGACCACTGACCCACGACCTGATGAAAAACTTCATGAATGCCTTTGGTGTAGAATTACAGGAGATCATCATCAATGATTTACAGGAAGGAATTTTTTATTCAAAACTGGTTTGTTATACTGATAATGATACGGTTGAAATAGACAGCAGAACCAGCGATGCACTGGCATTGGCAGTTCGTTTTGGCTGCCCCATTTTCACTTACGATAATATTCTGGAATCCGCCGGCATTGCCCTGGAGGAAGGTGGTGCAGCAAAACCCAAAATGGAAGCAGTGGGTATAGAAGAACCTGTCAGCAGCAGCGACCGTTCCGACTTAAGTTCCCTGAACATTGAAGAGCTCAACAATCTTTTGAATGAAGTACTAGAGCAGGAAGATTATATCAGAGCCATTGCCATTCGCGATGAATTGAAAAAAAGAAAATAGTGCATTGCACTAAACCTTATGGTTGTTTTTCCCAATTGTAAAATAAATCTTGGATTACACATTACGGGTAAAAGACCGGATGGCTTTCATTCATTGGAAACTGTTTTTTATCCTGTTGCCCTGACGGATGTGCTGGAAATGATTACAGCCGATGCTGTTTCATTTCAATCCACAGGACTTCCCATACCAGGCGCTGCAGACAACAATCTTTGTTTGAAAGCCTACCATCTTTTAAAAAAAGACTTTCCAGATCTGCCACCTGTGCAAATGCATTTGCACAAAAACATTCCCATGGGCGCTGGTCTGGGTGGAGGCAGTGCTGATGGCGCATTTACTTTACAATTAATCAATAATAAATACAAACTGGGACTAAGTGCTGAACAACTCATAGCTTACGCCGCACAATTAGGCAGTGACTGTCCTTTTTTTATTCTCAATCAAGCCTGTTATGCAACGGGAAGAGGGGAAATTCTGAAGCCTGTTTCTCTCGATTTATTCGGATGGCATTTTGTACTGGTGAATCCGGGCATACATGTGAATACGAAGTGGGCATTCGAACAAATTACACCAAGTCCTTCGGGCAAAGACCTTTTATCGATTATTCAATCCCCTGTAGAAGAGTGGAAAAAGTCACTTAGTAATGACTTTGAAGCGCCCATCGCTAAAGCATACCCTGCCATTCAGGAAATCAAGGATCAGTTATATGCATTAGGCGCAAGCTATGCGGCTATGAGCGGAAGCGGATCCACTTTGTTTGGACTATTCAAACAAAAGCCAGATTCTTCTGTAAAAGAACATTTTAAAGGAATTGTATACTTGGTATAAATAACAATCTCACTCGTCTTTTTTTCAGTAATTTGGTTCAGAGTGCTTACAATATTAACCCACACCGGAATGGAAAATTAACGAATAATGATTAAGAAAGGACTACTGTTTATTTTTTCCATTTATGCACTGATCACATTTATAATCGTAATGCTGCTGGTCTTTCCTTTTGCCATGCTCGCAGCAACGGCAGGTAAAATCAGAGGCGGGAATTGGGTATATCGTTGCTGCCGGGTATGGGCTCAATTATGGTATTATACCATTGGCGTAGTGCACGAAGAAATATATGAGCACCCTCACGATACCAGCAGGCAGTATATTTTTGTTGCCAACCATATTTCCTATATGGACATCCCCCCGATTGTACTGGCCATTCACCAGCCCATGCGGGCATTAGGGAAATATGAAATGGTAAAAGTCCCTGTATTTGGCTGGATCTATAAAGCAGCTGTAATTCTGGTAAACAGACGAAACGCTACCAAAAGAGCACAAAGTGTAAGAGCTTTAAAAGCGGCCATCAAAAACAATATCTCTATTATCATTTTTCCTGAGGGCACTTTTAATGAAAACAGACAACCGCTTAAGTCCTTCTTTGATGGCGCTTTCAGAATTGCCATAGAAACACAAACCCCAATCAAGCCTTTATTACTTGTAGATACACTCAAGAGGTTACACTATCGGTCTGTCTTTGAAATGACTCCCGGGCAAAACAGGGTGGTTTATCTGGAAGAAGTTCCCGTAAAAGGACTCACCATGGAAGACCTGCCTGCATTAAAAGACCGTGTGTATAAAATGATGGAAGGAGGTTTAAAACGATATAACAGTTATCCAACGCCATAACTGTATTTTTGCTGTAATGAAGCCTTTGTTTGTTGAAGTCATTATTCCCCTTGCCCTACCTAAAAATTACACATGGAAGGTGCCTGAGCAATTTCAGGATTCCATTGCACCTGGCATTCGGGTAGAAGTGGCACTCAGAAAAAACAAACGATACGCCGGGATTGTAAAAAAAGTGCTGACCGAAATTCCTGATGGCTTACATCCCGCTCCGGTGCTGAATATTCTGGATACACAACCGGTTGTACACGCCGAACAATTACAGCTTTGGGAATGGATTGCCCAATACTATATGTGTTCCGAAGGGGAAGTAATGCAAGCAGCCATTCCTGCCAATTTAAAATTGTCCAGCGAAAGTATCTTACAATGGAACGAAGAAAGAAGTCTTGATTTCAGCGACTTAACCGATGCAGAATTTATTGTAGCTGAAGCATTGGAGATTAAGGGAGAATTAAAGATCAGCGAAGTACAGCAATTACTAGACACGCATAACACTTATCCGGTTGTTAAAAAACTGGTAGAGAAAGGGGTTTGTTATGTGTGGGAGGAGCTGAAAGAAAAATACAAACAAAAAACCGAGACCTATATTCTGCTGCACCCGCAATATGCAAAAGAGGAGCAACTGGAACAACTTTTAAATAACTGGAGCAGGGCCCCCAAGCAAATGGAACTCTTACTGGCCTATTTACATTTAAAAAACACAACCGGTATTGTTACCCAGGCAGAACTGCTGAAAAAGTCAAGTGCCAGCGCAGCACAATTAAAGGGCCTGATTGAAAAAAGAATTCTGTTAGCAGAAAAAAGAAATACTGACAGACTGCCTTCGCTTCCCAAACTATTGCAACTGGATTTTACGCTTTCTCCTGCACAGGAAAAAGCATTGGAAGAAATTCGGTCAACTTTTGAAAATAAACCCGTTTGTTTATTACACGGCATTACCGCAAGCGGTAAAACGCAGATCTACATGAAGCTCATAGAAGAGCAGATTCAAGCCGGCAAACAGGTATTATACCTCTTACCTGAAATTGCTTTAACTGCTCAGATGATTCGCAGATTGCAAAAAAGTCTGGGAGGGCATATAGCTATTTACCATTCCAAATTCAATCCCAACGAAAGAGTTGAAATATGGAATAAAATCAATTCAGGAGAAACCAAGGTGGTCCTGGGTGCCAGGTCAGCCATGTATTTGCCTTTTAACAATCTGGGAATGATTATTTGCGACGAAGAACACGATGCGTCTTACAAGCAACAGGACCCTGCTCCCAGATACCATAGCAGAGACACAGCCATATATTACGCCTCTCTGTTTAAAGCCAAAGTATTGCTGGGTTCCGCTACCCCATCTGTTGAAAGCTATTACAATGTAGAGCAGGGAAAATACGGCCTGGTAACATTGACCGAACGATTTGCAGATGTAGCATTGCCGGAAATTCAACTGATCGATTTAAAAAAGATACCAGCGAAAGAAAGAAGCGCCCAACCCTTGACCAATGAATTACTGGCTGCCATTGACCAAACGCTAAAAGATAAGAAGCAAGTCATTCTCTTTCAAAACAGAAGAGGCTATGCACCTTATCTGCTATGCGACACCTGCGGTTGGATTCCCCATTGCAACCACTGTGATGTTACACTCACGTTTCATAAGGCTAAACAGAAACTTTCCTGTCATTACTGTGGAACTATTTATCCCCTGGTTCAAACCTGCCATGCCTGCGGCAGTCATCATTTTATCCAGAAAAATTTCGGTACAGAAAAAATTGAAGAACTGGTAGCAGAAGCGTTTCCGGATGCAGTGATTGCCAGAATGGACTATGATACCATACGTGGCAAACACGATCATGATAATCTGATTAAACAATTTGAACAGCATAAAATTGATATCCTGGTTGGGACACAGATGGTAGTGAAAGGGCTGGATTTTGAAAAAGTAAATTTAGTTGGGATTGTAGACGCTGATGGCATTTTGAATTTTACCGACTTCAGGGTAAATGAAAGGGCCTATCAGTTAATGGAACAGGTTAGCGGAAGAGCCGGCAGAAAAGATGGGCTGGGCAAAGTGTTGGTTCAGGTAAGCAACCTGCATCATCCGGTTTTGCCCTTTGTGCAGCAACACCATTATCAGGGTTTGTATCAATTTGAAATTGCCAATAGAAAGGAATTTCACTACCCTCCTTTTACCAGACTGATTCAGGTTATTTTTAAACACAAAGACAAACAGATTGCAGAAGAAGCTGCCAATATTATGAAGCAGGGACTATTGCCACTATTTGGTCCATATATCAACGGTCCTTCACAACCTGTTGTAGACAGAATCAGGAACCAATATCTTTGGGAGCTGCTGACAAAGCTACCCAAGGATGCAAAAACGGTTCAGTCCTGCAAAATAGCCATACAGCAACAAATGCTCATTCTGCATACGCATCAGCGATACAGATCCGTTCATATCATTCCCAATACCGACCCTGTTTATTAAAATGAAAAACATAGCAACAAATATTTCTTTACAACCCTACAATAGCTTTGGCATTGATGCATTGGCCAGACATTTTGTATCAGCAGAAAGTCTGGAAGAAATACAGGAAATATTGGATTGGAACAAAATACATCAGCAGCGATTGCTGGTTTTGGGCGGAGGCAGTAATGTATTGTTTACCCACGACTACGACGGTTTGGTTCTTCAGAATAATGTAAAGGGCATCAGTATCATTCAAGAAGATGACAACCATGTTTACATAAAAGCGATGGCAGGAGAAAACTGGCATTCCTTTGTGCAGTACTGTGTAAATAACAAATACCAGGGAATTGAAAACCTGAGTCTGATACCAGGCAATGTGGGCGCTTCTCCCATGCAAAATATTGGCGCTTATGGCGTAGAAATCAAAGATGTATTCTACAGCCTGGAAGCCCTGCATCTACCAGATGGAGAGCTGGTTAATTTTACGCATAACCAATGCCGGTTTGGATACCGCGAAAGCATTTTCAAACAATCCTTGCGCAATCAGTTCCTGATTGTTTCCGTAACGTTTAAATTAAGAAAGCGGCCTAAGTTCACGGTTAGTTATGGGAATATTGAACAGGCACTGGAAGAAATGGGCGTTACCGAATTGAGCATTGAAGCCATTGCCAATGCGGTTATTAAAATACGCAGGAGCAAATTGCCTGATCCTTCAACCGTTGGCAATGCAGGTAGCTTTTTTAAGAATCCTGTCATCCATCAGACTTTTTACGAAGCACTGCAAAAATTATATCCCGGAATTCCTGGCTTTCCGGGAAACGATAAGTTCATGACCAAAGTACCTGCTGCCTGGCTAATTGAACAAACAGGCTGGAAAGGATATAGAAAAGGAGATGCAGGATGTTATCCTATGCAACCATTGGTACTGGTGAATTACGGAAAAGCAACCGGCACAGAAATCTATGCTTTGTCCAGTGAAATCATTGAGAGCGTTCAGGAAAAATTCGGTATCCTTTTAGAGAGAGAAGTGAATATTTACTGAGTTCAGTATCTCTTCCAAGGATTGCGAATCCGCATTGAACCATACAAATTCGGGATCTTTTTTAAACCAGGTCATCTGACGTTTAGCATACTGACGGGTATGTATTTTAATTTGTTCTATGGCCTGTTCTTTGGATATTTTGCCATCCATATAATCAAATACCTCCTTATACCCCACTGTCTGCAACGCAGTCTGGTCGCGATAAGTTATCACAGATGCAGCTTCTTCAAACAATCCGGCCGCTACCATTTCATCCACCCGCTGATGAATTCTTTTGGTCAATAAATCCATTGGCATTTCAAGACCAATCTTAAGGATGCGGAAAGGACGTTCTTTTTTTATTGCATTTCTGAAATGAAGAATGGATTGGCCTGTTGCATTCAATACTTCCAAAGCCCGCATCAAACGCTGTGGATTCATTTGTTCAGCCACTTCCCAAAAGGCGGGATCTCTGTGTTTGATTTCAGACTGCAACCAGATCATACCCTTTGCTTCATAGGATGCAATAATGGCTTCGCGGATGGCAGGGTCAATAGTAGGCATGGGGTCAATTCCTTCACAAAATGCCTTGATGTACAAACCTGTGCCACCTACCATTACAACAGTCTCGTGCTGCGCTAATAACTCAGCAGTTTTTTGCAGTGCAAACTGTTCAAAATAGGCTGCATTCAGATTTTCCTGGATAGAATGGTCTGCAATAAAATAATGCTTCACCTGTGCCAGTTCGGCTTCACTCGGTCTTGCTACCCCAATGGCCAGTTCTTTAAAACATTGTCTTGAATCCGCAGAAATAATGGATGTTCCCAGGTGTTTGGCCAGTTCAATGGCAAATGAAGTTTTACCAACAGCTGTAGGACCTGCAATAATATATACGGTAGGCTTAGTCTTCAAAATCATCTCTTTGTTCCTCTCCGCCGAAGCCATCATCGTCCCCATCTGCTTCACTAGCAGCTTCTTCCCCTTCTTCTCCAAAACCATCAGCTGCTTCGTTCAGGTCATACTTCTCTTCTATATCGGCAAACTTGTCTCCCAGCAAACTTTTAGTTCCGTATTGCTGGGGACCAATTCCTTCTACTCTTGTTACAGAAGGATAAGTAAGCTTAGGGTTTTCTTCTTTGTTTACACTAATTAAGGCTACTAAAAATGTCCAGCCTTTGGCGAAATCGTATTCATAAATGAATTTCTGATTTACATCCTGTATTTCAGAACCAATGGTTGTTTCGGCCATCAGTAACGGATCTACCCGATAGGCTTTATCGTATTTTTCAAAACTGATTTCTCTTCCCTTTAACCAGTTGTCATTGCTTCTGTAAAAAGTTGCCTGATGTTTGGTATCAAATTCAAAAGCTTTTAAAATAGCAAAATGTAAATCAAGAAAATACTGTGTATGCTTAATCACAATGTCTCTGTAGACTGCATCATCTTCTTCCAGGTAAATTCTAAATTTTAAAATTGCCATTCCGCCAGATTTATTAATTAGTGCTTTTAATGATTGTTTGTATACGAGGATGCAAAATAGCGATTATTTAACGGGTTTCAGGTTCAGTTCTGCTCCTTTTTCTAACATAAAAGCATAGGCTGCTTCCAATTGATTAGGAATAATCCCATCCAGAATGGCTTCTCTGATGGCATCTTTTAAAATACCCACCTGTTTGCCCGGATTCAGACCAAATACCTCCATAATCAACTCTCCGCTGATAGGTGGCTGCCAGTTTCTCAGTTGATCCTTGGCTTCCACAGCTGCCATTCGCTCTTTTACCAACTCAAAATTTTGCAGATACCTTTGTACTTTTTGTTTGTTTTTACTGGTAATATCAGCTGCGCAGAGTTTCATTAAATCATCTATATCTTCTCCTGCGTCAAATAGCAATCTTCTTATGGCACTGTCTGTGATATTTTCCTTAGTCAGACTGATTGGCCGCAAGTGCAGCAACACCAGTTTCTGCACATATTTCATGGGTTCATGCAAAGGCAGTTTCAATTTGGCAAAAATCTTAGGAACCATTCTTGCCCCAACTACCTCATGCCCATGAAAAGTCCAGCCATGCCCCTCTTCAAATTTCTTGGTAGCGGGTTTTCCAATATCGTGCAACAATGCTGCCCATCGCAACCAGAGTGAGTCTGTAAATGGAACTATATTATCCAACACCTGCAGGGTATGATAAAAATTATCCTTATGCCCCTTTCCATCAATATACACGGCTCCATGTAAATCGACCATCTGAGGAAAAATCGTTTTCAGCAAACCTGACTTGAATAATAAATCCCATCCAATGGAAGGTTGGGAACTCATCATGATTTTGTTCAGCTCATCCGTAATTCTTTCCTGACTCACAATTTTCATGCGATGTACATTTTCGCCAATCGCATTAAAAGTTTCGGGGGCAATGCTGAAATTCAGCTGGGTGGCAAAACGAATGGCACGAAGCATACGAAGCGGGTCATCACTAAAAGTTTGCACCGGTGCCAATGGTGTTTCAATACACTTCCGCTGAATGGCATCCAGGCCATTAAAAGGATCCAGCAATCTGCCAAACTCGGCACTGTTTAATGCAATGGCTAAAGCATTTATGGTAAAATCCCTTCGGTTCTGGTCGTCGGCCAATGTGCCCTGTTCCACCTGTGGTTTACGGCTGCTGTGCTGGTAACTTTCCTTTCTTGCTCCCACAAATTCAATCTCAAAATCTGCCCACTTTACCTGGGCAGTTCCAAAATTTTTGAAAAAAGCGACAACAGGCTGTGGATCCATTTGAGCTGCAAATAAATGAGCCAGCTCAATCCCATCACCCAAACAAACGATGTCTGCATCCTTGGTATTCCTTCCAATAATTTTATCTCTTACAAATCCTCCAATCAGGTAACAGGGCATCCCCAGTTGGTCTGCAAGCGCACCTATCTGTCTGAAAACAGCTTCCTCCTTCTCAGTAAACGAAATCATCATTGCTGCAAATGTACTATTGTTTGGTCAGGGCAGGAAGGGTAGCCAGTAATTGTGCAGTGTCAATTTGATATCCGCAATTAAAATGCCCTCTGGGGCAGGCAGTTTTACCATGTAATCCGCAGGGCCTGCAATCCAGCTGCTGCTTTACCTCCACAATATGGCTTTGACTGCTCAAGGGTCCATATCCAAATCCCGGAACCGTAGAACAATAAATGGCGGTTACAGGCGCATCAACAGAAGAGCAGAAATGCATGGGAGCCGAATCATTTACATAATTCATGATCGCTTTTTTCATGAGTGCAGCAGATGCAAGAAAATTCAATTTACCTGCAAGGTTTACAGCGTTTTGGGTACTGCTTGCTTCAATAATTTCATTGCATAATAAAGTATCCCCCGGACCACCCAGCACATACACTTTAATGTCTTTGGGCAGTGCATCCAGAAAAGCTACCCACTTTTCTTTGGGAAACTGTTTTGTTGCCCATACAGATGAAGGGGCAATACATATATAAGGCTCCTGTTGATATTGACTCACCTTATCAAAATCTGATTGCTCTGGATACAAGGCAGGCTTTTTCAACTGCACACCTTTGATATGCTCAATCAATTTGAAATTTCTGTTGATTTCGTGTATTCCCTTTCCGGCATCCATCCGATGTATAATGGTTCGGGTGTAACAAAAACGAAAAGGATTTTTATCGAATCCGATTTTTTCTCTGGCTCCGGAAAAACAGGTTATCCATCCGGTTGCAGCATATCGCTGCAGATTAATGACCATATCATAGGATGCTTTTCTAACAGAAAAAGCCAGCTTCAACAGATTCCAGTATTTGTTTTGTTTCTTTTGCCATACCAATACCTGCTTTACAAAGGGATGGTTGGTAAACAAAGCCTCATTGCCGTTTCTCACCAGTACATCTATCTGAACCTGCGGATATGCTTCGTGTATGGATTCCAGCAAACCGGTTGCCAGCACCACGTCTCCAATAAATGCGGTTTGAATGATCAGCAATTTTTGCATCCGGCAAAACTACACAAAACTGAAATACTGTACTTTTGCCCAAAATTGAAATATGCCCCAAGACTTAATATTAGCCGCATGGAACGAAAGATCCTTATTACAGGATAGCCAATACAGTGATGCTGTAAAACAGGTAATTGAAGCTGTTGATAAAGGACAGTTAAGAGTTGCCAGCCCGGGAGAAAATGGATGGGTAGTGAACGAATGGGTTAAAAAAGCCATCCTGATGTATTTTGGTGTACAGCAAATGCAAACCTGGGAAATGCCCCCATTTGAGTTCTACGATAAAATGTTATTGAAGAAAAACTACAAGGAATTGGGTGTGAGAGCAGTGCCTCCCGCAACAGCCAGATATGGTGCATATATTGCCCCCAATGTGGTTTTAATGCCAAGCTATGTAAATATCGGTGCCTATGTAGACGAAGGGACTATGGTAGATACCTGGGCAACCGTAGGCAGTTGTGCGCAAATTGGAAAACATGTTCACCTGAGCGGTGGCGTTGGCATCGGTGGCGTATTGGAACCCTTGCAAGCCAGTCCTGTCATTATTGAAGATGGTTGTTTTATCGGAAGCAGATGTATTGTTGTAGAAGGTGTAATTGTTGAGAAAGAAGCTGTATTGGGCGCCAATGTGGTATTAACTCAGTCCACCAAAATTATTGATGTAAGCGGACCTGAACCCATAGAAATGAAAGGTAGGGTTCCGGCCAGAAGCGTGGTGATTCCAGGAAGCTACACCAAGAAATTCAATGCAGGAGAATACCAGGTAAGTTGTGCATTGATTATTGGTCAAAGAAAAGCCAGCACAGACTTAAAAACCAGTCTGAACGATGCATTGAGAGATTTTAACGTAAGTGTATAAATGCCTAAGAAGAAGCAATCACGGTTGTTTCTACAAGGCTTTTTAATAAGCATTGGCGGAGCCATTTTATTTTCCACCAAAGCCATTTGGGTTAAACTGGCTTTTAAACATACAGGAGTAGATGCAATTACATTACTTACACTAAGAATGTTATTGTCTCTACCCTTTTATATTGCTGCTGCCTGGTTGGCAGGAAAGAAAGAAGATGTAGAACCACTTAGTAAGAAGGATTTAGGATGGATTATTATCTTAGGCATCCTAGGATATTATTTGAGTAGCCTCTTCGACTTTATTGGACTCCAGTACATTTCAGCTGGACTTGAAAGATTAATTTTATTTCTCTATCCCACATTTGCCGTTCTGCTGAACACTTATTTATTTAAGCAAAGAATCACCCGCATTCAGTTACTGGCTTTAAGTATTACCTATACGGGGATAGGAATTGCCTATTATGCAGAGCTGGGCACTGTGCAACAAAATGACTCTTTTTATTTTGGCTCCTTCATGGTTTTTTTATGTGCTGTCACTTATTCTTTTTATTTGGTTGGCACTGGAAAAATGGTAACCAAAGCGGGGGCTACACGTTATACTGCTTATGCAATGCTGGCTGCAACCGCAGGTATATTTGTTCATTTTATTGTAAAACAACAATGGCAAACAGTAAATATGAGCTGGGAACTGGGCTGGTATAGTCTGGCGTTGGCCATTATTGCCACAGTAATTCCCTCCTTTATGATCAGCGCCGGGATGAAGCGTATTGGCAGCAACAACACATCCATTATAACCAGCATTGGCCCGGTTTCTACGATAATACAGGCAGCCATTTTCCTAAATGAACGCATATTATTCACTCAGATAATGGGCACCGCTTTGGTGATTGTTGGTGTAATTTTAATTGGCTGGCAGAACAACAGTATTGAGCATTAATGAATCATTAAATGTTCCATCGCACTCAATTTTTAAAACTGGTCAATGGTTTGGTAATAAAATGCGTCACATTCAAAAAAATTTTGGAACGCTCATAATCCACATGATCAATAGAAGAAGTCAGAATAACTACTGGCCATGGCTTTCCCAGCTTTTCGTATTCATGAAGAAAATCCCAAACCAATCTACCTGAAAAATTTAAATCAGTTACAAAAAGCATTTACAGAAAGTATCAACGATATGGGAACCGTTCCATGGAACAGAAAAAAATGAATGCGCACCAGATGGTTGCCAGAACTCATATACAGGTATACCAGGAAATAACAGGAGCCTAAACGACCATCAGACTGCATCCCCGCAGATCCGAATAGTCCATTCTCCCAATCACTTCAAAACTGCCATCCGGATAGCATTTACCAATATCCTGCGTAGCAATAAAAGCACAACTATACATATTCATCAGGTCAATCACCTGAATCAAGCCCGTTCCTTCCTTCACTATTTCAAAGGGATCGTCTTCTCGTCTAAGCATTACTTTCATCCAGGGCGGACAATAAAAACGCCCATCTCCTGCCGAATAAGCCTGACTCAGTAATTCTGTCATCCCGTACTCAGCATGAATAGAAGACAGGCCTGTTCTGCTACATAACAAATGGTGCAATTCCTCTCTTGTCAATTCCTTTCCCCTGCCCTTCATTCCCCCTGTTTCCATTATCACGGTGTGCGAAAGTTTCATAGGATACTTTTCGGTGAAATCGAGCAAAGCAAAAGTTACACCTAGTAAAAGGGTTTTCTGACCTGCGGCTTCCAGTTGCAGCATTTTATCATGTAATGCCGCAAAATCATACAAATAAAAACCACTAGATGGATGACCACTTTTTTGAATAAAGTGATTAGCCATGTATACCAATGAAGAATTTTCCCTTTCCAGATAAGCAGGCAGCAGCGCCAGTACACACCATTCTTCCAGCTTGCCGTACTGTTGTTCAAACCCTCTTACTGAACTCTTTTCATACCCTTCCAGATTAGGCACATAATGTTTACTGGATACCATTCCGGTGGTTTTGCTGCTTTCAAAAACACAGGCAGGAATCTGGTTGGGCACCAGTACCTGGTGTGTCTTAAAAAAGGAAATAGGCAACGCAGGTATCTGAGTGTGTGTCTTTATATTACCGGGACTGGATGTAACCAGATTGACCCATTGACGATAAACCGGATTGTGCCGGTATTGCCAATGATACAATTCCACGGCCAGATCATCAAAATTGGAATCGCTTACAGAAAAAATATTGTTAATATCAATGGGTGGTTCCAACCTTGTATGTATTGTTTTAACTAAATTTGGATAGAAAGTAAAATGATGAGAGCAAAATTATTAATCCTACTGACAATTACCGCCTTTTTTTATGGATGCAGTAAAGATGAATTCAATACCAGACCTGGTTTGGCTTTTGCTGAAGTAAATACCACTCAGCTCAGACAAGGAAATCTGCTCATCTTTTCTTTAGACTTTACCGACAAGGAAGGAGATATTCAGGATACATTATGGGTGCAGAAAATTTCTAAAACCTGTCCTACTACACCCGGAGTTCAATTTATCAGTCCCAACCGAGTGCCGAATTTTACTGCCACTTCCAATTTAAAAGGAAAACTGGAAATCACTTTTGTTTATAATGCCAATGTACCCGGAACCCCATCCATTGTGGGTTGCACCAACAGAAATGATACTTCTTATTTCCGGTTCTGGTTAAAAGATAAAGCCAATAACAGAAGTGATACGGTAAGATCCCCAGACATTGTTCTAATCAGATGATTAGCAGATTGCACTGGATAAAAAGTATTTTTTACGGGAATTATTTCTACGGTATTTGTGCTGTTGCATTGTCAATGGAGTGCTCCCTGCAACTGCAACTGCCTTTGAACAATATTTTTTTCTACCTCGCCCTGTTTTGCGTAACGGTGCTTTATTATACCCATGCCTATTTCATTGAGATCAAAAAGAAATTACAGAATGGCAATGCAAGAGCAGTCTGGTACAGGATGTATCAAAAACAAATAACCCGGTCTCAACTGGTTATCACTTTTGTGTTGGGCTTGATTTTTTTATTGCTCTTTAATGGATTACAACCCTTATTTGCCCAATTACCCCTATTTAACTGGATGGTTCTTCTGGGTTTCGGTTTGATTGCAGCTGCCTATTATAAAAGTCTCTACCCGGGATGGGGAAACTGGGGACTTAGGAACAATGGCCTGATAAAACCATTTATGATTGGGTTGGTTTGGGCAGGGACTGTTTCTTTTGCCCCCGTATTTTTCTACGACCTAACACATCCGGGGTCTGCACATACCACTGAAATCATCACCTGGTTGCTGTTTTTAAAAAACTGGTTGTTCATCAGTTTACTTTGCATTTTATTCGACATAAAAGACTATGCCAGCGACGCCAATCAACCCCTTAAAACCTGGGTGGTAAAAATGGGATTGCGCAAGACCCTATTTGGTCTTATTATCCCCGTTGCATTCATTAGCCTGGGCTTGTATTGGTTACTGGCCTGGTTACAGGAATTCTCTGTTTTCAGAATATTATTCAACACTATTCCCTATATATTGTTAATAACTGTTAGCATCCAAATGCATCGCCGTAAAAGCATTCTCTATTATCTTGCAATCATTGACGGACTCATGCTTGTGAAGGCACTCAGCGGTGCAATTGGCATGTTAGGATTTTAAAACTTACCCTTATGGCAAAGACAAAAACAACCAAGACAAAATCTACCAAGACTAAATCTGTGGTAACACCCCAATCCATGGATTTTTTAAAGCAATATATCAATACACCCTCTCCTGTTGGATTTGAAAGTGGCGGGCAGAAATTATGGATGGAATATTTAAAACCATATGTGGATACCATTTTTACTGATCCCTATGGTACTGCAGTCGGCGTAATTAACCCAACGGCTCCGTTCAAGATTGTTATTGAAGCACATTGCGACGAAATCAGTTGGTTTGTAAATTATATCAACGATCAAGGTCTTATTTACCTGAAGCGAAACGGAGGGGTTGATCACCAGATTGCTCCTGCAAAGCGCGTGATTATTCATGGGAAAAACGGACCTGTTAAAGCTGTATTTGGCTGGCCTGCCATTCATACCCGATTAAGTAATCCTGAGCAAAAAGAGCCGGCTCCAAAAATTGAGAACCTTTGCCTGGATTGCGGTGCCAGGTCTAAAAAAGAAGTGGAAGCATTGGGTATCAGAATTGGCTCAGTAGTAACTTATGAAGAAGGCTATGATGAACTGGCTTACGATTTTCTTATCGGCAGGGCTTTTGATAACAGAGTGGGTGGATTCATGATTGCAGAAGTAGCCAGATTGCTGAAAGAAAACAAAAAACAATTGCCTTACGGCTTATACGTTGTGAATGCGGTGCAGGAAGAAATTGGTTTAAGAGGGGCTGAAATGATTGCTCGCAGAATCAAACCCAATATTGCCATCATTACCGATGTAACACACGACACTAGTACTCCCATGATCAGTAAAATCATTGAGGGTGATATTCAATGTGGTAAAGGACCTTCACTGGCTTTTGCGCCGGCTATTCATAATAAATTATTGTCCCTGGTAGAATCTGTTGCAGAGAAAAATAAAATCCCTGTACAAATGCGCACATTAAGCAGAAGTACGGGAACAGATACCGACAGTTTTGCCTATGCAAACGATGGTTGTCCTTCTGTCTTAATTTCAATCCCTTTGCGATACATGCACACTACTGTAGAGATGCTGCATAAAAAAGATATTGAAGACACCATCCGACTTATGTACGAAACTTTGTTGACCTTAACCCCTAAAACAAATTTGAGTTATCTGTAAGCATGGAAAGCACCGAAAACAATACCATAAAAGTTGCAATCCTAGACTTATATGAAGGGCAGGCAAATGAAGGGATGCGTTGTATCAGAACTATCCTTGCCGATTGGAGCAAAGCCAACCACCAAACATTTGAAGTAAAAGAATTTGATGTTCGTTTACAGCTGGAAGTACCTGACCTTGACTTTGACATTTATATTTCCAGCGGAGGACCCGGATCTCCCCTGGAAACAGAAGGCAGTGCATGGGAAGAAAAATATTTTGGTTGGGTAGAAGCATTGAGAGATTGGAACAATCAACCCAATTTCCCCAAGAAACATGCTTTTTTTATCTGCCATAGTTTTCAGTTATTCTGCAGGTATTTCCAACTGGGAAATGTTTGTAAAAGAAAGTCAACATCATTTGGCGTGTTTCCGGTTCATCAGATGGAAGATGGTCATGCTGAAAAGGTTTTTTCTGGATTAAATGATCCATTTTATTGTGTAGACAGCAGAGATTATCAGGTTATTGAACCCAATCATAAAAAAATAAATGAGATGGGTGGAACCATACTGGCTATAGAAAAAAACCGGCCCCATGTTCCTTTGGAACGCGCGGTGATGGCTATCCGTTTCAGCGAGTATTTCATTGGCACTCAATTTCACCCGGAAGCAGATGCACATGGGATGGCCATGTATTTACAAAGAGAAGATAAAAAGAAAGTGGTGATTGATGCACATGGTGAAGAAAAATGGAAAAGCATGGTGGAACAATTGCTCGATCCGGGAAAAATCATGTGGACATACCAACATATTCTTCCTAACTTTCTTACGGAAGCTTCCAGAGAATTGATTCTTCATTAAAATAGAACCTATGGTACCAGCCATCAGAAAAAAGTTCAATGAACAATTCAGCAATGAAAAGTACCAGCTGTTTCTGGAAACATTAAATGAAAAGTTTCCTGGGGCCATTAAGTTCCGGGTTGCCGAAACACCTTTATTTATCAACAGGGAATTAAAACATAAAATACTTTCTGCCTGCGAGTCTATTGTTGATATTATTATTGATCCTGATTTTAAAGCAAAAAGCCAGAGAGCAATTCCAGAAAACCTGCTCGTACCCAACGAAAATGCGCATACCCATTTTATCGCTTTCGATTTTGGGATTTGTGAAAATGAAAAAGGAGAAATAGAACCTCAGCTAATTGAAATGCAGGGATTCCCTACCTTGTTTGGTTACCAGGTATGGCACGATCAGGTGATGCGTAAGTCTTACGAGATACCTGAAAACTACAGCACTTATTTTAATCAATTGAATGCGGACACTTATACAAAAATGCTCAAAGAAATCATCATAGGTATTTGTAACCCGGAAGAGGTGGTTTTGTTGGAGATTCTTCCCCATGAGCAGAAAACAAAAATTGATTTCTATTTCACAGAAGCCTTAACAGGCCTATCCGTTGTTTGTCTTACAGAATTAATCAAGGAAGGCAATCAGTTGTATTATCTGAAAAACGACAAAAAAATCCGGATCAAAAGAATCTATAACCGCATCATATTTGATGATCTGCAGCAACAGGATCCTTCCATTCAAGAGAAGGGAAAGATATTGTTTGAGGAATTGGATGTGGAATGGATTCCGCACCCCAACTGGTTTTATAGAATCAGTAAATATACATTGCCATTTATTCATCATCCCTATGTACCCCAAACCTGGTTTCTAAATGAGGTAAAAAAGGTTCCGCATGACCTGGAAAATTATGTTTTAAAACCCTTGTTTTCTTTTGCCGGACAAGGTGTGGTGATTGATGTAACACCGGAAGACATTGCTTCCGTAAAAGATCCGGAAAACTGGATTTTACAAAGAAAGGTCAATTACGCTGCGCTGATTGAGACGCCGAATGAACCGGCAAAAGCTGAAATCAGAATATTTTATTTCTGGAAAGAAGGAGAAAAACGCCCCATTGCCACCAATAATCTGGCCAGATTAAGCAAGGGTAAAATGATTGGGGTCAGATACAATCAGGACAAGGATTGGGTAGGCGGAAGCCTTGCTTATTTTGAGGAAGACAAGAACTAATGTAGAAATGGAAAAGCCTTTATCAGAACATACCAGAAATATACTAGGATTACAATTACCCACAGATCCAAGATGGGTAAACCTGGCAGAAATTTCAATTGAAGCCATACTAACCGATCATGCTTACTGCGAACAGAAAGCTGCTTTAACCTGTATTTCCTACATACAACGTTACTCTGATAAAATAGAACTAGTAGAAGCCCTATCCCCAATTGTTACAGAAGAATGGGGCCATTTCAGAGCAGTGCTGGCCGAAATTAACAAACGCGGATTAACATTGGGAAAGCAACGAAAAGATGAGTACGTTAATCAGTTATTGATTTTCCAGAAAAAAGGAGGTCATATTGAAGACAGACTCTTAGACCAGCTACTAACCATGGCTTTAATTGAAGCCAGAAGCTGTGAACGTTTTAAACGCCTGAGTGAAGGACTAGAAGATGCTTATATGCGTAAGTTCTACCGAAAATTCATGGAAAGTGAAGCAGGGCATTATACACTTTTTATTAAGCTGGCAGAATTATATATACCCAAAACCAAAGTAAGAGCAAGATGGAAAGAGTGGCTGGCTCATGAAATTGAAATTATGAAACACCTTGAAATCAGAGGAGATCGGATACACTAAATTCCTATTCTTTTTTCTGAAAGTCTACCCAAATAAAAAACTCCCGATTTACATCGGGAGTTTTTTTATTGAAACAGGATGATAAAAAATTACTCCTGAACTTTAAAGTCTACTCTTCTGTTCATTGCCTTACCCTTAGCAGTTTTGTTATCTGCAATTGGCTGGTTGCTTCCGAATCCTTCAGCAGTTAGTCTTGAAGCATCAATTTTTTGTGCTACAAGATATGCTTTAACTGCATTGGCACGCTTCAATGAAAGAGGCTGGTTAATCTTATCGCTACCAGTTGCATCGGTATGACCTTCAACCATCA
Organism: Bacteroidota bacterium; assembly: GCA_039805185.1. Taxonomy (GTDB): domain Bacteria; phylum Bacteroidota; class Bacteroidia; order Chitinophagales; family Chitinophagaceae; genus Sediminibacterium. The sequence goes on from JBDLUU010000081.1 coordinate 44,595, forward strand.
ATTTCAAAGTTGGATTTTCATTCAAGGCTTTTACAACTTTGTTCAATTCAATCTTAGAGGCTTTGGTTAACACTGCAGATCCAGATAAGAATTGTACTTTCTTGTTATCGAAATTGTAAGTAGCTTTTAATTCAGGACAACCGTTGTTTTCACGGGTACCTTTGATAGAAGGACACTTGTCTTCTTCATCGTTTACACCATCACCATCTGTATCCGGAATTGGACAACCCTGGTAACGTGCTAATCCTGGAACAGTAGGACACTTATCTTCTTCATCGTTTACACCATCTTTATCAGTATCAGGAACAGGACATCCATTGTATTTAGCTACACCTGCAACAGTAGGACACTTATCGTTCTCATCATTGATACCATCCTTATCAGTATCAGGAACAGGACATCCGTTGTATTTAGCTACACCTGCAACAGTAGGACACTTATCGTTCTCATCATTGATACCATCCTTATCGGTATCAACAGGAGTGGGAGCAGGAGCTGGTGGTGGAGGTGGAGTTACTTTAACAGGAGCTGGCTTTTCACCTCCAATTGGAGAAGCAACACCAAAAGAGTAAGCCATATGATTAACGGCAAGGCTAGAGATACCTGGACGATACAATAATTGTGTATTCAGGAAGGTTTCATTACCTAAATTCACCTGTAATCCTAATCCGGTATTACCCTGAGCAGCAAAATAAGTTCCGTTATACATAGAAGCACCCACACCAAAAGTCATATAAGGCACTAATGTATATTTATCAGAAAACATTTTCACGTTCACGTTTGCATCTGCTTCAAGTAAGAACAAAGATCTTACTGATTGAGGCACACCCGTTTTAAAATAGAAAGGGTACTTTGAGAAAGAGCCATACAATCCAGCCATAAAATCAACGTGCTCAGTGATACCCTGAAGATACTGCACATTCAAGCCCATTGACATTTCCTTAAGAGGAGTAAAACCTCCGCTTTGCATTACTCTTGAAAGTGAGGTTCTGCTAATTTTATCAGCGGTATACATATCATTCAAGAAAACACCTACTCCAAGGCTAGGTCTTTTCTTATAGCTAACAGGTGTTTGAGCAAAAGAAACAGTTGCCAAACCAACAGCTATCAAAGAAAATAGAAATTTCTTCATAAACAGGTTTTTGTTAATTTATCGCAAAAATACAAGCAGAAATTGGTTTTCTAAAATTAAGATTCGTTTATCTTTTAATTTTTTTTTGGTGAAGGAGGCTCTACCACTTCAAGCTTTACTTTAATGATACCTTGGTTCAAAAATTGCAATTTTTGAGCGGCAATGCGGGAAACATCTATAACCCTACCCTTTTTTTTCATTCTTGGGTGCATTTTATCATTAATTCGCACAACTACCCATTTGTTATTGTGTAAATTGGTCACTTTAACCCAGGTGCCCAAAGGGAGATTATTACTGGCGCCTGTAAAGGCTTTGCTGCTGAATTTTTCGCCCGATGCTGTTTTCATTCCATCAAAGCGGGTACTATAATAACTAGCCTTCCCTGTAACCGTTTTACCCGTATAACCCAAACTGGCATTAGCTTTCAGAGTACTTTCTACCACCCAAAGCAAACTGTCTGGTATAGGGGGATTATACAGAACGCTGTCCTGTTCGGTTTGTGCATTCAGGGATCCCTGGAATCCAAAAGTGAACAATAAAAGAAATAATTGACGCATTTATTGGTTTTTGATGAGGAATTGCGCAGCGATAAGGTAAGGAATTTTACCAAATGCAGCTTTTTACGCCAGTATTGCCAAATAATGTGCCGAAGAAGTATTCAAATAAAAATAATCAATAATATTTTAAAAATAGGATTGATTATCAGTTATTTATAAAAATTATATAAGAGTAACTGCAACCACTGCATCCAGATTCAGTTGCCCGTGAATATGGGGGAACAATTCGTTAATAGATCCGGCTAGTTCAAATATTAGGGGTCTTTCTACTTTGTCTTTCTGGATGATTAATTTAACCAGTCCCGTTCTTCCTTGATAATAGCGGGACAACACTCCCGGAACCTGATCTTCCGTGCTGCAATGCATAAATCCTTCGGAAGCAAGTGTATCTGCTTCATAAAATCCTTTGCGTTGAGCCTCTTCCCATTGTGTCTGGGTAGTAATATGATAAATAAATTCTCCGTTCATCAGATTGTTCTTTTCATTTTTTGTTCTAATAGCATCAAATCTGTCAGCACCATGGCCGTAACGGCTTCCAATACAACCGGTACCCTTAGCGCAATGCATAAATCGTGCCTTCCTTTTATAGAAAAGGCCTCTATTTCATTTGTTTCCCAATTTAAAGAAAATTGTTCTTTGGGTGTGGAAGAGGTTGGTTTTATGGCAATCCGGAAATATAAATCATTCCCATTGGTAATACCTCCAACTACCCCACCGGCATGATTCGTTTTTGTTTTTCCTGAAACATCTTGAATAGCATCATTGTGTTCGGTACCAAACATGGCAGCGGCGGCAAAACCTACACCAAACTCGATTCCCTTTACAGCAGGAATGGCAAATACAGCATGGCTGATTAAAGACTCAACTGAGTCAAAGAAATGCTCTCCCAATCCAATCGGCAATCCGGTAGTTCGGCAACCAATAATCCCCCCGACACTATCTTTTGCATCAATTGCCTTTTGTAAACCGGCATCTATATCAGAAACACCAGCAATGCTTTCAATATGGGCGGTTACCTGTATTCCATGATGAGCCAATAGTTTTTTAGCAATTACCCCTGCAGCTACAAGACAAACCGTTAAGCGACCACTGAAATGGCCTCCTCCCCTGAAATCTTCGTTTCCGCCGTATTTATGATGCCCTGTAAAATCTGCATGTCCCGGCCGGGGAACAGCGCGGTATTTATCATAGTCCTGACTCTTGGTATTATTGTTTTCAAAAAAAATAGCAATAGGCGCACCCGTTGTTTTTCCATTGAAAATACCAGACTTAAATATGGGAAGATCGTCTTCTTTACGGGGAGTTGTCCCCTTCTGAATGCCACCTTTTCTACGTTCGGTATCCACTAAAAAGTCTTCCACCGACAAGGCTAAACCTGCTGGGCATCCATCTAAAACCAGTCCTACAGAAGCCCCATGGGACTCCCCAAAAATCTGCATTGTAAAGATTCGGCCAAAAGCGTTCACAATTCTATTTATTTAAAACTTTAGTGATCGGTTACATTTAAATCTACGCCTAATTGTTGCAAGTGCACAAAAAAATCAGGGTAAGATTTGTTGATGGCATCAGCCGCTTCAATTTCAACAGGATCAGCTGCCTGCAAAGCTGCAACAGCTGTTGCCATGGCTATGCGGTGGTCGTGATGAGAGTGAACGGTTGCGGCAGATAATGGAAGTAACTCACTTCCATCCCTCATTCCCTTTACAATCATTAAATCGTCCTGCAGTTGAACCGATACGCCCAACTTGGCAAATTCCGACTGTAAACTCATTGCCCTGTTGCTTTCTTTGTGCTGAAGTCTACCCACGCCTTCAATTACGGTTGTGCCTTCACAGTAGGCACCCAAAGCAACCAATGGGGGAAATAAATCAGGACAATCCGTTGCATCAAAATGAAATGCCTTCAAAGGAAGCGGCCTGACTTCAATCTGGTGTTCCTGTATAGATAGCCCGGCACCCGCATCGGAAAGCGCCTGCAAAATTTTTTTATCGGCCTGAGTAGAAAAAACATTGAGACCCTTCACAGTTATCCCACCTGCTATGGCACCGGCAACCAGCAAAAAAGCAGCTCCGCTCCAATCGCCTTCAACTGTATATTGTATTTCGTTTCCTTGCTTTGAAAATCCCTTTTCGGAAAATTCAAAGCGTTGATAGTTATGGTTGATAATGCTAACGCCAAAAGCTTCCAGCACTTCCAGTGTTAAATCTATATATGGTTTGCTTTTCAAATCCACTACAGTAATGCTGATATCCTTTGGGTTTGTTGCTGCAAATGCCATTAACAGTCCGGTTAAAAACTGGGAACTCAAGGAACCATCAATGGTAATATTGGCTGCTTGCAATGGACCTTTGATTTGCAAAGGCAGAAACCCTTCATTTGATTTTGTTTCTACGGACAGCTTGGGCATTACTTCATCAAAAAAATGCATCGGACGTTTCAATAAACTACCCGATCCATTAATGGTAAGTTCCTCTCTGCTTAGTGCAGCAATGGGTGTAAACATCCGGATACTCAATCCACTTTCTCCACAATTAATGGTATGAGATAAAGGAGCTACGCCATTAGACATTACCTGTATAGATCCATCTTCGAGCGTACTTACTTTTGCACCCAATTTCTGAATGATATCGATTGCAGCCTGATCATCAAAACTATTTCCCGGATTTATAATCCGGGTTTTACCAATATGCAACAAAGCAGCTGCACAGGCACGCTGCATGCAACTCTTACTTGCATTGGCCTGAATATTCCCCTGAACAGAAGATGGATGAACCCTGACAATCATCTTTCCCTATCGCTTTAAAATTGTTTAAAAATGGCTTTCAGGGCTTCAATTTGAATAGGTTGCACAACCCCCTTACCGATTTTCTCGAGTAAAATATACTGAATCTTATCGGCTGCCCTTTTCTTATCCTTCAACATTACTTTGAATGCTTTGTCTGCATCAAAACTGGCTACCGTAGGCAAACCATAACGTTGCAGTAATTGTATAACGCTTTCAGCGGACTTGAAGAACAGTAATTGCTGAGACATCAATGTTGCATAGGTCATCCCGATACTGATAGCTTCACCATGACTCAGTTCATACATATTTTCAATGGCGTGCCCCAATGTATGCCCAAAATTCAAAAGCTTTCTTTCTCCTGTTTCAAACTCATCTTCCTGTACCACTTTGATTTTGATAACTGCATTGCGTTTGATTAATGCACCCAACAACAAAGGTTGCTTTTGATACTTAGCAATAGATTGCTGCGAAAGTTCCGCAAACATTTTCGCGTCCTTAATGCAGGCATGTTTAATGATTTCTGCAAACCCATTCTGCCATTCTTTTAACGGAAGTGTCTTTAAAAGACTGTAATCATAAATCAAGAAGGAGGGCTGACGAATCAGACCCACCATATTTTTATACACCCCTACATCAATGCCATTCTTCCCGCCAATTGCCGCATCTACCATTGCCAATAATGTGCTGGGGATATATCCGACTTTTACACCTCGCATAAATATACCTGCCACAAATCCTGTTATATCAGTGATTACGCCTCCGCCAAATCCAATCAAAATGTTATGACGATTGGCTCCCATCGCAATCAATTGATCAATAATCACATCAACTGTTTGCTGAACTTTATATTCTTCTCCGGGTTTTAATACAATGGTATTATACCCTTTCAGTTTGCGCTGATGGGCTTTTAAAATATTTTCATCTGTTATGATAACTGCTTCTTCTCTGGATACAATTTTTTCCAGCACATCAAAAGATGCATCAAAATAAAAGTCGGTTTGACCACCAGAAAATAGAATACGCTTTTTCTGCATACTAAGCATTCATGATTTTATTCTGGTGATTGATACTTTCCATATGCACTGCATCAAAGTACTTGGTAATAAATTCCTGACTCAGCCCCAATTGCGCCCCTTTCACAAATGCTCTTTCTAAAATGGCATTCCAGCGATTGGTCTGTAAAATAGTAATATTATTATCCTTCTTATACTGGCCAATTTTATCGGCAACTTTCATTCTTTGTCCCAACAGCTGTAACAATTCATCATCCAGCTGATTAATCTGAGCTCTCATCTTATCCATCTGCACATGCAGTTCTTCAGAAATGATGTCTTCTTTTCTCCAGATCATCTGATCAATCATCTGACTCAATACTTCAGGAGTTATCTGCTGCTTTGCATCGCTCCAGGCGTTATCCGGATCAATATGACTTTCCACAATCAAACCGTCAAAATCAAGGTCAATGGCTTTTTGCGCCACTTCCTGTAAAATATCACGACGACCGCAAATATGAGAAGGGTCATTAATCATTAACATTTCAGGAAAACGTCTTTTCATCTCAATGGCTAAGTGCCACATAGGTGCATTGCGGTATTCGGTATTTCCGTAAGAACTAAATCCTCTGTGAATTAAACCAATATGTTGAATGCCTGCTTTGGAAACCCGTTCTGCTGCACCAATCCACAATTCAAGATCAGGATTAATCGGATTCTTAATCAAGACCGGAACATCCACTCCTTTCAACGCATCAGCCACATCCTGCACACTGAATGGATTCACAGTTGTTCTGGCTCCAATCCACAAAATATCAACACCAAAATGCAATGCATCTTCTACCTGCTTTCCGGTTGCTACTTCAACGGCAACAGGCAAGCCAGTCAACTCTTTTGCTTTTTGTAACCAGGGTAAACCCTTGGTTCCTACGCCTTCAAAACTACCCGGTCGGGTTCTGGGTTTCCAAATACCTGCTCTCAATATATCTACTTTACCAGTAGCTGCCAGTTTGCTGGCAGTAGCCAGCACCTGCTCTTCTGTTTCTGCACTGCAGGGTCCGGAAATGATTAAAGGGCGTTTTGCTAAAACAGTTTGAATATTGGTATCCTGTTGTAATGTCTGTTCCATAATCTTTAATCAGTTTTGAAAATTTATCTTCGGCCTCCGCTATCCGCGTCATTCATACGAATACTTCTTCCTTTGTATTTTTTACCATCGAGAGAACGAATCATTTGCTGGGCAGCAGATTTTTCAATTTCAATCCAGCTATTCATGTCTTTCATATCAATTCTGCCCAATACATCTTTTTTCAAATCACTCATATCGAGAATGAACTGAAGAAAACTGGCTTTGTAAAAACCATCCTTGGTTCCCAGATTCACAAACAAACGACTGTAACCGCCGCCGGCACGGTATTCTTTTCTGTTATCTCCCTTGCCACCGGAACGTTCTGCTTCTCTTCTTGCTGAACGATTGTTTCTGTCTGCGCCATCTCTGTTACTTGAACGATCTCTTTCACGAACGTTCAAGTCTTCAGAATTTTCATAGTACTTCAGGAAGCGATCAAATTCCATGGCTGCTACTCGCTTCAATACATCTTCCTTGCTCACTTCTGCAAACTTTTCAGCCAGCATGGGCACATAGGTTTCATAGTCGCCATGGCTGATATCTGCAGACAATAGCTTATCCATAAAAAAGAAGAACTGCTTTCTGCAAACATCTTTTCCGGATGGAATATCCAGCTTACTGAATTTGCAATTATTGATTCTTTCAATTTGCTTTAACTTATAGGTTTCCTTTGCATGAACAATGGAAATACAAATTCCGTTATGACCAGCCCTACCTGTTCTTCCGCTTCGGTGTGTATACACTTCTACATCATCAGGTAATTCAAAATTGATCACATGGGTAATTCCCTGTACATCAATACCGCGGGCAGCCACATCTGTAGCAATTAACAACTGCAGACTTTTATCTCTGAACTGTCCCATTACCTTGTCTCTCTGACCCTGTGTTAAATCGCCATGTAACGCATCAATATCGTAGCCCTCTCTGGTTAATCTTTCGGATATTTGCTGCGCATCTACTTTGGTTCGGGTAAATATGATACCGTAAATGCCCGGATTAAAATCGATAATTCGCTTCAATGTTTCATAACGGTGATGGGCTGTAGTTACATAGTACTGGTGATCAATGCTTTTATTAGCCGTATTCACTTTGCCTACTGTTACTTCCTTTGGATCATTCATGTAACGCTTACTAACCTTTCTAATTTCAGGCGGCATGGTGGCACTGAATAACCAGGTACTGTTACGCTTGGGTGTATTCTTCAGAATAAACTCAATGTCTTCCTGAAAACCCATATTCAGCATTTCATCAGCCTCGTCTAATACTACATAGTTGATTTGCTCAAGGTTAATGGCTTTGCGCTCAATCAGATCAATCAGTCTTCCGGGAGTAGCTACAACAATCTGTACCCCTTTTTTCAAATCACGGATTTGTAAGCCGATGGAAGCACCTCCATATACTGCTACAACCGAAACACCGGTCATATATTTCTTAAACAACTCAATTTCCTTCACGATCTGAAGACATAACTCTCTGGTAGGACATACTACCAATGCCTGTGGATATTTCGCTGCTGCGTCTATAATGTGTAACAAAGGGAGACCAAAAGCGGCCGTTTTCCCTGTGCCGGTTTGCGCCAAACCGATAAAATCAGTTGTCCCGCTTAATAAAACCGGGATCGCCTGTTCCTGAATTGCGGTTGGGTTCACATACCCCAACTCTGTGGTTGCTCGAATCAAACGCTCGTCAATTCCCAACCCATCAAATGTAATCATGTATTCTAAAATTTGTGCAAAGGTACTCTATATATGGGGCTTTGCGGTGTTTTACTTAAGTATTCTCCTTATTCCATTGGCATTTTCAATCAATTCCTTTAAATAATCGTAGTTCTCTTTTTCCAGGCAAGACTTGAATTTCCTTAGCTGACTGATATGCTCATTCAGCACATCCAGCACATTGTCTCTGTTTTGCATGAAAATGGGCACCCACATATCAGCATTACTTTTCGCCAACCTTACCGTGCTTTCGAATCCGCCACTCGCCAGCTCAAAAATGGTATCTTCCTCTCTTTCCTTTTCTAATACCGTATTAGCCAGTGCAAAAGAAGTGATGTGTGAAATATGGCTGATATAGGCAACGTGCATATCATGCGCACCCGATTCCATATACACCAGATGCATCTGGAGTAAACCATAGATCTCCCGGACCATCCTCAGTGCATCATCATCAGAATCTTCTGCATTACATATTACCGTTGCTTTCTGAACAAATGCATTGGTTTCGGCTGCATCGGGTCCGCTGTTTTCGGTACCCCACATGGGGTGGGTTGCCACGAACCGTCCTCTTTTAGGGTGCCGGGCTACGAGCTGGCATAATACCGACTTGGTTGACCCCACATCAATTACCACTTGCTCTTTTACCATATCAAGTACCTGGGGTAATAATTTTTCTATTGCATTGATAGGTGTTGCCAGAATAATCAGGTTAGCAGCTGCAACAGCTTCTTCCAGAGGCAGACAACGATCTGCGAGCCCAAGCTCTACCGCTCTGGCAGCGTGTACCGGATTGGATTCAACTCCAATCACTCTGGAAGCAAATCCCTTCGCCTTCAATACCAGCGACATGGATCCCCCGATTAACCCTAACCCTATAATAGCTACAACCATTGTTTATATATTATTGATTCTTTGAATTGCCTGATCAAACTTTTCGATTGATCCACACAAGCTTACCCGAACAAAACGATTTCCTGCTGATCCGAATATTCCACCCGGAGTAATGAATACTCCTTTATTATAAAGCACTTTATCACTTAATTCATATCCGTCTTTCATTTCTTCAGGGATGCTGGCCCAGACAAACATTCCAGCCTGATCTTTACTGTAAGAACAAGCTAAATGATCCAGTAATTCAAAAACCTTTTTTCTTCTTTCTGCATATATAGCATTGATTTCATCATACCATTCTTTACCCAGCGCCAATGCAGTTGCAGCTGCATATTGAACCGGAAGAAACATACCACTATCCATATTGCTTTTGAAAGTGAGCACTTCATTGATCCTTTCCGCTGCACCACATAACATACCAACTCTCCATCCCGCCATATTCTGGCTCTTGCTTAATGAATTCAACTCAAGAGCCGTTTCCATAGCACCGGGAACCTGTAAAATGCTGAGGGGCTGATCATTCAGGATAAAACTGTAAGGATTATCGTGACAAATCAGAATTTGATTTCGTTTTCCAAACGCAATGATTTCCTCAAATAGTTGATTTGTCGCTTGTTGACCAGTTGGCATATGCGGATAATTCACCCACATGATTTTGACCTTGCTTAAATTCCTTTTTTCCAGTTCGGTAAAATCCGGAGCCCAATCATTGTTTTCTTTCAACTCGTAATACACAGGCGTTGCACCTGATAATTTAACTGCACTGGTATACGTAGGGTATCCAGGATTTGGCACAAGTGCTTCATCTCCTTCTCCCAGGTAAGTCATGCAGATATGCATGATTCCTTCTTTACTACCCAACAAGGGAAGTACTTCTGTATCCGGATTCAATACTACATTGTACCAGCTGCTGTACCAATTGGATATGGCATTTCTTAAAACGGGCAAACCTTTATAAGACTGATAGGCATGTGAATCGGGCAACTGTGCTTTTAATTGCAAAGCTTCAATCACACTGGGATGCGGAGGCAAATCAGGACTCCCTATTCCCAGGTTAATAATATTTTTACCTGCTTTATTCAACTGATCAATTTCTCTCAGTTTCTGAGAAAAATAATACTCGCCAATACCATTCAATCTTTTTGCAACTGTTCCTTTCATGATAGGGTTCCCTTTATCCTTTAATTAATTTACCTTTCTTGTATATGCCAAACACTTTTACGTTATTGGTATATTCCTTTATCTTCTGCAACATTTTTTCAAATTGTTTAATTTGATCAAACTCCATATCGGCATAAAAACCATATTTAAAATGGCTGCCTGGGATAGGCATACTTTGCAGCTTACTCAGGTTGATACCCGTAGAAGCTACCTGTGACAAAACCTTAGACAATACTCCCCTTGTATGATTGGTCTGAAAATAAATAGAGGCTTTATTGGCATCATTAACCGGTAGCGCCTCCTTGGTTCTTTTCAAAATCAGGAATCGGGTAATATTGTTTTTTTGTGTTTGAATATCAGGTACCAGAATCTGAAGATCATTAATTTCTGCAGCCAGCTTACTGGCAATGGCAGCCAAATGTTTACAATGATGTTGTTTAACATATTGGGCACTTAATGCGGTATCTTCTGTTTCAATCAATTTGAATGAATGCTGTTCCAGAAAATCCAGACACTGTAATAAAGCCATGGGATGACTGTGGACTTCTTTGATATCCGACAACTGTACGCCTTTATTGGCCAGCAAATTCTGACTGATAGACAAATACACTTCTCCTACAATGGTCAGGTTTGCTTTCTGCAAAAGGGAGTAATTAGGCAGTATACTTCCCGCAATTGAATTCTCAATAGCCATAACAGCAGCATCAGAAACCTTACTATCCAATGCCATTTTAACCAGTTCTCTAAAAGAGGCACAGGGAATAACTGAAACCTTTTTACCAAAAAACTTCCTTGCCGCTACCTGATGAAAACTTCCCTCGTATCCCTGAATACATATCCCTATAGGCAAATCAGAAGATGCTATTTTTTTATTGGAAGACGACATTATATCTATGTGTTTTAAAATGATTTTGGTTGGCATATTGAAAAAAAAATCCCGGCTATTTGCCGGGACCTGTATTTTGAGTTTACAACTTTACGCGATAACAAAACGGACCCGGCTTCTTTTTTCAAAGTAGAAATAAAAGAAAAAATAAAACCAGTTGTTAAATGCCGTTTGCATGAATCAAATATATACATTCAAGTGAATGCAAAAAAAAGATTTTTTAAAAAAATAAACTACGGTTAGTTAGTTTTTCTACAGATAGACACTTAAAAAATAAGCCCCCCCGTGGAAACGGAGCGGCTTCTAACGATTGCTTGCCATATGAAATTCTTAGGTCTGTTGTTCCCGATCTGCAAGCCAGATACACAGGACCTCTTCACCAACAGACGATTCAATTACTTCTTTGCAGTTGTGTCTACAGTTGCAGCAGCAGTGTCTACAGTTGCAGCAGCAGTGTCTACAGTTGCAGCAGCAGTGTCTACAGTTGCAGCAGTTGTGTCAGCAGCAGCTTCTTTGTTTTCTCCAGCGCAAGATGCGAATACACCTAAAGCCAAAACAAATAATAATTTTTTCATTTTTTTTCTTTTTAAGTTTGAATGATTACTGATTAATACGCAGATGAATAAAAGGTAACCCGGCAAAATCCTTTTTTTCCAAAAAAATTTTTAGGCCTATTTTGGGTTACTTTTAAGTGACAAACGTATTAAAGACACAGATAGTGAAAGGAGATACGAACGAACAAGCATTATTAAAGGGTCTGGCTCACAACGATTCAAAGGCTGTAGAAATCATATATAAAGAAAATTTTAATATGATTCAGGCTTTTATTCTGAATAACAATGGAAGCTATGACGAGGCAAGGGATATTTTTCAGGAAGCAATGATTGCTTTATATGAAAAGTCTCAGACCGATTCTTTTGTTTTGACTTGTCAGATTAAAACCTATCTCTACTCGGTTTGCCGGAGACTTTGGCTGAAGAGGCTCCAGCAGATGGGAAGATATACCGGATCAATAGATGGATTTGAAGAAACGGTAGCAGTTGAAGAAGATTTGGAAAACCATGAAAAAAGAAACGCAGAGTTTGCAATCATGGATCGGGCACTGAACAGTTTGGGAGAACCATGCAAAAGTTTATTGCAGGGTTATTACCTAAAAAAAATGGACATGAATGCATTAGCTATAGAATTTGGTTACACCAATGCGGATAATGCAAAAAACCAGAAGTACAAATGCCTGATGCGCTTGAAGAAACTTTTCTTTTCACAATATAATATAGGTGAATAATTCTTTAACGAATAACACCCAGACTAAAGAACTGAATATTGATGGAAGATATTTTATTACTAGACGCAATTGAAAGATACCTCAGCGGTGAAATGAGTGCTGAAGAGCGCAACTATTTTGAGAATCTGAGAAAGACCACACCTGAAATAGATCAGATGGTGGTTGAACACAATATGTTCCTTCACCAGATTGCGGACTATGCTGCCAATATTCAGATTAAGCAAACCTTACATGAAGTTCACCAGCATCTGCTGGACAGAGGAGACCTGAATGAAGGGGGCGCGTTGACTCCTAAAGGAAAAGTGATTCAATTCTGGAACAAGTATAAAAGAGTTACAGCGATTGCTGCTTCCGTAGGTGGCGTGATTGCTTTATTTATCAGTGGGCTGGCTATGTATTTTTCTACTTCAGTAAATGATCCTAAACTGGAACAGTTGGGTAAAGATCTGGAAGTGGTTAAGAAAAACCAGCAGGCTCAGGTGAATATCATTAATGAAGTAACATCCAAAATTCCGAGCAATGCAAGATTATTGAGCGGAGGCTCGGGCTTCTTGGTAGATCCCAAGGGATACATTGTTACCAATGCCCATATTCTGAAAGGTACAGGAGCCATTGTTGTAAACAGCAAAGGCGCTGAATTCAAATCTTCTATTGTATTAATTGACCACGATAAGGATCTGGCCATTTTAAAAATTAACGACGAAGAATATGAGTCGGTAAAAACCATTCCTTACAGTATTCAGAAAATCAATTCATCCTTAGGCGAAGAAATATTTACATTAGGTTACCCCAGAAATGAAATCGTTTATGGAATGGGGTATTTAAGCGCTAAAACCGGATTTAACGGCGATTCGCTTTCGTACCAGATTCAAATCAGCGCAAACCCTGGCAACTCCGGAGGTCCTGTTTTCAACAAGAACGGAGAAGTAATAGGGGTGTTAAGCACCAGACAAGCCCAGGCAGATGGGGTTGCTTTCGCCGTAAAATCAAAGAATATTCATTCGATTATAGAAGACCTGAAAAAATCAGATACAGCTTTCAGAAAAGTTAAACTGCCAGCAAAATCAACACTAAAAGGTGTTGAAAGAAAAACACAGATTACCAAAGTGGAAGATTGTGTATTCTTTGTAAAAGCTTATACAAAATAGTAGGATTTTTATGAATCACCTTCAATAAGTCATAAATAGATTGTATAAATTTTCAGACTGAATTAGGAAAATTACTTCCAAAGAGACGCCGGATATACTTTAGCATTAACTAAAGCATTGATAGCTGCCTGCACACCGGGAGCATCTTCTTTATAAGTTACCCCAAACCATTGCGCAGAGGTTGGAAGTACTTTTAAAACGCCTTTACCCGATTGAATAAATTCATTGGCTGCATATGGTATAAAGAATTCAGACTTTAATTCCTGTCCCTTTGCTTGTAGAAACTCTGTAAACATATCTTCACACATATCAATAAAGTCGGCTGAGAAACAGAAGTAGTTCATGCTCACGAGACTGTTTCCAGGCAATGGGTGCTTCCCTGTTTCATCCTCATATACAATCTCTCCATTCTCACGGTAGATTTTTGTTCTTTCATTAATGGCAGTGAGGTTATTGTTGGCATCAGCCGTGCAAACACCGCGACTAACACTTCCATTTTCACTTAGTGTTTTCTGCAACTCATACCCTACTAATGCAAAAGTGGATGCATTGCACAGTGAATTTAAAAATTCAACAGCCTTATCAAAAGCATCTCTTCCATAATAATCATCCGCGTTAATTACAGCAAAAGGCTCATTTACCTTTCCCTTGCAACAAAGCACCGCATGTGCCGTACCCCAAGGCTTTGCCCTGTCGGCAGGAATGGGATAGCCTTTGGTATATGCTTCCAGATGCTGGTAAACATAGTCAGTCGCAATTTTCCCTGCCAGTTTGGGTTCAAAAATGGCCTTGAATTGTTCAGAGAACTCTTCACGAATAATAAATACAACTTTACCGAATCCGGCTTTGATGGCATCATAAATAGAGTAATCCATAATTGTTTCACCATCCGGACCAAATGATTGTATTTGTTTCATACTTCCGTAGCGACTGGCCATTCCGGCAGCAAGTATAACAAGGGTAGGTTTCATAGCTTAATTTTACATGCCAAAGTTAAATCATTTAACATTGCAACAATTCATCATAATTTGATACCTGATATAAATCATATAAGACTGGATAGATGGCCTATACCGAAGGGTAGTTCCATCCAATTGTCTGTTTTAAGAACCGACCTGATTCATCCGGTTATCAGTGGCAATAAATGGTTTAAACTGCAATATTATCTGGCGGATGCAATCAATCAGGGATTTAAAACGGTTGCCAGTTTTGGAGGAGCTTACTCCAACCATATTGTTGCTTTGGCAGCAGCGGCAAAGCTGAGTGGTCTGAAATCAATTGGAATCATTAGAGGCAAAGAAGACACTTCGCCTACATTACAGGAGGCCCAACAATGGGATATGAAAATCATTCCTATATCCCGGGAAGCCTACAGAAACAAAAAAAATATTATTGGGAGTATTCCTGATCATGAAAATATTTACTGGGTGGATGAAGGAGGTTATGGCGTCCTTGGAGCTAAAGGGGCCTCAGCCATTTTATCCGTAACCGATTGCAGTAAATTCAGTCATATTCTTTGTGCATGCGGAACAGGCACAATGATAGCCGGACTTATTCTGGGATCCAATGAATGTCAGAAGATTATTGGAATAAGTGTTCTAAAAAACAACAGACAACTGGAAGAAAACATAGCGGGATTATTGCCTGAAACCATGCACAATCGCATAGCTTGTATTCATGATTATCATTTTGGCGGTTATGCCAAACATCCAGTCCAGCTCATTGATTATATGAATGATGCTTATATGCGAACCCAAATCCCTACAGACATTGTGTATACTTCCAAACTATTCTATGCCGCAGAAGATTTGATAAAAGTGGGGTATTTCGGGCATAATGCCAACATACTAATCATACATAGCGGCGGATTACAGGGGAACAGAAGCTTAACTAAAAACACTCTTTGCTTCTAGATTCTTCAAATTATATTTGTATTCGTATGAAAGTATTGTTTTGGTTAATCACAACTCTTTGCTGGGGACAAATTGCACTGGCGCAAAAAAAAGTCAGATCAAAGAACAATACCAGGAACCATACACAGAAAATTCTTTTGAATAATCAACTCTATAAAGAACTCAGTCAAAAAAATTACCAAAAATTCAGAGACTCTGTTTTCAAATTCACAAAAGACAGTTTAAGCCGGATTAATAAAAATACGGTCGCCTATTTCCCCGTTAAATCTGAAACAACTAAAGAAAGATGGACGCCTTCTCAATATGTATTTACCAATCATCTGGGGAATCTGTTCATCAACTTAAACAATACCCAACACAAAAGATACAGCCTTCTGATTTACAGTGGCATGAAACTATTGATTAACCTAACCAATATTCAGGAAGACAAAATCATTCTGGAGAAAAGTAATTTCTATCATAGCGGATGGTACCAGTTTGAATTGTATTGCGATGGTATTCTACTGGAAAAAAATAAATTCCTTTTACAGTAACTAAACCAACCGGCAATTGAACAGCAATTCAAAATGCTTTTTAACCCGATATTTTACTTCCGCCATATCCACTACCCTTCCCAGTTCCTGAGCGAGTGAAGTAACCTGTTTATTCTGAATGCCGCAGGGCACAATATGATTGAAATAACTTAAATCGGTGTTTACATTGAAAGCAAAACCGTGCATCGTAATCCAACGGCTGCATTTAATCCCCATGGCACATATTTTTCTTTCCTTACCTTTTATATGCGCATCAAGCCATACGCCGGTTTCCCCTAAACTTCTCTCCCCTTTTAAACCATAATCGGCAAGCGTCTTAATAAACACTTCTTCCAGTGTTCTTAAGTACCAACCCAGGTCTGTTTTAAATCTTTCCAGATCTAAAATGGGATAGCCTACCAGCTGACCAGGACCATGGAAAGTAATATCCCCTCCGCGATTAATATGGAAATATTCTATCCCCTTCTTGATTCTGTCTGCTTCGGATATCAGCACATGCTCTTCTTTTCCGTTTTTACCCAGAGTATACACAGGTGGATGCTCTACAAACAGCAGGTGGTGAGTAGTAGGAATTTGTTCCGGGCGGGTATTGGCAGCTTCACCGAATTTAAAATTCATTTTGATATCGGCATTTGCCTTTAACAACTTCTCCTGGCTATCCCAGACTTCTTTGTAAGACTTCACTCCCAGATCTTCGAATAGGACTTCTTGCAGCATACCACAAAAATAAAGCTAATTTTGCCCTATGCACGTAGATACCGAATTAATTTCAGAAGAACAGTCTGATGCCCTATACGAAAGAAAAGTCTTTATTGTAGACAAGGGCCAGGAGCCCTACAGAATTGACAAATGGGTACAAATGCATATGGAAGGTTCTACCCGGAGCAAAGTGCAACAAGGCATTGAAGCTGGTTTTTTAACGGTTAATGGAAAAACGGTTAAAAGCAACTATAAAATAAAACCAGGTGATGAAATTGTGCTGATGAGCCTGGTAAATCCGGAACATACTGTTCTTAAAGAAGAACCCATTCCGCTAAATATTGTTTATGAAGACGACGCACTAATGGTAATTAATAAACCAGCCAATATGGTTGTTCATCCGGGTGTTGGAAATTTCAGCGGAACATTATTGAATGGGGTGGCTTTTTATCTGCGCCAGCAAAACCCGAATGTAAACGAAGAGAGTTTACCCAGATTTGGATTGGTGCACCGTATTGATAAGAACACAACCGGATTGATTGTTTTGGCTAAAACAGGAGAAGCGGCTGCTCATCTGGCCAAGCAGTTTTTTAATCATACGGTCAGCCGAAAATATACAGCCCTGGTATGGGGGAATATGGAAGCGGAAGAAGGAACCATCAATGCGCATATAGCCCGGCACAAACAACACAGAAAAATGTTTGATGCTTATCCGGAAGGTGAAACGGGAAAACACGCCATCACCCATTACAAAGTGCTGGAAAGATTTAACTATGTAACCTTGGTTGAATGCCAGTTGGAAACAGGAAGAACGCATCAGATCAGGGTACATATGAAGCATATTGGCCACACTTTGTTTAACGACTTTGAATATGGGGGAGACAAAATTTTAAAAGGCACGATATACGCAAAATACAAGCAGTTTGTAGACAACTGTTTTGAAGTTTGCCCCCGATGTGCTTTGCATGCTACCACATTAGGATTCATTCATCCGGTTACAGGAAAGGAAATTTTTTTTGAAACTGAACTTCCACAAGACATGAAGCTGGTGATTGAGAAATGGAGATCATATAGCAAGGTTTAACATTTTCTTAGCAGCACCCCTCCCAAACAACAGCTAATGAATTGATAAATAAAACAGGAAGCTGAAAAAAATCCGTAGTATTACGCAAATTTGTACTGAGAGAAAATTTACACTACATGATTCGCGGAAATGTGCTTGCCATTCTGTTAGGAATGGGTTTTACGTATTCTTCATTTGCTCAAACAGAAACGCCCAAGGGCTGGCATCTGATGGATTGGGAAACCAATCAGCTACATGGAATCAGTTTAAAGAAGGCCTACGAACTGCTTCAACAAAAAAATAAGAAATCTCAGAACGTAATTGTGGCAGTGCTCGACTCAGGTATTGACACTACACACGAAGACCTGAAGGATGTTTTATGGAGAAACACAAGAGAGATTCCCGGCAACGGTATTGACGACGATAAAAACGGATACATAGATGATGTATATGGATGGAATTTTTTAGGCGGCCGAAATGGTGCCAGTCTTAAAAAAGCCGGTGACGAAAGGGCACGCGTTTACCACCGATGGAAAGAGCAGTTTTTAGGAAAGGCCATTGATACAATCTCAATGGACGCACAAAACAAACTCAATTATAAAATGTGGCTAAAAGCCGCGAATGAATTGAATTTTAGTCAGGAGGAAATGACTGAATTAATGTTTATTGAAGTTACCGCAAAAGCCCTGAAAAGACACGACAAAGTTTTAAGGCAGGAAATGGGTGTGGAAGAATATAGCTGCGAAAAACTGGAAAAATTTGAACCCATAACCAAAACCGGCAGAGATGCCAAACTGGGATTCCTGACAGTCATGAAAATGCTGCAAATGGATCCTGAGGAGAAAAACACGCTTGCCTTAAAAGAGCTGGACGAATTTATTGAGGGTAAAAAAACAGCATTTGAATCCAGAGAAGTTGCCCCCTATAATTACAGAGCAGAAATTGTTGGCGACAATTATTTCGACTTGAATGACCGGTTTTATGGAAACAACGATGTAATGGGCCCGAGTCCAACACATGGAACACACGTGTCTGGTATTATTGCAGCAAAAAGAAACAATAATGTCGGTATTGACGGGGTAGCAGACCATGTTAAACTCATGACGCTAAGAGTAGTTCCTGATGGAGATGAATACGACAAGGATGTGGCTATGGCCATCAGGTATGCGGTAGACAATGGTGCTAAAATCATCAATATGAGTTTTGGCAAATCCTTCTCACCGGAAAAACCCTGGGTAGACAGTGCTATAAAATATGCCGAGTATAAAGATGTTTTACTGATTCATGCTTCCGGAAATGATGCTGAGAATCTTGATTCTGTAGAGAACTTTCCCAATCCCTGGTTAACGCCCTGGAAAACATTTGCGAAGAACTATATTACTGTTGGAGCAAGCAGCGATTTAAGCATAGGACCAAGTATTGCAGCCGACTTCAGCAGTTATGGAAAATCACAGGTAGATTTATTTGCCCCGGGGGTTAAAATTTATTCTACCCTGCCTGGGGGGAATAACTATGGAAACCAAAAAGGAACTAGTATGGCCACTCCTATTGTAACAGGAATTGCCGCTATTTTAAAATCCTATTTCCCTCACTTCACTGCCATAGAAATCAAAAACATTATTGAACAATCTGTCTTTAAACCAGAAAGCACTATCCCCTGTATGAAGCCTGGATCGGAAGAGGAAAATATCCCCTTTGAACATCTATCCAAAACAGGCGGCATTGCCAATGCCTACAATGCAGTAAAAACAGCATTAGAATACAAAAACATAATCCCTGCAAAAAACAACAACTCAACAAAAAAATAAAATGGCAAAACCTTTACCAGGAGACTACCCCTCCTACTTCAACGGTTATATTCAAAAAGTTGAACTAGACAATGTTCAGGACCTGGTGAATACCCTATCGCAAGCTCTTACCTATTACTTTTTGAATTTACCGGACGACAAAGCTGAATACCGGTATGCTGAAGATAAATGGACAATGAAAGATATGTTACAACATATTATTGATACGGAAAGAATTATGCAATACCGACTTCTGAGAATTTCCCGAAACGACAAAACACCATTACCAGGTTTTGACGAGAACGAATATGCTGTTTCGGCTGACGCCAATAAAAGATCATTTATAGAACTCAAAGAAGAATTCAAGGCACTTAGAAAATCGACCGATTTGTTGCTGAAATCATTAACTGAATCACAACTACAGCAAACAGGCAATGCCAGCAACCATCCAATCACGGCCAATGCCATTGCATTTATTATTTTCGGTCACTTGATACATCACAAACATATTATTGAAGAGAGGTACTTGTAGCAAGATTACCTGAATATTGAAGACCATATACAAACAAAAACCCGGATCAAATTGATCCGGGTTTTTCACATTATCTTTACCACTTGTTGGAGGGAAACGCGATTATTTAGTAGCGAACAAGTGTACGGCTACCTGTACTTCTTTAGCGATATTACCAATACCGTAGTTGATGCCAAATAAAGTTCTGTCCATTGAGAAGAACGCTTCAGCAAATAAACCCTTATCATCAGCGCTTCTGATAACTGCATTGAAACTTACA
This sequence comes from Bacteroidota bacterium, assembly GCA_039805185.1. Lineage (GTDB taxonomy): Bacteria > Bacteroidota > Bacteroidia > Chitinophagales > Chitinophagaceae > Sediminibacterium. The sequence goes on from JBDLUU010000081.1 coordinate 65,062, forward strand.
GGCAGGCTAGCTCCTTTTAAGTTTAATGTTCCGTTGATGGTTGCATTGTTCTCATCAGCGTAGGTTACAGAATTGATTTTGTAAGTAGCTTCTCCGTATTTAGCAACTTCAAAGAAATCAGCTGCTTTTAAGTGACCTTCCAGTTTTGCTCCCGCAGCATCAGTAACTTTTAAGTTTGCTAAATCAATTACAAATTCACCACCGGTAACCTTGCCATTGTTAACCTGAACTGCTCCACTCTTTACAGTAAAGTATCCTGTATGAAAATCATTTTTCTTAGAGCCTACCCAGTCTACTCTGCTTTTACCTGCTTCTACTTTGTAAGTAACTACATCCATTGTTTTATTCACTGTGGTAAATGAATAAACACCCGCTAAAAAAGCTGTACCTAACAGCGCTAATGCAAATTTTTTCATGTTGATTTTGTTTAATGTTTCAAAATTAGTGAAATTTAATGTTACAACAACAAATTTTTAAAAAGGTTTAAAATCTGCACGTTGGATTATCTTATCTTTGCAAAAATTGTTCCATATGAATCTTCATGAGTACCAGGCAAAAGAATTACTCAAAAAATACCAAGTTCCAGTGCAGGAAGGTATTGCAGTAGATACGGTGATGGCTGCAGAGGAAGCTTACCGTCAAATTAAAACCCAGACCGGCAATAATTTCGCAGTTGTGAAAGCCCAGATTCATGCTGGTGGCCGCGGTAAGGGTAAAATTGTGGGAACCGAACAAAGAGGGGTTGCCGTTGCTAAAAGTGCTGAAGATGTAACCAATATTGCAAAAAATATTCTTGGAGGCACATTGGTTACTATTCAAACAGGCGAAGCAGGAAAAAAAGTAAATAAAATTCTGGTTGCTCAGGACGTTTATTATCCGGGTCCCAATCCGGTAAAGGAATTCTACCTGTCAATTCTGTTAGACCGTGCCAAAGGCATGAATGTGGTAATGTACAGTACAGAAGGTGGAATGGATATTGAAGAAGTAGCTCACCATACTCCTGAAAAGATTTTTAAAGAGTGGGTTCACCCGGGTGGTGGATTGCAGGGTTTCCAGGCAAGAAAAATTGCTTTCAACCTTGGCTTAAGTGGTGAAGCATTTAAGAACTGCGTGAAGTTCGTTACCAATTTATATAATGCATATGTTGGTTTAGACTGTGGCATGTTAGAAATTAACCCATTGTTTAAGACAAGTGATGAAAAAATCATTGCAGTTGACTGTAAAATGAATATAGACGACAACGCTCTGATGCGTCATCCTGATGTTGCTGCCTTAAGAGATGTAACTGAAGAAGATCCAACTGAAGTGGAAGCTGGTCAGTACAATCTGAACTTTGTAAAACTGGATGGTAACGTAGGTTGTATGGTAAACGGCGCCGGACTTGCTATGGCTACCATGGATATGATTAAATTAAGTGGTGGAGAACCCGCTAACTTCCTGGATGTAGGTGGTACCGCAAATGCGCAGACTGTTGAAGCTGGTTTCAGAATCATTATGAAGGATCCAAACGTAAAAGCAATCCTGATTAATATCTTTGGCGGTATCGTAAGATGTGACCGTGTTGCTGCGGGTGTAATTGAAGCTTACAACAAATTAGGCAACATCAATATTCCTATTATTGTAAGATTGCAAGGAACCAATGCGGTTGAAGCAAAAAAATTGATTGATGAAAGCGGATTAAAAGTACAGTCTGCTATTCAGCTAAGTGAAGCAGCTGCCCTGGTAAAACAAGCAGTAGCCTAATTTCAATCAGCTATATAAATGAAGCCATGGAAGTCCTCTTCTATGGCTTTTTTATTTGCTCTTATTTTCCTGAATGGGCTTTACTTCAGTGATGGCGCTAATGGTATAAAGCAAACCTGTTTTTATTTCTGCACAGACATATCTTTTCCGGCGAAGCTCCCCTTTTTGAAAAATTTTCCCATTGGAGATCATGAAAACGGTTCCAACAGGGATATCGCAAAGTAAACAAATCCCTTCTTGTTTATGGGGATTATATTTCCGGAGCTTTTTCAACAATTCCGTTTCCCCATTGGCCGTTGCAGCAGGAGAAATGATGGATTTTTCGAGGGCTTTCACAATATCATCGGGAAATACTTTCAGCTCTACAAAATGCACCAGCAATTGACTATAAAGACGCTTCCATTCTTTTCCATGGGCAGGAACGGTGTTCTTATATTGTTCAAAAGTTAATAGGTGAGCCAATTCATGCAGTAGCGTAATCAGGAACTCATATTTATTCAGATTCCCGTTTACACTAATTCTGTGGTTATTTCCCTGGAATGCATGCCGATAGTCTCCCAGAACGGTTTTGCGGCTTCTGGCAACCGTCAGGTGTACCTTATATTGATACAGGTATTGTACTACGTGATCAAAACTTCCTTCAGGCAAAAACTCAGCCAGATCTTTCAGCGGATGTTCAGTTGCCGCCATCTTTATTCGCCTGATTAATTTTCAGAGAAAGTTTTACTTCCAGCCAGGTATACATGATATATAAAGCCATTCCTAAAAATATGGCATTCACACTTTTGTTTTCACCGGCGTTGTAGAGATAAACAATGGCCGCTGAACCCAGTACAAATAATTTTAAAACAACCGTACTCATTACCGCTCTTACCATGGCATGGGGGTTGGTGTTTTTTGACTGTTTTAATTGTTGCTGTAAACTAAACATACTGATAGCAAACAACAACAGATTGGTAGAAGCCACCACCCAAGGATTGATTTCCTGTTTTTTTAAAAAATAGGCAATCATTATACAGAGCAGATTAACCAGTATAAATAAATAAACGATTGGACGAAAGGGCTTGAATAAAAGTTGAGACATAGAAATAAATTAATCGTTTGAAGCTTCCACTTTAGGCAAATTCAGCGGAACGGTATCCAGGGTTGCCGGCTTATCCCCTGCCAGTACTTTTTTGATTCCTTCCAGGTATTGTTCCTTGTATCGTATTTCATTTTCCAGTGAATCAGTCCTGATTTTCAGGAGCTGCAGCGCAGTTCTGCTTTCCTTGGTTCCGTAACCTGGAATATAGTACTTTAAAGGAGAAAAGGCAATCAAGGCAATGGTTAATCCTATCAGTAGTACAAAAACAGTACTCAACCCAATGTAAACACTTAATCTGGACAACCTGAAGGCAATCATTTCCTCATAGGTATCATCATTCATGATGACCAGGCGATAGGTATTCCGCAACCTTTTGAAAGTACTTCCTGTGTTTATTTTATCCATACTGTAAAAACTGGGTTAAAGGTACGGATTGGTATGGTTTTAAATGGGTATGCTTGAGAAATAACTGTAATTTTAAGGGATTTTATGCGCAACCGAAAATTTAGACAGTACTGGACCCTGACAGGTATTTTACTACTCAGTTGTTCACTCATTGGTGCACAGCCGAATACCTCAGTAGAAATTCCCAAACAGGAAAAATACCAGAACAGGGTTCTGGCATCAGAAAAAACAGGCAATAAAAAATTTACTGTTCCCAAAAGGCTGTATAACAATACCGTAAGCCATTACAATTATTATTTCAATGCTTCCAATAAATTAAAAGATATCATCAGCAACGCAAAGTTGCAACACAAGGAGAATTACAGGGAGCTACTGCCCTTTTATAATTACTCACTAAACGAAACCGCCAAGGGGCAAATTGACAGCATCATCTATAAATGTACGGCAGGGATTCTTTTACATGATCTCAGGAGTGATTGGGTAGATCAGTTTTATCTGCTATTGGGAAATGCCTATCTGTATCGCAAAGACTATGACTCTGCAACCTATGTATTTAATTATATCAATTATGCTTTTGCTGCCAAGGAAGATGGCTACGATGTACCCATAGGAAGCAATGTAAGCAGTAAGGGAGGCTCATTCTCTGTTAGTACAGATGAGAAACGTTCTTTCTGGAAAAAAATATCATCTCCTGCACCTGCGCGCAACGAAAGTTTTCTTTTACAGGCCAGAAATTTTATAGAACAGGAAAAACTGGAAGAAGCTGAATCACTTTTACAAATACTGGCAGCAGATCGTTTTTTTCCGGAGAGATTAAAAACAGCCTGGCACGAACAATATGCTTATTTATTATACAAGGAAAAAAAATACGACAGTGCTGCTTTTCATTTGACCAAAGCCCTTCCCAATGCATCCAATAATCAGGAATCAGCCAGATGGGAATATTTGGCGGCTCAACTCTACAGCCTGGCCAATAAAGACTCAATAGCAATTGTTTGGTTCGAAAAAGCAATCAAACAAACGATTGATCCTTATTTGGATGTATATGCGCGATTAAATATTGCTGCCTTATCAGCAGACGGGGAAAAAGATGCAGTTAATTTTCATCTTAGCCAGTTACTATCCATGGCTAAAAGAGAAAAGTATCAGTCTTTCAGAGATCTGATTTATTATGCCGCTGCAGAACTGGCCATGTCTCAGAAAAATTATCAGCAGGCAAGCGGATATCTGAACAAAAGCATATTATTCAATGAGAAAAATGCAGAACAAAAAGCAAGATCTTTCTTCCTGTTGTCAGAAGCAATGTATTTACAAAAAAAATACATTGAGTCTTCTGCTGCCATGGACAGCGTAAACACTCAATTGCTTACTGAAAAAGAAGCATACAAAGCCAGCAATATCAAAAGTCCACTACAAAAAATTGCGAAGGGATTCCTGATTGTAAACAGAGAAGATAGCTTACAAAGAGTGGCTGCTTTGCCAACAGCTGAAAGGGAAGCATACTTAAATAGTTTACTGAAGAAGCTGAGAAAAGAAAGAGGAATAAAGGAAAGCGAAACCGAAGGAAGTATTGGCTTTGGCGGGAACATGGTTTCTGCAGCAGACTTGTTTGGCAACTCGGGAGCAGGCGGATTTTATTTTGCCAACAATTCTTTAAAAACGAAGGGCTTGTCCGACTTTAAAGCCAAATGGGGGAACCGCCCCAATATTGACAACTGGAGACGACAGTCGGCTGTAGACAGGAACTTTAGCGTAGCAAGTATTGACACAGACGAAAAGAACTACAAAAATACCAATGCCGCAACTCCTGTACTGAGTTTTACCGTATTAGAAGATAGTCTGCCTTTAACACCGGAAAAATTATTGATCTCCAACAATGCCATTACAGAATCTTTATTAAAAAATGCCAATACTTTTCAATATGAACTCAATGATCCAGTTGCAGCAATAGAAACGTATGAATTGCTGTCTAAAAGGTTTTCAGAAAGTGCTGTATTGGAAGACACATGGTTCCAGTTAAACAATGCCTATAAAAAAGTAAATCAATTTGAAAAAGCTGATTCAGTAAAGCAACTGCTGCAGTCATTTTATCCAAAAGGAAAGAATAACCAAATCTTACTCAATAAAGGCAAAGAACAAACAGACCCGGCAATTGGATTGTACCAGGATATATATAACCAGTTTATCAGCGGCGACTTTGAAAAAGCTTTGCTTAAAAAGCAAAATGCAGACAAGCAACTGGGAAGCTCTTACTGGACTCCGCAGTTTCTATATATTGAAGCACTGTACTACGTAAAACAACAGCAGGACAGTCTTGCCAAAAACAAGCTGAACAACCTTATCAGCATGTTTAAAGCACACCCGCTGGCAGAAAAAGCCAAAACCTTTTTAGACGTTATCAGCCGAAGAAAAGAAATTGAAAATTATCTTAGGCAACTATCTATTGAAAGACCTATTGAAATCCCTGATAAAAAAATTGATCTGAATAGCACACAGGCAGAAGATGTTCCCATTACCGTTAAAGCTCCAGTAAAAGTGAATGTACCCGCTGCTGCACCTGCACCATCTACCATTAAAGCAGCACCCATAGAAAAAGTAGTTGCTCCGGCAACCTACCAGTTCAACGCATCCGATTCGCAGTTTGTTGCAATAGCACTTTACAAGGTTGACCCTGTATTTGTTAGTGAGGCCAAAAATGCCTGGAATCGTTTTAATCAGGAAAGATATTATAATCAGAAACTGCCCATTAGTATAATCAGGGTAAATGAGTCTGAGCAGATTTTAATAATGGGGCCTTTTGCCAATGCAGCAGAAGCAAGCACTTATACAGACAGGAACAGGCCATTGGCAAGTTCCCGGGTAACCCCATGGCTGGAAACATCCAAATTTAGTTTTGCCATCATCAGCAGGGATAACCTGGATTTACTTTTAAAAAAGGGAGAAACAACCACATACTGGCAAATGTTGCGAAATCTGTTCCCCGATAAATATTAATTTTACCCCCTTAAACATAGATTGAGAAATGACTAAACCGGTTCGTATATTCTGGCGCATATTTTTTGGAGGTTTTGCCTTCGTTATCATTTTGCTGGCCATGTTAAATTTTGGCTGGATTGGCAGTATGCCAGATTTGGATGATATTGAAAATCCTACCGCTTCATTGGCTTCACAGGTTTATGCGGAAGACGGAACTTTAATGGGTAAATATTATATTGAAGACAGAATCAACGTTCAGTATAAAGACATCAGCAAACATATTATTGAAGCATTAATAGCCACAGAAGACGAACGTTTTTATGAGCACAGCGGAATAGATGCCCGTTCTTTGGGGAGAGCCATTTTTTATCTGGGAAGTGAAGGCGGCGCCAGTACCATTACCATGCAAACGGCTAAAAACCTTTTTACGGAAAACTGGAGCACAAAGAATTTTATACTAAGGGCGCTGCAAAAAATCAAAGAAGGTATCATCGCCATTAAGCTGGAAAGAAATTTCACTAAAGAAGAAATCATTACCCTGTATCTGAATACTGTTGCCTACAGTGATAATGTATATGGAATCAGAAATGCATCCAAAACATTCTTTCAGAAAGAACCTGACCGGGTGAATGTAGAAGAAGCAGCCGTGTTAATAGGCATGCTGAAAGGTGCAACGCTGTACAATCCCAGAAGAAATCCAAAATTATCACTTGACAGAAGAAACACGGTATTGAGTCAGATGGTAAGAAATAATTACCTGGATCCTAAACAGGCAGAAATTTTAAAAAGACAACCCATTGAACTCAACTACAAGAAACTGGATGAAACAACCGGTCTTGGCCCCTATTTCAGAATGATTCTGGGCGAAGAAATGAAGAAGTGGTGCAAGGAAAATACAAAGAACAATGGCGACCAATACGACTTGTACAGAGACGGATTAAAAATATATACTACCATTAATCCTCGCATGCAATTGTATGCAGAAGAAGCCGTAGCCAAACATATGAGCTACATGCAAAAATTATTCAACACACAGGAAAATATCAGAACAGGAAGTATCTGGAAAGGATTTGAGCCGATACTTGAACAGGCAATCAAACAAACAGATCGCTGGAAGAACCTAAAAAGAGAAGGCTTAACGGATGAAGAAAACCTGCGCACTTTTCATGAAAAGGTACCCATGCGTGTTTTTGCCTGGAACAGCAACAGGGGTGTTGATACGGTTATGACTCCCTTTGATTCTATTAAATACCATAAACAAATGTTGCAGGCTGGCTTTATGGTAATGGATCCGCTGAACGGACAAATTAAAGCCTGGGTAGGAGGAATTGATTTCAAAACCTTTAAATACGACCACGCCAACATCAATACCAAAAGACAGGTGGGTAGTACCATCAAACCATTATTGTACAGCTTAGCTATTGAAGAAGCCGGACTGAATCCCAATTCACCGGTACAGGACGTTCAGCAGAATTTTGGACAATATGGTCTGGTGCCTGCTACTTCCAAAACCTGTACAGGAGCCACCATTCCCATGGCGATTGCACTGGCTAAATCCAGAAACTGCGCATCTGCCTACATTATGAAGCAACTGGACAATACAGCCAATAATGGAGCAAAAAGATTCGTAGAATTCCTGGAGAAGTGTGAGCTCAAAACCAAGATAGACCCCTATCCTTCTATTGCATTGGGAGCCTGTGAAATCTCTTTGATAGAAATGATGCAGGCATACAGTATGTTCCCTGGCAGAGGCTTCAATGCCAAGCCCATGTATATAACCAGAATAGAAGACCGGAATGGAAATGTATTAGCCACTTTTACGCCACAACGTAAAGAAGTGATCAATGATGTTACTGCTTATTCCGTAATTAAAATGATGCAGGGTGTATTAACCAACGGTACGGGTGCTGGTATATGGGGCTATGGATTACCTGCGGGATTACAGATGGCTGGTAAAACAGGTACTACCAACAACAACAGTGACGCCTGGTTTATGGGCTATACACCACAATATCTTGCAGGGGGCTGGGTTGGTTGCGACGATCGTTTTATTCGTTTCAACAGCAAAAATGGTGAGGGTGGAAGAGCCGCTATGCCAATCTGGGCTTACTTCTTCAGTAAAGCTGCTGCAGATCCCAATTGTGGCATCGACACAAAATTGAGCTTTGTTAAACCGGAAGTAATGAGCAATGATATCATCATTGACTATATTAACGGAACCAATCAGATACTGGGTGGAGAAGGAGAAGATATGGGGGCAGGCACATCAGAAGATTATGAGATTCCCAAAAACATCAAACCGGAAGAACTGGGTGCAGAATCAGATTTAATTATTGACAATAAGAAGCCGGCAACCCCTCCTGCAGTTCCAGCCAATAATCAACCTAAGCCTACGGATAAGCCGAAAGCAGTTTTACCTCCTCCGGTTAAAAAACCAGGTGGGAATAAGTAATGAGTCATTGGATTTTTATTAATCCGAATGCAGGATTGATATCACCAGATGCCTTGTAAATCATATCAATGACAAAGCGGCCGTATCTGGCATAGAAGGAAGCCAGGTTTTCCTGTCTTTCCTGCAAACTGTTTCCTGGAAACAAAGCTTGTTTGATGGTTTGTATCTGATGAGCTGCGGTAGAAAAATTTCTTTTCTCTGCTCGCTTCATTTTCTTTTCGAGTTCAGTTATTTTTTTCAATGATTGATGAGACAATGCGGTCACATGATCTCTCAGACTGGAATCAATCTGTGTTGCCATTTTACTTAACTGATCATAATATGCCTGCAATGCTGCTTTTTCTTTATCCAGATTAAGCTGGTGATCGGAATGTTTCTCTACATACTGACTGATCAGCTGATGCTCAGGGAGAAATAAATCTGCATCAGTAAGTTGCAGCGTTAATTGCTTCTGTACAAGCTTAGCGGAAGAGATAGAAAAAGAATTTCTTAACAGCAACATGGGATAAGCTACCCCGGACTTTTCAAAAACCGTTTTTAACTCCAGCCAATAAGCCAGTTCTCCTCCCCCGCCTACAAAAACAATATTGGGTAAAATCGTTTCCTGAAAAGCACCGCGTAAAATCACATTCGGACTAAACCTTTCAGGATGTTCATGTAATTCCTGCAATATGGTTGCTTCGGCAAACTGCAAATTCAAGGAAGGAACTGTATACATATTGCCTTCCTTTTCAATTCGCTCTCGCTTATCATCAATTAAATAAAACAGATTGAGGGGTCTGCCGGCAGCCTGAACCTTGTAATACTTCTCCAGACTTTGAATAGTTGCAGATACCGCTTTATGAGAGAACTGTTCTGTAAGCTCTTTCGCCATTACTGGAACAAACAACTTTTTTAACAAAGGTTGATCAGGAATCAATACAACCAACCCATAGTGACCGAACAAAGCATGCACAATGGACAATGTAGCTTCCTGAATGGTCTTCCCATTGGTATAACATTTTCTTAATTGCTGTACCCATTCTTCCCCATTAGGCAAAACACCTATCTGACCCGCGATGGATTCAATTAAAGACAGTAATTGCTTGTCTACTTTCATCCTTCCTACTGCTCCGGATTGCTTTGTATCCCAGCTCCATCTTGCTCCATCAATATTTACAAACCCCAACTCATCCAGATCGGCATCCTCACTTCCCATGTAAAAAACCGGTACAAATTTTTTATCCGGATACTTTGCAGAAAATACTTCTGCCAGCTTAATTACATGCAGTATTTTATAAATAAAATACATGGGGCCGGTAAATAAATTAGGCTGGTGTGCCGTAGTAATGGTATAAGTAGCCGAATCTTTCAGCAATGCAATATTCCTGGAAACGGCTTCTGTGTTTTCCTGTCCGGCATATTGCTGCAGCAAAGCCTCTGTTAGCACTTCTCTGTTAACCGGATGGCGATCCCTTGATAGCATGGATGTCTCCACTCCTTGCCAATTGTGCTCATGCAAATAAAAGGGTCTGATATTTTCGTGTTGCTGAAGATAAGCTTCTACAATCTTTGAAAAATAACCGGTACTCTCAAATGGCAAATACGTCGTGCTACAATCCATATCGGCTGTAAAAATACAAATGTTTTAAGCAAATCGGTCAGGACTGAATGGAGTAATATCCATACTCGGCGATTTCCCGTTAATGATTTCGCTCACCAGTTTTCCGGTTCCTGCTCCCAGACTCAAGCCAATCATGGAGTGCCCGGTTGCAAGGGTCAGATTCTCCCATTTGCGGGTTCTGCCAATGTAAGGAAGACCATCTGCGGAACAGGGTCTGTAACCATACCAGATATTTTCAACAGGTGGCATCTCTATTTTCAAATCGGTATACACAGATTGAACTGCAGACAGAATCCCTTTAACGCGATTCATTCTGGGTGGTGTGTTAGTTGAAGTAATTTCCATCGTACCGCCAAACCGGATTTTATTTCCGTCCATGGGAGTCAATGCCACCCTGCCTTCTACCAATACACTGGGATGATTGATTCGGTATGGGGAGTTTTCCAAGGTAACCGAATAGCCTCTTCCCGGCATCAATAAAAGATTCATGTTCAGTTGAGCTGCCAACTCCCGGCTCCAGGAACCAGAGGCAAGCACCACTTCATCCGTTTGATAATTTCCCTTTTCTGTTTTTACACCCATTATTTTTTTACCCGCTGTGTCAAATCCTGTTACGGCTTCATTCTTAACTAAACGTACACCTCTTTGGATTAGTAATCTTAACAATTGCTGCATCAGCTGATTGGGATATAAATGCGCATCACATTTAAAATACAAAGCACCCATTGCATCGAGCGGAGTATGTGATTCCAGCTCCTGCAGCTGTGTCCGATCCAGCATAACTGTATCAGCTAATCCCAAGGCCTGAGCTTTATCACATAGATGCGCACATTTTTCTCTTCCTTTTTCCGTCTTAAATATTTCCAACAACCCTTTTTGCTCATACGCAAATGAAAAATCGGGTAATCTGTCCCATTGTTCATACCAGTACTTACTTAAAATGGCAATATCCCTCAGCGGAATGGCAGCGGCTTCTACCTGTTTTTCATTGGCCATTTGCATGAATTTCCAGCCCCATTGTATCAGCGACCAGTCTGGTCTTGGCTGAACATAAAAAGGACTTTCGGGGTTCCACATCCACTTTAATCCCTGCTTAACAATTCCCGGTGTTGCCAGTGGCACAAAATGGCTGGGACAAACATATCCTGCGTTCCCGTAAGAACAATTATTCTGCATATCTGTCCGGTCAATTACGGTTACTTCATAACCCGCTTCACTCAAGAACCAGGCACTGCTCAATCCAATAATTCCACCTCCGATTATCGTTACTTTCATTTAAATTGGGTATAATTTTGAGACAATTATTATGGAAACTTACGGAAAAATTTTACTCATTGCGATGCCCGCATTTTTAGTGTTGATTCTGCTGGAAAAATGGTGGGGGATTTACAAAGGGAATGACACCATTAGAACCATGGATATGGTCTCCAGTTTAACTTCAGGCATCACCAATTCTACCAAAGATGTGCTGGGATTAAGCATTGCGGTAATCAGTTATAACTGGATGGTTACCCATTGGGCCATTTTCCATATTGAATCTTCTGTATGGCTGTATATCATCGCTTTTTTTGCATTGGATTTAACTGGCTATCTGGTTCACCGGATTGATCATGAGTTTAACTTCTTCTGGAATGCGCATATTATTCATCACAGCAGCGAAGACTTTAATCTGGCATGTGCGTTGCGCCAGAGCATTTCTACATTTGTAAGATTATTCACCATTTTTCTTTTACCTGCGGCGCTGCTGGGCGTACCCACGCAAATTATTGCCGTAGTAGCACCTTTGCATTTATTTGCTCAGTTCTGGTATCATACCCAACATATAGGCCGTATGGGCTGGCTCGAAAAAATTATTGTAACGCCTTCTCATCATCGGGTTCATCATGCCATTAATCCGGAATACCTGGATAAAAATTATGGTCAGATTTTTATTTTCTGGGACAAATGGTTCGGAACATTTCAGGAAGAGTTGCCGGATGTAAAACCTGTATATGGTATAACCAGACCTGTAAGAACTTGGAATCCCATCAAAATTAATTTCATGCATTTATGGCTGCTGATTAAAGATGCATGGTATGCACGCAACTGGTCAGACAAATTAAAAATCTGGTTTATGCCAACCGGATGGAGGCCTGCTGATGTTGCTGAAAAATATCCGGTATATAAAATTGAAGACCCCTATCATTTTGAAAAATATGAAACCAGAGCCGGAAAAGCTTTCACCATCTGGGTTTGGGTGCAGTTGGCCATCCTGTTATTGATGATTAGCTATTTATTCGGAAACATTGCCAATATTGGAAGCCCAGGTATTTTTTATTACGGCCTTTTTATTTATATCTACGTGTATGCATTTACTGAATTGATGGATGGGAACCCCAAAGCATGGGTATGGGAGTTGCTGAAACTATCCATTGGAGGATGGTTAATGTGGAATACCAAGGGGTGGTTCGGCATTGAGCAACTGCATCCCACACTACCCTTTATTATTGGCGCCTATTTGTTTGTTTCTTTTCTGCTGAGCATCTATTTCAGAAAAGACAGCAACCGTGTTCCTGCAACAGCATAATACTATTGCATATCATTGGCAGTAAAACTTAATGGTAGCAAAGAAGTAGCGTCTTCAATCAGGTATATTGGGCCTTCCTGTCCACTTAAAATCAGTCGTATGGGCTGTTGCTGGCGCAAAGTCTGCTCCAGTAAACTCTGACGGCAAATACCACAAGGGCTTACGGGATTATTGCTTTTACCATTCTCATTATAATAACTGATGGCAATCGTTTTAATTGCCTGATTTCTGTGCAGGGAAGTAACAGCAGACAACAATACCCGTTCAGCACAAATACCTACCGGATAACTGGCATTTTCCTGATTGGTTCCTTCTACCCTGCTGCCATCATTCAGTAAGGCAATAGCTCCTACATTAAAATGGGAATAAGGCGCATAAGCATGAGAAGTGATGGCCCTTGCCTGAAGTAACAGGGAAGCATCTTCCGGAGATAGCGCTGATGCATTTTCAAAAACCTGGTAATGAAACTGTATTTCTTTCATGAAAATTATTCAATGACTTTAAAAATTCTGTTCCATCTGGGTCCTTTGTTCCAGCTGAACCAGATCAGGGAAGCCTTTCCTACAATATGAGTTTCTGGTACAAATCCCCAGAATCGGCTGTCCTGACTTCTGTGTCTGTTATCCCCCATCATCCAGTAATAGTTGTATTTGGGCGTATATTGATTGGACAGTTTCCCGTTAATGATGAATTGTCCATTTTTCTCTTCCAAAGTATTCTGTTCGTAAACAGTAATTAGTCTGCGATACAACGCAATATTATTAGGCGTCAATGCAATGGCTTTCCCTTTTTGTGGGATCGTTAAAGGCCCGTAATTGTCAAGCGTCCAGGGGAAATTCGCTTCATCATTAGGGAAAAACATACCAACATTGGTATCTACGTATTTTACTACTGAAACCACACCTGGATATTTTTTAACTTTCTCTGCTTCCTTAGCAGTAATGTTGAATATATAGGTTTTACTATCCGGGCCAGGAGAAAAATTTCCATTGTTGTTTTCTAAATCAATTCCTATTTCATCCTGAAGAAACTCATCAGAGAAACCAGAACCGGATGTAGTAACAATATAATCTGTTTGTGCGCCCTCCGGAGTATCAGCTGGCTTACCATTTACAAATAAATCAGCATTTTTGATTTCCAATACATCTCCTGGCATCGCCACACATCTTTTGATATAGTTGTCTGTTTTGTCCATTGGATGCACCAGTATAGGATATTCAGCCAGCAAAGCCTCGCGGTTACCTTTGAACTGACTGCTTCTTAAAACTTCATAATAGGTAACCTTACTGCCGAATTCGGGCAGATTGATAATGGTATCTCCTGCAGGGAAGTTAAATACCACCGCATCATTTCTTTTAATCGCACTGGTTGCCGGCAAACGTTTGTAAGGCAACTGCACTTCCTTAATATAGGAAGGTGTTGTTAAACTGAAAGGCATGATATTATGTACAAAAGGAAAAGATACCGGTGTCTGAGGTATTCTTGGACCGTAACTCATTTTGCTTACAAACAGAAAGTCGTTTACAAGCAAACTCTTTTCCATACTTTCTGTAGGAATTACATAGGCTTCAAAAACAAAAGTCCGGATGATGGTAGCAGCAACAACAGCAAATACACCAGCATCAATCCATTCCCTTGATGCCGGCTTGTGATAATGTTGCAAAGCAGCCGGACCATACCATTTTTCTTTTTCAAAAAAACCCAGATATGGAAAATAAATAAAAGGGAAAAATACCACAGCCGCATGGGCAGGAACTGATACCTTTTTAAAATTCATTACGAAAATGATGGTAATCCAGATTGTAATAAACTGACCGGCAATTGGAATCAATTGCAACCAGAACCAGAATCTTTTAATATGGGCAACCCGAACAATTTCCCAGGTATTATAAAATGGCACGAGGGCTTTCCAGGGAGTAATTCCTGCCTTTTTAAACATGCCATACATTCCAACATGCCATCCAATCAATCCAATTAATAATATCGCAATACCCATAAATTATTTTTATTATAAACAAATGTATCTAAATCAAATATAACTTTTAACATCGGTTGTCTGTATCTCCTTACCGGATAAAATAATTAACCGTTCTACAACATTTCTTAATTCACGAATATTCCCTGTCCAGTTATGTTTTTTAAGCAAATCCACAGCCCCTGCGGCAATAGCCTTGGGTGCCTGTCCATACTCACTGGCAATTTCTTCTAAAAAATGTTGAACAAGCAAAGGAATATCTTCCCTCCTTTCATTCAAAGAGGGCACATGAATTAAAATAACACCCAGGCGATGGTATAAATCGAGTCTGAAGTTTTTGGCTTCCACTTCTTTTATCAGATCCTTATTGGTTGCGGCTACTACCCTTACATCTACAGCCATCTCTTTATCACCGCCTACACGTGTAATCTTTCCCTCCTGTAAGGCTCGTAAAACTTTTGCCTGTGCAGGTAAACTCATATCCCCAATTTCATCCAGAAACAGCGTGCCGCCATTTGCCTGCTCAAACTTACCAATACGCTGTTTTACAGCAGAAGTAAAAGATCCTTTTTCGTGTCCGAACAATTCACTTTCTATTAATTCAGATGGAATTGCTGCACAGTTTACTTCTACCAATGGCCCTTGCGAACGATTACTCTTCTCATGCAGCCATTTGGCAACCA
This sequence comes from Bacteroidota bacterium, assembly GCA_039805185.1. Taxonomy (GTDB): domain Bacteria; phylum Bacteroidota; class Bacteroidia; order Chitinophagales; family Chitinophagaceae; genus Sediminibacterium. Next base: position 80,549 of record JBDLUU010000081.1, read on the forward strand.
ACTCCTTTCCACTCCCGTTTTCACCGGTTACCAATACCCTGGCATCTGTTGCCGCTACTTTTTCTATGGTTTCTTTTATTTTAATTATGGGTGCAGACTCCCCAATGATTTCCTGGATGCGGGAAACTTTCTTACGTAATACTTTCGTTTCTTTTACCAGGCTTGTTTTATCCATGGCATTGCGAATGGTAATCAGCAAACGATTCAAATCCGGCGGTTTCGAAATGAAATCAAACGCCCCCTTCTTAACTGCATCAACTGCAGTTTCTATATTACCATGTCCGCTAATCATTATCACGGGCACATCAGGATTCAGTTCTTTGGCTTTTTGTAAAAATTCTATCCCGTCAATCTTGGGCATTTTAATATCACACAAAACCAAGTCAAAACTACCTGCTGTAAACTGAGCCAATCCCGCTTCCCCATCACTAGCTTCAGCTGTGGTATAACCTTCATTATTCAGAATGTCTTTCAAAACATTCCGGATTGCCCTTTCATCATCTATAATTAAAATAGAAGCCATATAGTAGGTTTATTTACGAAGTTAATCATTGAAAACTGATTCTGAATCCGGCATAAAAATTACGCCCTGCTGCTGTATTGTAATAACGGTTTCCCAATGCATTGATATCGTTACCCAAACTGTACACCTGATTCAATAAATTATCAATTCCGGTAAAAATCTGAAACTCTTTACCCCATTTATGAAATTGCTGACTAAGTTTTACCTGTACCAACTGATATGGATCAGCATATACGGTTGCAGCATCATTCAAAGAAATTTTTCCGGTGCAATTAGCATTGACATGCACAGCCAGACCTGATTGGGTTTTCAAATCCATTCCTGCTACCCAAACTGTTGTTGGCACTCCGGTTAAAGGATTATTATTCAGTTGCAAAGAGCCTTGCTGAAAGTTGTTAAACCGGTAGGGCTGATAACTGAATGAACTCATGAATTCAAGGTCAAAAGCCATTCCTTTTACTATCTGATACGGACGGTATCTTATATTCAACTCGGCACCATGCTGTCTGGTTGAACCAGCATTAACAAAATAATCGTTTCCCCCTGCATCTGTTCTTCTTACTATGGCATTTCTGAGATTAAAACGATAATAGGACAAATCAAAAACAATCTGCTCATCAGCAAGAAACCCTTTGACTCCTCCTTCTATATTCCATCCTTGCTCTGCATTTAAGAAGGGATAAAACTGTCCGTCAGATGGCCTTATTTCAGCGAGAGTTGGAGCCGAAAATCCTCTTGAAACCACTCCATAAAAATGAAACTGAGGCAATACTGCATAGTTAAATGCAAATCTTGGACTAACAGGAGAAGCAATTTTTCTGTAAACGAATGGATCAGTTGGCTTCTGCATAGATTTATATAGATAATCCTGCTGGTTAATACTGAATCCCCCCTGCAAAATAAGCCCTTGGAGGGGCTTCCATTTTATTTGTGTAAACACAAATCCCTGTTGACTGTAAACAATATCATCGGCAAAAAGATTCGCAGGAGCCCCTTTGTTATTCGTATAGTTTTTTATCCCTGCTTCATTGGCCATATACTCAGCTCCGGTTGTCCATTGAAAATAATCCGGATTTCCAGTTGGAGCTACCATCCATTGTATTCCTGTCATCAGATTTAGTTCCCTCCGTTTTTCATAATTGGTAATGAACGGATTTTCAAAATGGGTATTTGCCAAACCCATAAATGCATGAACAGAATGAATTTGATTAATCTGATATTGATCCTGCAATCCAACCCAAAGCGTCTTATTCCTTATGGAGGCATTTTGCTCAATCGCCCCCGGCAAACTCGGTGTAGCCTGCCTTGACAATCTTGGATTTAGTAACATTTGTGCAGCAGTGATGCCACCAGGTGTCTGGTAAAATAAATCGGTAAAAAGCATCCCTGTTTTTACAGCATGTTTTTTAATCTGAACTGTATTCTGCCAGAATAAACCCGATCGGTTTACTGCTGAATGTTCTCTGAACCCATCCTGCGACAATCGGTGAAATTGCAAGGAAGTACTCCATCCTTTGTTATTATATTTCCACGTTAGCTGTTGCTGGTTATACCCGTATGAACCTGCAGCCATTTCAATGCATGTGTTAAACTGTGGCTGTTCCGTAAATACAGCATTTTGCTTCATTAATAATACTCCGCCTGTTCCTGCACCATACATACTGGAAGCCGGCCCTTTCGCAATTTCAATCTGATCCATCTGGGTAAGATCAATCAGATTGAGATATGTATTTCCTGTAGCATCTGAAAACGGTATCTGATTCCAATACACTTTTATATTTCTAACACCAAAAGGTGACCTTAACAAACTGCCCCGGAGAGATAAACGATAACTTCCAGGGGAACGCTCTTCCATTCTTACACCGGGAACCCTGTTTAATGCAGGCAATACCGTAGCTGCAGAAAATGATTGAAAATCTTTTTGCCCGATGATGGCAACCGATGCAGGTGTTTCTTTCCATTTTACCCTGCTGTTAAAAACGGTTACAATTACATCTTTTAATGGCTTATCTGATAGTATAGAGGAATCCTGCGCCAAAGTAATCCAGGCATTAAAAAAAAGGAAAATTGTAACAAATGTTTTTTTTAAAATCATAATCCGGATAGGTGCCAAACAATAAAGCCCGATTCACATCGGGCTTTATCTATTCATTTGTATTGTTATTTCTTCATGTACATTACCTCTTTAACCAGTTTAACTGTTCTGGTAATATCTGGCACTGCCAATGCGGTCAAATTAGGTGCATAGTGCATAGGAGCATCTGCGCTGGTTATTCTTCTGATAGGCGCATCCAGGTAATCAAAACCTTCTTTCTGAATACGATAACTTACTTCAGAAGATACAGAAGCAAACGGCCATTGCTCTTCTACAATCACCAATCTGTTGGTCTTTTTAACACTCTCTAAAATGGTCATCCAGTCTAGTGGTCTGATGGTTCTCAAATCAATCACTTCTGCACTAACTCCTTCTTTCGCTAACTCTTCAGCTGCCCCCAAAGCCACTTTCATCATTTTATTAAAAGAGACAATAGTCACATCAGTTCCCTTTCTTTTAACATCTGCTTTTCCTAACGGAATGTAATATTCTTCATCAGGCACTTCACATTTATCACCGTACATTACTTCACTTTCCATGAACATTACAGGATCTTCCTCAAATCGGATTGCCTGCTTTAATAACCCTTTTGCATCATACCCATTTGAAGGAGACACCACTTTTAATCCGGGAATATTTGCATAGTAGCTTTCAAAAGCTGTTGAGTGTTGTGCCCCTAACTGACCAGCGCTTCCATTGGGTCCTCTGAAAACAATAGGACAACCAATTTGGCCACCACTCATGGCCAGCATTTTAGAAGCCGTATTCAGAATCTGGTCCATTGCCAGAACAGCAAAGTTCCAGGTCATGAATTCAACTATGGGTCTTAACCCATTTTGAGCTGCACCTACGCCAACAGCTGCAAATCCCAACTCAGCAATAGGCGTATCAATTACCCGCTTGTCACCAAATTCAGCCAGCATACCCTGACTTACTTTATATGCCCCATTGTATTGTGCTACTTCCTCCCCCATCAGGAATACTCTTTCATCTCTTCTCATCTCTTCACTCATCGCTTCCCGCAGGGCTTCTCTAAATGCTATTGAACGCATAGTTGCTTATTTTAAAATGTGCACAAAAATAGAATTTAAACCTATACAAAACCAAAAAACCCCTCCTGAGTTTTCAGCAGGAAGGGTTTTTTATAACTTGTTAAACGTTTATTAGAATACGTTCCAGCCAAAGCTTACATAATATAAACCTCCGATCTGTACGTTTCCAAAACCATTATAGTAGTATTTGTTGAAGATATTGGTACCACCCACTTTAATTAAAGACTTAATGCTAGGTAATTTATAGCTAACCATTGCATCAACTGTTTTATAAGATGGAACCTGACCTACAGCGAAAGTACCTTCGTAGTTGAAGGAATCAACCCATCTGTAAGTAATATTGAACCCATAACGGCCATCTTTTCCAAATCCGCTGTTAGAGAACCCGGCATTAAAGCGGTACTTAGGCGTATTGAAATAAGATACAAAACCGGCTGGTAATTCGCCAATTACATCAGAATATAAATTAGCGTTCACAGAGAAGTTTTTAGGCAATAAGTACTCCATAGAAGCACCCCATCCTTTTACATCAACAGAACCTGGCGCATTAACAGAAATGCTGTAAGCAATTCTGTTATTCGCATTTAAAAGATTCAATGGGCTTGGAGGTAATCCCGCTCTTGCCTGAATTACAGTAACACCACTTAAGAAATCTTTGTAACGGGCAGTATATGCATAAACATCAATCAACAAACGCTTTGCAATCAAACCCTTGTAACCTACTTCGAATGAAGTAGTAGACTCAGGCTTGAACTCTCCAAACTGCTGCTGTTGCAACAATCCTGGATTAGGTGCGCCAGCCAATGCACTTGCGCCAAAAGCTTGTACGCTGGCTAATGTGTAAGCAGGATTTCCGTTAAAGTTGTAGAAATCTCTCAACTGAGGCAAACCTCCCATTAAACGGGTACCACCACCTACAAGTAGGTTGATCCACTGATTCTGTGTAGTAGGGAATCGGTAAGCGGTCTGATAAGAGAAACGTAAATTATGATCCTGTGCCAATTTAATAACCGCAGAAACCCTTGGCGTAAAGCGGCCTTTGAAATTGGTGTTTTTGTCGTAACGACCAGAAGCAGTAATCTTTAAACGATCACCAAACATTTTCTGAGAAATCTGCAAGTATGCACCAGTTTCAGTGATATTGATATTACCTGCGGTATCTGCAAATAAAGTTCCCTGAGAGTTCAGACCAAACTGACGGATATTACCACCAATCATTAAATCAGTTCCCTTTTCTGTTAAACCTAAGTCATCAGATAAGTTGTACTGTGCTTCCAGACTCTTTAAAGTTGTTCTGTCCACAAACAAACCACCGCCCTGAGATATTGGGGTGTTGGCCAATTGCTGGAACAATGGATGATTGCCAATGAAACCAGTAGGTCTTCCCTGATCTGCTACATTTCTTGCAGCATTCAGAATATTCATTCTGTTGGCAGCAACCACACCCGGAGCAGCAGTTTGTGCAGCAGCCAATGCAGCTGTTGGTGTTAAACCAGAACCTAAACCAGCAGCATAACCACCAGCAAGGGCAGCAATATAAGTACCAACTGCACCGCTGGAAGCAGAACCAACGGTTGCACCTACAAACTGAGGGAACCACTGAGTAGCACTTGGCTTCCATGCTTCATTAAACAAACGGGTAGCAATGGTAGAGTTGAAAGAACCACCAGAATTTTCGCGGGTTGTGTAAGCTCTTACATACCAATTCTTTGCTTTCAATTCAAATTTGTATTGACCCATTTTTAAATCCTTCAGAGAATAACGGTCGCTACCTGTGTATACGGTGTTACCCATACCCCAGTAACCAGCAAAAATGGCTTCAATTTTATCACTGATTTTATAATGCAAAGCACCACTTAATTTAACATTCAGTGTTGTTGGATTTACCACCTGACTTTCATCGTAACCAGTTCTGGAAACGTATAAAGGTGAATTGGCAAATGATCCTAAAACAGCAGAAGAAGGAATTGGTGTTGGAGTAGTGATACCAGGGAAAGTTCCCGCTGGCAACAATGCCAGGAATGGATTACCGGCAATTACACCTGCAAAAGCAGAACGCAAATCAGCATTGGTTTCATCACCATAAGTATTAACACCATCGTAATTTGGATCTGTTAAACGGTTTCCGGGAACCACATTACCATTCGGGTTGGCAGACAATGGAGAGCGCAGATAGTTGCCATTGTTATTGGCTAACCAATCCTGAGCCTGTACAAACTGAAGATTCATTTTGTATGCCCACTTCTCATTGATTTTTTTCGCGAAACGAACGCTCCAGTCGTAATAAGGAGATCTTGGACGCTGCTTATTATCATCATGGTTAACCCCAGACTTAATCTGGAAACTCAAACCTTGATATTTGAAAGGACTTTTACTGTTAATCAACAAAGTACCGTTGGTACCACCCGGGCCATACAATGCAGAAGATGCACCTTGTAAAAGCTCCATGTTCTCAACGTCTAATTCTGTTAAGCCAATGATATTTCCCACAGAGAAATTCAATCCAGGTGCCTGGTTGTCCATACCATCCACAATCTGGTTCAAACGCGTGTTACCACTGCTATTGAAACCACGTGTACCCACACTGGTAAAAGTTAAACTGGCAGATACAACGTCTACTCCTTTCAAAGTAGCAATCATATCATAATAGTTGGCAGCAGGAGTATTTCTGATGGCAGCTGGTCCGATTCTTTCAATAGAAACCGGCGATTCAAGAATACGCTCAGGTACTCTTGATGCAGAAACAACAATCTCATCGCCCAATGTGAAAGCTGTTTCCAGCTCAACAACAATATCCTGATTGTTATCCTTTACAACAACTTCCTTGGCTGCATAACCTACAGAAGAAATCACAAGGGTAAAAGGTAATTTTTGAACAGTGGAAAATTTAAAACTTCCTTTGTCATCGGTATAGGTACCTGCAGTACCTCCTTTAACTGAAATTGAAACCGCAGAAAGGAGTTCTTTGGTCTTTCCATTTTTTACACTGCCGGAAACGGTTGTCTGCTGAGCCATTACTGAAATACTCAATAAAAGCGCAAAGATAGACAGGCCGAAATGGGTTAATAGTCTTCTCATATTGGCAATTTTAGTTTGAATTGTAAGGCAAAATAATGTATGTTCCCCTCACATAAAAATTTAATTTGTACAATAAATCAGCGGTTTGTGGACAAATTTTGATGGAGTGGGTAGGTTTTAGAAAAATAGCAGTCTAATTTTGGGAAATGGCACAGTATAATTTCCCCGACCAAACCGGTTTTTACAGAGGCAAAGTAAGAGATGTTTATTCCATTGGCAGCCAGTGGCTGGTGATGGTAGCAAGTGACCGGATTTCGGCATTTGATGTTATTTTACCCAGGAACATTCCCTACAAAGGTCAGGTGCTGAACCAGATTGCGGCTTATATGCTTCAGCAGACGGCTGATATCTGCCCCAACTGGTTAATGGATTCGCCTGCCCCCCATGTTTCCATTGGAAGAAGATGTGAACCTTTTAAAATAGAAATGGTAGTAAGGGGCAATCTGGTAGGCCATGCCTGGCGAACCTATCAGTCCGGAAACCGAATGATTTGCGGGGTAACCATGCCGGAAGGATTAAAGGAAAATGATTTTTTCCCAACACCATTAATTACTCCTTCAACAAAAGCAGCAGAAGGGCACGATGAAGACATTTCCAAAGAAGCCATTATAGCAGGGGGATTGGCAACTGCTGAAGAATGGAGTGTACTTGAGAAATATGCGCTGGCCTTATTCCAGAGAGGAAAAGAAATTGCTGCCAAAAGAGGATTAATTCTGGCCGACACCAAATACGAATTCGGCAAATTGGGAAATACCATTTATCTGATGGACGAAATTCACACGCCTGATTCTTCCCGTTATTTTTATGCAGACCAGTTTGAGGAAAAACAGATTCACGGTGAAAGACAAATTCAGTTGAGCAAGGAATTTGTGAGGGAGTGGTTAATCGCCAACAATTTTATGGGTAAGGAAGGACAAACGGTTCCGGCCATGAGCGATGAATGGGTAGAAACCATTAGCAAAAGATATATTGAATTGTACGAAAAAGTAATCGGGGAATCTTTCCAGCCAAAGGATTTTACAGAGGAAGAAACTTACCGAGCCGTTGTTCAGTCACTCGAAAAAATACAATAAGGCAGGATTAAATCTCCTGCCCCATTTCTTTTTTTGCCTGTATTATTTCATCCAGCCTGGGTCTGATCCTGGCCTGGCTTTTATTAAAAATATTACGCCCCTTATCAATGCCTTTTCTAATTTCAGCCTGGCGTTCTGCAGGCATATGAATGGTGTCCTTACATTCTGTACTGCAACATCCTTCAAATTTTTCTGCACAGGAAGGACATTGTATAAATAGCAAATGACATCCGTCATTTTTACAATTGGTATGACTGTCACAAACAGTGCCACACTGATGACAATGTGCAATAATATCCTGGGTAATCCGCTCTCCCAGCCTGTCATCAAATACAAAGTTCTTTCCAATGAATTTAGGCTCCATTTCCTGACGCTTGATTTCATTGGCGTAATGAATAATGCCCCCTTCCAGATGATACACTTTTTCAAATCCTTTGTGCAACATGTAAGCACTGGCTTTCTCACATCTGATTCCTCCCGTACAATACATCACTACATTCTTATCTTCCTTCCCCTGCAGCATTTCCACCGCCATGGGTAATTGTTCTCTGAATGTGTCGGAAGGAATTTCAACCGCATTGGCAAAATGTCCCACTTCATACTCATAGTGGTTCCGCATGTCTATCACAATCGTATTCGGATCATTCAGCATTTCATTCATCTGGGCTGCATTTAAATACTTCCCTTTGCGCTCCATAGAAAATGTAGGATCGTCAATGCCATCCGCAACAATTTTATCTCTGACTTTTATTTTGAGCACCCAGAAACTTTTACCCTGTGTTAAAGGATCATTTAAACCAGAAGGATCTTCAACAGCAATGTTCAACCGAAGATTTTCCAGACCAGGAATGGATTCCATGATCCGCTTAAACGCATCC
>JBDLUU010000082.1:0-9192 GCA_039805185.1 Bacteroidota bacterium
TATAGTATTCCTTTCTGCTGCCTTGTTTAAAGCTAACTTCCACCACGCGGCAACTGCTTTCAGGATCGCTGAAAGGCAGATTCATCAGCCAGTCGTGTACATTTAAACGATTACATCCGCCCGTGCTGCACCCCCCATTACTTTTACAGCCGTTAGGCTTTCCCGTTCCACAAGATCCACATCCCATATATATATGTAAATAAAAAGTTCTTTAATTGATACCTATTTACTCAAAATTAGGGTTTTGTTCTGAATGATATGGTATAGTTTAATGGTCAGTGCCTGAAACAACATTTTGGCGTGGGCATTGCGTTCTATGTAGTAAGCAGCCTTATCCAGCTCCTCAATCATACATTCCTGCTGACTAACGGAAGCAATTTTGTTTAGTCTTTTGGCAAAGTCCTTTTCTTCGGCGGCAACCTTAATTTGTTCTTCGCCCATTACCCGGATGCGAATGCTTTGCTCTAACAAGTGATTGAAATAGCGAAGAAACTGTTTTTGTTTTTCTCTGCCCAGACGACTCACTTCATCTATAAATTTCAATTGAGCTGCAGGTCCGGTTTTCAGCATGGCATTCAACCATTCTCTTAACAGAGACTGCCAGTCTTCGTCGGCATGTTGCAATAAATGCAGGGCTTCCCTGTAGTTGCCCTCGCAAATACCGGAAATTTGTCTTGCTGCTTCTTCACTTGCTTTGGCACGTTCAACCAATGCTTTTTGTATGTCTGCATCTTCCAATGCAGGAATACGAACCAGCTGACACCTGCTTAAAATAGTAGGCAGAATCGATTCTTCATTTTCAGCAACCAGAATGAAAACGGTATTGGGCGGAGGCTCTTCAATCAACTTTAAAAGTTTGTTGCCCTCTTTACCCAGGTATTCGGGCATCCAGAGCAATAAAACCTTGTACCTGCTTTCAAAACTTTTTAAACTTAGCTCCCTGATTATCTGATTGCATTCTTCGGCTGTAATATTACCCTGTTTATTTTCAGCACCAATGCTTTGCAGCCAGTCATACACATTGCCATAGGGCATGGTTTCCACAAAGCTTCTCCACTCTTCAATGTAATCTGCGCTTACAGGTTTATCGCCAGATTTTCTTGGAATAACAGGATAAGTAAAATGTAAATCGGGGTGAACCAGTTTGGCTGCTCTTATATAGGCAGATTCGTTGGCTATCTGTTCGGGGGGAATAAAACCGCCGGAAGGCTCCAGTGCCGTCATTCCACCAAAAAGGTCTTCTACTAACGGGGCTTCGGCAGGAAGGCTTACAATATATTGAGCAAAAGCAAGGGCAAGTGGAAGTCCACCTGCCCCTTCTTTTGCCAGGAATAATAATGCGTGGCTAAGTCTGTTATGTTCAACCATTTCAGCCAAATGCTGCTTAATGGTATCCTGTCCAATTACATCTGAAAAAAGCATCTGTAAAAATAGCTGAAAAACTATTTTACATACTTTAAAATTTCTTCGCTGTCTGGTTTTACTTTGCTGGGATAATAAGCAATCAGTTTTCCATTTTCATCCAGAAGGAATTTCCCAAAATTCCAGCCTACTTCCGCATCCAGTACACCATTTTCTGCTTTTGCAGTTAACCATTTGTAAATGGGGGCCATATCGCTTCCTTTAACACTTACTTTGCTTGCCATTGGAAAGCTTACACCAAAACGGGCTTTACAGAAGTCCTGGATTTCACTGTCTGAACCAGGTTCCTGACCACCAAAATTATTGGCTGGAAATCCTACGATTACCAGTTTGTCTTTGTGGGCTTCATATACTTTTTGCAATGCTTCGTATTGAGGGGTGTAGCCACATTTGGAGGCCGTGTTTACAACCAGTATTTTTTTGCCTTTGAAACTGGAAAAATCGATGGTTTTGCCGTCAATCGACTTTACTTTAAAACTGTGAATGCTGGGTCCGCCAGGAAGGGTAAATGCACTAAGCATAACAAAGCTGATGATTGAAAGAAAGTATTTCATGCGTTTTTATTTATATAACGAATCTAAGCAGAAAAAGTTGATGCGCTATCGGTTAGCTTAAACGGTAAAAGCAGCTGTAACAATACTGAGTTTTGTGCCAGGTACACTTAAAATGGCATTTCCGCATGCTTCCAGGCTGGCACCAGTGGTAATTACATCATCAATCAATAGAATATGTTTGTTTTTAATATAGGCTGGATCCACGACCCAGAATGCATTTTCCATGTTTTTCCATCGGCTGATGCGGTTACCCTGGGTCTGTGTTTGCGTATAAATAAGACGGGAGATAGCTTTGGTACAAATGGGTTTAGGCCAGACTTCTTTGATTCCCTCACAAATAAGGGCAGCCTGGTTGTATCCCCGTTGAAATTCTTTTTTGGGATGAAGGGGCAGGGGCATTAGTAAATCAACACTATTAAACCGGCTGGTAGCTATTAACTGACGTCCCAGGCATCTTCCAAGAAATTTACCGGCTTCTTTGTTCTGATGATATTTTAACTGGGCAATCAGGTGTTGTACCAATCCGGACTTATAAAAATAAAAACCGGCCCCGGCTGCCGTAACGGGTATTCTGCCTTCAAAAATTTTATCAATTGGATTACCGGTTTTGTCCAGAAAATGCGTTTCGGGTAGCATGTGCATACAGGATGCACAAATGAATTGATTGTCTTTTAAATAATCAGCGCCGCATCCGCAACAGATATGCGGAAAAAACAATTGTTGAAATGCATTGATATAATATTGAATAGGTATTGACATGAAGTCAATTTCTGCATAATATTATTAACACAGATGCGTATTTAACGAAGAAAAAAATGTTTTTAAACGGATTCTTTAAAACAATTGCTGATACACTTCATCTACTCTGCTAAGGGCAATAATCTGAATCTGAAATGCTTTTGCATCAAAACTTTTTTTGTTAAACTTTGAAACAATAATTTTTTCGAAACCCAGTTTTTGAGCTTCTGCAATTCGTTGTTCAATTCTGTTAACGGCTCTGATTTCTCCATTCAATCCAACTTCTCCGGCAAAGCAAATATTTTTTGGTAGCGGGTTGTCTTCATAAGAAGAAAGCAATGCACAAATTACCGCAAGGTCAATGGATGGGTCTTCAATTTTTATTCCTCCGGCAATATTTACAAAAACATCTTTCAGTCCGAATTGAAATCCACCTCTCTTCTCTAATACTGCCAGTAAAAGTTGTAATCTTCTTAAATCGAAACCGGTAACCGTTCTTTGTGGTGTTCCATATACACTGGGAGTTACCAGTGCCTGTACTTCAATTAAAAGCGGACGCATTCCTTCCAGGGCAGCTGCAATTCCACTTCCGCTCAATACTTCTTCTCTCTGAGCAATTAGTATTTCTGAAGGATTGGTTACAACGCGCATTCCGGTGCCCCCCATTTCATAGATACCCAGCTCAGATGTAGAGCCAAAGCGGTTTTTAAGTGTTCTGAGAATTCTGTAAGCATAGTGTCTGTCACCTTCAAATTGCAGAACGGTATCCACCATATGCTCCAGAATTTTGGGTCCTGCAATGGAGCCATCTTTTGTTATATGACCAATCAGAAATACGGGCGTGTTGGTTTCTTTTGCAAAGCGTTGGAAGGCGGCAGCGCATTCTCTTATTTGTGAAACAGTACCTGCAGCTGATTCAATCAGATTAGACTGTAGCGTTTGAATGGAATCTACAATCACCAGCTCTGGTTTTAGTTTTTTAATTTCTTTAAAAATGATATTGGTGTCTGTTTCAGTAAGCAGGTAAAAATTTTCATTGGAGATATTAAGACGATCAGCACGCATTTTAATTTGCTGCTCACTTTCTTCTCCACTGATATATAAAACCCGGATATTTTTTAACAGCAATCCATTTTGTAAAAACAAAGTGCTTTTACCAATTCCGGGTTCACCGGCAACCAACACCAGACTACCAGCTACAATCCCCCCGCCTAACACTCTGTTTAATTCTGCGTCTGTGGTAACCAATCTTTTTTCTTCCTGGTAACTTATTTCATTTAGTGCAATTGATTTGCTCGTTCTTTTTTTATCTGAGTAGTCATCCCAGGTAGTTTTTTCTTTTGCGTCTCCACTTTGAATTATTTCTTCTGAAAATGTATTCCATTGATTACAGGAAGGACATTTTCCAATCCATTTTGTACTCTCGTATCCACAATTGCTGCAAAAAAAAGCGGTCTTAATCTTACTCATAACAGGTATAATAAGGGAATTTAAAGGGAAAATTATAAAACGCAAAAGGGCCAACAAAACTGTTGACCCCTTTACTTACTAACCCATTAAATTCTACCACTAAATTACCAAAATAGGGCAAACTGCAAAATTAATTTTTGTTGCAGTAAGAGGTTTTTCCTCATTTCCGTTTTTTAAATTATTGATAAACAATAGTAAATAGATAATATTAATAATATATTTAAAATAAAACTATATATAAGACTTTTGCTCGTAAGTTTTTAGAATTTAACCCAATCAGGGGTATTCACATATGAATTAGGCGGTTTTAACCATTCATCCTTTTAACAAACCTTAAAAAAACCTTTAACAAATCGTTTACAAATGAAATTTTTGTTAACTTGGTGGCTGACTGGTGAACTCACCGGTATAGAACCAAAAAACTAAATATGAGAAAAAAACTGCTAGTAGGGCTTTTTGCTCTCTTCTGTGTTGTGGTAGCTCATGCTCAAACAACCGTGTCAGGTAAAGTTACTGACGCCGCCAACGGGGCTCCGCTGGGTGGTGTTACAGTAAAAGCAAAAGGTACCGCTGTTACCGCTTTAACAGGCGCGGACGGTGCGTACAGCATTAAAGTAACTTCCAGCGTAAAAACCCTGGTATTTTCTTATGTAGGATATTCTGAAGTAGAAGCTCCTGTAAGAGGTACCAATGTGGATGTTGCCTTGAACTCTTCTGTTTCTAATTTGAGTGAAGTAATCGTTACCGGTTTCGGTGGTGCTCAAATTAAAAGAGAAGTAACTGGTAATATTGCCCGCGTAAAAGGAAAAGATATTGAATACATGCCCACACCGAGTGTGGATGCCGCATTACAAGGTAAGGCAGCAGGTGTATTTGTAAACAGCCAGTCTGGTAAATTAGGACAGGCGGTTACTGTTCGTGTTAGAGGAAACTCTTCTATCAGTGCGAGCAGCCAGCCTTTGTATGTATTGGATGGAATTCCAATGACTTCCAATAGCCAGAGTTCTTATGGTGGACAAACCAATCCATTGGTTGACCTTAACCCCAACGACATTGAATCTATTGAAGTATTAAAAGATGCTTCTGCAGGTGCCATCTTCGGTTCTCGTGCAGCAAACGGAGTTGTCTTGATTACTACTAAAAGAGGTCGTGCAGGTAAAACTCAGGTTACTTTTAACTATCAGACCGGTGCTGCTGAAGCAACCAAGCGTTTGAAAATGTTGAATTCCGAAGAATACGCTACGCTTATTTTAGAAGGTGCCAAATACCGTGATGATTTGGATGGTACTCCATTAAATGATCCGGATAGCTGGACTACCTATGTTAAAGATGGTGTAATGGATTACTACAGTTATGGTAACTGGTCTAAAGATCCAAAGAAATCTTATGACTGGCAGGATGCTGTTTTCCAGAAAGCTCCGTACAGACAAGCTGATTTACAAATCAGAGGTGGTACAGATAAAACCAAGTTTTTCTCTTCATTCCAGCATTTAGAGCAATCCGGTACCATGATTGGTAACGAATTAAAGAGAACTACCGGTCGTTTAAGCATTGATCAGAAAGTGAACGATTGGATGGATATGGGGGTTTCTTTAAGCCTTTCCAGAACCTATAACAGACGTTTACCAGATGATAACGCCTTCTCTAATCCTTTACAGGCAATCGCATTAATGCCAATGACTCCATTCACTGATCCGAATACAGGTTTACCAGCTGGTGCGCCTCCCGGAGACGTGAACATTCCTTTGTATTATAATCCGGTATTGTCTGTTGACTATGCCAAGTATACGCAGGATGTTTACAGAACATTTGGTAATGCATATATCAAAGCTTATTTAGCTAAAGGATTAACCTTCCAGACTGAATTTGGTATGGACTACTTAAGTCAGAATGAAGAAGGTTACTTCCAAACTCAGACTGTTAGAAACCAAACCAGAGCCTCCAGAGGTTTGGGTACCAACAGAGGTGCATTTGTAACCAACTACAATACACAGTCTTACTTTAATTATAGCACTGTTGTAAATAAACACAATATCAGTGCAACATTGGGTACTCAGTACCAACAGTCTCAGGCGAAATACAACTTTACAGAAGGTACTGCATTCCCTTCCGATTCTTATCAGAAGATTGCAAGTGCGGCAACCATTTCCAGTGGTAGTTCTTCTCAGACCGATTTCAGATTCCTTTCTTATTTCTTAAGAGGTAATTATACTTTTGATGAGAAATACATTGTTGCGGCCAGTGCGCGTATTGACCAGTCTTCCAGATTCGGTAGAAATTCAAGATCTGGTTTCTTCCCTGCAATTTCTGCGGGCTGGATCATGAGTAATGAAAAATTCCTACAGGATAATAAATTCATCAGCTTCCTGAAAATGCGTGCGAGCTACGGTATTGTTGGTAATGCTGAAATCGGAAACTTCCCTCAGTTAGGTTTATTCTCCGGAGATGCGGGTTACGCAGGTGCTGCAGGTCAGCGTCCTTCTCAGTTGAGAAACGACAACCTGAAGTGGGAAACTACCAAACAGTTTGATATTGGTTTCGACTTCGGTTTCTTAAACAACCGTATTACAGGTGAAATCGACTACTATGTTAAGAATACAGAAGGTTTATTGTTGAATGTAAATATTCCTGCAACTACCGGTTTCAACAGTCAGGTTAGAAACGTAGGTAAATTACAGAACAAAGGATTTGAGTTTGTATTGAATACACAGAACCTGATTGGTGCATTCAAGTGGAATACCAGCTTTAATATTGCCCGTAATATTGGTAAGGTAACTGATATCGCTGGTCAAATTATTGAAGGTGGAATCAGCAGTATGAACCGCGTTCAGGAAGGATATGCAGTAGGTGTTTTCTATACCCCACAATATGCCGGAGTTGATCCTGCAAACGGTAACGCATTGTTCTATTTAAATACCAAGAATGCAGATGGTTCTTTAAATAAAGGAACAACCAGCAACTATAATCTTGCACAAAGAATTGTAGCAGGAGATCCAAACCCTGATTATATCTTAGGTATTACCAACAACTTCTCTTACAAAGGATTTGATGCATCTATTTTCTTTAATGGTGTATTGGGTAACGAGAACAACATTTATGGTATGGGTAGATACTCTTCTGCAAGTATGTTATACGAAGACAACAATACTGCAGATCAGTTGAGAAGATGGCAGAAGCCTGGTGATATTACTGATGTTCCTCAGGTACGTTTGTACAGAGTGAATGGATCTCAGGCCAGCAGCCGTTATATCGTAGATGGTTCTTACATCCGTTTAAGAACAGTTTCTTTAGGCTACACTTTCAACGCAAAGCAATTGTCTAAATTTAAAATCGAGCGTTTAAGAGTTTATGTATCTGCACAGAACTTGTTAACCTTTACCAATTACACTTACTGGGATCCAGAAGTTAATGCGGACTCATTCGATTCAAATATTGCTAAAGGAAATGACTTCTATACATCACCTCAGCCAAGAACTATTTTGTTTGGTGTGAACGTAGGTTTTTAATTAATTAATAATAACTATTATGAAAATATTAATCAACAACATGAGTAATTACTTTAAAGCTGCATTGCTTTTAGGTACTATTACACTGGTAGGTTGCGAAAAAAGATTGGACATTGCACCAACAGCTAGTATAGCGGATAATCTTGCATTAAATACAGAAGGTGATGTTTTGGTTACCCTGGTAGGTGCATATGATGGTGCACAAAGTGCCGCAGCTTATGGCGGTGATATCATGGTTTTAAATGATGTTATCGGCAACTCTACCAATATTAACTTTACAGGAACTTTTGCTGGCTTATCTGATGCTTATCAGACGCAGATGGTTTCTGATAATAACTTTGCTCGTGATACCTGGGCAGCTTGCTACAACACCATTAATCGTTGTAATAATGTGTTAACAGCTGTTGCCAAAGTAACTTCATCTACTGCTAAGAAAAATTCAGTAGAAGGGGAAGCTTTAATGTTAAGAGCATCCATGTATTTTGAATTGGTAAGATTGTTTGCCAAATTCGTTGGAGATGGAGACTATGCTACCAACCCTGGTGTTCCATTGGTTTTAACCCCAACTGGTAACGTAACAGATGCAAACTATCCTGCAAGAGCTACCGTAAAAGCGGTGTACGATCAGGTAATAGCAGACTTAACCAAGGCTGAAACCTTGTTGCCAACTTCAAATGGCAATTATGTAAGTAAATGGGCTGCTGCTGCTCAATTGAGCCGTGTATACCTTATGATAAAGGATTATGCTAATGCAAGAGATGCTGCTAACCGTGTTATTACTGGTAGTGGTAAGTCTTTGGCTGCTAATTTTGGCAACAACTGGTTTACTTTCATTAACAATGCAGGGGCAACTCCAGGTGAATACCTGTTTTCTTTGAAAGTAACTGCACAGGATGGTACCAATTCTCAGAACACTTATTTCGGTAGAGCTATCGGAACTATTCCTGGTACTGCTGGAAGAAGCGATTGTAAAATCAGATTAAACCATATCAACGAGTATGAGAATGGTGATTTCAGAAAAGGATACTTTACTTTAAGTGGTGGTAACTATTATACCAATAAGCATTTGGATCGTTTTGGTGATGTTGCCATTATCCGTTTAGCTGAAATGTTCCTGACTCGTGCAGAGTGTAATCAGCGTCTGAATACTACAGTAGGTGCGACTCCTTTAGCTGATATCAATAGAATCAGAGCTAGAGTAGGTTTAGGTTCATTAGCCAGTGTTACATTGGCTGATATTACCAAGGAGCGTTCTTTAGAATTGGCTTTTGAAGGTCATTACTTAATTGAAGCTAAGCGTTTACAAACTGCGGTTGGTACTTTGGCTTGGAATGATCCTAAGTTGGTTTTACCAATTCCAAGAAGAGAAACCGACGTAAACAAGAATCTTGTACAAAACGCAGGATACTAATCAACGAATTGTTTGCTTGCATAAAATAAACCCCGGTTCAGTTATCTGACCGGGGTTTTCTTTTATTAGGTTCTTAACCTGATGAATATTG
>JBDLUU010000083.1:0-92347 GCA_039805185.1 Bacteroidota bacterium
TTATGGTTTAGTATCACAAAATCAGCGATTGTATGCAGAAAAATAAACGTGTTTATACCTAACTTTCGCCCATGAAAAAACGGTTGCTTATCTTTTTATTCATTTGTGTCGTAAACATTTCACAGGCACAGTGGTCTCCTTTCCGCTTTGCATTTATTTCTGATACACATATTGGGTCGCCCAACGGCAATGCGGAGGAAGATTTACGCAGAACGGTAGCTGATATCAACAGTATGCCGGAAATTGCCTTTGTGGTGTTGACGGGTGATATCACTGAACTCGGAACAGATGAAGAAATTAAATTAGCCAAGGAAATTTTATCGGAATTGAAAGTGCCTTATTATATTCTTGCTGGCAATCATGATACAGGTTGGAGTGAAAGTGGCGGTGTTAGTTTCGGTAAAATATTTGGCTACGATAAATTCAGTTTCAATTTTAATGGTATTCAGTTTTTAGGTTGCGCTTCCGGACCTTATGTAAGAATGAGTGATGGACATATTCCCAGAGATGCAGTGAACTGGTTAGACAAGGAATTGAAAAAACTAGATCCCAAACAACCCATAGTATTTTTAAATCATTACCCCTTAGACAAGGATTTAGACAACTGGTATGAAGCAGTAGATCGTTTAAAACAGCACAGAACACTGGCCGTATTAAGTGGTCACTGGCATACGAACAGAAGACTGGATTACGAGGAAATTCCGGCCGTAGTGGGTCGTTCCAATCTCAGGGCCAAAGCGGCTTATGGCGGATTCAATATTGTAGAAGTTAGATCCGATTCCATGATTTTTGCAGAAAGAACACCGGGCATTGAAACCAAAAAACCCTGGACAGGTGTAGACCTTTTAGAAAAAAAATTCAGCGACAAGAAATATCCGCGACCCGTCTATACCATGAATGATAGTTTTCCTTCTGTAAAACAAAGATGGGTATATGCTTCAGAAGCCAATATCATTTCAACACCAGCGATTACACAAGAACTGGTTATTGTGGGCAATAGTTTAGGAACCATTGAAGCCATTGATAAAATTTCCGGTAAAAGAAAATGGAAGTACCAAACCAAGGGAGCAATTTATTCAAGCCCTGCGATCTTTCAAAACAAAGTAGTGGTTGCTTCAGGTGATGGAACCATCTATTGCCTGAATCATACCAATGGAAAAATCATCTGGCAATTCAAGGCGGAAGCCGCTGTACTAGGCTCTCCGTTAATCTACGACAACAAAGTATATATTGGCGGCAGTGATCATCATTTCCGCTGTCTGGATCTGGCTACAGGAAAACAGAAATGGAGTTATGGCTCACTGGAAGGCCCTGTAGTTAGCACCCCTGTTTTCAGTAATGGTAAAATTATTTTCGGATCCTGGGACCGGCACTTGTATGCACTGGATGCATTCAATGGAACACTTGCCTGGAAATGGAACAATGGATCCATGGTAAGAAACTTTGCACCGGCTTCCTGCATACCAGTGATACAGGATGAAATTGTTTACATCGTTGCGCCAGACCGTTATTTATCTGCCATTGATATGCAAACAGGCACTACACTTTGGAGAAACAAGGAAGCTACTGTGCGCGAATCCATTGGCATTTCAGCGGATGGTAAATGGCTTTATACCAAAACCATGAGCGATGGTTTTGCCGTTTTCCCAACTGGAAGAACACCGCAAAACCTTGCCTGGAAAAAAGATTTTGGCATTGGCTACGAGCATGTTCCCTCCATGCCAGTAGAGAAAGAGGGCAAAGTGTATTTTGGCACGAAGAACGGAATTATTTACGCTATTGATCCTTATACCAGAGAAAAATTATGGCGCTATAAAATAGACAACTCCATGGTAAATACTGTAAACTTTGGTAACACCAACGAGTTAGTAGCTTCCACTATGGATGGGAAAATTTCGTTGTTAGATTTGCAATACTAAAGGGTGCTGTTCAATTAAAGGGCTCTATTCAATTAATACTGACCTGTGCTTAACATCACGAGCGTGCAGGCTTCAACGGGTTGAATACCATTTTGCTGGGCCAGTTCAACCAAGGCATCGTTTTCTGTTCCAGGATTAAATATGATGCGCTTGGGATGCAAAGACAGAATATAATCGTAATAATTTTCCTGCGCAGTTGGATTTAAATACAGGGTTACTGTATCCACATTTTCTTCAGCAGGAGGTTCTGTAACAATCGACACACCCGCTACTTCAGCCGCTTTCCTTCCCACCGCCACTACTTCATGACCGTATTTGCGTAAACGAGAAACGGCTTCAAAACTATATCGGGCCGGGTTATCAGAAGCACCCAGCACTACTGTCTTTTTCATTTGACATACTTTAAGTCCCTTTTACTATTTACACTTTATCTTTCAACAGCTCTTTGTGAGAGGCATCACAATAGGGTTTGTTTTTAGACAAGCCGCAACCACAGAAAGAAACTTTTTCTTTTACATCTACCATACCATCGGGTTTGTGAATATTCATTTTAGCCGTGATGACAATTTGTCCAAAAGGCTTAACTATAATATCAATAGCGTCTTGTGTTGCTTTTTGTTCTTGTTCCATAATTCAAAGATACAAATGATTATTTAAGCGTATAGCGTATGCCTAAAAAGCCCCGGACTCCCTGATTGGGCGCAAACATATAGGTGGGATCAAAACTGAGCGCATAAGGATTATCCGGTGTAGCCTGCACCTGACCATTGGGTTGAAACTGCACGTTTTTATCGAAGGGATCCTGCGCACGGGCAATTAAAAAAGGACTGTAACGGGTGGGCAGAAAATTAAGCAGATTTTTGATGCCTCCATAGAGTTCCATTCCTTTCCAATAATGAAAA
Organism: Bacteroidota bacterium; assembly: GCA_039805185.1. GTDB lineage: Bacteria > Bacteroidota > Bacteroidia > Chitinophagales > Chitinophagaceae > Sediminibacterium. Next base: position 2,822 of record JBDLUU010000083.1, read on the forward strand.
CTGAACTGAATATTCTGTAAGCTATACCAGGGGGAGTAAGGCTGTCGAGGATCGAGCGGCCCTAGCAAAGGCAAACGCATGGGACTGTAAAGATTGCCTGTGTAATCTACGTCCAGATGTATAGCGGGGAATTTGTATGATAATGTCCAAGTACCCGAGAATCGCTCTGTTAGTATCTGCTGTTCTTTTTGCCCGTTCTGATACAAAGCTACATCCATATAAGTTGCGCCTAGATTCAATTTCAGCCGGTTCTGTAATGCAATATCTGCCCCAACCGAAACCCCTTTGCTTATGGCATGACCCTTGAGATTAGTATAAATAATTTTGTTAGGATCGGTTTCAAAATCACCTACAATACGATTGTTGAAATAGGTATAAAAAGCTGAGACATCCAATGTGGTGGCATTGTTGTTTCTACCGTAGAGTTTATGGATATAGTTAAGATTTATATTGAAGGATTTTTCCGGTTTCAACTTTTCCGAAATCACTACTTTTCTGGCACCGGACAATGCGGCATGGTCTTCGGTAAATAAATTTACTACACGGAAACCCGTCCCCATATTCAATCGCAGGAATTGCTGCGGATTAATCGTGTATTTATAAGCAAGCCTTGGTGTTACAATATTTCCGTGCGTGGAGTGATAATCGTAACGAAGACCCAGCAATATTTTGTGCTGTTCGTTCAACGTAATTTCATCTTGCACAAAAAGCCCTGGCAACACAACTTTCTGTGGCTGCAATCCCCAGCTACCGGGATGTAGCGCGCCAGTGCCAGGAGTATTGTCATTGTAATACGTATAGCGTGAGGCAGCGCCGAACAACCAGTCGTGGTTCCTGATTTTTTTATCCCAGGTAATTTGAGCAAATGCCACTTGCTGTTTGCCCATATACAGCGTATTTCCATAGATACTGTTCTGGTGATGATGATTGAGCGAAAAAGCAAGATTCATTTTTTCTTTAACAGGCAGTTGATAATTTCCCATCAATTCTACCCGATTGGTATAAATGCTTTCCCCATAAACAGCGTCAGTACCCCGGTATGTTTTGTTCCAATTCATTTGCCCCCCCCATCGGTCTTCATATAAATAACGGGCAGCCAAATTAAACTGGCGGTTTTGCCTTTGCAGTATAGACCATTTTTGAAATAGGCTAATCCGCTGTTGTAAGCTCAGATCGGTAAATCCATCTTTATTCTGATCAACTGGGTTGGAATAATTAAAGTAGTTAATCCCGGTTAGCACATTGGCTTTAGTTCCTACTTTATTCGTGAAAGCCAGATCTGTATTGGTTTCACCCCAGGTAGTGGTCATAAGATCTATACCCACGCTTTGCTTTTCGCTTACCTTTTTCGTAATAATATTGATCAGGCCTCCAATGGCTTCACTGCCATACAAAGAAGAGGCAGGTCCTTTTACAATTTCAATTCTTTCTATCATGGAAGCAGGGATACCCGACAATCCGTATACGGTTGAAAGCGCACTTACAATGGGCATACCATCAATCAATACCATGGTATATGCACCCGGTAATCCATTGATTTTTATTTCACCTGTATTGCAAATATTACAATTGTTTTGTGGCCTTACTCCGTTCACATGCAGCAATCCTTCAAACACATGAAATGCCGGATTTTTTTTCAGAAAAGCAGCACTGTACACTTCAACCGGAACCGGGCTTTCCGCTCGTTTTACCTCTTTCATGGTACCGGTTACTACCACTTCGTCCAGATCGCGACTCATGGGTTTTAGTAATCCGGACGTATCAGCCGCCAGCATTTTTGAACTGTCTTTGCTGGCTTGTGCACTAATACAAACAGGCATAGTCAGCAGTGACAAAAACAAAGTAAATGCAGCGCAAAAGCAACTAAGCATTACTGATTTTACTATTTGCTGAAAAGGCATTGCCTGTACTGTTTTGGTGAATTTCAGGGTAAAACTATAAATGTTAGACGAGCCTAACAAATATTTATTTTGATTTTAGCGTATTTTTAACCCATGCAAGTCTTGTCGTATACCGAAGAGAATTACCTGAAAGGCCTTTTTAAATTAACCATAGAACTGGGGGAGAAAGAGGAAGCAGGGACCAATGAAATTGCTGCCCAACTAGGGGTGAAACCCGCTTCGGTAAACGATATGCTGAAAAAACTGAAAGACAAAAAGCTGATTCAATACGAACGATACGGCAAGTCTTCCTTAACCAAAGAGGGTAAAAAAAGAGCCATTGAAATAGTACGAAAACACCGATTATGGGAGACTTTCCTACACGAGAAACTGGATTTTAACTGGGATGAAGTGCATGAAGTAGCAGAACAACTGGAACATATTCAAAGCAAAAAACTAATAGATAAACTGGATCAGTTTCTGGAATATCCTTCCATTGACCCACACGGAGACCCTATCCCCAATGCAAAAGGAGAATGGCCGCACAAGGCTTAATAATCAATTTCCAACTTCAGGCGATCTCTTAATTCTTTTACCAGTGGATACTGTTCTGCAATGCGCTCAAATCTTTGTTTGCTGTTGAGGCGCATATGTAAAGGCACGTCTTCACGTTCCCCCTCTTCTACTAAAATGGTAAAATTGATGGCACGATTATTAAACTGATTGTGCAATTGCTCCAACAATACCATCTTCTCCGACTCAATGAATTTCTGAGCTGTTACTGCCGATACCCTTACCGTGAAATGAATATCATTGTCAATTTCTAAACTGGCAATTTTGAAAGTACCTACAGCAGAGTGTTTCAACTGTTGTTCCAGTTGTTTGATATAAGACTCCCAGAATGCTCTTAGCGTTTCTTCGGTAAGTGGCTGTGCTTCTTTTACTTCTTCAATCTGATAAGAAGCTCCCGCTTTTTCCTTTAAAGCTTCCAGTAAAGATTTTTTTGGACCCGATTTTAAAGTGCCGGGCGGTGGGGCTACTACTTGTACCGGTGCCTGTGTTGGATGCTGTTCAACATAAAGCTTAGCTGCAGGAGCCTGATTGGCCATTCCCGGTTGTTGTGTTGCTGCAGCACTGGAAATATTTGCTAGTGAAGCTGAGCCGGCCGGAATTGGCGGTACCAATGATTGAATGGGTCTTGCTCTGAATGCTATGGGACCATCAACCCGTTTTTTTTTTGATACGCCCGATTTATCCTGGGTCAATTCGATGGCTTGTTGTAAGAAGCTAAGCTTTATAAGCGCCAGCTCTACATGCAATCTTTTATTGCGCGCCATTTTATAATTCACTTCGGTTTCGTTCAGTATGTTCAACGCACTTACCAGATAGCTCAAAGAAGTTTGTGCAGCTACCTGCTCGTATTTTTGTTGCATTCCTTCTACCACTTCCAGTAGAGAGGCAGACTTAGCGTCTTTGCAGACCAATAAGTTTCGGATAAATTCTGCAAACCCATTCAATACCAGATCCCCTTCGAATCCTTTTCGGTTGATCTGATCATACAGCAGCATGGCTCCCGCCATATCCTGTTTTTGCATGCACTCCAACAACTGAAAGAAATAATCTTCGTCTAAGATATTCAGGTGCTCCAGTGTATTCTGATAGGTTACGGTTCCATTGGTAAAGCTGACAATTTTATCCAGGATACTCAACGAATCACGCATACAACCCTCACTCTTTTGCGCAATCACCTGCAATGCTGCTTTTTCTGCATTGATATTTTCCTTGGTAGCAATTTCCTGTAAGTGTTCTACCGTGTCGTTGTTGGTAATTCTTTTGAAATCAAAAATCTGACAACGACTTAAAATGGTAGGCAGGATTTTGTGCTTTTCTGTAGTGGCCAAAATAAATATGGCAAAGGGAGGAGGTTCTTCCAGGGTTTTCAAAAACGCATTGAAGGCACTGGAACTTAACATATGTACCTCGTCCACAATATATACTTTGTATTTACCTGCCTGCGGGGCAAAACGTACCTGTTCAACCAATGCCCGGATATCGTCTACCGAGTTGTTGCTGGCAGCATCCAGTTCATGAATATTCATGGACGTTCCCGCATCAAAGGAAACACAGCTGGAACAGGTATTACAAGCTTCGCCCTCAGCTGTTGGATTGGTACAGTTGATGGTCTTGGCCAGGATTCTGGCACAAGTGGTTTTACCCACTCCTCTTGGACCACAAAACAAAAAAGCATGTGCCAATTGCTGATTGCGAATGGCATTCTTTAGGGTTGTGGTAATATGTTGCTGCCCCACAACTGTATTAAAGTTCTGAGGACGGTATTTACGGGCTGATACTACAAAATTCTCCATAGAAATTGCTGCAATATAACTTATTTATAGTCCATCTCAGGATGCCTTTCAAAAGGATATTTTTCGTTGAAAATATATCGGTAAGTTATCATCTGTCGGCTTTGTTTTCCGCCCAGGCTCTTGTAAATATTCACCATTTTGGGGTTCCAGTCACCTGCCCATCCCATTTCATACTGGTGATACCAGCCTTTACCCTGCAATTGAAGTCCGGCAGCATAAATCAGATAACTATCCACTCCCAGGGCCTGATATTTGGGCACCACGCCAAAAGCAAGACCAGTTAATCTTTTATTGGTTCCCCTCCACTTCATCCACAGTAACTGTAACTTTTGCAACAGACCAAACTCGCCATTAAAATGTTTGAAATATTGGTTCAGATCCGGAATATTAATGAACATGGCAATCGGGTCTTCCTTATAGTAGGCAAACCAAACCACTCTTTCATCCATGATGGGTTTCATCTTTTTAAAGAGTTTTACTACCTGTTCTTTGGTTATTTCCTTGGCTTCTCCGTGCTGCGCCCAGGCCGCATTATACACAGTTGCAAAATCGCCTGCGTATTTTTCCAGGTCCCGCAATTTTACGTGCTTAACCGAGTACCCGGGTTTTGCATTAAACTTGGCATACCGTTCCGGAAATTTCTCAGGAAGGGGATCATCTACATTCATGTAATAGTAATACTGATTGTAATAGTTTTTAAACCCGTATCCTTCAAACAATTCTTTGTAATATGAGGGATTATAAGACATCCCGTACATGGGCTCCTGCTCAAATCCCTCCACCATCAATCCCCACCATTTGTCTCTGTCTCCAAAATTGATAGGCCCATCCATGGCTTCCATGCCTTGTTCAGATAACCATTGTCTGGCGGTATCAAACAAAACATTCGCAGTTGCCTGGTCATCAATGCAATCAAAAAAACCAACTCCACCGGTTTTAAATTCCGTTCCCTTATTAAGGTATTTATCGTTGGTGAATGCAGCAATTCTTCCGACAGGCTCACCACTATCGGCAAATGCAACCCAGCGTTTGGCTTTTCCCCATCTAAAATTTTTATTTTTTGCCGGTTCAAACACTTCATTCACTTCATTATTCAATGCACGAATATAGTTGGCATTACCCGCATTCATCATGGCATTTACTTCCAGAAAATCCCAGGCTAGCTGTGCATTTTTTACTTCTACTATTTGCATTCCAATTGATTAAGGTTGAAATAATTTTGTTGCCATTTTCTGATCATGCTTATAAATATCTCTTCTGAAATGCAGCTCTCCTGCAGCATCTACCCAGGATGTAAAGTACACCAGAAATACAAGTACTTTCTTTTTTAAGGTAACCCATTTTTCCTTTTCCAGATACATCAGGCTATCAATGGCTTCACTGGTATATTCAGGTTGATTACGCAACAAAAATTCGGCGAACTTTTTAGGCTCTGCAATTCGGATACATCCGTGACTTAATCCCCTGTTGGTTTGTGTAAACAAATTCCGGTTGGGTGTATCGTGCAAATAAATATTAAAATTATTAGGGAATAAAAACTTAACCCTGCCCAATGCATTGCTGGCGCCGGGTTTTTGCCTTATTTGTGGAAGACCGCCTGCATAAGAAGTAATTTCCATATTGTGTTTCGAGATATAATTGCTGTTTTTTCTGATAGCAGGAAGAATTTCCTTTCTCACAATACTTTCCGGCACATTCCAGTAAGGACTAAATACCACAAACTGTAGATTGCCATTGAAAATAACGGAATTGTTGGCTTCAGATCCAACAATCACATTCATCTTCAAAATATTCTTTCCCGCATCAAAAACACGCAACTTATATTCGGGAATATTGACCAATACATAAGTACTATCCTGCAAAGGGGGCATCCATCTGGCACGTTCCATATTGATGAGCAACTGCTCCATTCTTTTGCGGATGGGTATATTCAGGTCTTCAATCACTTTATTGCCAATGATGCCATCTTCATCTATCCCATGTCTTTCCTGAAATTTTTTAACCGCCAAAACCAGTGATGTATCAAAGAGATTATTATTCGTTAATGCATCCCCCTGTAAAAAATGCAAACGCTTTTTAATTCTTGGAATCAATGCGCTGGTATCGCCGCTTTTCAGTGATTTTTTTAACCGGGGTAATATATCAGGCAGTTCTGCTTTTTGCATTTCTGCCAAACGAAATAACCATTTTTCCATTCTTGGATATTGCAGACTCACAGGCGCATGATTCACGAGCTCTGTTGCTTTTTTGTCAATAACCGAATCCAGCAGAGCATGAAGATTGATCTTTTTTCTCGGTATATACCAGCCCAGATCTGCCAGTTGAATATTGGCTCCCTTATACATTTTTTCTGCATACACAAAAAACTGTGCAGTGAATAACAATTCAGTATTAACCACCGCTTGGTTGGATACTATTTGCTTGGCTGGTTTATTGGCATAGGTCTTATATAAATCCTGAAACTGTTTATTGAATAAAGAGCTATCTGATAATCGGGATATATAATCGTTTTGCAAATTGAAAAAGTGATGCGCCTGTTCTGACAAACCGGAAGAATCGAACCAGGCGAATTCAAAATTTCTATCCATATAAAAGTCTTTGATTTGTTTACTGAAAGGTGTAACCCATTTGTTGCTTTCAATAAACTGTTGCAAACCGGCACTATCTAAAAAAAGAGGATTATAAGAAGTGGTTACTGTAATGGAACTGTCTCTCACAACTTCTTTTTCTGTTGCATTGTACCATCCACAGGAAAAACCCAGAAAAATCAAGAATCCCAGTAAGGAAAAAAAAGAAGTACGCATGCTGCTAAGATACAACATGTAAGAAGATTAGCGATGCTGCAAAAGCACAGCTGCCGCTATTCCAGCCGTTTCTGTGCGCAAGCGCGTCTGGCCCAGACTAATCATGGTGGCACCTGCTTTTTCGGCTAATGATATTTCTCCAGGTGAAAAATCACCTTCGGGTCCAATCAATAATAAAGCAGGCTTTTTGTTATCAATTGATTGAATGAATTGCTTAGGGCCTTCTTCACAATGTGCCATTAATAAATGGCCTTCAAAAGTTTTTTGCATTAAGGTTTTATATTCAACCGGATCGTGTAATACAGGCTTAAATACCTGCTTACTCTGCAGCATGGCAGAAATCAGAATATGTTCCCAGCGTTCTTTTTTAAAATGAGTTCTTTCCGTTCTTTCTGCAATCAAAGGATAAAAAGCAGCAATACCTATTTCAGTTGCTTTCTCCAGAAACCATTCCATCCTTGCAGCATTTTTAACGAAAGAAATGGCAATGCTGTTTTGTGGATGAAGCCTTTCAATCTGTTTGTGATTGGATAACTGCACAACGGTCCGGCGTTTATCGGCAGTCATGATCCTCCCTGTACAAGACAAACCTTCTCCATTGGTTAGTGCAACAGATTCGCCTGCCTGCATGCGCAATACAACACTGCAATGCTTACTGGACTCTTCTGATAGGGTAAACATTTCAGGAGTAGCCGGTAAACTGGCTTCGTAAAAAAAAGGGATGTCCATATGCTTATTGGAAGAAATCTTTAAAATGGTGCACCCTCATCAAAGCCTTCGTCAAAATCACTGGATTGATTCATCTTGCTTCCTTTCTGAATAAAGAAAGCAGTCTCTCCATTACCCTGACTCATGGTACCAGGTTGAATGGGTTTCCAGTTTCCGGGACCAGGCTCTGCATCCAATTCTTCAAATTTCTGTATTTCCAGTTTAGCTCTCAATCGAATCGTTTCAAGCGAACCATTTCTGTGTTTTGCAATACGGATATGGGTTTCACCATTGGTAGATTCACCCATTTCATTGGTCATATTTTCATAATACTCCGGACGATAGATAAACATAACCATGTCCGCGTCCTGTTCAATGGCACCCGATTCACGAAGGTCACTCAACTGAGGCATTTTACTTTCTTTACGGGTTTCAACCGCACGACTCAACTGACTCAGGGCAATGATGGGGACTTTCAATTCCTTCGCCAAGGATTTCAGGTTTCGGGAGATGCTACTGATTTCCTGTTCTCTGTTTCCGCCTTTATCATTGCTACCACTCATTAACTGTAGGTAGTCAATGATGATGATTCCTACATTGTGTTTGTTTACCATTCGGCGGGCTTTGGCACGGAATTCAAAAATATTCAGTGCCGCAGTATCGTCAATATACAAAGGAGCATTCTCCAGTTTCTTAATACCCTTACTGTGTAATTGCTGGTACTCGTGGTCTTCCAGTTTACCACGACTGATTTTCTCCATTCTGATTTCACTCTCTGCACTCAGGATACGCTGAACCAACTGTGCAGCACTCATTTCCAGGGAGAAAAATCCAACGCCAACCGGCTTTGTCGGATGCAATGCTGCATTACGGGCCAGGTTCAGCGCAAAGGCTGTTTTACCCACAGATGGACGGGCAGCCAAAATAATCAAATCCGTTGGTTGCCATCCGTAAGTGATTTTATCCAAAGAGGAGAAACCACTGGGCACACCAGAGATTTCATCCGTCTTGGTTCTTAGTTCATCAATTCGGGTAATAGCTTCTATTAAAACACCGCCAATGTCTTCAAAGTTTTTCTTTAAATAATTGTTGGTGATATTGAACATTTTGGTTTCAGACTCATCCAGCAAATCAAATACATCGGTGCCCTCTTCATAGGCATCTCCAATGATTTCGCCACTGATTTTAATCAATTCCCGCTGTATGAATTTCTGCAGAACAATACGCGCGTGGGCATCAATATTGGCAGTAGATACAACCGAATTGGTCAGTTTGGTAACATAGTAAGGACCACCTACCAGATCCAGCTTACCCTGCATTTTCAATTCTTCAACAACCGTCAGAATATCAATGGGAACCGATTTCTGCTGCAGACTTTGCATCGCCAGGAAAATGTACTGGTGTGCATCTACATAAAAACATTCCGGTTTAATAATTTCAGATACGGTATCAAAAGCACTCTTTTCCAGCATGAGTGCACCCAGAATGGCTTCCTCCAGCTCCTTTGCCTGCGGAGGCACTTTACCATAAACCATGGTACTTAAATCTATCGCAGGTTTTCTTCTTTTTCTGTCTTTATTTAAACCAGTAATCTCCATGTTTCTTTCTTAATTGATGATTAATCCTAACCTCCATCCTATGTTAACGAATGTTTAACTGCGTATGAAGGGGGAGCGAATATATGGGATGAAGCAGTTTACTAAAAATTTTTTCCCCTTCTCTTTATTCCACAGTCTATTCTCAGCTTATCCACAGCAATCTTAAGACTATTCACACAAATTACTATGGTTATCCCCCATTTGCAAAAGTTTTCCTCTAATATTTGAAGAAATTAACAGAACCGCGTTAACAAAGAAATTTCAGAAAAATGGGCTTGGTTTCGAAAGAATAACTTAACAGAGAAAGGCAAATTCATCCAATCGGGAGCACTAACTGCGAATACCTTAATTTCGCGTTTTAATTATCGTCGAAATCATGACCATTAGTTACAACTGGCTTAGCGAATATTTACCTGAGACAATAGAACCAGCACATCTATCTAAAATTTTAACTTCCATTGGTTTAGAAGTAGAAAGCCTTGAGCGCTATGAAAAAGTGAAGGGGGGATTAGAAGGCGTGGTCATTGGAGAAGTCTTAACCTGTGAGCAGCACCCCAATGCAGACAAGCTGAAATTAACCACCATCAATATTGGTTCCGGTTCCACGTTAAAAGTAGTTTGTGGAGCTGCCAATGTAGCTGCTGGTCAAAAAGTAGCTGTGGCTACGGTTGGCGCAACCATTTATCCCATGAATGGTGAGCCCATGACCATGAAAGCTGCCAAAATAAGAGGAGAAGAAAGCCAGGGGATGATTTGTGCAGAAGACGAACTGGGCCTGGGTTACAGCCACGATGGAATCATGGTTTTACCAGCAGATCTTGTACCCGGAACGCCAGCATCTGAATACTTTAAACCCTACAGCGATTATATTTTTGAAATTGGATTAACCCCCAACCGAATGGATGCCATGAGCCATTTGGGCGTTGCCAGAGATGTGGCTGCTTATTTAACACATCACCAGAAAGAAACCCGTGTTAAACAGCCATATAGCAATGGATTCAAGGCAGACAACAATAATGCACCTGTAAAAGTTACCATTGAAAATACCGCTGATTGTCTGCGGTATTCTGGGGTTACGATCACAGGAGTTAAGGTTGCTCCTTCACCAGAATGGTTGCTAAATAAATTGACTGCCATAGGTGTAAGAAGCATTAACAATATTGTAGACATCACCAATTATATTCTACACGAAACCGGTCAGCCGTTGCACGCATTTGATTTACAGGCAGTAACCGGTAATGAAATCATTGTTAAAAATCAACCAAGCGGAACCAAATTTATCACCCTTGACGATAAAGAAAGAAGCTTGCATGCAGAAGATTTAATGATCTGCAATGCAGCTGAAAGTATGTGTATTGCAGGGGTTTTCGGAGGGAGCAAAAGTGGCGTAACAACCAATACCACTGCTATTTTCCTTGAAAGTGCCTGTTTCCATTCTACCGCTATTCGAAAAACGTCTATGCGCCATGGACTAAGGACAGACGCAGCCACCCGTTTTGAAAAAGGCATTGATATTTCGAATACCGTTAACGTACTAAAGCGGGCTGCTCTTTTAATAAAAGAAGTAGCAGGCGGAACCATTTCCTGCGACTTAATTGATGTGTATCCTGATCCAAAACAAAGAACAACGGTAACAATCAAGAATCACTATTTGAAAAAACTAAGTGGTAAAAATTACCATGCAGATAAGGTAAAAAGAATTTTAACCGCACTGGGTTTTGAGATTGCCAAAGAAAGCCTGGATGAATTAATGGTAGAAGTGCCTTACAGCAAACCCGATATCAGTATTCCCGCAGATATTGTGGAAGAAATTTTACGAATCGACGGTCTTGACAATGTAGAAATTCCTACCATGATCAGCATCAGTCCTTCTTTTGAGAAGCTGGGTATTAAAGAAAACCTAAAAGAAAAAATTTCCAGCTTCCTGGTAGGAAAAGGTTTCACAGAAATTCTAACCAACTCCATTACCAACAGTAAATATTTTGATGAATCGGTTACTACACATACAGTGAAGATGATCAATAATTTAAGTACAGAACTAGACGTATTACGCCCTTCCATGCTGGAGAGTGGTTTGGAAACCATTGCCTATAATGTGAACCGCAAAAACAGCGATTTACAAATGTTTGAATTTGGCAAGACCTATGCAATAGATGGAGAAGGGTTTAAAGAAACGGAACACTTCTGCTTGTTTGCAACAGGTAATCATATTGATCAGGGTTGGAGAAATCAGGCAGCACCCGTAGATTTTTACAGAATAAAGGGACTCGTAACCGCACTATTACAATGGTGTGGATTAAGCAATGTTTACTTTGTGGAAGAGGCTGATACAATTGTGCGAATATTTGCCAACAAACAACAGCTGGGCATATTACAGAATGTACCATCCGCAAAGCTGAGTCAATTCGATTTAAAACAGTCCGTTTATTTTGTAGACCTTCCTTTTGACAGTTTACTCTCTGCTATTCAGAAAGTAAAAGTGGTTTATAAAGAGGTCAATAAATTCCCATTGGTACAGAGAGATCTGGCCTTAGTAGTGAATAATCAAATTCGTTACGAACAGATTGAAAAAACCGTAGAAAACTTAAAGATTCCCAAGTTAAAACAGATGAACCTGTTTGATGTATTTGTAAGCGAGAAATTAGGCGCTGATAAAAAATCAATGGCCGTTAATTTTGTGTTCTCTGATGACAGTAAAACTCTTACTGATACTGAGATTGACAGCATGATGAATAAGCTCATCAAAGGTTTTGAAAAGGAAATAAATGCAGAAATCAGAAAATAAATCCTAATTTTCTATCATGTCTTTGCTAAACCAACATATTACCGACCTACAGGAAAAGTTACAAACTTTACTGAAAGCCTATCGTCAGTTGGAGTTAGAGAATCAACGGCTGGAAAAAGAGCTGATAGATATAAGGCAATTGCAAATCAGTAATGCCCATGCCCTTTCGGCACTGGAACAAAAGCTGGCTGTCGCCAGCATTACCAGCGGCGACTGGGACCCCCAAGAAAAACTAAAATTGCAAAAACAGATAGACAGTTACCTTAAAGAAATTGATAAATGCCTGGCGTTGCTGCACGCTTAATCCTATGCCTGAATTAATTCCCGTAAATATTGTTGTTGCCGACCGGACTTACCGCTTGAAAATTGAAGTGGAGGACGAAGAAATGGTGCGCAAAACCGCACAAACCATCAATGAAAAAATTATGGAGTTCAGAACCAGTTTTGCAGGGAAAGATATGCAGGATTACCTGGCCATGGTTTTATTATGGTTTACCACCGAACAAAAAGAACATGCCCAGCTGGCCCTACTGGCAGATGAAACAGCCAAACAGGTGAAAGAAATGGTGCAATCGATTGATCATGCACTGAAAGAGAAGCGATAATTTAGCTTTCTATTCAAAAATCTCCTATCTTCTTGTTATCTTCGTAGCAAGTCAATTACTTATTATATTAAAATGAGATTTGATTGCATTAATAGAATTGTGAACGTTTTAAACCCTTGCCAAAGACATGGATCCTATAATTTATTTAATTATATCAGCGGTAGTTGCCCTTGTGGTGGGCATTATAGCGGGTAAATTCATTTTCGCCAAAGACACTAAAAAACAGGTAGAAGAAGCCGAATTACAAGCACAAACCATCTTAAAAGAAGCCGAACTAAGAGCAGAAACCATCAAAAAGGAGAAGCAATTAGAAGCAAAAGAGCGTTTTGTACAACTAAAATCGGAGCATGAGCGTGAAGTAAACGACAGAAGCCGTAAAATCAGTGAAGCCGAAAACCGCATAAAGCAGAAAGAAATCTCCATCAACCAGAAAGAAGCCAGCCTGGAAAAGCAGGTGAAGGAGAATGATGCCATCAAGGAAAACCTGAATCGTCAGATTGAATTGGTTAACCAGAAGCGTACCGAGCTAGAAAAGCACCAGGAAGAACATATCCGCCGCTTAGAAAAAGTGGCCGGATTATCCGCAGAAGATGCAAAAGCACAGTTGATTGAGAGCCTGAAGCAGGAAGCACATACACAGGCCCTTGCCCTACAGCAGGAAATTATTGAAGACGCCAAGCAAAAAGCCAATAAGGAAGCCCGCAAGATTGTCATTCAATCCATTCAACGTACAGCAGCGGAACAAACCATTGAAAATACCGTTACCGTATTTAACCTGGAAACCGACGAAATAAAGGGTCAGATCATTGGTAGAGAAGGTCGTAATATCCGCGCCATTGAAGCCGCTACCGGGGTTGATTTAATTGTGGATGATACGCCGGAAGCCATTATCCTCAGCAGTTTTGATCCCCTAAGAAGAGAAATTGCCCGATTAAGCTTACAAAGACTGGTATCCGATGGTCGAATCCACCCGGCCCGTATTGAGGAAGTGGTAGAAAAGACCCGCCGCCAGCTGGAAGAGCAGGTTATGGAAATTGGAGAGCGTACCGTGATTGAAATGGGTATCCATGGTTTACACAAGGAATTGATCAGAATCGTTGGTAAAATGCGTTTCCGTTCTTCTTATGGTCAGAACCTGTTGATGCATAGCCGTGAAACAGCCAATTTATGTGGGATTATGGCTGCCGAATTAGGCATGAACCCTAAACTGGCGAAAAGAGCGGGTTTACTGCACGATATTGGTAAGGTTCCAGACGAGGAAACAGAACTAAGCCACGCACTTTTAGGGGCTAAATTAGCCGAGAAATACGGGGAAAACCCTGCAGTGGTAAACGCGATTGGCGCACACCACGACGAAATGGAAATGTTATATGTGATTTCTCCGATTGTTCAGGCCTGCGACGCCATCAGTGGTGCAAGACCGGGTGCTAGAAGGGAAATTATGCAGCAGTACCTGCAAAGAATCAAGGATCTGGAAAACCTTGCCATTGCTTACCAGGGAGTGGAAAAAGCCTACGCAATTCAAGCCGGTCGTGAGTTACGCGTGATTGTAGAAGCCGACAAGGTATCCGATGTAGACAGCGATAAGCTGAGCTTTGAAATTGCACAAAAAATTCAAACAGAAATGACCTATCCGGGTCAGATTAAGGTGACGGTAATCAGGGAAAAAAGAGCTGTAAACGTAGCCAGATAGAAATTTCTGGAAAATTTGCGTTTTTTAAAATATTCCCATTACCTTTGCCGTCCGATAAAAAATAATGTTATGCAGGCAGCAGTACAGTTTGTTCACGAACAATTAACCGCTAAGAAAGAGTTACCTAGCTTTAAAGCTGGAGATAATGTAACCGTAAACTATAAGATTGTAGAAGGTGGAAAAGAGCGTATCCAGTCTTTCCGCGGAGATGTTATTAAATTACAGGGTGTTGGAGCTACTGCTTCATTTACCGTACGTAAGATCTCTGATGGTGTTGGGGTAGAACGTTTGTTTCCTATGTTGTCTCCAAACATTGATTCTGTAGTATTGAACAAGAAAGGTAAAGTACGTCGTGCCAAGCTTTTCTACCTACGTGAAAGAAGCGGTAAGAGCGCACGTATTAAAGAAAAACGTTTTTAGTTTTCTAATAAATTGCTTAAAAAAGCGCTCCGAGGTTTCGGGGCGCTTTTTTTATTGCCTGAAACGTATACATTTGTCTTAACTTTACAGCAATAAAAAATATACTATGGGAAGTTTAGGTTTTCAGGAATTACTCATCATTGGTGTTGTAATCCTAGTAATGTTTGGCGGAAGAAAAATTCCTGAATTCATGAGGGGTCTTGGAAAAGGAATTCGTGAGTTTAATGATGCCAAGAACAACGTGAAAAAAGAATTGGAAGAAGGCATAAAAGAAAAAGACAGTACACCAGCATAATGTTTGATTATACTTCAATCAAAGCATTTCATACAGCATTGCAAAACGGCCAAACCACCTGTGTGGAGGCCGTTCTTTTTTATATCCAGGCCATAAAGAAAAATGCACACTTAAATGCTTTCCTGGAAGTGTATGAAACAGAAGCGCTGGAAAGAGCCCGCGCTTTGGATGCGGCAGCAGCTTCCGGCAAACTTACAGGCCCATTGCATGGGGTTGTAGTGGGATTAAAAGATGTAATTGCCCACAAGGGCCATACTCTGACGGCCAGCTCTAAGATGCTGGGCAATTTTGCATCGGTTTACAACGCAACCGCAACACAAAAATTATTGGATGCCGGCGCCATTATTATTGGTCGCCAGAACTGTGATGAATTTGCCATGGGCAGCAGCAATGAAAATTCTGCTTTCGGGCCTGTTTTAAATGCAGCAGATACCACAAGAGTATCGGGTGGATCTTCAGGTGGATCAGCTGTTGCCGTACAGGCTGGTCTCTGCATGGTTAGCCTGGGCAGTGATACGGGCGGATCGGTAAGACAACCAGCAGATTTCTGTGGCATTATCGGTTTAAAACCCAGCTATGGCAGGGTATCCCGGTATGGGTTGATTGCCTATGCTTCCTCCTTTGATCAGATTGGTGTTTTTTCTACAACTATTGAAGACGCAGCCCTTGTTTTAGAAGTGATTGCAGGACCAGATGAATATGACAGCACAGTTGCGCAGGAGCCTGTATTGCCTTATAGTCAGGCTATTTTAAAAGGGGCTATCGTGCCTGAAGGTGCGAAGAAATTCAAACTGGCTTATTTTAAAGAAGCGCTGGAACATCCCTCTTTAGATAAAAATATTCAGGAACAAACCTTCGCTTATTTTGAAAAGCTGAAGCAGGAAGGACATAGGGTAACGGCCATCGATTTCAGCATGCTGGAATACGTGGTTCCAGCTTACTATGTATTAACCACGGCAGAAGCTTCCAGTAACTTATCCAGATACGATGGAGTTCGGTACGGCAATAGAACCGCTGTAACCGAAATTGATTTAACGGAAATGTATAAAGCTTCCCGATCAGAAGGATTTGGTGAAGAAGTAAAAAGAAGAATCTTACTCGGAACATTTGTGTTGAGTGAAGGATTTTATGATGCTTATTTTACAAAGGCCCAACAGGTAAGACAATTATTGAAACAACAGACCGATAGCATCTTTCAGGAATTTGATGCCATACTCTCTCCTACCGTTCCTTCACCAGCATTTAAAATTGGAGAAAAAACAAATGATCCTATTGAAATGTTCCTTGGAGATATTTATACGGTGTATGCCAACCTGGTAGGAATACCAGCCATCTCATTGCCCTTGTTTACTCATACCAATGGCATGCCTTTTGGTTTACAAGTGATGACGCGTTCTTTTGATGAAATGGGTCTAATTGAATTGAGTGCCCGATTGATGGAGCTTAAGTCATGAAAAAAATTATTGTTTTTATACTCATAATATTATTTGCAACTGATTTACAGGCGCAAAAAGATAGTGCTACCGATAAGTTTGGGTTTAAATCGCTTTTCAAAACCCGCTTCGATCCCACTAAGCCATATGCTGTACAACTGAATCCCAGAGCGGTTTCCTTTGTTCAGGAATATATGAAGAGGCATAGTAAGTCTTTGGAAAAAATGAAACTATGGGGTAAACCCTATTTTGATTTATACGAAGGGGTACTAACTCAATATGGCATTCCAAAAGAAATGAAATACCTGAGTGTGATTGAAAGTAATTTAGGTGCAGGTGTTGTATCCTGGGCGGGTGCTGCAGGGCCCTGGCAGATCATGGATTTTGAAGCCAAAAGATTTGGATTGAGTGTACGCAATCCGGATGAGCGGATGGACTACAACAAAAGCACCCATGTGGCTGCCAAAATTATGCGGGAACTGTATGCAGAGTTCAAAGACTGGTTATTGGTAGTGGCCGGCTACAATGGAGGTGCGGGAAGGGTTAAACAAGCGATACGCAAAACAGGCAGCAGGGATTTTTGGCAATTACAATATCATTTACCCGAAGAAACGCGCAATCACGTAAAGAAATTTATTGCCACCCATTATGTTATGGAAGGCAGTGGTGGCTGGACTACCATGACTGCGGCAGAAACAAAGATTCACCAGGAAAAAATCATGCTTCATGGAGATACCCGTCAGTTAAGTGCAGAAGAAATCAGTAACAGTACAGAGATAGAAGTGGCGGGAAGATACCAGGCATTGATCATAGCCAATGAATTGAATCTGGACATACAACAATTCAATCGATGGAATCCGGGTTTTGAGAAAGCACTGTCTGCAGGTAAAACCTATCAGATGCGTTTACCCAAGGAAAAAGTTTCTTTGTTTGAAGCCAAGAAACAAGTTTTACTGGCAGCATCACTTAGGGCATTGCTGCAGGGATACTAAATTTTGCAACCAGCAATTAATATCGTGTCAAAAATATTCTAATTCACTGCCTTGTCGGCGCAGGAACTGCTGGCAAAAGCTTCCGGCTTGGCCTTGAAAGCAAATCCCATTCCCAGAATATATCCCATGGCTTCCCGCAAAGCATCGTTGCTTTTAAATATCGGATTGGTATTGATATCGGCGTGCACTTCCATTTCAATTTGATAATCAATAAACAGATGGCAAAGCTCATAAGCAATTTCAATACTCTTAGCCACTTCCGTAAGCATTCTTTCCTTTAAATGGAATTTTTGCTTGGTCTTTTCATTGTGGATGTACATAAAGCCTCCACTATGTTCTCTCAAAAAAACAATAACGGTGGCAAACTCGGTATCATCCCCTTTAACCTGGCTGTCGGTTCCAATACAAACTTTAAGTTTGGTTCCATTTTCGGTTTCCCTTTTAATGGCTTCTTCTACTGCCTCTTTAATGGGCAGGTGGATGTTTTCTCCATTGAATTTTCTCCAATGCATACAATAGGGTTTTCTGAAGTTACCAAGGAAAACTGTTTATCCAGCCAATTCCGTATGAACTTATTATTAACAGTGGTGGATAAAGCACCAACTAATAACTTTGCCCCACCATGAAATTACTCCTCCAATATTTAAAGCCTTATAAATGGCTAATTGCTTTGGCGCTCTTACTGGCAGCGATTAACCAGAGTTTCAGCATGCTGGATCCTTACTTTTTTGGAAAGCTATTAGACCAGTATGGCATGCATCCATTGCAGAAAGGTTATTTTAACGAACAAAAACAATTCATTGCAACAGGCACCAGAACCGAAGCAGAATTCATCTGGGGAGTCCTTGGATTTTTGGCTATCCTGATTAGTGTGGCCATGGTCTCAAGAATTGCCAAAGCATTTCAGGATTATTGCAGCAATGTAATCGTACAAAAATTCGGGGCGAAAATTTTTACAGATGGATTAAAACATTCCATGCAATTGCCTTATCAGGAATTTGAAGACCAACGAAGCGGGGAAACACTTTCTATTCTTTCAAAAGTAAGAACGGATACAGAACGATTTATCATTGCCTTTATTAATGTACTGTTCAGCATTTTAGTGGGCATTATTTTTATTTCCGTTTACTCATTTCGATTGCATTGGAGCATCATGCCTATTTATGCAGTAGGCATTATAATGTTATCTATGCTTACCAGTTTTTTAAGTAAGCGCATTAAAGCCATACAAAAAGACATTGTAAAAGAAACCACCACTTTAGCGGGCACTACTACAGAAAGTTTACGCAATATAGAGCTGGTTAAAAGTCTAGGGCTTACCGAACAGGAAATAGGCCGATTGAACAAAAATACCTACAAGATTCTCGGCTTGGAATTGCGCAAGGTAAAAAGCATACGTTCCCTGAGTTTTGTACAGGGCACTTTTGTTAACTTTCTACGTCAGGTAATCATGTTCACCCTTTTATGGCTGGTATTTCAGGGAAAATTAACTGCCGGTGAAGTGATGACCCTGACCTTTTATTCCTTCTTTATATTTGGCCCCTTACAGGAAATCGGAAATATTATTTTAAGCTATCGCGAAGCGGAAGCATCATTAAATAACTTTCACAACCTGATGCAAAAGCCATCAGAACCACGCCCTGCTAATCCTACACCTATCGGAGATATTCGTGATCTTGCTTTTCACGATATACGTTTTAAACATCAGTCGGCACAGTTTAGTGCACTGGATGGAATTTCCTTTGATGTTACAAAAGGAGAGACCATCGCTTTTGTTGGACCCTCTGGTGCGGGTAAGAGTACATTGGTAAAGCTGCTGGTAGGATTGTATCATACCCAGGAAGGAAAAGTCACCTATAATGGTGTAAATGGTCATGCCATTGATATGGAAGAGCTCCGCAATCAGATTGGTTTTGTAACCCAGGACACCCAATTGTTTGCCGGTACCATCAAGGAAAACTTATTGTTTGTGGCACCAGCGGCAGATGATGCCGCAGTGGTGGCTGCCCTGGAAAAAGCCAGTTGTGCTCCCCTTCTGGCAAAAGCCCAGAATGGGATTGATTCCATGATTGGGGAAGGTGGTTTAAAATTAAGCGGGGGCGAAAAACAGCGATTGTCCATTGCGCGAGCCCTGATCAGGCAACCCAAATTGCTCATATTCGATGAAGCTACTTCTGCACTGGATAGCATCACCGAGGAAGAAATTACCAATACCATCCGCAGCATTTCGGCCTTAAAAGAACAAATTACCATTATGATTGCCCATCGCTTGAGTACGATTATGCATGCCGATCGCATTTATGTATTGGAAAAAGGGAAAGTGGTGGAAACCGGAAGCCATGCTGAGCTACTGGCAGAGAAGGGATTGTATTATGCCATGTGGAGGCAGCAGATTGGGGAAAGGAAATAAATTGGGGCATAGAAAAGCCAGCCACTGTTGATTTTTGATTCCCCCCCGGTTATCAATTATCTTGGTGTCTGGCTAGTTTTGTTATACAAAATAACTTAATACGTATGATTTTTATTCGTAATCAGGTTTAGGTACTGGTAACCAAATAGGTTATGTCCTATTTTTTAGGTCAAATTCGGGATATTTTACTTTATTTTGTTTCAATATCTTGTCGCTCCATGAAAAAAATACTTTTTGCATGTATCCTACTTTTAGTGAGCAATTTGCTAAAAAGCCAGAAAGTTGACAGTCTGATTTCCATCAAAAACTCCCCGTTTCTAAAAGATTTAACTCAAAGAAATTATATACCCGAACCCGTAGAAATTGAAAATCCATTTGCAGAACTAGAAGAATATGAAATGGTTAGGACGCTAGGCGCTAGGATTTTAAAAATGGATAGCAATACGTTTATCCATTTTAATGGCAGTGGATTACTGTATCAGCTTGTAGAAAGGGGTGATAGCACCCTGTTATTTAAAAGATTAGACAAGACCAATAATTTCAAATACAATATCAATGCAACTGTATATTCCTACAAAGGCAAGATTTTCAATTTGGGGGGATATGGATTCTGGAGAACCACGGGTACACTCCGTTGCTTTAATGAAAAAAACAAGGAATGGGATGTGGTACCCACGAACGTAGAAATACATGTTCCAATAAAAAGTGGCCTTACCAGTTATTATCCAAAGCAATCTAAATTATTTATACCGTTTCAGATAATCAGAAACGACGGTATTAAAGAGAATAGAAAAAATCAGACAGAAGAAAAAAATGTATATGTTTTAAATTTGGCAAGCAATGATTGGGAAAAACTAGGAGAAACCAATCCTGAATTAATTAAAATGTTCAACGATATCCCCTGGCAACTTCCCACCGAAGATGGGTTGATTTTTTCACACAAAAACACAGTTTATCATCTTCGGTATTTAACCAATGAGGTCTATATATTTAATCAAAACAGCTCGTTAGCTCAAACACTTGAAAGAATATACAATAATCATTATAAATATTGTGTAAATAGTACCCTATACTATCAGGATAAAATAACAGGTGAATATGATTCGTTAAAAATTCCGCTGAATGAATTTGTGAAGTCAGATATACAAATCTGGAAGAAGCATAATTTTCAATTCACCTATGGAGCCATTCCTGTCATTTTAATAATTGCTTTTTTAGTAATAAGAAAAAAAACAAACAAAGAAAATAAGGCTACCGACAATATTAGTACCACTAACGTAACCTCTACCCTGCATTCTATCAAAGCACACGGTCATGCTGCTGCAGCCCCTGTTATCCGATTTAGCGAAACAGAAAAACAACTACTCCAGTTGATATTAGAAAAGAGCAAAAAGAATAGAACAACTTCTATAACAGAAATCAATTATGTATTAGGAATAAAAGATAAAAATATCAGCCTACAAAAAAAGGTTAGAAGTGAAGTCATGAACAGCATCAATGAGAAGTTCAGTTTTGTACACCCCCATCAAAATCAATTGATAGCTAATACGAGAAGCCTGGAAGATAAGCGCTATTTTGAATACTTTACAGACGAGTCCAACTTCGAACGAATTGAAAGCATCTTAAATGAAGAAAATTAGTCTTTTTCAAACTTACTTTTAATATATTGAATTACCGTAGGGTCTTCCAATCCTTCCATATCACTTAATTCCAATTCCAGCGCCCGGGTACTCAACTGAATTTCCCAGAAAGATATGGCCAGGGATGCGGAAAAACTGAGAAGGCTAAAGGCAAATACCCAATGGCTCATCACCATCCATTCAATATAAATGAAATACATACAGATGATGCAGCTAAGAAAAGCCATAACACCCAAAGCCTGCATTTGCTTTATCAACTTGATTCTAAATCGCAGATTCTTAATCTGGCCATGAATAATGGCCTTATTATCCGTTTTTTCAAACTCATCGTGCAAATTTCTTACCCGGTTTGCTAATGCAAGAAATCGATTGGTATATGCCAGCATGATCAAGCTAATTGCAGGAAATAACAATGCTGGAGTATTGATACTGATGTCCATGATAAACAATTTACGCATTTTCTTTATCAACTATATACAATTCACTCAAGTTCAGTTGGGGTTAATTTGAAACAAAAACGCACCCCGATTAGGGTGCGTTACTTCTAAATCTAAACAAACCAAATGAAATTACTTTTTGTTGGTTCCACCAAAACTGTAGCCCAATGAAAAGTTCAATAAGTTATTTCTCCATGTTTGTCCTGACACATTAGATAGATTAGTTAAACCTGCTAAATAGTTAGCGCTTACGAATAAGCCATTTTTAAATTCATATCCGGTTAGCAAATTCAATCCTAAATCCATCCGCTTAATTTGTCCGGGATTTTTGCCAAATTCAAAATCAAAATTTTCACTTGGATCATCATGTGCTCTTAATCCACCCGATAAATTAAATCCAAAGTTTGGACCACCCCCAATAAAAAATCCACCATTTGAACGATACAATGCATTTACAGGTATGTCCAGTACGTTAAACTGAAACTTGTCAGAATGACCATCGTGGGCAACAGCTAATCCTTTTCTGTTATAATTCAACTGTGGCTGAATCGTAAAATTCTTCCCTACTGAAAATTCAGCAAAAGCTCCAAACCCAATACCAGATAAAGTTTTACCATCCTCTTTAATCTCTGGATCATTAGAAGACACACTTCCTAAATTGTAACCTAGTTTGAAGCCGTACTTAGTTTGCGCTTTAAGAGCTACACCGCTAATTAATAACGCTGCAATGATTAATAATTTTTTCATTTCTCATTTTGTTTTAGAAAACAAAAATAAGATAAATGAATCAACGTTGCAAATAAATTGCAATATTATTGCAATTTTATAGGAAGATTTAAATCGATATCACTATGACCTACGGTGGGGGCATCGTTGGGACCTTTAATTCCCGCAGGTTTGTGCATCACTTTAAAACGCAATGTTCCTGAACCTGCAGTTCCAGTTACCCAGGTTGAATTTAAGCCTACTGGAAAATTGTTTCTATCCTTATCATTTTTGGTAATGGTGAGTGTAATCCCTGTTGGAAGGAAGAATAATTCATGAGAGCTCCCCTGACTGGAAATAACGGAAGTGATGTCTTTGGCCACACCATTTACCAAATTAAAAGTTTTCACATCCAGGGTATAGGTAGTGCCGGCATTTAATTTAATCGTATCAATTCTACTGGGCGGATTTCCACCATCGCCGTCCGGATCTTCCACTATAAATGACTTTGCTGCACTGCCTGTGGTTGAAAAAATGAATTCAATTTTATTAACTGATTCATGTTCATTTTCATCTGCTGGAGTGGCTGTTTTTTTGCATCCTCCACTTATTGCAATTACCAATAATACAAACAATAGCTTTTTCATTACAATGGAATTTTAACCCGCAAAACCAATGATCGTCCCACTTCATCATTAAAATACCTAAAGCGATTCATGTAGTCTCTGTATTGGGTATTCAAGGAATTTAATACGCTCAATCCAAAGGTAGTACTTTTTTTATAAATCTGTAACGTTGTTGCAAATTCTATGTTCAGTAAATTATAGGCGGGGGGCGGCGGCAAATAATCGGTAAATCCTGCAGACACACGCTTTTGTTCCATTACATGGATCCACTTTACCTGTACATAGCTATTACTCATTTTACTTGTGCTAAAATGATAGGTAAAATCAGATTCAAATCGGTTGGCAGGCATTTGAAGCAGCCAGTCTTGCTTTACCCGATCTCTTGCAAATAAAATAGCAGCTTTAATCCCTCCGGTTAAATGTTTGCTAAAGACACGTTGAATGCTTATATCTGTTCCTGCCAAAAGTGCATTGGTTTGAATATATCTGAATGTTGGATAAGCTCCTCGAAGGGTTAAAGTTGGGGGAACTGATGGAACCAAATTGATAAAATCATCAATCAAGTTGTAATATACACTTACATCAATATTCCAACTGCTATCTGGTTCGTACTTTAACTGTGCAGAGAAATTATACGCTTTTTCGCTTTTTAATGTAGAATCGCCTATTTCAAAACTAGCTGATCCATGATGCAGTCCATTAACAAATAATTCATTTACCTGAGGAGGTCTCCATGCAAGGGCTGCATTAAATAGAATGCGCAAGTCGTTATTAATTTTATAACTTGACCCTAATGAAGCTGATAAATTGTTGAATCGCTGTTCTAGACTTCTGATTTGATTATTTTGATTTCTAAAAGTAGTAAGTGTTTTGTAATCATATCTTATACCTGCTTCAAAAGAAAGGGCTTGTTTATTCCACTTCCGAATGGCATAAGCAGAAATATTTGTTGATTTAAAATTGGGTATGAAAAATCGACTGCCGCTCCAGATATTTTCCTGCAATGTTCCAGAAGCTCCAATGGTGGTTTGACTTGGTTTCCCTTCGTTCTGCTCCAAAGCTAAATCTACTATACTCGTTCCAATATTTAAATCTAATTCTGGCCTGTTGGTTATGAATGCCCGGTCGTATTCTCTCCTGATATTTTCTTGGCGGGATAATACCAAATTCAAACGATAGCCTTCATTTAGTTTAAACATCGTTTTAGACTTCAGTAAAAAATGACTTACTTCCTGACGTGGTCTGCCTATTTCATAAGAAAAACGATCTATATTTTGTATCGGCTTGTCGCTCTTTATAGCCGTTTGCAAATCGGTAAGATTTCCGATGTGTGACCCTGTAAATATTCCTAAATCGGTATTGAAAGCCGATAAAAATAATTCTGTGTTCAATTTCTTACCTCTGTAAATAACCGATGCAGCATAATTAAATTCTTTTACTCCGGTATTCCATAGCCAATATTGTGGTGTTCTGCTATTACCACCTCGCTTATAAGTTGCTTGTAATCGCCAGCTTAACGCAGGTATTTTTTTTACATTCTGCTGTACCATTCCACTGAAAACATACATCCTGTTATTGGCAAAATAGGCTGAATTAATTTCTCCACTAGTACCAGGTGTTTCTGGCAAATTTTTGGGTTCAACTAATACGGCACCCGCAATGGCATCACTTCCATAACGCAAAGCACCTGCTCCTTTTAAAACTGTAAATTTATCCGCTGTAAATGGATCAATCTCAGGCGCATGCTCACTCCCCCATTGCTGCCCTTCCAGACGAATTCCATTATTTAATAATAAAATTCGCTGACTGTGTAACCCATGTATTACAGGCTTAAAAATGGTGCTGCCAGTTTGTAAAACCGTAACACCATTTACACGCTGTAAAACTTCACCTAAAGTTTGACCTCTTGATTGTGCTATATCTTTTGTGCTTAATTCTTGCTTAATCGAATTTGCATTGACATCTCGTCTTGAACTAACCACTACTTCACCCAGATGTTTTGCATCTGAGTCTACTGTAAAATTTAGAGTTGTGTTTTTGGAAATTGTTATTGATTGACTGCTTAATAACTCTTCCTTTATATAAACAGAAACAATATACTTGCCTGGACATAGTTTAGTAAATTGATAACGCCCTATACTATCTGTTTGCTGGGTAAGATTACCCGGATTTAGCTGTATGACCAGCCCTTTTATGCCTTCTCCATTCTTTATATATTTTACAATTCCTTGTACTGTTAAAGAACAGGATTGTGCATGTAAATCTCCTTTACACAAAAAGAAAAAAGATACAATTGTGAAAAGAGTTTTCTTGTACTTGCAAGGCATGTATCACTGATTAATGAAGTCAACAAAGTTGAGTTATTTTGCCAACATTTACATCATTGTTGCAAATATTTTCTTTGGTGTGCTAAATCCAAGGCTTTAGTCAAAAATAACACTGTTTCTCATTAAAGATCGACGGATATGAATAGTGCTTTTGCAGCCTTTTAACATTAAAAATGTCTTATATTTAGGGATATAAATCCCTTAATGACAGAGCAATCGATACTTGCAGGCTGTTTAAACAATGACCCCTCCGCACAAAGGGAACTGTACAATCGCTACAGTCCTAAGATGCTGAGCGTGTGTTATCGTTTTGCCAATAGCAGGGAAGATGCAGAAGATATGTTGCAGGAAGGGTTTATTAAGGTCTTTACACAAATGCATACGTTCCAGAACAAGGGAGCATTTGAAGGGTGGATCAGAAGGATCATTGTACATACCTGTATCAACTTTTTAAAGAAAAATAAAAAGTTCAGTAACAGCATTGATCTGGAACAGGCAGATTACCTAGAAGTGAGAGAAGAAACCATGCCATCCGTTATGCAGGCCCGACAGATCATTGAATGCATCAGATTGCTTCCGCTTGGATATAGAACGGTTCTGAATCTATATGCAATGGAAGGGTACAGTCATAAAGAGATAGCCGACATGCTAGACATTGAAGAAAGCACAAGCAGAAGTCAGTACACCCGTGCAAAGTCTATGCTGGAAGCTATTTTGATTAAGAAAAGAATTATTGAGCAGCCCAGAGAGAAATTCGCATGGGCAACTGCCTTTAAGCAGTAGCTATTTAGGATATGGATCGTAAGTACAACCAAGACAACGCATTTGAGCAATTCCTGCGGGAAGAGCTGAAGGACCATTGCATGTATCCTGCGGATAATGTATGGAAGAAGATCCGTACAGATATTCACGGAAATCCTGCATGGCCTGCGTTAACGGTTATATCCCTTCTGATAATTGTTGGCCTGACTGTTTCCACATTATTAATTACCCCAACAGCCCGTCAGTTTAATTTTGATTCCAGTAATCTGCAGAAGGGCGAAAAGCTGATGGTTGAAGAACGGATGCATGCTCCCAAACCCAGAGAAGCTTACTATCATGCAATAGAACCCCAGCATTTAACCCAGCATGCTATCAAACAAACAATGGTTGCTGATGAAGAAGTAATCCCAACCACTACTGCCATTCCTACGATTGAAACAGGAATTAAAAATGAATGGCAGATGGCTGGCGTAACACTAAAAAACACCTCAACAGTTCAGCCACTACAGACGGCTGTTCAGGAAAAAGTTTCACTTGCTGTAATCATTGAAAAAGCCGATCCGGAGTCTGTTACAGAGAAAGCATGGTTGGGCAATATCACCAAGATTGCACTGGCTGCTGCTCCGGAAAAAACACCTTTGAATATTAATTTGTCAGATGAAAAATTAACCCCTGCGGTTAACCGTTCTCTGCAGCTTCCTATATCCAATAAAAGAATTGGTTACCAGTTTTACATAACGCCTTCTACCAGCTATCGTTCTTTATCGGATGCAGAAGTAAAAGAAATTGTTCAACCGAATAATAACGCAATTGCACCCACCCAGAATGTGCCTCTTGCATTGAGTTATACGGCTGGCGTTAATGAGGTAGTGAGACACAGACCTGCCATGGGTCTTGAAGTAGGACTTGCGGCATTGTATAATATCAATTCCCGTCTTAAATTCAAAGCAGGTGTACAATTGAATATCCGTCAATACCATATTGAAACATTTAGAAGTGCCAATGGTGTTGCTACCATTTCATTGCTGAACAATGGCAGCATCGAGAATCTCAACATGTTCTCCAGTTACAACAATACTTCCGGATACAAACAGGAACAATTAAATAACAAGAGCTATCAGGTAGCTGTACCATTGGGTGTTCAATGGGATATCATCAAAGGAAAACAGTTTGGTATCAGCGCAGAGGCAACCGTTCAGCCAACTTATTCCTTTAACTCAAGTGTATTTTTGCTGTCAACGGATTATAAAAATTATACCGATGGCAATGGTTTTGTAAGAAGATGGAACGTCAATACCAGTGCCGGTATTCATATCAACTTTAAATCTGGCTCCAATCAGTGGCAACTGGGTCCTCAAATCAGGTACCAGCATTTACCCACTTATACCAACCGCTATCCGATTAAAGAGTATTTAATGGATTATGGCATTCGTCTGGCTTATTCGAAACAACGTTAGTATAGTTGATTTTGGATAGCTTTGCAGCATGAAAATGCTGTCTTCATTTTATGGATTGGTTGTGCTTCTTACGATTACCGGTTGGGCGTCCTGTAAAAGCGAACCCAATCGTTCAGAAGAGAAGAAAACCGCATTATCAGATACAGCAAAGTTTTATCCGATTGAAAAGTTTATTCAGGATGAAATCCAATATGTAGACCTCAGGGATTTCATCATTACTGAGATGAAATTGCAAGAAAATGGAGATACTGTACTTATAAAGGAAGTCAATACCACTAGAAAGCTAAACAAAGATGAATTCATAGCTGTAGCCACAGAAATAAAAAACAAAGCAGTTTGGTTTTCCAACAATAAGCACTTATACAAAGAAACTGTTTTTCAGGACCTGGGGACAGAAAGCTATACCATTAACTACCAGTCTGAAAAAGCAGACATTACCAATATTGATTTGCTTTTGAATGAGCAAACCAATCTGCCTAAAAGAT
The DNA here is from genome assembly GCA_039805185.1 of Bacteroidota bacterium. Taxonomy (GTDB): domain Bacteria; phylum Bacteroidota; class Bacteroidia; order Chitinophagales; family Chitinophagaceae; genus Sediminibacterium. The sequence goes on from JBDLUU010000083.1 coordinate 31,250, forward strand.
TGTTCATTAGAGAAATAACCAAAGAACAGGAAAATACCATTACAGTACAATACAGCTGGACAGCAGGAAAGCAGTTAACCATTGCCAAGTCTATCAATAATGGAAAGACGCTCATTTGGCAAAGCAGTAGTACTATCCAATGGAAAAACAGGCCTTAAAATGACCCAGGAAGCGTTTCAGAAAATAGCACATACCATACCGCAGGATCCTGGTGTATATAAATACTTTGACAAGGATCATGAATTAATTTATGTGGGCAAAGCAAAAAGCCTGAGAAAAAGAGTCAGCTCCTATTTCAGCAAGTCTTTTGTAGGATATAAAACACACGAACTGGTTAAAAGAATTCATAGCATTGAATTCACAATTGTAGGTTCTGAACAGGATGCATTTTTATTGGAAAATGCATTGATAAAAGAATACAAGCCCAAATACAATATTGAACTGAAGGACGATAAAACCTATCCTTTCATTGTTGTAAAGAGAGAACCTTTCCCAAGGATTTTTTTAACCAGAAGAAAAATCAATGATGGCTCCGAATACATTGGCCCCTTTACATCTGCAGGAAAAGTGAGAGAACTCATTGAGTTTGTAAAACAATATATTCCATTAAGATCCTGCAAACTGAATCTGAGTAAAGAGAATATTGCTGCCGGAAAATTTAAAGTTTGTCTGGAATACCATCTGGGAAACTGTAAAGGACCTTGCGAAGGCTTACAGAGTCTGGAAGATTATCAGAATGGCATATTGCAAATGAGAAATATTTTAAAAGGAAATTTGGGTTCCGTTATAGCTCAGTTTAAAGAAGAAATGCAACAACATGCCATGAATCTTGAATTTGAGAAAGCTGAAATGATCCGGAAAAAGATTGAACATCTTGAGAATTACCAGGCTTCCTCTGTTGTAGTGAGTAAACACCTGACCAACCTGGATGTATTCAGTATTGCCAAGGAAGACAATAAAGCCTATGTGAATTATCTGATGGTACAAAACGGAACCATTGTACAAACACACTCTGTTCCCATAGAAACAAAACTGGAGGAAACAGAAGAGGAAGTGCTGGTATGGGTTATTGGTGAATTAAGGAATACTTTCAACAGCATGGCAAAGGAAGTGATTGTACCTTTCCCAATTGAATATCCTGATTCTTCACTAATCATCACCGTACCAAAAGCTGGTGACAAGAGAAAGCTGTTAGACCTTTCCTTAAAAAACATTGCCTATTATCAGGCAGAACTAAGAAAGAAAAAAATTCTTCACTTAGAGGGAAAGACTGAGCAGGAACAGAAAAAAGTCTTGTACGAATTACAGCAATATTTACAATTGAGTGAAGCCCCGCTGCATATCGAATGTTTTGATAATTCTAATTTTCAGGGGGCATATCCGGTGAGTGCGATGGTTTGTTTTAAAAATGGCGTTCCATCCAAAAACGATTATCGCAGATTCAACGTAAAAACAGTAGAAGGGATCAACGACTTTGCCACCATGGAGGAAGTGGTTTACAGACGATACAAGAGACTCAAAGAGTCCGGAGAGCCTTTCCCACAACTGGTAATTATTGATGGTGGTAAAGGTCAGCTGGGCGCAGCAATGGATGCATTCCGTTCCTTGGATTTAATAGGTACTACAACGGTTGTTGGATTAGCTAAAAATGAAGAAGAAATTTTCTTCCCTGGTGACAAAGCATCCATTAAACTTCCCTGGGATAGCGATTCACTAAAACTGGTTCGCAGAATCAGGGATGAAGTACATCGCTTCGGCATTACCTTTCACAGAAATCAGCGTTCGAGAGGAACTTTTAAAAACGAACTGGAACAAATTCCTGGTATAGGTAAAGCTACCATTGAGGAATTACTGAGAACATTCAAATCGGTAAAGAATATCAAGCTACAATCGGAACAATCATTAAGTATCATCATTGGAGCCAGCAGGGCTTCAATTTTACTGAAGTATTTTCAGAGTAAGAGATAAAAAAAGGGGCTAAAGCCCCTTTCAATAAAAACTTTTATATAATTAGTACGCCCATAAATCCTGCTCGTAATTCATGATTTTGGTCTTGATATTCTCTCCTTCCAATAATCTGAATAACGGGTCTTTAATAAGGGCACTCAATGATTTATCACCCGGGTTATTAATGGTACTCTTAATGATATAGCTGCTGAAGAAACGACTTTCAAACAGTTCTTCCCAGGTCATTCTTGCAGCAATATTTTTTGGATTGTACACATCAAACTTGGTTAAAGAGGCTCTGATATCCGGATAGTATACCCAGAATAAAACCCTTGGCATCGATTTTCCTGCTACTACCTGTTTGGCAATCGGAGCAATTCCCAGAATTCTGGTAAACATGCGGCTTGCTTCTTTGTCGAACACTACCTGTTCTTTTATTCTGAAAGTATAGACACTATCAGGACTAAACTTAGGTTTCTTGGTAATTACTTTCTCAACAGCACCTGTTGCAGGATCTGTTACATCAACTGTATCCAATCCACCTTCTACCATGGCCAATACCTGTGCTGTTGTCAATGGCTTTGTGAAGCGGTCGTTATCAGCTGAGAAAGCAACAACACTATCATTTTTGATGGCACTTAACAATAAAGAAAAGAAACGCATATCACCATTATCATCCTGTCCGGGATACATGAAAGACTGGTTCATTTTTTCTCTGCCATCAATCTCTCTCCAGATAAAGTGACTAAATACCGCATCATCCTCACGAAGATCTTCGTATTCCAAAGGCTTACGATCTCTTACCTGAGTTTTCAGCATTGCATAGTTGTTTCTTAAGGAAACTTCCGGCTTGGCATTGAAACCACCCTGTACAGTTGTATCATAGCTGAATGTAACAGGGGCAGAAGGATTATTTGTGGTAGTTGTTGTATTACCAGTTCCCAATGCCGTATTGTTACTGTTTCTATATCGGGATGTTCCGCTGATATTATTACTTGGTGGCGTAATCGTTGTATCTGCTGCAGGGTTTACCTGACCACCAGTACTGTTTGCACCAGCAGCTTTATTAGTTGTAGCAGCGGGTTTTTTAGAGGCTGGTTTCTTATACTTGGATTGAGCCATCAAACCCGTAGAGACAATCATTGCCAAACCCAGTAACCAACCTGCATATACCATCTTTTTCATACACACACTTATTGTAAGGTAAATGAAATATTTTGATCTAGTAAGCGGGTACCACCTGGTCCACTCACTTTAATTTCGTCAATCACTACAGTAGATCCTGCCTGACATCTGTTTAATAATGTCTTCGCTTCCGCATTAAAATAAGTTCCGGAAACTTCAGCAATACCAAACCCACTCTCTTCAAATCCACGACCTGTGCAAATCAGCGTAAATGAAACAACATCATATTTTACACCTTCAAACACAAAGTCTTTTAGTTCGGCGGCAACACCTCGCTGCACTCTGAAGACATTTGCAGCAATAGGACCCCCGGCTTTCCCTCCAACGGTTGCCAAAGGATTCGGAACGCGTTTAACCGGAATCACAATGCGCTGACTATTTTTCCCATCAGTAGCAATCACGGTAGCTGATCCTAAATTAGACGCGGTAACAATGTATTGTCCAGGACCGGCTTTACGATATCCGATGCCCGCTCCTTCTACACTAACGCTTACTTTTTCGTCGCCACTACCACCTGTCACACTCAATGGATTTTCTAAGCCCTGATAGAATACCCTGGTTTTATCAGTAGAAACTACCAAGCCGGAAGGCACACCTACGGTGTATTTGATTTCCTTGGTTACAGATGCCGTTGATCCGTCTGGCTTCACAAAGGAGATCGTTACATTTTTAGAGCCGCTTGTATTGGGTCTGAACTTGTATTCAAAAGAACCATCCGGAGTGGGTGTTGCTGTTGCTCCATCAACAGAAACCTTGGGCTGAGAAGCACTATTGAAAGCACCTACACCTGCATTGATGATAATTTCTTCACCAGGCATTACGTAACTCGCATTGGCATTGGCAATTGCCTGAAACTGGTCATAAACCAATTCCACTTCACCAATTTCTTTATGACAATATTCAACAGCTTCTGATTCGCTGTTTTTAATATCGTTCTGGAACTTACTCAACATAGTAATAGCCGCTACAGTGGGCGTCATGTGAAAGAATTTATACGCCCATTCTTCCTTGTCTTTATCCGATTTAACTTCCGGAATATCCAATGGAAGATTGGAACCAATATCTGCTTTCATTTCAGGATCAATGGCCAGTAACTGGTCTTTAAAATATTTCAATTTATCATAAAGTTCCTTGCCCTTAGCCTTACCAGTTGGTGGTGCAGAAATGAATAGACGAGTTGCTGCATCCAAATCATCTTCTTTAAAGTCTTCTTTGCCATCTACCATCTTAAGGCCTGCTTCTTTCTTCAGCTCAGCTTTTAATCCCTCAATAAAATTGTAAACTTCGTCTGAGAGTGATTTTGCTTTTTGTGCCTTTGGTAACCAGATTTCAGCTTTATCTCTTGTAGTAGGATCTTCTACTTTTTTCTGGAAAGATTTAAAAATTTCAGAATTCTTTTTTTCCGCAACACCTGTAGCCGTCATCAAACTTTTGTCAACGGTTTTAAAAGCATTCAATATTTCTGAAGAAACGTTTAGTGCAAGCAAAGCGGTTAACACGAGATACATCATGTTAATCATCTTCTGCCGCGGTTCCTTAGGTAATGCCATACTATTTTTATTTATCTAAATACGTTGTTCAATTTTATTCCAAAACTATTATCTGCCCTGCATTGCAGTTAACATATTACCATAAACCTGATTCAATTTGCTCAGGTTGGTAGCCAATGCTGCAATTTGCTCCTTGGCTCTCTGTGCATCTTCTGCAGTGCTGTTCATAGCTTCAGAAGCAGCAGACAATTTACCGTAAAACTGATTCAACGCTTTTAAATGATTATTACTTTCCTGTAATTCCAACTCGTAAATGGTATTTAAGGAAGAAAGGTTTTTAGTTAATCCCTGAACCTGTAAATGAAACTGCTTATTACTTTCAGCAGCAGCTTCAAAACTGGATAGAGAATGAACTGCTCCGTTTACAGCAGTAGCTACAGAACCTAATGCTGTTGCAGCTGCTTTTGAATTGGCACTGAAATCACCGGTAGACTTTACTACGTCACTAATTTCACCCATTTTTTCTACGGTAGTTCCCAGCTTTTTAAAGCCTTCACTTAATTTTCCAAGATTAGCTGGTGTTATATCAGCTTCTGCCAACATTTTTTCCATGCTTTTCAAAGCTGGATTACCGGCATCTGCAACTACTGCAGGTGCACCCATATCCGGAGGAGGTAAAATAGCATATATGATGAATATCAATGCCTCAGTTGTCAAACCGATTTTTAGTGCCCAGTCAGCCCAAGAAAGGTGAAGAATTTTTGCCATTGCACCAAAAATCACCACGGCAGCACCAAGAGATACAACAACGTTTACCGCGCGATTAACTGTAGGAGAAACACCTGAAGCCATAATTATATTTTTTGTAGTTTAATTTATTTTTTCATTTTAGGAGCTAAATCGATTACACAACGGAAACCGATATAAGATTTTGCCGTATCCTGGTATTCATAGTTGCGTGTGCTAACCTGAATCTGATACTGTGTATCCTTCCAGGAACCGCCTCTGATTACCTTACGCTTTTCACGTGGACGATCTGAGTCTTTGGCATCGTAACGAACATCGGGACTCATATCAGATAAGAAGTTATAAGAACCTTCGTAGAAATAAGAAGCCGTCCACTCAGCAACGTTACCACTCATATTATATAAGCCATAATCATTGGGCCAGTAGGCATCCGCCTTAACGGTATAAAATCCACCATCTTCTGCATAATTTCCTCTTCCCGGCTTAAAGTTGGCTAACAGACAACCTTTTTTATTACGGGTATAATAGTTACCCCATGGGAACATAGAATTGGTTCTGCCTCCTCTGGCTGCATATTCCCATTCAGCTTCAGAAGGTAAACGGTAATCACCATCGTAAGCCAAGTTCTTTTTAACAAGGAAAGCGTTCTGATAATGTGTTCTCCAGCTACAGAAAGCCATTGCCTGCTTCCAGGTAACCCCTACCACCGGATAGTTTCCAAAAGAAGGATGAGAGAAATAACGCTTGGTCATTGGTTCGTTATAGGAATAAGAGAAATCTCTTATCCAAACCAATGTATCAGGATATACTTTCTGGTTTCTTTTTACGATAAAATTCTTTCTGGGCAGACCGGCATTTTCTCTTTTAGCAGCTTCAGCCAGGTCAAAATACTCAATACGATAAATCAATTTGTCAGGATCAATTTCCGGCTTTCCATATAATCTGTTGTCCGGAGCAAGATTCAACTCGTTCAGTTGTTCAACTGTTTTTCTGTCCCACTTGATGGTTTTCACTTTTGCCCAATCAACCGCCATGGTATCATCTTCCTTATTGATACCCTGACCAAACAAGATTTTAAAAGAAAGGGAGTCGCGAACCCAGTTTACAAACTGACGATACTGGTCGTTAGTAATTTCAGTGGCATCCATCCAGAATCCAGGTATAGAAACCTGTCTGTTTCTGGTGGTATATTGATAGCTGATGTCTTCATCACTGGGCCCCATATGAAAGGTACCAGGCTGAATGTACACCATATTCCTTGGCGCATTCATATTCTGCTTGGTCGTAGGAGCCACACCGTGAAGTTGGCCATCATCTGGCAAGCCCTTTGCCCCTTTACCCTTGAACAGGTTACAAGAGGTGACCGTAAACGCACAAATTGCCGTTACAACCAAATAAAAATGTCTATTCATGACCACAATTGATTTTGACAGGAGCAAATATATTGTTTCAAATGACTGAGTAACATTAAAATGTACTGTATCAAATGGTTTTTAAGTAAATTTTACAATCAATACTAGCTAATTAAGTTCAACTAAATAGGTTTTGTTCATAGGGCCTGTCTAAGGCAAATTACTTATAAAGTTGTTACATAATTGCTAAAGATAATTTAGAACGAAAAAAAAAGGGAAATGTTGCCTGAGCTGGCAATAAAAAAGCCCTCTTTTGAGGGGTCCTATATTTACTTTTTTACTGATTTAAGGGGTGATTTAACCGCGCTCTTTTTGGCAGCGGGCTTGGCTGCTTTTGCAGCTGGCTTATCAATGGCTTTACCAGCAGGTCTTGAAGCAGATTTAACTGCGGACTTGCCGGATTCTTTGGAAGGTGTTTTTTCCGCTGGAGGATTGGCTAAAAACAAGTCAAGGGCAGCAACCATACTTGGTCTTTGCGGGCTGGGCACCTGTATCTGCAGTTCAAATCCGGCATCTATTACCGCTTTGGAAGTATTGTTTCCAAAAGCAGTGAATACAGTGCCATTTTGTTTAAAATCAGGGAAATTATCTAAAAGGCTTTTTACACCACTGGGCGTAAACAAGCAAATCATGTCGTAATTATGCTTCTGTAATACAGGCTTGATATCATTGCTGATACTTCTGTACATATAAGCCAGCTGAAAATCACAGTTATTGTTTTTTAACCAGCCACATATTTCATTATCCTGCTGGTTCTCACTGCATACATAAAGAAACTTTTCTGCTTCTTTGTGCTTATTGATTACATCGAGCATGCTTTTATTGGTACCATCTGCACCATAAAAAACCTTACGCTTTCTGTACAAAATGAATTTTTGCAAATACAGGGCAACAGCTTCTGTTATACAGAAATACTTGGTGTCCTGTGCAATGCTCAGTTTCATTTCTTCAGACATTCTGAAAAAATGATCGATGGCATTTCTACTGGTGAAAATAATAGCAGTGTGTTGCTGAACATCTATTTTCTGTTTCCTGAACTCTTTGGCAGGAATACCTTCGAGAACAATAAAAGGATGAAATACCAGCTCAACATTGTATTTGCGCTCCAAATCGAAGTAAGGTGAACGCTCACTCTCCGGTTTGGGTTGCGAAATCAGAATCTTCCTGGCTGGCTTTGAATTTACCCCTTGCTTAGCCCCGTTTTTGCTCATTGCTTGCTCTTGTGTTTTGCAAATGTAAAATATCAGCCCAACTTTTCAACCAACAGCTTATAAATCAAGACCATTGGCAAAATTTCCACAGCGCAAAGGTAAAGGAAAAAATGAAAAGGATTAACCCGTAACTCAGATCGTAACAGGCCAAAAGACACAATATAGCGGTAAAAAAACAACAATGTTGCAACGCCAAACGAAATCGTAAGGGCTATAATGGCAATAGGAGCTTCCGCAAAAGCCATTACTACAATCAATGGTAGTAAAACAACCCCCATGATCCGGTTTACTACCGCCACCAAAAATAAATAAGAGGAAGCCGATTGACTATTATTGAACACCCAGCCTGCAAAAGACACAAAGAGGTATTTTCCTAGATATATGAATGCCAATACTGCTGTTGAATATGCATACAATTTCCAGTAAGGTATATCTAGCCATTGGTATTGCTGAATCATTAAAGTGATAAACAAACCTGCAGATAAAAGAAAAAATAAATTGATCATCAGGGAAGCCTGGCCATCCTGCTCCAATTGATCCTTGGTTTGTTTTTGCCTTAATGAAGTTTGAAAAAATAAACGGAAAAGGTTTTGAAGATATCTTGGAAAAACATTTTTGATAAAGCCCAGGATAAAAACCAAAAAGATGACCGTATAAAACAATGCATCTTTAGACTGTTTGTCTTTATACTCCAGAAGCATGAATTCCGGTGGCTGATTTAGGGGCAGATACGGGTTTTGTGCAATCCTCTTATAGGTACTGGTATCTGACTGGAATGTGTCTTGCACCATTTCAACGGGTTGTTGAATGCGGCGGTTTGAATCCTGCTGCGCTGCAATCCATTGCATGCATAAAAAACAGACCATTAATAGAAATAAACGATTGCGCATCTGCACAAAAATATTGATTGCAGTTTATTAAACGTTCAGGTTGGCTGAACAATGCTAATTTTAATTTTTAAATCACCATGTCAGGCATTTATCTACATATTCCTTTTTGTAAAAAAGCTTGCAATTATTGCAACTTTCATTTCTCTACCAACCAGCAGAAAATGGATGATCTGGTACAGGCATTGGTTCAGGAAATAGCCTTGCAACAATCCTACCTGTCGGATGAAGTAGAAACCATTTATTTGGGTGGTGGTACGCCATCATTGCTCAAACCTGCACAGCTGAATTTGTTACTGGAAACCATTCACCATTATTTCACCGTAATGCCCAATGCTGAAATTACGCTGGAAGCCAATCCGGATGATATAGAACCCGCCATTTTACACACCTGGAAAAAAGCAGGCATCAACCGACTCAGTATTGGCATTCAATCTTTTCAGGAAACAGATTTAGCGTGGATGGGAAGGGCTCACAACGCTTTACAGGCAAAGGATTGCATTCGGCTGGCACAGGAGGCTGGCATTACCAATTTATCCATTGATTTAATTTATGGCGGGCCTACTTTGCCTCATGAAAACTGGAAACTAAACTTACAAACTGCCATAGAATCAGGTGTCCCCCATTTATCCTGTTACGCACTAACGGTAGAACCCAAAACTGTCCTGGCCCTAAAAATCAATCGGCAGGAATTACCGGTAATAGACACACTCCATCAGTCGGAACAGTTTTCTATACTTCAAGCCATCACTGCTGATGTAGGCTACGAACAATATGAAATATCCAATTTTGCTTTGCCGGGGAAAAGAAGCAAACACAATTCGAACTATTGGTCGGGAGCCCACTACCTTGGTCTGGGACCATCTGCACATTCCTTTAATGGCGTCAGCAGACAATGGAATATCAACAACAATTCACTCTACATTCAATCCATACAAAAAAGAGAAGTTCCTTTTGAAATAGAAGTATTGACACCTGTTCAGCAAATGAATGAGTACATCATGACTGCTTTAAGAACAATCGAAGGAATTTCAGCTGAAAAGCTGGATAGTATTGCGCAGAAATCCGTTTTTGCTGAAGTGCTTACAGACGCGCAGAAGTACATCAACCAGAGGTTGATGGAATTAACAGACAAACAACTGCGAATTACCCCGGCAGGGAAATTCATGGCCGATGGCATTGCAGCCGACTTGTTTCGGGATTAATGAATATTGTCTACCGTACTATCAATGGTCTGCAATAAACTCATCACAATTGGGTAGAAATCATGCTTGTGGGGATGCTTGGAGCTGATTTTTCCAGCAATCTTTTCCAATGACATCAATAAATTATCCTTGTTTACACTTTCTTTCTGGATATGATTCGGGCGATGGATCTCAAAATCATCTCTTAATAATTCTATGATGGAAACTTCCAGGATCTTGGAAAGATCCTTAATATGCTTTACAGTTAACTGGGTATAACCATTTTCAATTTTGCTATAGGCATTTTGAGAAATACCCATCTGTTTGGCTACAAATTCCTGTGTGTAATTTCTTTGTTCTCTTACTTTGCGAATAATGGTTTCTGGCACTTTTAATTAGTTTAGACTTTTAATACATATTTAAGTCGCAATTTGTTTAAAAATTATTGCAAAAAACCTTCAATTTGTTTAAACCCTTCTTCTGCAGGCAGGTTTTCCCACAAAATGGCATGGATGGCATTGGCAATGGAAAGGGGTGCCTGAACAGTCATATTGGTCTTATAAATACACTTACTGGCAAAATACCCCTCGGGTAGCATATTTAGTTCCAATTGGGCGGCTTTTACAGAATATCCTTTCCCCAACATATTCCCAAAAGTCCGGTTTCTGCTATAAAGTGAGTAACAGGTTACCAGCAAATCGCCCAGGTACACTGAAGCCGTATAGTTTTTTTCCTTACAGGATCCAGGGGCAATTTTTTCTAAAAATCCACCCATTTCGTGCGCACAATTGGCAATATAAACGCTAAGAAAATTGTCCCCGTATTCCAGACCATGGGCTATACCAGCTCCAAGGGCATAAATATTTTTCATAACAGCGGCATATTGCACCCCTACCACATCTGTGTTTACCACCGTATTGATATAATCTGTGGTAAAGTATTGGGCAATAGCGGCAGTCTCGTTTGCATCAATCCCCGAAAAAGTAAGATAGGAAAGCTTTTCAGCAGCTACTTCTTCTGCATGACAGGGCCCTAGCAAAGTAAAATAATGACTCAACGGAATCTGAAAATGCGCTGCAAGAAATTCATGCAGGAGCTGATTTTTTGTGGGGGTTATCCCTTTAACAGCAGAAACGATTTTTTTGCCAGTCCATTTTTCAGGCGATACCTGCAACAAAGCTTCTTCTACATAAGCAGATGGAACAGCAATTACTACTACTTCAGAAGCATCTATCACTGCATTGATATCTGCATCCAAGTGCAATTGTGCAGGATTAAAGTATGCTGAACTTAAATAATGGGGATTGTGTCTGCGCTTTTTGAAAGATTGAATACTTTCTTCATTTCTGATATACCAGTGTATCGTGTTACCATTATCGGTGAGGATTTTAGCTAAAGCGGTTGCCCAGCTGCCACCTCCTATGATTCCAAACTGCATATGGCTGATTTATCGCTAATAATTCAGCAAACATACAGAAAAACAAATGGACGGTATATACCGTCCATTTGTCTGTTATTTTAAAAAAAGATTAGTCTTTTTTCTTTTCTTCAAATAATTTATCCTTCTCAACTACTGTTACCAAATTACCATCCTTCAGCATTTTGCTCACAATAGAATAAGGGCCTGTGATTACTTTATCTCCCTCTTTCAGTCCTTCAGTAATTTCAATATTATTTAAATCCTGAATAGCTGTTTTCACTTTTGCTTTTTTCACTTTGTTGTCTGCCTGCAAAACAAAAACCACTTCTTCAATGGTATCATCTGAAGAAACAGACTTTTGTTCTGTTTTTTCTACCTGTGCAACTTTATTATCTGTTTTCTTATCATCTTTTTTCTCTTTCTGATCTTCCTTGCTGTCTCTTGTTGTTACTGCATTCAAAGGAACTGACAATACATTGTATTTGCTTCTTGTCTGAATATCAGCACTCGCTGTCATACCCGGACGGAAAGGGAAAGACTTACCAGGAACTACCAGGTCATTGTAGCTTTCTGGTAACAAACGAATATGCACTTTATAGTTGGTTACTTCTGCTGTTGCATTCGCAGTTAAGGCATTACCGGTACTTGGATTGGCAATTTTATAAACAATGCCTTTGAACTTTCTGGAAGTATAGGCATCTACTTCAACAATGGCGGTATCCCCGATTTTCACTTTCGGAATATCGTTTTCACCAACATCCACTCTTACTTCAAAGCTGCGCATATCTGCTACACGCATCATTTCTGTACCTACGTTAAAACTGTTTCCCGCAACGCGTTCACCTTTTTTGATGGCCAGCAAACTGATGACTCCATCCATTGGAGAAGTAATTAAAGTTCTGCCAATATCTTTATTGGCTCTGTTCAATTGTGCCTGAACACTCTGAACGCCGGCTTTGGCACTTTTAATTCCTTCCATAGCAGCATTGTAATTGGCACGGGCAGTTTTTACTGCTTGCTCAGCCTGTTCAAATTCCAATCGGCTGATTACTTTTTCTTCCAATAATTTCTTCTGGCGATTGTACTGAATTTCTGCCTGATCCAATGTGGCTTTAATAGCAGCAGACTGCGCTGTAGTATTAGATACCTGGGCCATTTGCTGACTAACCCCAGCAGCCACCTGATCTCTCTGCGAATTCAGGATGTCCGCATAAATTCTGGCCAATACCTGACCACGCTTTACCGTATCCCCTTCTGCAACGGCTAATTCCACAATTTCTCCGCTTACGTCGGGGCTTATTTTTACTTCAATTTCAGGATATACTTTTCCGCTGGCATTCACGGTTTCAATAATCGTTCTGCGCTGAACAGCTTCTGCTGTTACTTTGATGCCCTCTTCCTTTCCTATCACGCCTGCTTTTTTCAGCCCAATGATAACTACAATTGTTACCACCAGTCCTACAATAATCCAGATTAACTTCTTACTCATAAATTGCTTTTTATAATTTGATTCCTTGGCCTTTGTAAAATTCTAAAAGTTTGATTCTAAAAATATAATCGAACTGGTTGTTCAAACGATCAAGCTTTGCTCTTAATAAATTGTTCTGACTGGTAATTAAATCAAGTGTTGTAGACAACCCTTCTTCAAAACGCTTACTTGCATAATCATAAGCTTTCTGTGAAGCTTCTACCGATTTTTCACTCGCCAGGAAACGTTGCATGGCTGCAGTGGCATTGGTATGCGCCTGATAAATATTTTGCTGCAAAGTAAGATCTGCCTGTTGTCTGCTGATTTGAGCAGTTCTTAAATTCAGCTTAGAACGTTCATAACCTAAGCGCGCAGAACCTGCATTAAAAATGGGAACCTGAATATTAAATCCAAAGTTTTGTCTGAAGTTCTGCTCTATCTGACCACCCCAACCATTCCACATCTGAAAGAAATTTCGCTTGCTCGATGTTAACTGAATATCCGGTTGGAAAACTTGATAGTTCTGGTTGTTGACGGTTACAAAATTGCTAGTTGGTTTTACTCCGATTATATTGGCGCCTGTTACGGTAGTTGCCGCATTGGCAAAGTTGGAACCCATACCACCAAAGGCAGAAATAGTTGGATAAAAAGCTGACTTAGCTCTCTTTATTGAAGCTTCGGCCGACTTAATTCTAAGATCGCTTACTTTTTGTGCTGGCTGATTATTCAATGCCAGCTGATACAATATCGCAGGATCCAATTCTCCTAATGGTTGCAGAGGAATGGCATTAACGGCAGGAATTTCCACATCAAAGGGAACTGCCATATCCAGGTTTATCGCGGCTTTCAGCTGAATCACCGCCTGCTGATAAGTAGTTTTTGCACTCACCAATGTACTGCTGTCGCGGGCTAGTTGTGCCTCAATCTCTGCTGCACTTAATTCCGGAAGGGTTCCCGCTGCTACCCGCTTACGGGTAAAGCCCAACTGTGATGCTGTTTGTCCTACCTGTACTTCTGCAATGGCTATCTGCTGTTTGGCAGCTACTACCTGCAGAAAGAAAGTAGCGATGCTTAAAGAAACATCATTGGCAATTCTCTCAATATCGGTTAACGCAGCCTGTGCATTGAATCCGGCAATTTGTCTGTCAGCCTTTAATGCTCCCCAGTTAAAAACCGTGGCGTTCACATTCAGATTGAGCTGCTGGAATAAAAGCTGTGTGGTAGTAAATAAGTTGGTGGTAGGGTCAATGGATCTACCAAACTGAGTACCCACATTGGTATTGGCACTGGCCGAAGGATATTGAGCCAATTTGGTTCGTTCAACCTCCAAAGCTGCCAAACGAGCCTGAACATCTGCTTGCTTAACGGAAATATTGTTTTTGGCAGCATATTCTACGCAGCGCTGCAGGTTCCATTTGTCTGTTGAAGGCTGGGCCATCAAGTGCCCACCCAACGTAAAACAACCGAACACGGTAAAAAGTAAATTCCTCATAGAACAAAAATAAGTTATTCGGCGAGGCTTTTACAGAATTTAGACAGACGGAAAGGAAAGCTATGGTTTTGTGTTTAAACTCGTATGAAAGGCAGTTTAAACCCTTTTTATCCCTTTTTTAGTCGCTGACTGATGAAGTAGATGGCCATGAATGCAGCCAGAACACCCGTCCCAACCAGGGCTGTTTGTGGAGTCTGTATAGCAATGCTTACCCCAACAAAGCAATAGGTAGCCATAAAGATTAACGGCAACAAGGGGAATAATTTCATTTTATATATACCAGTGCCATCCAGGTGTTTGGTTTGCTTCCTTAATTTGAAAATAGTGGCACTGGAAGCTACCATACCAAAGCAGTCCAGGAAAATGGTAAAATTCAGAATCGCATCAAAGGTTTGTGCAAAAAATAAAATGATCAGACAGGTGGCTGCAAAAACGGTTAAAGCAACCACAAGGACCCCGTTCTTTTCATTTTGTTTTGAAAATATTTTAGGAATAGAACCTTCATCACTCATAGCGAACATGACCCTTGGATTACTCATCAACAAAGCGTTCACATAAGCCAGTACACCAAAGAATAAAAAGAAGGAAAAAATAGCAGCACCCTTGGGTCCGAAAACTTTATTGATAACTGCATAGGCAATTTCTCTTTCTCCTTTCATCTGCTCAAAACCTACAATCTGGTAATAGCTGAAATTCACCAACAGATACAGCACAATAATGATGGCGATTCCAAAGAAAATACCTCTGGGTATATTACGTGCAGGATTTTTAACTTCAGAACCAAAATTGATGGTTTGCTGATAGCCGCCGTAAGTAAAGGAAACAGCTATTAAACTATAACCCAGACTTTGTATCCAGCTCATTTCAGGCGTTGGGGGGATTGTTGCTGTTGCTGACTCAGCAATGGCTGCGGCTGAACCGGTATCGTAAGGGAATAAGAGGGCAGCAATCAAAACCAGGATCATCCCGATCTTAATAATCATCAGAATATTCTGCGCACGGGAACTCATTTTTAATCCTCTCAGATTAATGAGATAAAATAAGATGATGGCACCTGCGCTCAACAATGCTTTGTCTACATCGGTCCAGGGTGTACCTGGAAAAAGTTTGGCGATATACCCACTACCAATGATTGCTACCACACTTAAACTGGCAGCGTTACTGATTAAAATTATACAGTTAATGGCAAAGGCAATACTGGGATGATAAGCGTAAGAAAATATTTTATAATAACCGCCGGTTGCCGGGAACCTGCTCCCGATTTCTGCATACGTTAATGCGCCACACAAAGCCACAAATCCCCCCATTAACCAGGCAGCAAAATAAACGGAAGGCGCAATGGCATGCTGGGCGCTGGTTGCAGCCGATCTGAAAATTCCCATACCAATCACCAGACCCACCACAATCATGGTGAAACTAAAAACATTTAGTTGTTGATTCCCTTTCATAAGGATAAATATATACATTTGCTGTGTTACTGGTTCATCTGCCTCAGTCAGATGATTAAAAGGGAAGTCCGGTGCAATTCCGGCGCTATCCCCGTAGCTGTAACCCATGCCTCCGGGCAAACTTTTGAATCACTGCAACCACTGTTCCGAAATGGGATGGGAAGGACATTCATAAGGTGGGAAGCCAGAAGACCTGCCAATAGCAAACAAGTATTCACGGCTTTCGGGTGAAAAGCATGGAATCTAAAGTGCTGCTGCAGCAGTAGTTTATTTTTCGCCGTTTTTTTATTTTCCTGGAAGCTCATTGTTAACCTTAAATGAAATGGACAATGAGCAAAAAATTAACGCTCTTCCTAACCCTGCTGTCAGGTGCTAACCTGTATGCACAAAAAGACAGTCTGCGCACGAGTGTGCTGGACGAAGTTGTAGTAACTGCCAATAAGCAGGAACAAAAACAAAGCACTACCGGTAAAGTCATTACCGTGATTGGACCTGCTGAGCTCTCTAAAAGTGCCGGTAAATCATTGGGACAGTTATTAAACGAAACAGTCGGACTAACCATCAATGGAGCTTTGAACAATGCAGGGACCAACCAGACCGTATTTATGCGGGGCGCCAACAGTGGCCGAACCCTGATACTAATGGATGGCATACCCGTATACGACCCATCACAAATTGGGAATGAATTTGATCTGAATTTATTTTCCATCAACGATGTAGAAAGAATAGAAGTATGCCGTGGTGCACAAAGCACGGTTTACGGAAGCGATGCAGTTGCCGGAGTCATTAATATTATTACGGTGAAGCAAAATGTAAACAAACCCATAAATATAAAAGCCACTTTAACGGGTGGTAACCTGAATAGTTTCAAAAGCAATTTACAGGTATACGGGAAGTGGAAAAGACTCAGTTATACTTTACGCAATGCAGCCATTAATACCCATGGATTCAGCACAGCAGCAGATACAATTGGAAACAGAGACTATGACCGCGATGGGTACCATGGAAACACTTCTACAGCAGCAGTTCAGTATGCAGCTACTGATAAACTTTTACTAAAAGGATATGGCATGTACAGCCAGTATCGTGCAGGTATTGATGCAGGTGTATTCAGTGATGACAAACATTATCAGTTAAAGAATAATTTACTGAATACGGGATGGGGAGCCATTTATAAAACCAAAGGGTTTCAACTAACAGCCAATTATCAGTACAGCGAAACCAACAGAGGATACGAAAGGGATAGTCTGGACAAACGTGTCTTCAGTTATTTTCAACGGAATCAATATTTTGGCAAAACACAGTTTGCTGAATTGTATGCCAATATCAAAATCAATCCAAATTGGTCTTTACTGCAGGGAATAGAATATCGTTATGCAAGTATGAATAACGAGTACAGATCGGTAAGTAGTTTCGGGCCGTTTAATTCCGGATTCAAAGACACCAGCATTCATCAGACCTCTGTATACAGTTCTCTTCAGTTTACTGGTTTAAAGGGATTCTTTGCGGATGCCGGTTTCAGATTGAATAAACACTCCATTTACGGCAATAGCACCACATTTACTTTTAACCCATCCTATGCTGTCAATGAGCAATTACGCATTTTCGGAAGTGTGGCTACTGCTTTTAAGACACCTTCTTTATTTCAACTTTTTGATACTTTTAGCGGGAGAAGAGATTTGAAAGCAGAAACCAGCACCAGTATTGAAATAGGCATGGCACACCAGTATACCGGCTTCAGCAGCCGGTTGGTAGGATTTTACAGAAACACCAATAACGGTATAGATTACGATTATGTCAGAAACAAGTATTACAACTTTGTAAAGCAGGTTGCCCTGGGGGTAGAATACGAAACCAATGTACAGCTTAGCAAAGCCTTGCAACTGAAAATGAATTTTACCTACCTGAGCATGACCGATTCTACACAGAGCCGTGTTAACTTTAAAGACACTGGCTATGTATACGGATTAAGAAGACCAGGGTTCCAGAGTAATATAGTGCTGCAATACAGTCAGCCTGCCTGGACTGTATCAATCAGCGGAAAGTATGTGGGTAGCAGATCGGATATTGGTGGCTTCAGAAGAGCAGATGTATTATTGCCCGCCTATTTTTTACTGGGAGCCTATGCAGAGTACAGATACAATGAAAGGTTGAAAATTTTTATTGACACACAGAATATCACAAACAATCGCTTTACCGATTTAAGAGGATTCAATGGAATTCCTTTTGTCGTGAATAGTGGTATTTCGTTTCAACTTTAATACATATATGCTACAAGATCAACTGCAAAACAAAATCAATGGTAAAACCAAACCCATTGGGGCATTAGGAACACTGGAAGCCATTGCCTTACAGGTAGGGTTGATTCAATCTTCTACCTCCCCTGCTATAAAACAACCTACGATTCTTGTTTTTGCAGCTGATCATGGCATTGCTGAAACCGGATTGGTCAATCCGTATCCGCAGGCAGTTACGGCACAAATGGTGCTGAACTTTTTACAGGGTGGAGCTGCCATTAATGTGTTTACCCAATTACACAATCAGCAATTGATAGTAGTAGATGCTGGCGTTAATGCTGACCTGAGTCATCTGCAACAGGATAATTTTATACATGCCAAGCAGGGAATGGGTAGCAGGAACTATTTAGTTGCTGAGGCACTGACGAATGAAGAAGTGAATAAAAGTATTGCGGTGGGCAAGCAACTGGTTTCAACCATTGCTGCCGTTGGATGCAATTGTATTGGCTTTGGAGAAATGGGCATTGGAAATACTTCTGCTGCAGCATTAATCATGCATGCAATTACCGGCTTACCGCTTAATGCTTGTGTTGGAAATGGAACAGGGACCAATGAAGAGCAATACAAAACCAAATTAGCTACTTTAGAAAAAGTAGCTGCGCTGCATCAGGTAACACAAATAGCGACCGATCCATTGAGATTGCTGGCTGCAGTGGGTGGCTTTGAAATTGCCATGATGGTGGGCGCCTATCTATCTGCTGCCGAAAATAAAATGGTCATTGTAGTAGATGGATTCATTGCAACCGCCAGTTTATTGATTGCATCAAAACTATCTCCGGATATTTTAACCAATTGTTTGTTTGCGCATAATAGCATGGAACAGGGTCATACAAAAATGCTGGAATACCTGAAAGCAAAGCCTTTATTGCAATTAGGATTGAGACTGGGTGAGGGAACAGGGGCTTCTCTGGCTATTCCCATTATTCAGTCTGCCGTGGCATTCATGAACCAGATGGCATTCTTTGAACAGGCAGGTGTAAGTACTGCAACAGAATAATTATCTTCCATAAAATTTCAGGAATGGGCCGGCAATGGATTTTATTCAAAACAGCCATCATGTTTTTTACCCGCATCAATGTGGGCAATCTTCCCTACAGTAAGGAAAACCTTCAGGCATCTGCCAGATATTTCAGCTGGGTAGGAATATTCGTTGGCTTAGCAGGTGGATTGGTTTTGTGGGCAAGTAGTTTTGTATTCTCTCCCGCTTTATCTGTTTTGTTTTCTATGCTGACTACTATTTTATTAACGGGTGCTTTTCATGAAGATGGTTTTGCCGATTGTTGTGACGCTTTCGGTGGCGGATTGACGGTAGAAAAAATTCTGACCATCATGAAAGATAGCAGGCTCGGCACTTACGGGGTAATTGGACTGATAGGAATATTGTCTGCCAAGTATTTATTGTTATTGGAGTTAACAGAAAATTTTCCTGCCGGCATTGTGCTTTTCGGAATGGTTGCAGCACATGCCAATAGCCGATTCTGGGCTACTACCCTGATGCAAAAGCTGGTATATGTGCAGGACATTGATGCCAGTAAATCCAAACCCCTTGCTGACAGAAAACTGACTAGAAAAGAAACAGCCATTCTGTCCTTCGGCAGTTTTGCTCCCCTCGCCGTATTCTTTATTCTTCTTTACACACGGGTAAGTGAGTTGCCCCATTTTCATCTGGATATCACTTTTACTTCCTGGTTTTTGTCTTTTTTATTCTGGGTACAAGTGCCGCCGTTTATTGTTCAGTTATTTACCGTTCGGTATTTTAAAAAATGGATTGGCGGATATACCGGAGATTGTCTTGGTGCAACCCAACAAGTTTGTGAAATTGCTTTTTATTTAGGATGTTTATGCCTATGGAAATTTATCTGATCAGACATACAACCCCAAACGTAGAAAAAGGAATTTGTTATGGCCAGGCCGATCTGGACATCACTGAAACATTTTTAGAAGAAGTAGAAGCCATTAAACCGCACTTGCCACAAAAAAATGTGAAGGTTTACAGCAGTCCTTTACAACGCTGTAAAAAACTGGCTGACGCGCTTTTTGATGGAATGAAAATTGATGTGCACGAAGACCTCATGGAACTGAATTGTGGCAACTGGGAATTGCAACGCTGGGATGATATTCCCAAAGAAGAAATTCAACCCTGGATGGCTGACTTTGTGAATATTCGTGTGCCTAATGGTGAAAGCTATGTAGATTTACATGAAAGAGTAGTAAATCGATTCAACGAAATTGCGATGCGCAAAGAGCCTGCTGTTATTGTTGCGCACGGTGGTGTTTTAAGAAGTATCCTTTCTCATATCACGAATACACCTTTAAAAGAATCCTTTGATGTATTCACCCTCCATTATGGCTGTGTTGTAAAAATCAGCATGTCGGATAACGGACTAACACATGAGCTTTTATACAACCATTCCCGTCAGGGTAAGGAATGGCACCGCCCCACTGTTTCATAAAATTGTATCTTTAAAAAAACAAGTCTATGGAATTTCAGGTTGATCAACTGCTGACAGTAACGTTTACATTGTTTGCGGTAATTGATATTGTAGGTTCTATCCCCTTATTAATTTCCTTAAAAGAAAAAATGGGAGGCATCCGCTCTATTCAGGTAACCCTGATTTCCGGAGCCTTAATGATCTTGTTTTTATTTGCCGGTAAACCCTTTCTTAAAATTCTGGGACTCGATATCCGTTCCTTTGCAGTAGGGGGTTCTATCGTGATCTTTTTACTGGGTCTTGAAATGGTATTGGGGCACGAAATTTTTAAAGGGGATAACAATGCCAAAAGCAGCAGTGTTGTTCCGATTGCTTTTCCCATCATTGCAGGTTCGGGCACGCTAACTACTATTATGTCGCTTAAAGCGAATTTTGAAGAACTCTATATCTTACTTGGTATTATTATCAACCTGGTGGTTGTTTATATTACACTTCGATTACTCAAAGTAATTGAAAAGGCATTAGGCGAATCAGGATTACTCGCTGTAAGAAAATTCTTTGGAGTAATCCTGATTGCCATTGCTGTTAAAATCTTCAGTACCAATATTGCAGCATTTGGTAAATAAGCTTACCAAAGCACTGTATACAAAGCGGCAATAATTCCGAATAATACCAATACGCCTACCACAAAGGAAGGGTGCAATTTAAACATGCTGCTTTCGACTTCCAGGCCATTGGTTTGTACACCACGTTTGGCATCCCACATGCTAATGAAATACATACAAACAATACAGATAAGGAAAACGATTCCCATTCTATCCAGGAAAGGAATTTCAAAAACACCTTCTGCATTGGCCACTGCATAACCTGAAGAAGCCAGCCAGGAAAGGTCTACGTATGCCGGCATGAACTTGAATATGATTGACAGAACAAATCCTCCGATGGTTGCAAACAGCGCTGCATTGGAAGTTGTTTTTTTCCAGAAGAATCCCAGAAAGAACATGGCAAATACACCCGGGGATACGAAGCCCGTATATTCCTGAATGTATTGGAAGCCTCCTTTTTTATCTATGCCCATGAATGGTGCAACTGCCATGGCTAATAGTATGGCAAGTACGATTGAAATTCTGCCAATATTCACCAATTGCTGCTCACCTGATGCAGTGTTTATTTTCTTTTTGTAGATATCTAAAGTAAAAATGGTTGCAATACTATTAGCTTTACCTGCAAGAGAAGCTACTACCGCTGCAGTAAGAGCTGCGAAAGAGAGCCCCTTTAATCCCACCGGTAATAAATTCAATAATACAGGATAAGCTCTATCCGGATTTACTTCGCCATCCTGTAATAGTTCTGTTTGAAAGTATCCCTGCTGATGCATTACATAGGCTGCAATACCGGGTAATACCACAATGATGGGCATGATTAATTTTAAGAAACCTGCAAACAACAATCCGTTTCTTGCAGTGGGCAAATCGGCTCCGAGTGCGCGTTGTGTGATATACTGGTTACATCCCCAGTAATTTAAATTGGCAATCCATAGGCCACCAATTAACACTGTTAGTCCAGGCAAATCAGAGAAACTGGGATTATCTGGTTTCAATATCATATGAAAATGATCGTCTGCTTTATCTGTTAACACTTTAAATCCATTGAGTATTCCACTGGTTCCATTCTGCTCTGCTACCAGATTCAATGCTATATACGTTGCTGCCAATCCTCCCAGAATTAAAAAAAATACCTGAATAACATCTGTGTATCCAATTACTTTCATACCACCCAATGTAATCAGCACGGCAAAAAAGCCCAATGCAATCATACATACCGTAAAGGAAATTCCAGAGATGCTGCTGATGGCCAATGCACCTAAGAATAAGATAGAAGTTAAATTTACAAATACATAAAGCAATAACCAGAATACAGCCATGATCATGGCTACTGTATCGTTGTAACGCACCTGTAAGAATTGCGGCATCGTGAAAATTTTATTTTTCAAATACACGGGCATAAAGAAAATGGCTACGACTATTAAGGTTACTGCTGCCATCCATTCATAACTCGCAATGGCCAGTCCCATTTTAAATCCGCTTCCACTCATACCTATGAACTGCTCAGTTGAAATATTGGAAGCAATTAATGATGCGCCAATCGCCCACCAGGTTAAAGATCCTTCTGCTAAAAAATAATCTTTGGAGCTGGCTTCCTTTGCCTTCTTTCGGCGGTATACCCAAATACCATATCCTGCTACCAGAATGAAATAAAAAAAGAATACCAGGTAATCGGTTGTTTGCAATGCATTCATACAGCTTGGTTATAATCGTTTAAGTGAGCCTAAGCTATACAATTATCAAATGCATATGCGTGGTTAGGGAGAGATTTTTTTCCCATTTGTGGGGGGGGATCTGGAGGACAGGATTGTCGGACTGCGAATCCAGGATTGTCGGTCGTAGACCGACTTCCTTCCGTTTTGAACTTACTCAAACCCTTTACGGCTACCTGCGGTAGCCTGGTCTTTCATTTTCATCAGCTTACAAACGCAAGCGTTCGACGCTGCTTCAAATAAAAGACCGCAGCTTTCGCTGCGAGGGTTTGTGGTCTCGCCAGGAATCGAACCTGGATCTGGAGCTTCGGAAACTCTTATACTATCCATTGTACTACGAGACCAATAATGGGTGCAAATGTAACGGATGCAGGTTAATTCTGTTTCATCTGCGCAAAAATGCGTTCCGTGTCTTCGAGTTTACAGAGTTCAGTTCCCTTGTGTAAAGTGGCCGCTGAACCTGCTGCTACTCCGTATTCCAATACTTCTTTCCAGCCCCATCCTTTGGTTAGCGCTGCCAGCATGCCTGCTACCATACTATCTCCTGCTCCAACCGTACTCAATACTTCTGCCTTGGGTGCACAGGCCGTGTATACTTCGTTTTCTGTAATCAGCATAGCGCCATCCGCTCCCATTGAAACAGCCATTGCTTTACAGCCTCCTGCCGCAATCACCTGTCTGGCAGTTGGAATAACAGCTGCTTTGTCTATCCATTCTTTTCCAACCAGTGATGCCAGCTCTCTCAAATTGGGTTTAATTAAAAACAATCCTTCCTTTACAGCAGCTTTTAATGCTTCACCAGATGTATCGATAATCAATTTTGCATTGATCTGTGCTGCAATAATGGCGATTTCATGAAATACAGCAACTGAGGCACCGGGGGGAAGACTTCCGCTGACTACTACATAATCTGCGTGATGACAATTGCCAATGGCATGCATCAATAAGCCCAGTTCTTTTTCTGAAACGTTTTCACCCGGCATACCAAAACGATACTGCAATTTTTTGTCCTCATCAAATACCACAAAATTCTCTCTTGTATCATTTACCGTTTCAATAGCCGTGAATCTTACTCCTTCCTTACTAAGCAATTCCTCCAGCGCTTTACCCGTATAGCCTCCGGATAAGATAATGGCTTCTGAATCAACGCCCAGTTTTCGCAAAGCCCTAGAGATATTTATTCCGCCACCTCCCGGTTCAACTTTTGAAGAGAATGCACGTAATTTTTTTTCAGGCACCAGTTCAGGCACTGATATACTTTTATCCAAAGCAGGATTGAGCGTAATAGTTATAATATTTGGCATCGCTTAGCCTGTTTTAGCATTTCCTGCAAAGCTGCAGGCAGGAATATTCCGGTAGGTACACTATTCATGATTTTAAGATCTTTAAACAATGAGCTTTCATTGTCTAAAAACGATAAGACTGCCGAAGCTTTGTTCCCTTTGAATATGGAAGCAAAAATTTCATCTCCCGGCATTTTTTGATAATGAAGTACATGCAATAATACGGCATCATACAAATGTCCTTTCTTTTCAGAAAAAGATTTATTGATTTCCAGAGACTTCCCTTGTTTCAAAGCATTCACTATGGCTGCGGTACGTTTTTGTATAAACCTGAAAGCATAGCCACTACTTGCTTTTGCCTCACCTCCTGCAATTCCAATGTAGACATGATTTCCCCGAAAACGTGGAAAGCTATATGTAGTCATAGGAATGACTCCTTTTTCACGATGCGTAATGGTATAGTCCTGAATTTTTAATTCGCCCCCGATATAATCCCTGATTGCTTTTTCATACGCTTCATCGGGCAGTAAACTTTCCGTGAACAAAGTATATTCGACCAATGCAGTGGTTGCCGAAGTGGGCAGTACGTACATAAAAGTTGTTCCATGTTCCTGCCCTACCCTGAAATCCATAAAGACAGCTCTTTCCGGATTAAAGCAGGGGGCTGTTGTTTCAATTTCCCATCCTGTAAAATGCTGCAGGAAGTGATACGCATGTGGCGACTTAGGAATAGGCTCAAATAATATACTACTGAATACATAATTTGTATACAACACAGTACCATCTGTTAATTGAACACCTGCTCTATGATCTGTGCTCTTTTGAATCAGCTTACTTACAGTGGCTTTCTTCCATTCAATATTTGATGCAGAGGCAATCTTATTTTTTACATAATTATAAAAATCAATCCCCCTGATCATTTTATACTGGTAAGGAGCTATATCCATTACAGTTGAAAAATGATTGGAGAAAAAATCCAGTTCTTCCCATACATGGTGAACAACTGGCTCAAAAATATCAGCTTCTTTTTCCCAGAAACACCAGGTACGATCGTTCAGGGATTTATCATCTGCATCAACAACCAATATCTTTTTAGAAGAGAAAAAAGAATCGCTGGCCAGGCGCATCAGTAAGCTCATTCCCGCGCATCCGGCTCCGGCAATAATGTAGTCGTATTCTTTGTTCAAGGCTTATACTGCTTTAAGCTTTTCGTCGCGCCTTATTTTATCCCAGTACTTTTTGGCTACTATCAGCATCCCGAAACTTTCACCATCTTCTTTATTGAGGTGCTTATGGTGCATTTTGTGCGCCCAGCGGATGGCTCGTATATATCGGTTATTACTGCGGGTAAACAATTTAATACGCTGGTGGATGATGATTTCATGTACCAGAAAATAGGCAAACCCATACAAAGCAATACCTGCACCAATACTCACCACCCAGTAATTCTGATTCATGCTGCCAAGCATAATGCATAGCCAGCTGGGTATTGCAAAAATGACAAAGAAAGCATCATTTTTTTCCCAGAATCCAGGACCCTTCTGATGATGATCTTCGTGCAGATACCAGAGAAATCCATGCATCACATATCGATGGGTTAACCAGGTAATTCCTTCCATTAATACAAAGACCAATAATGTTACAAGTACGTACCACATTCTATAAAAATATTCTAAGTGACAGAAAAAAAAGTGCTTGTATAATTAACAAGTGTATGGCAAAATGGTTTTGCGCCTTTATTTTCAGTTGCTGCTGAACCCCTAGTAAAATGGCACTGATACCAAACCAGCAGGCATAATTCAACATAGGAATTACGCCTCCGTCCCAGGACCAGAATCCAAGTTTAACAGCTACTGGCTCCATAAGCCAGTCAAAGAAAGTAGCCAGAACCGCTCCGTCAATAATAACCGACCATTTGATGATGGCTACCGGAATAGGAGCATCATATTTCGCCAGCATCACTTTGTTCAATTTATGCATCAACGATCCACAGCAAAACACAATCACAAACCAATTCATTCCAATTAAAAAAGGAACACCTAACAATTTTGGACCCATCACAGTTCCGTATTCATAAATACCAAATAAAATGCCTGTATTTACACCAATCATTTCTGTTACCATGCCTGTTACAAAAGCAAGCAGAAAAAACAGTACAAACCCTTTTTCTATTTTTTCCTGGCTGGCTGCCAGCAGTATGCCCATCAAAATAAGTGTGAGTGGTGTATTGGCAATAAACCAATCCCTGTAGGGCGTAAATAAAATACCCAAAACACCCATAAAATGGAAGAGGATTGCTATAAACAACGGTATACCTGGCTTCTTATACAACATCTGCTTTTACTAAATCTGACATAATTGCTGCACTGGACAAACAAAGAGGTATTCCGCCTCCCGGATGCACACTTCCTCCTACAAAGTACAAACCTTTTATGGTATTACTGAAATTAGGATGTCGCATAAAAGCCGCCATCTTACTATTGGAACTGGTTCCGTATAAAGAGCCCATATAGGAAGCCGTTTTTGCTTCGATACTTACCGGGCTCAACACTTCTTCTACTTCAATATACAGTGCAATGTCTTCTCCTAAAATGCTACTCAGTTTTTTCAGGATTGCTTTTTTGTAGAAATCCTGAATAGAAGTCCAATCCTGACCTGTATTGGCAGGAGCGTTTACCATCACAAACCAGTTTTCTTTTCCGTAAGGCGCCTGTATACCCGGCTCACACTTGCTGGTGATATTAATGTATACAGTAGGATCCGGAAAAGGTTGGCGGGTATGAAACAGAGAATCAAATTCTGCTTCGTACTGCTCACTGAAAAATATATTGTGCAAACTCAGCTGTTCAAAGCTTTTATTCATTCCCCAGTAAAAAATAAATGCACTGCTGCTTCTTTCCTGCTTCAGCACCTTCGCTGCTTTCAGTGGCTCTCCCAATAATTGCTGATAAGTAAAGTATACATCCATATTACTTACCACCAGATTGGCAAATACATTTTCGCCATTCACAACTACTCCCTGCACTTGATTATTCGAACGTATTATTCTTTCAACTGGCGTATCAAAAATAAATTTCACTCCTTTCTTTTGAGCCAGTGCAAACAATGCATTCGTAATGCTAATCATTCCGCCTTTTGGATAGAAAGTACCTTCATTGTGTTCCAGGTGTGGAATCAAAGAAAGCATGGCTGGTGCTTTATAAGGATTGCTCCCGTTATAAGTGGCATAACGGTTAAACAGTTGCACCAACTTGGGCGATCTGAAATTAGACTGATTGTATTGATGTAAGGTTTTAAACAAATAGGGCAGCTTCAGGTATTGCAAAGCACCTGCAATGGGCGCTTTAAGCAAAGTAGATAAGCGATGTAATGTATATTTTAAAAATATACCCGCGATATTTTCATAGGCATTGGCCGAGTTGAGCAAATAGGTTTTTATATTCTCTTGCGGCTCTCCGATTTTGGCATGTATTTCTGCGGCAAATTGTTCCCGATCTGCGTATGCTTTTATCAGCGTACCATCCTGATAAAAATAATGACAGGCTACCGGTACATGTTCATAGGAGAAATAAGATTCCATTGGCTCATTGGCCAATACAAATAGTTCTTCTATCAATTGTGGTCGGGTAAATAAGCTTGGACCTGCGTCAAATTGATATCCATTCAACTCAAAATGACTGAGCTTTCCTCCGGGATAACCGTTCTTCTCAAATACCCTTACCTCATATCCCATCACCTGCAAACGTATAGCGGATGCCAGTCCTGCGATACCCGCGCCTATAACGACTGCCTTCTTACTGGATGGATATTCACTCATTCCTTTAGCGATATTTTTCCTGCCACCAGGCTTTTACTTTCGGAAATGCAATTAAAAACCAGGAAGTAAATTGCCCGGGGTCAGATTGGATCAAAGATTCAATAGCATCAAAGCTACGAAAAGCATGGGCTTGAACTTCTAAAGGATTCGGCTCTATAACACCTTCATAGGTTCCTATAAAAACATGGTCAAACTCATATTCGGTTAAGCCATTATCAAAAGGAGCTTTATAAACAAAGTCAAAAGCTTTTTGTAAGGGTGCCTGGAAACCCATTTCTTCCACAAGACGGCGATCTGCTGCCGCTGCTACGGTTTCACCTGGTCGGGGATGACTGCAACAAGTGTTGGTCCATAAATTCGCACTATGGTATTTATCTCTGGCTCTTTGCTGTAATAACATTTCACCAGTACTATTGAATACAAAAACACTGAAAGCCCTGTGCAGCAATGCTTTTTCATGGGCTTCCATTTTTTCCATGAAACCAATTTCTTCATCAGCTTCATTTACCAGAATCACTTGTTCTGTCATGAGATTATAGCAGGTTTAGCTGGCTGCGAATACCCGCCTTGGCCAGAATAAATACTTTGCCATGGTCAGGGATTCTAACTCTTGTATCTAATATTTTCTGTGGTTGTAATTTTTTGATTTTTTTGAAAAGGCTCAGATAATATTTATACGCCACATATACACCAAATCTTGCTTTTAATGGAAGTTGCACAATTCCTTCATAAGCATGATCAAAATCGTGCTGAATATCATGCTCAATTTTTAGTTTGTCTTCCTGCGTGAAATTGCTGAAGTCGCAACCTGGAAAATACATCCTGTCCAATCCCTCAAAATCTGCCTTCAGATCCCGAAGAAAATTAACTTTCTGAAAAGCAGATCCCAGACTGCAGGCATAGGGTTTAAGGTTTTCGTAGCATTTTTTATCGCCATTGCAAAAAACATACAAACACATAAGACCCACTACTTCTGCGCTTCCATAAATATATTCTTCATAGCCATTTCTGTCGTATTGCTTCTTTCCCAAATCCATTTCCATGCTTTTCAGAAAAGCATCAATTAAAGTATGATCAATATTATATTCATTCACTGTTAACTGGAAGCTATGCAAAATAGGATTCAATGAAATCTTCTGCTCAATAGCTTCATACGTTGCTTTTTTAAAATCAGCGAGTAATTTTACTTTGTCAAATTCATGAAATGTGTCCACTATTTCGTCTGCAAATCTTACAAACCCATAGATATTAAAAATGGGCGTTCTAAGATCCTTGTGCAAGAGACGAATGGACGAAGAAAAACTCGTGCTGTACAGCTCCGTAGTAATTCTGCTACATTCCTGACTTACCTGATGAAACAGTTTAATCATATAATTTGGTAATTTCTTTAGCTACTACTTCACCGCTGATCAGACTGGGAGGTACTCCCGGTCCCGGAACGGTCAATTGTCCTGTAAAGAATAGGTTTTTAACTTTTTTACTTCTGCAAGACGGCTTTAAAACAGCAGTTTGCAGTAAAGTGTTCGCCAAACCATAAGCATTTCCTTTAAAAGCATGATAATCTTCAATGAAATTGCTTTGGGCAAAAGTTCGTTTATAAATAATGGCATCAGCTATTGATTGGCCAAGTTGCTTTTCTACTCTTTTAACTATCTGCTGAAAATACTTCTCTCTTAATGCTTCGGTATCTCCTGTTAACCCAGTGGCAACAGGTATCAGGAAGAATAAATTTTCACAACCTTCGGGGGCAACCGATTTATCTGTTACGGAAGGTGCGCACAAATAAAACAAAGGATTGGTTGGCCATTCTTTGGTGGTATAAATCTCTTTTCCATGCAGGCCAAAATCGGTATCAAAATACAGAGAATGGTGCGTAATACCTTCCAGTTTTTTATTCAATCCTACATAGTAAAGTAAACAACTAGGGGCCATTACCCGCTTATTCCAGTAGGCTTCGGTATAGGATTGATATTCCTTTGGCAATAAAGCCATTTCCACATGATGGTAATCGGCCCCACCTACTATCACATCTGCATCAAGTGCTACAGTGGTTTTACCCGCAGGTGTGTTTACCACACAGGATACAGATTGGGCAATTCCATCCTTAACATTAATATTAGTAACCGAATGGTTAAACCTGAATTCAACTCCCAGGGAAACTGCCAGGTCATACATGGCCTGTGCTATTTCATACATTCCTTTTTGCGGATACCAGGTTCCTCCTTTGATATCTGCATAGTTCATTAAGCTGTACAAAGCAGGCGTATGTTCGGGCAAAGCACCTAAAAATAAAACAGGAAACTCCATCAATTCTACCAGTTTTGGATTCTTGAAATACTTACCCACATGGGCTTTCATAGAATTGAACACATCCAGTTTAAATACCCCTTTTATTAAGTCAAGGTCTAAAAACTCCAATAAGGACTGACCAGGTTTAAATACCAGCTTGTTTACCCCTACTTCGTATTTATAAGCCGCTTCTTTCATGAACAGATCCAGCTGCTCTCCGGCACCCGGTTCCAGTTTTTCAAAGAGGGCTTTTAATTCCTGATAGTTGGCTGGTATATCGGTTACCCCGTCAGGCCAGTAAACACGATAAGAGGGATCTAATCTTTCTAATTGATAGAAATCGCTGACTTGTTTTCCGAATTGCTGAAAATATCGGTCGAACACATCGGGCATCCAGTACCAACTGGGTCCCATATCAAACGTAAAGCCTGCAGCTTCAAATTTACGAGCTCTTCCTCCCGGCATTTCATGTTGTTCCAGTACAATAACCTTCCAGCCCGATCTGGCCAGAAATGAGGCCGCAGACATTCCTGAGAAACCGCTGCCGATAACGATCGCTTGCTTTTGCTTCACTTGACGAGTAAGTTAATGAAAATTCTTAGAAACGCTGAATATGAGATTTCAACAGTTTTCTGGCAAAGTGAATTCTGCTTTTGATGGTACCCAAAGGTTCATCCAGCATTTCAGCAATTTCATGGTACTTGTAACCATCGAAATACAATAAAAATGGATTTTTGAAAATCTCTGGAAGATTGTGGATTGCCTGCTTCACTTCTTTCATATTGATATTGGCAATTGCTTCGTTTGCCACTGCACCCTGATTAAAATCGAGTAGAAATTCATTGGGGGTATTATCGAAAATGGTAGACTGCTTAGACTTTCTTCTGTAGTTATTGATAAAAATATTACGCATAATGGTATATAACCATGCTTTAATATTCGTTCCTACATTGTACTTGTCTTTGTTAGCCAATGCCCGGAAAAGTGTTTCCTGATACAAGTCTTTTGCCGCTTCCTGATCGCGTGTTAAAGTAACCGCGAAAGGTTTCAAAAAATCCGCATTGTTGACCAACATTTGATTAAAATCTAGCGTAGACATGGCGTATTGTTTAATTATTTGAAGCATAAAGCTAAACATATAATTCGATAATCACCTAGTCTTTTGTTTAATTTTTTTAAAATATTTGTTAAACAAACCAGCCCGCATATAGCGGGCTGGTTAATTGTTGTTTAAACATTATATTAAAATCGTATACAGTAAAAATTTTTATTATAAAGTTCCGATATACTCTGTTACTTCCAACAAAGACTTCTTAAAAGTAACATTGGTTGGCACACGTTTCTTGTACGTTTGTGTTAAAGCGCCGGAAACAATCACGGAGAATTCCGGGATTCTGTTCTGCACATTCACCAGAAATTTCTCAAAATTGAAATTATGCGCTACAGAAGTTAGGTGAGAATATAGAAAATCGGGCTTCTTCAGTGTTGCCACGTATTCTACATCTTTCAGTGGTACATTGGCGCCCAGGTAAATCACTTTAACCCCACGGCTCTTAAACAAATAATAAGTAAACAAGATACCCAATTCATGGTGTTCCCCTTCAGGTAAAAACAGCAATACTGTTTTTCGCTGGGTAAGCGGAGTCTGACAGGTTTCAATACCCATAATCAGTTTCTGACGAATAATATTGGTTACCAGGTGCTCCTGCGCAGGATTAATATGGTTGGTAATCCAAAGTATTCCTATGCGCTCAAGAAAAGGAAAAATAATCTGCGGAATGGCTTTTTCAATCCCCTTGGTTTTGATATAACCATCCACCAGCACTTCAAACTCATCCAGCTTCATGTCGATCATGCAGCTGATTAGTTCATTCACAATTCTTTCCTGTTGTGCCTGAGCCTGATTTAAACTAAGGGTTTTTTCGCGCATTTCTTCCGCACTCATGCGGTCAATATGCGAAATTTTGAAGCCATACTTATTCAGTAAGGCAATGTTCAGAACTGTTTTTAGTTCATCGCCGGAATAGTAGCGAATATTGGTTTCTGTACGCTGTGGGTTAAGGAACGAATACCGCTGTTCCCAGATACGGATGGTATGCGCTTTAATACCCGACAGGTTCTCTAGATCTTTGATTGTAAAGGCATTCATAGCATTAGTAACGCAATGTTGCCGATTTTGTTTAAAATACCTACAAAACCTTTAAACGCTTCAGGTATTCACCGTAGCCGCTCTTAGCATATTGTTCGGCTAAAATCATGAGTTGTGTGCGATCAATAAAGCCCATTCGGTAAGCCACTTCCTCAATACAACCAATTTTCTGGCTCTGGCGCTTTTCAATGACCCTTACAAACTCACAGGCGTCGGCAAAAGAATCAAAAGTACCGGTATCCAGCCAGGCAGTACCTCTGTTCATGATTCCTACCTGTAATTTTCCCGCTTCCAGGTAAACCCGGTTTACATCGGTTATTTCGTATTCACCTCTAGGTGAAGGTTTTATATTTTTGGCTATTTCTACTACTGAGTTGTCGTAAAAATACAATCCGGGAACTGCATAATTCGATTTGGGCTGTTTGGGTTTCTCTTCAATGGAAATGGCTTTTTTGTCGGCATCAAATTCAACCACGCCATACCGTTCAGGATCATTTACTTCATAAGCAAATACAGCTGCCCCATTTACATCGTTGAAGCTTTGCACCAGCTTACTGAAGCCGGCTCCATAAAAAATATTATCTCCCAGAATCAAACAAACTTTATCCTTGCCAATGAATTGTTCTCCAATCACAAATGCCTGCGCCAATCCATTGGGCTCATGCTGCACTGCATAAGAAAAGGAACATCCTATTTCAGCACCATCACCGAGCAATCTTTTAAACTGATCAGAATCCTGTGGAGTCGTTATAAACAGAATCTCTTTAATACCCGCCAGCATCAGCACCGACAGCGGATAGTAAATCATGGGCTTATCATACACGGGCATCAGCTGTTTACTGATTCCTTTGGTAATCGGATACAACCGCGTTCCTGATCCACCTGCTAAAATGATTCCTTTCATATGCTGGGTATAAAAATTTTAAAATTGCAAAGTATTGATGCAGTCTTTCAGAAAGGGCAATTGCTTGTCTTTGTCTGAAAGCAATAACTGATTGGCGGGTAATTTCCAATCAATGCCTAAATCAGGATCATTGAAAGCGATGCCACCTTCCGCTGCTTTGTAATAATAATTATCGCACTTATAAAAAAAGGTTGCCTGCTCACTCAATACAACAAAACCATGCGCAAAACCTCGTGGCACAAAAAACTGTGTGCGGCTCTCTCCACTCAATTCTACTGCTATGTGCTGACCAAAAGTTTTTGAATCCTTTCTTAAATCAACCGCAACATCCAGTACCGTTCCACTTAATACGCGAACCAGTTTTGCCTGAGCAAACTCACCATGCTGAAAATGCAAGCCTCTCAAAACACCTTTACCCGATTGGGATTGATTGTCCTGTACAAAGTCTACCGCTACACCAGTTTTCTCTAAAAAGGTATTCCGGTTAAAACTCTCAAAAAAATAACCACGACTATCACCAAAAAATGTATCGTGAATAATAAAACAGCCTTCTATGGAGGTATACTCTATCTGCATGATTATTTGTTGCTGTACATGGATTCGTAATAGTGCTGGTAGTTTCCGCTGGTTACATTGTTTAACCATTCGGTATTGGCTAAGAACCAGTCAATGGTTTCACTCAGGCCTTCCTGAAATGTTACAGTTGGCTTCCAGCCCAGTTCCCGGTTGATTTTGGTAGCATCAATGGCATAGCGTCTGTCGTGTCCGGGACGATCCTTGATATAGGTAATCAATTGCTCGCTGGCGCCTGCAGGCTTTCCCAACTTTTCATCCATTTGCTGGCATAATAATTTTACCAGATCAATATTCTTCCATTCATTGAATCCGCCAATATTATAGGTTTCACCATTTACTCCTTTGTGGAATACCAGGTCAATGGCCAGTGCATGGTCTTTTACATATAACCAGTCACGGGTATACAAGCCATCTCCGTAAACAGGCAATGGCTTTCCCTGTAAAATATTATTGATGAACAAGGGGATCAGTTTCTCCGGAAAATGAAAAGGCCCATAGTTATTGGAACAGTTGGTGATTACAACCGGCAAATGATAGGTTTCATGATAAGCTCTTACGAAATGATCGGAAGAAGCTTTACTGGCAGAATAAGGAGAACGGGGATCGTAGGCTGTTTCTTCCGTAAACAATCCTTCTGTGCCCAGACTTCCGTAAACCTCATCAGTTGATACATGATAAAAACGATGATTGCTCAAATCCGCTGCCCACTTTTGTTTTGCCGTATTCAGCAGATTCACTGTACCAATTACATTCGTGTAAACAAAGTCTAATGGAGAAACAATGGATCTGTCTACATGTGACTCTGCTGCCAGATGGATTACATCGGTAACCTGGTATAGGTCAAACAAATCTTCTACGGCTTTCACATCCAGAATATTCACTTTGGCAAAGTGATAGTTGGGTTTGTTTTCAATATCACGAAGATTTTCCAGATTGCCTGCATAGGTCAAGGCATCCAGATTGATGATGGTATAGTCAGGATATTTATTTACGAATAATCTTACAACATGCGAGCCTATAAAACCGGCGCCCCCGGTAATGATGATTCTCTTAGACATAAATGAATTTATATGAATATAAAGTTACTGCTTTGTATACTTACTTATTTATTTGCCGATTTATTCCAGGGGGCATTTTTTACCAACTCATACACCATTGAAATGCCCTGATACAAGTCTATCCTGGCTTTCCAGCCAAAGCTGTTGATTTTGCTTACATCCATTAATTTTCTGGGAGTACCATCGGGTTTGGATGCGTCCAGAACAATTTCTCCGGAATAGCCAGTGATTTCCTTTACCATCTGTGCCAACTCAAGAATAGTCACATCTACTCCGGTTCCAATATTAACCAGTCCCTTTTGATTGTAATTCTCCATCAGGTACAAACAGGCTTCTGCCAGATCATCCACGTGCAAAAACTCCCTCCTAGGTGTTCCGGAACCCCAGATGGTCACTGTGGGCTCATTGTTTGCTTTTGCTGTAATGAACTTGCGCAGCATGGCAGGTAACACATGACTTTTCTCTAAATCATAATTGTCATTAGGACCGTACAAATTGGTAGGCATGGCCGAAATAAAATTGCAGCCATACTGGGCCCGGTAACTATCACATAATTCAATACCCGCAATCTTTGCAATGGCATAGGGCTGGTTAGTTTCTTCCAGATAGCCACTCAGCAAGTATTCTTCTTTCAATGGCTGGGGAGCCATTTTAGGATAGATACAGGAAGAACCTAAAAATAATAATTTCTTTACGCCGTTTACATAACTCTGATGAATTATATTACTCTCCATCATCAGGTTGTCATAAATAAATTCCGCACGATAGGTATTGTTGGCAACAATTCCACCCACTTTAGCGGCCGCCAGAAAAACATAGTCGGGTTTTTCAGCTGCAAAAAAATCTGCCACAGCCTGTTGATTACGCAAATCCAATTCTTTTGACGTACGGGTAATAATGGAAGTATAGCCCATAGCTTCCAGTTTTCTCACAATGGCACTGCCTACCATACCCCTGTGACCGGCTACATATATTTTTGCCTGCTTATTCATGTTCTTTCTCGGTTGCAAATCCATTGTCTTTCAACAACTGTTCTTTTTTAAACAATTCAATATCGGCTGCCACCATTTCTTTAACCATTTCGGCCAAAGTATATTTAGGTGACCAGTTTAATTTTTTCTTAGCCTTGGATGCATCTCCAATTAACAAGTCTACTTCGGTTGGTCTGTAATAACGCGGATCTACTTTTACCACCACCTGACCTACTTTCATCGCAGTATTATCCGGTTGATCAACAGCTGCAATGGTGCCCACTTCATTTACTCCCTCACCGGTAAAAGCTAGTGTTACGCCTACTTCTGCAAATGCCATTCGCACAAAATCACGGATATAAGTAGTAACGCCTGTTGCCAGAACAAAATCTTCTGCTTGTTCCTGCTGCAACATCAGCCACATACCTTCTACATAATCCTTGGCATGTCCCCAGTCTCTTTGTGCATCAAGGTTACCCAGATAGAGAACATCTTGTAATCCCATAGAAATGCGGGCCACCGCACGGGTAATTTTACGGGTAACAAATGTTTCTCCTCTTAAAGGACTTTCATGGTTAAACAGGATTCCGTTGCAGGCATACATGCCGTATGCTTCCCGGTAATTCACGGTTATCCAGTAAGCGTATAGCTTGGCTACCGCATAAGGACTTCTGGGGTAAAAAGGCGTTGTTTCACTTTGCGGAACAGCCTGTACCAAACCATATAATTCAGAAGTAGATGCCTGATAGAATTTTGTCTTTTTAGTCAAGCCCAGCAAACGAATCGCTTCTAAAATCCTCAATGCACCCACCCCGTCTGCATTGGCCGTGTATTCCGGCGTTTCAAAACTCACATGCACATGACTCATGGCAGCGAGGTTATAAATTTCATCGGGTTGTACTTCCTGAATAATACGAATCAGGTTTGTGCTATCGGTTAAATCGCCGTAATGTAGCACCATATGGCGGTCCGGGATATGCGGATCCTCGTAAAAATGGTCAATTCTTTGCGTATTAAACAGCGAACTTCTGCGCTTGATTCCATGCACTTCATAACCCTTCTTCAGCAGCAATTCTGCCAAATATGCACCGTCCTGGCCGGTGATGCCCGTGATTAATGCTTTTTTCATGTTCCTAGATTCATGCAAATATGCAACCTAAAATGCATATAGCATAAATTGGCAGCAATATCCAATTAGTATAACTTAGCTTTTACACATATACAAATATGGGAAACAGATATTTTTCGCTGGATGTTTTCAGAGGCGCAACGGTAGCTTTAATGATTCTGGTTAATAACCCGGGTAGCTGGAGTCATATTTTTGGTCCTCTGAAACATGCCCCCTGGCATGGGGTAACACCCACCGATTTGGTTTTCCCCTTCTTTTTATTCGCCGTAGGAAATGCCATGGCTTTTGTGATGCCACGTTTTGAAGCGGCAGGTCCTGCAGAATTCTGGAAAAAAGTAATCAAAAGAACCCTGCTTATTTTTGGCATCGGGGTTTTGCTGCATTGGAGCCCTTTTGTAAAATGGGACGGAGAAGAGCTGGTGTTTAAACCCTGGGAGAACGTAAGGATATTAGGCGTTTTACAAAGAATTGCACTTTGTTATTTCTTTGCTTCCGTGATTGTGTTTTATGGAAAAACCAGGGGTGCTTATGTAATTGGCATGGCGATACTGTTGCTTTACTGGTTTGTTTGTTACGCGTTAGGTGCAGATGGAGATAAGTATAGTTTACAGGGCTGGTTTGGAACCGCTATTGATATTGATATTTTAGGCGTTACCCATATTTACAAAGGAGAAGGCGTTCCTTTTGATCCGGAAGGATTCATGAGTACACCTGCCGCCATTGTTCAAGTGATTTTTGGATTCCTTGTTGGACAATACATCCAGCTGAAAGGAAAGAATACCGATATGTTAAGCAGTCTTTTTGTAGCAGGACTGGTACTTACTTTCAGCGGATATTGCTGGGATTTGGTATTTCCTATCAATAAAAAAATATGGACCAGCAGCTACACTTTGTATACAACAGGACTGGCTATTTTAACCATCGGTGTCATGATTTATGCCATAGAATTTAAAGGTGCCAAAGGTGCATGGAGCCGTTTCTTTGATGTATTTGGTAAAAACCCGCTGTTCATTTTTGTATTGAGCGGCTTTTTACCCAGACTGTCCGGCTTGTTACGATGGGTATCTGAAACAGATGCAGATGGCACCAAGCATTATACCAGCTTTTTATCCTGGTTTTACAATACACTCTGCAAGCCAATTGCGGAAGACCCCAGAGTAGGATCACTGGTATACGCATTGTGCATGATTGCTTTTTACTGGCTGATTGTGTATGTACTGGACAAGAAAAAAATCTACATCAAAGTCTGATGTTTTAGCAGCAAACTGTTTCGCTAAACCAACTACATTGCCAAAAATTTATCGGATTTTCTTTGCCGGATTACCTGCATAAAAACCAGGCTCGGTAATATCTTTTGTAACCACTGCCCCAGCTCCAATCACTACATTTTCGCAAATGCTTACCGGAAGTATTGTAGCATTACTACCTATAGAAACATGATTGCCAATGGAAGTGTTCTGCCATTTGGATGCATCATCTGCTGGTCTGCCTTCAGAAAACAAATCGTTAATAAACATTACACCATGTCCTATGAAGCAGTCACTACCAATGGTTACCAGACTACAGATAAAACTGTGAGACTGAATTTTACATCTCTCACCAATGGTTACATTGGATTGTATTTCTGTAAAGGGTCCTACTTTTGAATCATGGCCAATTGTACAGCCATAAATATTAACAGGACCCACAATGGTTACATTTTTTCCAAACTGTACATCGCGTACTGAAGATTCTATTAAATTAAATGCTGGCAACATAGCTCTAAATTTTATTCAATTTAACTCAATTACCGTGCCTGATATATGAGATTAATCAGTTCAATGGTATTTTTTGCTTCGGCTATACTGGTATAATAAGGCGCCTGATGCTGCAGCGATTGCACCAGACTATCATACACTTTGTAATGATTGCGCATACTGCCCTGGTAGTTCCCATAGTCGTTTGGTTCTGAGGACTGCCGGGGCAAATTGAATCCTGCCGCTGGGTTTAAAACAACCCCAAAATCAGACAATATATTTTTTTGCAGTAATTCAATGCTGTCTTTTAATTCACTGTCGTTCGTTGAGTGTTCCCATTCATTTAAATAGGCTCCACCTGCTTTCATGGTTCCTTTTTCTCCAATAATGTTGATGGATCCTTCTTTGTTTACATAAGGTTCATTAATACTATACTCCATTTGTACCCGAACATCATGATCAAAAACCAATTGCAGATTTCCTTCGTCTTCAAACTCAATCAGCCCTTTGTGCAACCGATTGTTAAAGCTGGCTTCTATCAATTTTCCTTCCCCGAAAAACCAGCACAGAAGATCAATAAAATGACTGTACTGCGTAAACAAAATACCACCATCCAGCGCCAAAGACCCGTGCCAGCTATTGGTATAATAGGAAGTGGGTCTGTGCCAGAAACATTTTACCAGCACTTGTTGTATTTTCCCCAAAGCATGTTTATCCAGCAATGCTTTCATGAGTTGCACCGGCAGATTGAACCGGTTTTGCATCACCGTGTAAATATTTTTACCCGCCTTGTCTGCAGCAATCTGCATGAGCGAAATATCAGATATGGTTAAGGCAACCGGCTTTTCAACTAAAACATGATATCCATTTTCGAGTGCCTCAATGGTTTGAATTGAGTGGAGACCGTTGGGTGTTGCAATAACCACAATATCAATATGAATACCGGAAGAATACAACTGAGCTGTATTGGTAAAAAAGGGAACCCCATAGGGCAAACCATATTGTTCTGCTTTGAGCAAATCAATATCCACTACTGCCACCAGTTTGCCAACACGGGTAATTTGCCTGATATGCTCTGCAGCAATTCTGCCACAGCCAATCATGGCAAAATGAAGAAGTGGATTCATGATAGTATTGCCCATTAATCAAATAAACTGGCTGCTTTTACCAGACTTTCCGGTTTACCAACATCAAGCAATAATGCACCCGTATGATCAAATGCGTAAATGGGTTCTGTAGCACAAAGATCCAGGTACACATCAACCATTGAGAACTTACCCTCTCTGCCTATTTTCTGAAGTAAGGCAGTTTGTATTACGTGCAGACCACTAAATGCCCGGTTGAATAATCCTGCAGTGTTTAATCCTTCCGGCTTTACCTCACCGGTATTCACATTGGTCCAGCCTTTTAATTGACTATCGGATCCAAATAAAAAATAGCGAGACGATTCTCTTTGCGAAACAGCGAGTGTGGCCAGTGCATTCGTTTGCCTATGCTGTAATATCATCTGATCCAACTGCAGATTGGTTAAAATATCTGCATTCAGGATAACCATATTTTCTTCGCCTGCAAATAGGGGTGCTGCTTTTTTTAAGCCGCCTCCTGTTTCCAGAACCACATCGGTTTCATCAGAAATAGTTACCGAAGAACCCCATCCCTGATTTCGCTTAACCGCATCAATAATCTGATCGGCAAAGTGATGTACGTTTACCACTACCTCTGTTATTCCGTATTCCTGCAGGTATAAAATATTTCTTTGCAACAAACTTTTTCCATTCACCATTGCCAGCGCTTTGGGGTGATGGTCGGTCCAGGGTTTTAGCCGGGTACCCAATCCTGCTGCAAAAATCATTGCTTTCATATCTTCATTTATTTTACCCAGTTTTCGCGATTGGTATGTGTTAATACCACTTTTAGCTTGTACTTATTTCTCAGATGTCTGGCCGTTTGTTCTGCAGCATATACGCTTCGGTGCTGACCACCTGTGCATCCGAAGTTGATCATCAGGTTGGCAAAATCCCTGTTCAGATAATCTTCAACGGTGATATCAATCAAATCCCAGACACTGTTTAAAAACTTACCCATTCTGGTTCGCTGTTCTAAAAAATCCTGTACAGGCTTGTCCAATCCACTTAGCTTCTTGTATTCATCAAATCTGCCCGGATTCAAAATGCCGCGCATATCAAACATGAAGCCACCACCATTCTCTGTTTCATCATGGGGCAAACCGCGCTTATAACTGAAACTATTAATGGTAATCACCAGTGGTGTTTTTTCATTGGCCTGTGGTGCCACAAACTTATTAATCATGCTGTCTTCTACCACCAGCTTCAGCACACGATCAAATTCGGGTGTTACAATCCCAACTCTTTTGTGCTCAATAAAAAATTTCAGATTATGTAATGCCAGTGGTATGCTTGCGAGGAAATGTGCTTTGCGCTCAAACAAGCCTCTGAATCCATATGCGCCCAATACCTGTAACAAACGAATTAAAACGTATCCATTGTACTGACTTACAAAAGTAATTCTGTCAACAGGCTCCGGCAATAAAGGATCTACCTGATCCATATAATATTCCAACAAACGATCTTTCCATTCCTCACTTAACTCTGCTTTTGCCTGCCATAACAGAGATGCCACATCGTATTGCAAAGCACCCTGCATACCTCCCTGGTAATCGATAAAATGTACTTTGTCGTTTTGTACAATAATATTTCTGCTCTGAAAATCACGGAACATGAAATACTTATTCTGCGTACGGGTTAAGTAGGTACTCAATGCATCAAAGTCATCTAGCATGGCCTGCTTATCGTAAGGCAATTGCAGTGTATCTAAGAAATAATATTTAAAATATAAGAGATCGCTTAAAATAGCTTGCTTACCAAATTCCTTGGCTGTTAAACACCAGTTATAGTCTAAACCCTGATGCCCCAGCACCTGCATCCGTGCCAGTTCTTTCAGGCTTTGCTGAAAAAGCTGGTATACATATTCACCGTGACCATTTGCTTCCAGTTTATTCAGCAGTGATTCGGTTCCCAAGTCTTCCTGTAAATAAATAGTATTGGTATCGTTTACTGCTAAAATAACCGGAACAGGAAGTTCGGCTTTTTTAAAGTGCTGACTGAAGTATACAAATGTGGCCGTTTCTCTCGTGTTGATATTGTAAGTGGCGATATAGGTATTTGCAGCGCTATATACCCTGAAGTAAACTCGGTCACTTCCGCTCTGTGGTAATTTTTCTATTCTGTCTGGTGTCAACTGTAAAGCCTGCTGACAAAGTTGTGCTATTGCTTCAATAATGGATTCCATGAATGGTCTTCGTTTCAACGAAAATAAAGCTAAGAATCCAAAGCAATAGCATCCGTCAGGGTTTTAAGGCAAATACGTTTACCTGCCTGTATTGTTCCTGCCCGAATGGTTTGCGCAACAACACCAGTTCGGTAATGGTATAACTGGTAGAATGACAGAGCAACTGATGCTGAATAGCCGGTCTGAGATTGAAATACATTTCCCTGCATTGATAACTGCTGATAAACTGACTCACCACTTTCAATTCATTCGCCAGCTGCGCAAAAGCACCCTGATCAGCCAGACAGAACTGCAGCTGACCGGTGTCTTCCTGTATCTGCGGATGCACCTGCACGGTAAAGGCCGATTTGTTACTGATGATGCGGCGCATCCAGCGAATAATGGTTTCTTCCATTTGCTCCGTGGCTTCAAAAACAGCCATTTCAAAAGGATAAGCCATTAGCAAATATTGCTCCCTTTCACTGGCCATCAGCGGCTGTTGATCCCTGGGTAAAACATATCCCTCCTGCATAAACAAAATTTAGATTGATAATTATTTTAGCATAAATTTACTAAATAATTTAGTAAGTAAAAAATCATTTTATGGACGGGGAAATCGGGTACGGAGCCGCCTACAAAGGCTCCAAGCGGTATTCGCAGTGGGAAGTGCCTACTGCCAATGCCACCGGATTCGGGGCTGCTGCCGACGATTATATGGAACGGGGCATAGACCTGAATGAACAACTGGTGCACAACAAACCAGCCACTTTTTTCTTTCGGATGAACAGTGATGCCATGACGGGCGCGGGTATTTTTAGCGGGGATACCTTAATTGTAGACCGCAGTATTAAACCCGTGAGCGGTAAAATCATCATTGCCATTTTAGACGGAGAATTGCTGGTTCGCCGGTTGCATAAAAATTTTAACCAGCTAACCCTGGTGGCAGAGAACAAAAAATTTGCAGACATTCCATTAACCGGAGGCTTAGATGAACGGGCCCATGTATGGGGGGTTGTTACGTATTCTATTCACGCGGTATAAAGAACGGGACGGTTTGTTATGATTGGAATAATTGACTGCAATAGCTTTTACTGTTCCTGCGAAAGACTTTTTTTACCTGCCCTGCACAATGCACCCGTGGTGGTATTAAGCAATAACGACGGATGCATTGTGTCGCGCAGCGACGAAGCCAAGCAGGCCGGCATTGCTATGGGCATCCCCTATTTTCAGGCAAAGGAATTGATTCAACAAAAGGGTGTTCACACCTTTTCTTCCAACTATAATTTATATGGGGATTTAAGCTGGCGCGTGATGGAAACCCTGCGGCTATGTTTGCCCGCCGGTGCAGTAGAAGTGTATTCCGTAGACGAATGTTTTGTAACGCTCGATCATATTGAGCCCTCTCAGTTAGAGGCGTTTTCGCTCCACCTGAAAAACACAGTGGAACAATGGACCGGCATTAAAGTATCCATTGGTGTTGCAGCCACCAAGGTATTGAGCAAAGTGGCCAACCGGCTCGCGAAAAAAAACAAGCAGGCCACCAATTGTATTATGGTATTGAACACACCTGAAAAAGTAGCCGTGGCATTGCAGCAAACCGCAGTAGAAGATATCTGGGGCGTGGGCCGGCAGTACGCAGAGAAGTTACGCAAATACAATATCAATACAGCTTTCGATTTGCGCGGCATGCCTGAAGCATGGGTGCAGAAAAATCTGGGCGGTGTAGTAGGACAAAGACTCTTAAGAGAATTGAATGGTGTAAAGAGCATTGAAATGAAAGATCCTTTGCTGAATAAAAAAATGATTGCCACTACCCGCATGTTCGGGAAAAATGTAACCAGCAAGGAACAAATTAAAGAAGCAGTAGCTACCTATATTACCAGGGCTACCGAAAAATTAAGAAGACAAGAAAGTGCCGCTTCGGTCATTTATGTTTTTGTTATTCCCAAACAAGAAAGAACAGAAGGAAGATTCAGACATGGTAACAGTGTTGGCACCTATGTGCATTTACCTTATGCTACTTCTGCCACGCACTTGCTGATTAAACCTGCTGTAGCAGCAGTAGATCAGCTGTTTGAGGAAGGAGCTGTATACAAAAAAGCCGGTGTGATTCTGAGTGGACTCGTACCCGATGAATCGGTACAGGGCAATTTATTTACCGATGCGGTTCCGCAGCAAAACAGAAAACTCATGCTTACCATTGACAATATCAATTTTGCCATGCGCAACGATATTGTGCAATTTGCTGCAGCTGGTACGCAACGCAACTGGAAAATGCGACAGGAACTTCGAAGCCCCCGCTATACTTCACGCTGGGAGGAATTGCGGGAAGTCATGTAAAGTTCAGCATTGTTAACGCTGCTGTAGTATACTGGAAACTTATTGCACAGGGAACTTAGTAAACAAAGTCTGTATTCCTTTGTCTGCATAGCTTTGGAGCTTGGTGCTGTCATCCGGCAATGATCCCTTAAGGGTTGCTGTCCAGAGCATATGATTTTTAGCAGCGTCTACCACATGCAGTGTAATGGCTCCTCTTCTATATCTTCCCACTTCTACTTCTTCAGACTGCCATTTATAATTTCGCTGTCCCATATAACGCATC
The DNA here is from genome assembly GCA_039805185.1 of Bacteroidota bacterium. GTDB lineage: Bacteria > Bacteroidota > Bacteroidia > Chitinophagales > Chitinophagaceae > Sediminibacterium. The sequence goes on from JBDLUU010000083.1 coordinate 75,989, forward strand.
ATGCCATCCTGCGGCCAGGTAGTTTGACGGGTTTGTACTTCTAATTTAACTGCTACACCAATATTGATGAAGAGGTCTGGATTTTTTTCTACCTGTGTAAAGCGACGCTGTTCCATTTCGCGGGCAATCCCCTTTTTTAAATAAGCGATACGCTCATTAAACCGATCTGAAATAGTATCTCCATAAGCAGTTACTTCATAAAAAGCAAAGGTTTTGTAATTACTGAAATTGGCGTCAGGTGCAGTAGCCACATCTAAAATGCGGGGGCCTGAACAGGCAATCAGCATCATGAAAACGAAACAGAGACTAAGAATTCGCATGAGGAAAGTAGATTGAGTGAAGTAAAAATCGCAATTATATAGTGAAAATACAAAATGTATCTCTTAAAAAAAACCGCCAAAATTGTTCAGAGACCTTAATTTTGCTGAATTCTTAGAAAAAATGAACCCTACTCTGAACTCCAACGAATCGATCCCTTCCAAAAAGAAAAAAATCATTGTTTTAGGCAGCGGCCCCAACCGTATTGGTCAGGGAATTGAATTTGATTACTGTTGTGTACACGGTCTACTGGCCATTAAGGAATGCGGATACGAAGCCATTATGGTGAACTGCAATCCTGAAACGGTTTCTACCGATTTTGATATGGCAGACAAACTGTATTTCGAACCAGTATTCTGGGAACATCTGTGGGAAATCATCGAATTGGAAAAACCAGACGGTATTATTGTTCAGCTGGGTGGACAAACTGCGTTGAAATTAGCAAAGCGTTTGCACGAAAAAGGGGTTCCGATTGTAGGAACAGCTTTCGAAAATATGGACATTGCGGAAGACAGAGGTCGTTTCAGTGATTTATTAAAAGAGCTAAACATTCCTTATCCGGAATATGGCACCGCTTACAATGCAGACGAAGCAATAGAAGTGGCCAATAAAGTTGGATATCCTGTACTGGTGAGACCCAGCTATGTAATTGGCGGACAGAGAATGCGAATTGTAATCAACGACGAAGAAGTTGAAAAAGCGGTGATCAGTTTATTGAAACATATCCCTGGTAATAAAATTCTGATTGACCATTTCCTTGACAGATGTCAGGAAGCCGAAGTAGATGCCATTTTTGACGGAGAGCAGTTTCATATCATGGGTGTGATGGAACATATTGAACCTGCAGGTATTCACAGTGGAGACAGTAATGCGGTTTTACCTGCATTCAATCTTACGCCACTGGTGATTGAAACCATGGAATTCTATGCAGAAAAAATTGCACGTGCCCTGAACATCCGCGGATTAATCAATATTCAGTTTGCCATTAAAGATGGTAAAGTGTATGTGATTGAAGCCAACCCTCGTGCTTCCAGAACAACACCATTCATTGCAAAAGCTTATCAGATTCCTTATCTGAATATTGCTACCAAAGTAATGCTGGGTGCGGCTAAATTATCAGAGTTTACTATGGAGAAAAAACTGGAAGGATATGCTATTAAAGAACCCGTATTCAGTTTTGAAAAATTCCCAGGCGTAAACAAAGAATTAGGACCAGAAATGAAGAGCACCGGAGAAGCCATCCGTTTTATCAAAGATCTCAGAGACCCTTATTTCAGAACACTCTACAAAGAGCGTAGTATGAACCTGAGCAGATAAGGTATTAATACTCTTTTTAAAGGCCGCAGTAAATTACTGTGGCCTTTTTGTTTAGGTTTATTCCATGGCGAAAGTTTATACATCGCAGCGCTGGTGGCGGTTTCCCATGATTCGAATCACGCTTGCACTCATTCTTGGAATAACCCTGGGCAAATACGTGCTGGTTCCGTATGGGTTGATTGGAACTGTCTTTATAGCAAGCTTGTTGCTTTGGATTTTCAATCGTCGCATCAGGCTATTCCTTTTTTTCAAGCGGCGCTGGATGACGGGCCTGGCAGTACAGTCACTCTTCATTTGCACAGGCATACTGTTATATAAAAAAAGCATACCAACAGATATTCAGATTAGTAATAAAGTAATGCTATTGGAAAAGCCTGTTAAAAAAGCAAACAGTTATCAGGCGCAGGCAAGCATGCATCAGACAAAATTGCTGATCTATTTTAACAGGCAGGACCCCATAGATTCTCTCAGAGAAGGCACAGCCATTCAGATATTTAAAAAACCTGCAACCATCGTATCCGTAAAGAATCCGGGGGGATTTGATTTTAAACAATATGCAGCTTCTCAACAGATATTTCACCAGGTATATCTAACGAAAAAAGATTACCGAATCATGCACCAGAATCCTCTACCAATAACAAATTTATTATTAACTAAAGCAAAAGAATATGTATTGAGCAGTTTGCATCAATACATAAAAAACAACCGCGAAAGAGGGGTTGCAGAAGCCTTACTGATTGGCTATAAAGCCAATCTGGACAAGGCATTAATGAATGCATACAGCAATACCGGTGTCATACATATTATAGCCATCAGCGGGTTACACCTGGGCATGATTTATTCTCTCTTGCTTTTGCTTTTTAAACCAATCATGCGTTTCAAAGAACTCAGGTGGATCAGAACCGGCTCTATCTTAGTTTTTTTATGGGGATTTTCCCTGTTAACAGGGGCAGGTGCTTCGGTACTAAGAGCTGCCGTCATGTTTAGTTTCTTATTACTGGGTGAGCAGCAAAACAGACCTCACCATCAGATGAATAGCCTGGCAGGATCTGCATTTTGTTTGCTGATTTTTCGTCCGGCTTTTCTTTGGGATATAGGTTTCCAGCTTTCTTATGCTGCCGTACTGGGCATCTTGTTTTTTGCAAAGCCAATAGAAAAAAGTTTTTACCTTAAAAACAAATTATTACTGCTCTGCTGGCAAATGTGCAGCATCACACTGGCAGCTCAAATACTCACTTTGCCTTTTTTACTTTATTACTTTCACAGTTTTCCCAATTTGTTTCTGATAGCCAACTGGATCGCCGTTCCGGTTTCAGGATTAATTCTTTATCTGCTGATGGGTTTGCTATTGGTAACTCCTTTTACATTCATAGCCACACCCTTGGGTTCTGCTATTGATTGGTTGTTATTGCAGTTGAATCAGCTGATTGAAAAAACAGCTTCGCTCCCCTTTGCTCTAACTGAATACATACAGATCAATGGTTGGCAAATGCTGCTGATTTTTATTTGTCTGATTTCGCTGTATTACTGGCTCCAGGATAAAAATAAAAATTGCTTTATTACAGCTGCCGCTTCGACCTTACTCATTTTGGGCATTCATGTTTTGGATTGCCTTTATTATAGTGATCAGAAAAAAATGGTCATCTATCATGCACCCCGGCATAGTGCAATAGATATTTTGGAGGGATTGGGACATCAGTTTGTAGGAGATGCGGCATTGACATCCAGTCCTGTTTTAGTGAATCAGGTCTTAAAACCTGGGAGGACTTTATACAGATCAGGAAAACCCATCAAACTTATTTCCATTGCATTAAAAAAACCTTTCATAATAAGCGGTGATAAAGTAATACTGGTGACAGGGCCACAACTGCTTTTTCCTGATTTAACTACTGTACCGAAGCTGGATCTGATTATCGTAACAGGCAGCAGTCCTATTCCCATGGAAAAAATTGCAAAGTATTTTCCTGCATCCCTGCTGGTTTTTGATAGCAGTAACCCATTGTGGAAAATACAAAAATGGAAAAAAGAAGCAGAGCGCTTACATTTGCGCCATTATTCTGTACCTGAAAAAGGTGCTTTTGAATACAATCTCTAACTTTTGCCCCATTAACTGCCCAAGGGCTGAAAGCAAAACATATGCAAAAAAAAATTCAATCTGCTTTAATTTCTGTCTTTTATAAAGACGGTCTGGAACCCATTGCCCGCCAGCTTCAAAAGCTTGGTATTACTATCTACTCTACAGGAGGAACCCAGACTTTCCTGGAAAACTTGGGTATTACCTGTGTGCCTGTAGAAAGCCTAACTACTTACCCATCTATTCTGGGTGGTAGGGTTAAGACACTACACCCGGTGGTTTTTGGTGGAATTTTAGGCAGAAGATACGAAGCACAGGATTTGCAGGAAATGCAGGAGTATAAAATCCCGGAAATTGATCTGGTGATTGTAGACTTATATCCATTTGAAGAAACATTGCGTAGCACCAGCGAAGAAAAACTGATCATCGAAAAAATTGATATAGGCGGGCCTTCCATGATCAGAGCGGCAGCAAAGAATTTTAAAGACGTTACCGTAATTGCAGCGAAAGACAGTTATACCGATTTAGAAAAGCTGTTAATTGATCAGGAAGGAAGTACAACGATTGAACAAAGAAGAGCTTTTGCAGCAAAAGCTTTTGAAGTAGTCATGCACTATGATATTGCCATCAGCAACTATTTCAATCCGGGATCAGAGCAAGTACTTCGTTATGGCGAAAATCCACACCAGCATGCAAAATTCGTTGGGGATTTATCAGGCGTATTTGAACAACTGAACGGTAAAGAACTTTCTTACAATAATCTGGTAGATGTAGATGCAGCTGTTCAGCTCATTTCAGATTTCAGTGACTATCAGGAAGCTGTATTCGCCATTATTAAGCATACCAATGTATGTGGTGTTGCAGCAAGATCAACCGTAAAAACAGGCTGGGACGCAGCTTTGGCGGGCGATCCGGAGAGTGCTTTTGGAGGCGTTCTGGTTTGCAATCAAACCATTGATGCAGCAACTGCTGAAGCCATTAATGAAATTTTCTTTGAAGTATTAATAGCTCCTTCTTTTGATGATGCAGCTTTGACTATTTTAAAAACCAAGAAAAACAGAATTCTGCTTCAGCTTCACAAAAAAGATTTCAAAACAGCTTCCATGCAAAAAAGCATTCTGAATGGAACATTAATTCAGGATACGGATGAAGGCAATTTTGAGAAATGGGAAGAAGTAGGAGCCAGAGCCTGCACAGAATCAGAAAAGGAAAATCTTTCCTTTGCCAATATTATTTGCAAACACCTTAAGAGTAATGCCATTGCATTGGTAAAAGATAAGCAGCTGGTGGGTAAAGGATGTGGTCAAACCAGCAGAATTGATTCGCTTCGTCAGGCAATTGAAAAAGCCAGACAATTCAATTTTGATTTGAAAGGAGCCGTTCTTGCCTCTGATGCTTTTTTCCCTTTCAATGATTGTGTACAGATTGCACATGCAGCAGGCATGGAAGCATTTATTCAACCCGGTGGTTCGGTAAGAGACAAAGACAGTGTTGAGTACTGTGTAAGCAACGGGCTAGCCATGGTTATGACTGGTACCAGACATTTTAAACATTAATTGAATTGACTACCAGGCAAAAAGCATATTTCGCGCTTTCAGTAACCAGTATTGTATGGGGAACCAGCTGGGTGGCCAGCCGTTATGCGGTTCAATTTGCACCTGCCTTACAGGTATCTGCTACCCGACAAATGATAGCAGGATTGCTTTTTGCCGGATTCTTTTTATTAAAGGGTGAAAAATTACCCAGCCCCAAACAGATGCTTTGGCTAGCAGGAATGTCAGTACTGCTTTTTGTATTTGCCAATGGATTGGCTACTGTTGGAGTGAAATATATTTCAAGCGGACTGGCAGCTTTGATTGCCGCCCTATATCCACTGAGCGTAGTAATTATTGAAAAGATATTTTTTAAGAACAGAAAGATTGGATGGGTTACTTTTCTTGGAATTGTACTTGGTATATCTGGTATTGCCATTGTGTTTTACGATAATGCCTTTCATCACCAGGGACCCAATTACTGGATTGGCATTCTGGTTTCGGTGATTGCCATGCTTAGCTGGAGTGTGGGCACCATCATTATTTCGAGAAAACAAATTAACCTGAATCCATATTATGCCATTGGGTGGGAAATGATTTTTGCTTCCTTGTTTCTGTTTGCAGGAGCAGCTGTCACAGGCAATTTGGTTTCCTTCAGTACTTTTCCTGCACAAACCTGGTATGCCATTGGGTATCTGGTAATGATGGGATCATTAATTGCGGTAGTGGCTTTCTTATATACCATGAAGCATCTGGAAGCTTCTGTAGCTGCTCTCTATGCTTATGTAAATCCGATTGTTGCCATTATCATCGGATCCTTCTTAATTAAAGAGCCCTTAACCAAAGAAATCATTATTGGTTCCTGTATTACACTGGCGGGTGTTTACCTGGTTAATCAAAGTCTGCGCAAACAAAAATCAGCGTAAACTTTTTGCCAGGCTGCAAAGTCAGATTGCTCACTTAAATACTGGTTGTGAAAAATGGGAATAAAGCAGCCGCCATATTGCCTGAATTGCTGATAGTAATATTCTATTTTTGTACTGGCAACTTCAGGGGTATTTCTTTCGTGAAAAATTTGTGTGGCATCCATATAGCAAAATGGAAAAATTTTCAAAGAAGTCTCTTCATTCTTTAATAAATGAAACCAGTTAAAGGGTCCGGTGTAAGATGACCTGAAACCAGAAAACCCTGGATAGCCCATGGAATAATCTTCTGTTATGCCCGCTTGTAAAAGCGCTTCATACGTAGTTGGTAAATTAAGTTGGATATAGTGCTGGCGAGACTTCGTTATGCTTTTTGCAATTAGCTTTTCAATAGTAAGTTTCTCATTTTGCAGAACAGGCAGATACTGTGAATTCAATAAATCATTCTCTTCTTTTACTACGGGTGTTTTCTGCACCGAAGGATGAAGACCCACTTTGTATTTCCGTGCAATAACTTGAATCAGATTGCCCATCCCTTTGCTGTTAGGCGAAATGTTTTTATGTATGGCGTCCCTTTGGGCTGCTACCAGAAAAAAATAAATCGGATCAAGTTTGTATTGCTCATGTAATTGATCGAGCCAATCATACACATCGTAAGGATCTTTCCGCAAACCCGCCAGTACCTGCATTCTTTCTGTGAGTTTTGAAAAGCTGGCATTCAACAAATCTTTAAAGTAGCCACCTACATTTCTCAAAATGGAATGATGAATATAACTGTAGGCAATATCAATATCATAACTGGGTCTGAAACTGAAAGCTGGTTTGGTATGGGGCAGGTTGTTTTGAACAACCCATTTTTCCATCCAGACATTTACCAATGGTTGATCTAAAAAACCATGCTGATATGCCAGGGATTGTTCATGCTGGTAACGCCCCAGATAATCTTTCTCATTTGGCAACCACTCTTCATAACGTGTAATCAAATAAAAAGAGGCGGCAAAAATATCAAAGGGAATAGAGCCTTCTATCGTTTCAAAAAAAACCGGAAGGCCATGCCAGGTACTAACGGTTATTTGCTGCTCCTGTAATGCTTGTTCAAATAATAGTGAATGAGGTACTACGGTAGAATCTACTCCTAATAACGCTTCTTTGGAATAATTGATTTTTTTTCCGGGAAAGGATTCAAAAGCAGCAGTATCATTCGTAATCATTGCCCTTTCAGAAAACAACAACTTTACTATATAATTAAGCCTGGCACTAGTTAAAGGAGAATACACAATAATATCTGTACCAGCGCCTCCCATATATTAGGATTGATTAGACTCCTTCCACATTTCATTGAATGTCTTAGGGCTGAAATCCAGGTCTGCCCGATGGGCTGTCCATCCTTTGAAAATTTTATTGACAATCCAATTTTTCATTTTGCCATTCCCCGCATTCATCATGATTCTGTTAAGACTGGCTGTTTTCCATGCTTTCCAGGCAATCCGTTCAGCCAGACTGCTATTTCCCTGTAACACTGCTTCGTGTCGGTTATCCAGCAATAGCTCATGCAGGTTAATTCTTACCGGACAAACTTCTGTACAGTTGCCGCAAAGTGAAGAAGCGTAACTTAAATGTTTATACTCATCCAGCCCCTTTAGGTATGGTGTGATTACTTTACCAATTGGACCACTGTAAGTTGTTTCATACGCATGGCCTCCAATATTTTTATATACCGGACAAGCATTTAAACAGGCTCCGCAACGAATGCAATACAAAGCTTCTCTGGCCGTTTTACTCGCCAATAAATTGGTTCTGCCATTGTCCAGTAAAATGACAATCATTTCTTCAGGACCGTCCGTTTCGTTGGCCTGTCTGGGACCCGAAATAATGGTATTGTAAACAGTTACTTTTTGTCCTGTTCCAAAGGTTGAAAGTAAGGGCCAGAATAAAGAAAGATCCTGAACGGATGGAATAACCTTCTCAATTCCGACAACTACAATATGTGTTTTTGGCCAGGCGCAACTTAATCTGCCATTCCCTTCATTTTCGGTGATAGCAATACCTCCGATATCAGGCAAAATAAAATTAGCCCCTGTTACACCTACTTCTGCAGTTACATATTTCTCTCTTAATTTTTGTCTGGCTACCTGCGTTAATTCTTCCGGACTTAATCCGCCAGGCACGCCCAGTTTATCAGCAAACAAACGGGCAACATCTTCTTTGCTTTTGTGCATGGCGGGTGTTACAATATGATAAGGTGGCTCCCCGTCCAGCTGCTGAATGTATTCTCCCAAATCTGTTTCAACACTTTCAATGCCGTTTTTTTCCAGAAAATCATTCAGATGAATTTCTTCTGTTACCATGCTCTTGCTCTTCACCAGGGTCTTGCATTGCTTCTCGGCACAGATCTTTCCAATATGTTCCAACGCTTCCTCTGCTGTTTCTGCCCATAAAACCTTTGCCCCTCTTTCTGTAATCTTCTGCTCGAACATTTCTAGGTATTGATCCAAATGTTCAATGGCATCCCACTTTTTAATTTTAGCCATCTCTCTGGCTTCCATTACATTGGTAAACTGTTTTTTTCCGATGGGCACTACCGCATTGTACTTACCAATATTAAAATTGATTTTCCTGCGATGTTCCAGATCGGCAGCTTTGATGGTGCTTTTGGCAATAAAACTGGCTGCAGTATTACTCATCATTACGCTTTTTTAATTCGTTGGCTGTTGCCTCCAATGCTTCATAAAATTCAGGGCCATACTTTCTGATTAATGCCTCTTTCAAAAAAACATACACCGGAACTTTCAGTTGTTTGCCCAGCTTACATCCTGGCTGACACAAGTCTTCCCTGGGATGATAATTTACATATTCTACATCCGGATCCTTCTTGCTTTCTCTGATTAGTATGGGGAATAAGTGACAGCTCAGTGGTTTTTTCCAGTCCAGTTTTCCATCGTTATATGCCTGTTCAATACCACAGATAATGGTACCATTGGCATCTTTTTTTCCGTAAGCACAAATACCTCCGTTAATGGTTGGAGTTACCCAGCCAAATTCCTTATCATAAGTGTATTTACCCACTCTATTAATCTCTTCCATTCCGGCTTCGTTTAAATATGGGGCAATCACATCAAAATACTGATCCAGTTTTTCCAGCTCCCATTTTTCCATTGGGGCACCTGCATCTCCGTCTTCGCAGCATCCGCCCTTACACTTAGTTAAATCACAAACAAACTGTTCTTCAACAATTTCATCGCTTATCAGTATATTATCTATTGCTATCATTGTATGTATGGTTGCCTTATTGCTACTTTGCCTGTTTCCTCCAGGTAAATGTATTAATTAAGTGTTTAACGTCTTCAATCAGAAACTGATTCACAATTCCCAAAGAATCCTCATTAGGCGTTGCATCAAAGTACAATGCACCCCTCAAAAAATGTCTCGTAGAATCTGTAAGGAAAAACTGATTAGCGGTGGCTACATTCCCCCCTACCCTGAAAAATACCCCTTCTACATTGTATGGATTGCTAAACAAACTGTCCTCTATTGAATAGGCTTTTGATGAATGTTTGCCTGTTAAAGTGAATGCATGCTTTATTAAAGTATCAAACTTGTTTTTCTCTCCTATCTGCTTGTAACTGATATAGACTCTGCCACTGAACTGAGGGAAATCGATATTGATCCACCAGGGATTTTCTGTGGTTTCATTAAAATAGGTGCTGTCTTTACTTATGGTTGCATATACCGGATATTCAAAGCTGTATGGATAGCCGGCTTCATTAAACAGTTGATATTTTTTTTCCGGGAAGTTTATTTTAAAGTATCCGGTTTGCTTGGGTGTAAAAGAACTATTACATGCATGAAACCCTATGCAGGTTAGTAATAAAAAAACAAATATCCATTTATTCATCACCGCGCTCTTTAATAGTCAATTTCACTTTTACAATTCTGTTTTTGGCAACTTCAAGAACGGTGAATTCAAATTCATCGGTTGGAATCACCTGATTAACTTGAGGGATTTCTCCTGCAATTTCAAGAACCAGCCCTGCCAGAGAATCGCTTTCACCCCTTAATTCATCAAAAGTATTCAAGTCTATATTCATGATTTTACAAACATCATTAATCATGAGCTTGCCTTCAAAAATATAGTTATTGTCATCCAACTTTTTGTAGTCTGAATCTTCTTCATCAAATTCATCCTTTATTTCACCAATTACTTCTTCCAGAATATCCTCCAGTGTAATAATACCGCTTGTTCCGCCAAATTCATCTACTACAATGGCAAAGTGGATTCGCTTCAGCTGAAATTCTTTCAACAGGTCTTCAATCATTTTTTGCTCATGCACAAAAAAGGGAGGGCGAACCAATTGTTTCCAGTTAAAATTAGCCGGCTCATCCAGATATGGCAATAAATCTTTGGTATGAATCATCCCAATTATATGATCCAGGCCTTCCTTGTATACGGGGAGTCTGCTGTAATTTAGTTCTTTCACTAATGAAAGTAATTCCTGAAAATTAATTTCTTCATCAACTCCATGTACATCCACCCTGGTCTTCATTACCTGCTTAACAGTAATATTGCCAAACTTTAGAATCCCTTTTAAAATATTCTTTTCATTTTCTGAAGCCGTATTATCGGTTGTAATATCAATGGCATGATCCAATTCTTCCAGACTATAGGCACTCCCTTTTTTATTACTCAATACTTTTTCAAACCTATCAGAATACTTCACCAGCTTTTTACCCAGCCCTCCGCACAAATAAGTCAAAGCCTGCACAATTCCTCCAAAGTCTTTGGCAAAGCGGATATTATTTTGAGTTGCCAATACTTTTGGCATCACTTCTCCAAACAAAACCAGCATAAAGGAAACGGATAACACTTTAATAATAAACTCAACCCATGCCGCACCGTATTGCTCAAAATTGAAAAGATTATCAATCAACAGATTAGATACGATGATAATGGTAATATTAATAAAGCTGTTTGCAATCAGCAGAGAGGCCAGAAATGATTTTGGTTCTTCCAGCAAATCAACAATCCGCTGATAAGGTGGAATTTGCTTGGATCGGAGCAGGTTAATGTCCTTATGCGTTAAAGAGAAAAAAGCCACTTCTGCTCCGGATAAAACAAAAGACAGGAAAAACAAAAGCACCAATACCATTACCATGGTGGTTGTGCCTTGCGTTTGCAATGCGCTTAATAAATGGGGAGTAAATAATAAATCAACTGCAGGGTGATAATCCAAAGTCACGGATTTTGGTTAGAAAGCAAAAATATCATTTCTGCTACAATTAAAATGGAAGAGATTCATAATCAGGTTCTCCTGAGCCAGGTCCGGCTGTACCATCCATTTTTTTATCCAGCATGATTAAATTGTCCGCCACTACCTCTGTGGCAAACTTCTTATTGCCATCCTTATCTTCCCAGCTGCGGGTTCTTAATCTTCCTTCAATATATATAAGGCTGCCCTTATGTAAATATTTTTCAGCCAAATCCGCCAATCCTCTCCACAATACCACAGTATGCCACTCTGTTTGAGAAACCAGCTTACCTGTTCTGTCTTTATATGTTTCGGTAGTGGCCAAAGGAAACTTTGCAACACCAATATTTCCTTCCAGTTGTTGTATATCGGGGTCTTTCCCGAGATTGCCAATCAGCATAACCTTGTTAACTCCGCGCATATGCATTTGATTTAGGTAAATTGCTTCTTAAAAATACCCATTTTTTATTTATTTACCATTAACTGACTTTTTTATTCGGAATCCCTTCCAAATACCCATTTATCAATCTGGGGAAGGCAAATGAACCCATTTGTTTTTCCTGAATCCAATCCAGGCTTTTTAAACTGGCAGGCACCGTTGGCAATGTTACATGAATAAATTGACCAGTTATTTGCTGATGCGTTAGTTGCTGAACTTGCTGGGAAGAAACGGATTTTACCTTTGCCGAATCAATTCCCAATTGTTGTTCCAGCCATTCCAACACATTTTCAGTTGTCCAATGAATAGCTTTTTCGGATTCATAGAGATAAAACTCATTCAGCCCCTGCCAGATGTCTTTTTGTTTTCTTTGCCGGATAGCCAGATATCCCTTGCATTGAAAGATAAAATAGGTGAACCATCTGTTCTTTCTTGTGATTGTTTTTGACTTTACAGGCAGCTGATTCACCTGTCCATTCAGAAAAGCAGCACAATGCTTAGCCAGCAAGCAGGAACCACAGTTGGGACTGGACGGCTTACAAACCGTTGCTCCAAAGTCCATAATTGCCTGATTATACAGGCCAGGACGTTTTTCATCGAGCAGAGACTGTGCGAGTTCCCCAAATTCATTTTTTCCGATGTTGGTATCAATAGGCGTTTCTATACCTAAAAAACGGGAAATCACACGGAAAACATTCCCATCCAATACCGCATAAGGTTGACTGTAGGCAAAAGACACAATTGCTGCTGCTGTGTAGGGACCAACACCCTTTAATTGAAGGATTTCATGATATTTTTCGGGGAATTTTCCCCCGAGTTCAAAACTGATGAAACGGGCCGTATGAATCAGATTTCTACACCGGCTGTAATAACCCAGCCCTTCCCACATTTTGAGTACTTTTTCATCCGCAGCATTGGCAAGATCAACTATAGTTGGAAATGCTGCTATAAATCTGTTGTAGTATTCCAAACCCTGAGAAACCCTTGTTTGCTGAAGCATCACTTCACTTAGCCAGATTTTGTATGGATCTTTTTCTCCTTTCCAAGGCATTTTTCGTTGATTATCAACCTGATTCCAATGCATCAGTTGTTCAGTAAAAAAGCGTTTTGCCTTGGTATCTATGGTATTTTTTTTCCTCATTGGAGGTAATTTCAGGAGGGGAATAATTAATATATAATCAAATTTACAACTGTAACTGATTGAATGATTTGATACTGTCTTTTAAAACAATTCCCGTTTTTTTGGGTAATTCATGTTTTTTTAGTTACTTTAATGCAAATACCTATTAAAAAAACACTTAATAATGAGAAAATCAGATCTCATCAACAACATTTCTGAAAAAACAGGTATACCAAAAGTAGATGTTTTGGTTACACTGGAGACAATGTTTAAGGAGGTAAAGGAGAGTCTTTCTCAAGGCCAAAACATTTATATACGTGGCTTTGGCAGCTTTATTACCAAAAAAAGAGCAGCTAAAATTGGCCGAAACATCAAAAAAAATGTTGCGGTTGAAATCCCCGAACATTTCATTCCTGCCTTTAAACCAGCCAAAGAATTCGTAAGTGAGGTGAAAAGCAAACGTAAGTAGTTACCTTTGCAGAAACTGAACTTTACGTGAAAAAACAACAATACGTTCTTTCTGCCTTAGCACTTTTACTCTGTTTGGCCCTGTATTTTGGCGGCAAAACCGTTCCAGACAAATCAGCTGTTACCCATTCTGAAGGTGATGGACATGATCATTCAGCTGATGCCCCCCAGAAAATTGACCTTAATACCCTGTTAAATGCTGCCAAGGACAATATTACCCCTTCTCAGGCCCAACGCCTGACTGCATTGGAAAATTCTGTTACAAGAGGTGACGTAAAAGACCAGCAAATTCACGCTTATCATGAAATCGCCCGATTCTGGCTCGACTCTGCCAGAAAGTTTGATTTATACGCTTATTATACTTCTGAGGCTGCGAAGTTGGAAAATTCTGAAAAAAGCCTCACCTTTGCCGCCCGCTTGTTTTTAGACCGATTAATGATGTCTGGAGATCCGGCCATGCAAAACTGGTTAGCGAACAATGCGAAAGTTCTTTTAGAAAATGCCCTTAAAATCAATCCTGCGAATGATTCAAGCAGTATTGGGCTGGGTGCCTGCTACCTGTTCGGGAATATCAGTTCAAATCCTATGGAAGGAATTACACTGATTAAGAAAGTGGTAGACAGGAATCCGGAAAACATTTACGGGCAAATGATGCTTGCACTGGGTGGTAAAAAAAGCGGACAGTACGACAAAGCGATTGAGCGATTTTTACTAATAGTGAAAAAGGAACCAGATAACATTGAAGCTATATTTCATATAGCTGAGTGTTACGACCTTAAAGGTGATAAAGCCAATGCCATTGTTTATTATGAAAAAGCAAGGGATTTGGTTAAAATACCTCAGGCAAAGGAAGAACTCAGTAACCGAATCATTGAATTGAAAAAATAATTTATTGTTTAACTATTTAAATCTCTTTGTATGCCTTGTGGTAAGAAAAGAAAGCGTCATAAAATTGCGACGCACAAAAGAAAGAAACGTCTAAGAAAGAATCGTCATAAGAAGAAGAAATAATTCTTCTCTTGAAAATAGTTAAAAGCATTGCACTCTGGTGCAGTGCTTTTAATACTTATCTACTCTTTGCTGTTGCCTCCAGAATTTCTGCAACTTTACTCCTCCTCCTTATTCAAAACAGCAATAAATAGTTTAAGTAGATGTTAGGTCCTGCAATTAGGTTCCTATATATGTATATTAAAGTTGCAAATCTGTGAACAAAGAATTAATTATAAATGCTGGTCCAACCGGCGTGGAAATAGCTTTATTGGAAGATAAAAAGCTGGTGGAGCTTCATAGCGAAAGTGCAGACATGAATTTTGCTGTGGGCGACTTGTACCTGGGAAAGGTAAAAAAACTGATTCCCGGTCTGAATGCAGCTTTCATAGATGTTGGATACGAAAAAGACGCATTTCTACACTATACCGATCTTAGCCCCTATGCAAGATCAATCATTAAATACACCCAGATGGCTATTCACGATAAAGAGCCAAATGGTTTTGATTTTTCCAAATTTCAGACGGAGCCTGAAATCATAAAAACAGGAAAAATCAATGAGGTATTGAATGGGAAACCCAATGTATTGGTGCAGATTCTGAAAGAACCCATCGCTGCAAAAGGACCCCGATTAAGTTGCGAGATTTCTCTTCCCGGGAGATTTGTAGTAGTAACACCTTTCAATGAAATTGTTGCGGTTTCTAAAAAAATTCATTCTGGTGAAGAGCGTAAACGCCTGCACAAAATTGTAGAAGCTATCCGTCCCAAAAACTTTGGCATTATTGTCAGAACAGCAGCAGAGGGTAAGAGTACCGCTGAACTACACCAGGATTTATTGGCAATCATTGAAAACTGGAATAGCATTCAGAAAAAACTGAAGGGGGCTGTGGCGCCAGTCAGAATATTAAGTGAGGAAACCAAGACTACCAGTATTCTTCGTGACCTGTTAAATGCAGACTTTAATAAAGTGGTGGTGAATGATCAGACCATTTTTGCAGATACGCAGGCTTATATCCAACGCATTGCTCCGGACAAGCAAGACATTGTTAGTTTGTATCAGGGAAATGGTCTTTCCATTTTTGATCATTACGGCATTACCAAACAGGTTAAAAGCTCTTTTGGTAAAACCGTGAATCTGCCAAGCGGCGCCTATTTAATTATTGAACATACAGAAGCACTTCACGTTATTGACGTGAACAGCGGCTATAAAAGTGTCAGCAATAATCAGGAAGAAAATGCACTTCAGACCAATATGGAGGCAGCTGAAGAAATTGCCAGACAATTAAGACTAAGAGATATTGGCGGCATTATCGTGGTTGATTTTATTGACATGAAACTTCCTGACAATAAGAAAAAATTGCAGGAAGCGATGGAGGAGTTCATGAAAACAGATCGTGCCAAACACTCTGTTCTTCCCATATCCAAATTCGGTCTGATGCAAATTACGCGTCAGCGAATGCGTCCGGAAGTCAATATCAATACTTCCGAAAATTGCCCGGTTTGTAATGGTTCAGGCAAAATAACATCCAGCTTACTGTTGGAAGATGAAATTGAAAAGCGCCTGTCTTATTTAACCTCGCATGCGCATAATAATCTTACACTTGTTGTGAATCCAATTGTGTATTCACATTTAACCAAAGGCCTTTTCTTCAGTTCTATCATCAGAAAATGGAACAAGAAGTTTAAAACAAAAATTAAGATCAAGGCCAATACCAATTACCATATTGTTGAGTTCCGTTTCTTTAATGAGCACGAAGAAGAAATTAAACTATAGCTGCTGTTCAACCTATAAAAGTTTGTCTTAATATAAAACTCAATATTCATCAGGTTAAGAACCTAATAAAAGAAAACCCCGGTCAGATAACTGAACCGGGGTTTATTTTATGCAAGCAAACAATTCGTTGATTAGTATCCTGCGTTTTGTACAAGATTCTT
>JBDLUU010000084.1:0-11696 GCA_039805185.1 Bacteroidota bacterium
CTAACAGCCATAATAGTAGCGGCACTGCGTGGATCAAAACTGATATTGGCATCTTCCAGGGTTCCATTGTCCATGGCTGCAAATAAAGCCACCAGGTCGGTTTGCAGTCTGGGTAAAACCACTTCGGTTTCAGGGTCACCCAAACGGCAATTGTATTCAATTACAAAGGGTTCTCCACCCACATTCATTAAGCCGAAGAAGATAAATCCATGATATTCCAGGCCTTCTTTGGCCAAGCCTTCCACGGTAGGGCGTATAATGCTGTCCTCGGTTTTTTGCATGAAAGCCTCGTCCATAAAGGGAACCGGGCTAACACAGCCCATGCCGCCGGTATTCAATCCGGTATCACCTTCCCCAATGCGCTTGTAATCTTTGGCATGACCAATAATATGGTAGGCCGAGCCATTGGTTAATACAAAAACACTGACTTCAATCCCTTTCAGGAAGGATTCAATCACTACTTTCTCGCTGGCAGCCCCGAATTGCTTCTGAAGAATCATTTCACTGAAACAGTCCAGCGCCTCTTGGGTAGAATTGGCAATTACCACTCCTTTTCCGGCAGCTAGCCCGTCTGCTTTTAATACTACGGGTAAGGAATGTTGCTTTATATAGGCTTTTCCTTCTTCAAAATTGTCTGCAGTAAACTCCGCATAACTTGCCGTAGGAATACCCTGTCTTTCCATAAATTTTTTGCTGAAAGCCTTGCTGCCCTCTAATTGTGCAGCGGCTTTGGAAGGTCCAACCACGATGATATGGCTCAAGGCTTCGTCGTTCTTGCAGAAGTCGTAAATGCCTTTTACCAGTGGCTCTTCAGGCCCAACCACCAGCATATGAATTTCTTTTTCTATACAGGTTTTTTTGATGGCCTCAAAATCGGTAACCGACATATTGAGATTCGTTCCAAACCCTGCCGTGCCAGCGTTTCCGGGCGCTATATACAATTGATCACAGTGATGACTCTGGGCCATTTTCCAGGCCAATGCGTGTTCGCGTCCTCCGCTCCCTAATAAAAGAATATTCATGTAGACTAAATTGGTTGCGAAAATACCCCATCCCTTTCATTTTTATTACTATTTTGAGCCAATAACGAAAATGTTTGCTATGACTGAGAAGACCAAATCCATTGGCCATCCGAAAGGACTCTATGTATTGTTCGCTACTGAAATGTGGGAACGTTTTAACTACTATGGAATGCGCGCCATCCTGGTATTGTTCATGACCAAGGCGCTGATGTTTGATAAAGTATTTGCCTCTAATTTATATGGCAGTTACACCGGCCTGATTTACCTGACACCTTTGGTGGGCGGTTATGTGGCCGACCGTTACTGGGGTAATAAGCGCTCCATTTTAATGGGGGGTATTTTAATGGCCATCGGAGAATTTATCTTGTTTTTCTGTGGCGCCTTATACAATTCCAATCCAGATGCATCGGCCTGGCTTTTCTTTTCAGGTCTGGGTTTCATGATTGCGGGGAATGGATTTTTTAAACCCAATATCTCTTCATTGGTAGGTCAGTTATATGCCAAGGGAGATACCCGAACAGACTCGGCTTATACAATTTTCTACATGGGAATCAATGTGGGCGGGGCTTTGGGGCCTTTTGTCTGCGGTCTGGTAGGCGATACGGGCAATCCTGCCGATTTTAAATGGGCTTTTTTAGCCGGGGGGATTGGAATGCTCTTAGGCGTAGCCACCCTGCAGTTTTTACACAATAAATACGTATTGGATCCGCAGGGGAAAGTTTTAGGATTGACTCCAGAAAACGCGCCAGCCAAGTTTTTAAAGCCTGCTTTCATTGTGGGGTCTTTGTTGGTGTTCTCTCTGATTTGTATTGGTTTGATTTATGCCGATGTGAAAATTTTCAGTTACCTGTTCTACCTATTAATAGCCAGTATTCTGCTGATTGCCTTTATTGTCTTCTCAGATAAAACCCTGACTGCATTAGAAAAGAAAAAAGTAGCAGTGATTTTTACCGTCTCCTTCTTTGTGATTTTCTTCTGGAGTGCTTTTGAACAGGCGGGTGCATCCCTTACATTCTTTGCAGAAGAGCAAACCAATCGTGATCTGGGATTCTTTGTTATTCCGGCCAGTTTCTTTCAATCATTGAACTCTACGTTTGTAGTGATTCTTGCGCCGGTTTTTGCCTTCCTGTGGTTAAAAATGGGTAAGAAAGAACCTTCTTCTCCTATGAAAATGGCGCTGGGTCTGTTTTTGCTGGCACTAGGCTATTTGTGGATTGCTTTTGGTGTAAAAGATGTACAGCCTGGGGTAAAAGTGAGTATGATGTGGCTAACAGGTATGTACTTTATGCATACCAGCGGTGAGCTATGTTTGTCACCAATTGGATTGTCATTGGTTAATAAGCTGGCTCCTATCAAATTTGCTTCTTTGTTAATGGCTGTATGGTTTACGGCCAATGCATTTGCCAATAAACTGGCCGGTGTATTGAGTGCTTTGTATCCAGATGGGAAGACAACTTATGTGTTAGGCTTTGCCATCACGAATTTATACGACTACTTCATGATGTTTGTGGTGATGGCAGGAACGGCTTCGTTAATCCTGTTTATTATAGCCAGCAAGTTGAAAAAAATGATGGATTAAATTTAAATACCCCCAATTATGTCGCAACCAACCAAACAATTCAAACCCTTTGTGGCTCCAGAATCCAATATGCCGGAGCTAACTGTGAAGTCCATATTAGTGGGTAGTTTATTCGGTGTCATTTTTGGCGCAGCCACTGTGTACCTGGCTTTAAAAGCAGGCTTAACCGTATCGGCCTCTATTCCTATTGCGGTGATTGCGATCACCCTTGGAAGAAAGTTTTTAAAAACCACCATTTTAGAGAATAATATTATTCAGACAACGGGCTCAGCGGGGGAAAGCATTGCAGCGGGTGTGGCATTTACCTTACCAGGATTTTTATTTTTATCTGCACCCGATAGTGCGTCCTATTTTAATTATCTCACCATTCTGATTCTTTCGATTGTAGGGGGATTGCTGGGAACCTTGTTAATGGTGCCTTTGCGCAAAGCTTTAATAGTAAACGAACACGATAACCTGCCTTACCCTGAAGGAACCGCTTGCGGCGATGTGTTGAAAGCAGGAGAGAAGGGAGGTGATTTTGCCAAGACGGCTTTCTGGGGTTTGGGTGTAGCATTTGTGTATGCGCTTTTACAAAAAGTATTGCATGTAATTGCAGAGACACCTTATTATGCTACACAACAGATCAATAAATTTTTTCCTTCCGCAAAAGTAAGTGGTGAAATTACACCGGAGTACCTGGGTGTGGGTTATATCATTGGTCCAAAAATCGGGGGTGTTTTGGTAGCAGGTGGTGTATTGAGCTGGTTGGTATTTATTCCTTTGTTTTCTACTTTGGTTCCACCAGATGTGATTGCCGCACAGTTAGTAAAACTGGGCTATTTAGCGGATATGGCAGTAGCAGGTGGTAAAGGCGGCTGGGATCCGGTAGCGCATACATTTGCCGATTATTCTTCTGCCATTTATTATGCCTATATCAGACAGATTGGAGCCGGTACGGTGGCAGCAGGTGGTATCATTACTTTAATTAAAACCATCCCTACGATTGTAAAATCGGTAAAGGGTTCGGTAGCCTCTTTAAAAGCAGAAAGTGGTGGCAACGCAGGTGCGATTGCAAGAACCGAAAGGGATTTAAGTTTAAAAGTAGTAGGACTGGGTGCAGTAGGATTGATTTTATTGATTACTGTTTTACCACAAGTTCCTGGCGATAGCATTTTACAGAAATTATTAATTGGCATATTGGTGATTTTATTTGGTGCGCTTTTCGTAACCGTTTCTTCCAGAATTGTAGGTTTGATAGGATCTTCCAATAACCCCATCAGCGGCATGACCATTGCCACTGTAATGGGAACCAGCTTGATATTCTTAAGTGTAGGCTGGACGGGACAAAGTTTTGAACCCCTGGTATTGGTAGTGGGTGGTATGATTTGTATTGCAGCTGCCAACGCAGGCGCTACTTCACAGGATTTAAAAAGCGGATACATTGTGGGTGCCACTCCTCGCAATCAGCAGATTGCTTTATTTGTGGGTGCTATTGTTTCTTCTATCGTAATTGGATTAACCGTTAAGTTTTTAGATAAGCCCAGCACGGAAATGCTGAGCCAGGGCATTAACCATGCTATTGGAACAGAAAAATATCCAGCGCCACAAGCTACGCTGATGGCTACATTGATTAAGGGAATTCTCTCTCAGAACCTGGATTGGCAGTATGTGTTTGCAGGGGTATTCCTGGCGGTAACCATGGAACTCTGTGGTATTAAATCCTTGAGTTTTGCGGTGGGAGCATACCTGCCGCTGGCCACTACTTTGCCTATCTTTTTAGGAGGTGCTATCAGAGGCATTGTTGAAATGAAACAGAAGAAAGAAAATGTTCAGATGAGTGCGGAAGAAGAGGAACTGGGTAAGGGCAATTTATTTGCGACAGGGTTAGTGGCAGGTGGTGCAGTAGCTGGTGTGGTGATTGCCTTTATTGCGGGCTCTTCCGGAGGTGAAAAATTCCTTGCTGCAGTAAGTCAGGAGCACAATCTGGTACAAATGCTTTCAGAAGGTGGCTATTTCGTTTTAGGAACAATCTTCTTTACGGTAATGGCGGGCATTTTATATAAAGTAGCTACCAAAAAATAACAGATCCGGTATTAAACCTTTGCTTTGATTTTCTATCTTACTGCAAATTCAGGCTATGAAATTTGCAAGGCCGTTCTGTGGTTGGTTGGGTTTGTTTTTTCTGTTGGTGTGCTCTGCAAAAGCAGCGGATCCAATCCTCTATAAAAAATATGGCTATACCCCTGCGCAGGCAGCAGCCCGATTATTAGACCGATTTAGTTTTGGCGCCAAACCCGGCCAGGGTGATGCGGTAGTGGCCATGGGCATTGACAACTGGTTTGAACAGCAGTTGGAAGGCAATCAGCCCAATGCAGGATTGGGCAATCGATTGGCAAATTTCAAGTCCCTGCAATTGAGCAATGACAGTATTGTAAATCGTTATTTGAATGCGGGACAAGTAATCCGATTGGCTACACGCAACGGATTGCTCAACAGAGATTCCATACAGGCAGATCAGGCCGCTTACCGTGCACAGGTAAGACAATTAATGGAACAACAGGGCTATTTACCCATACAGGAATTGCATCGCGAACTGGTGGTGCAAAAAGTTTTGAGAGCAGCCTATAGCAACAATCAATTACAGGAAGTATTAACGGATTTCTGGTTCAATCATTTTAATGTATTTGCCACCAAGAACCAGTGTCAGCAATTTATTTATACTTACGAAAGAGATGCCATCAGACCCAATGTGCTGGGCAGTTTCAAAGACTTGTTGTTGGCAACCGCAAAGCATCCGGCTATGCTGGAATATTTAGACAATGCCAGCAGTGTGAGTGTACGCAATGCACCCAGGATGAATAACAATGCACCCAGAAATGCCAGGGGCCTGAATGAAAACTATGCCCGGGAAGTTATGGAATTGCATACCCTTGGGGTAGATGGTGGATACACACAGGCTGATGTAACCGCAGTTGCAAGGGCTTTAACGGGTTGGACGGTGATGCCCTTGGCAAAAGATGGTCCGGGAAGAAATATTTTGGAACGTTTGAATCCAGAACAATTGTCCAGGAGAGGTTTTGTGATGGAAGGAGATTTCCTATTCAGAGCAGATCAACACGACAATGAGGCCAAGACTATTTTAAATAAAAATTTTCCAGCCAATGGTGGCTACCAGGAAGGGATAGATGTGTTAACGATGTTGGCAGAACATCCCTCCACGGCGCAATTCATTTGTACCAAACTGGCCACCCGATTTGTGAGTGATACACCTTCCGCTTCTTTGATTAAGAATATGGTAAAAACTTTTCAGTCAACTGGCGGAAATATAAAAGAGGTATTGCGCACCATGGTGCATGATCCTTCTTTTTGGAAAAAATCGGCACCACATGAAAAAGTAAAATCGCCTTTTGAATTAGTGATTAGCGCCGTTAGGGCTACCAATGCACAGGTTATTCAACCTTTTCAGTTGTTTAATTGGTGTACTAAAATGGGACAACGCTTTTATTATTACCAGGCACCCACTGGTTTTCCCGACAGGGCTTCTTATTGGATTAATACCGGATCCTTGTTGAACCGGATGAATTTTGGATTGGCATTTGCATCACAAAAAATCCCCGGGGTGCGGATGGATTTAGCAGCTTTGAATAATTACCATGAACCAGAGAGTGCCATAGATGCATTAACTGTGTACAGCAATTTGTTGTTGCCGCAACGCGACCATAGTGCCAATATTAAGCGCTTGATTCCCTTGGTGAATGATGATGCGGTGGAAGAGAAAATTAATAAGGCTTCAGATTTATCTGCCAATAATCAAGGTGAAACGATGATGGATCTTAATAAAACCAATCCTGCAGAAAAATTCTCTCTTGAAAAAGGAAGCAAAACTTTGTTGTCGCAAGTGGTAGGTATCATTATTGGTTCACCTGAATTTCAAAGAAAATAATATGAGCAGCAGAAGAGCATTTATGCGATCTGGGGCCATGGCCCTATTTGCAACCGGCATTGCGGGAGGGATTCCTGCATTTATCACCCGTGCAGCCGCAGCAGCCCTGCCTCCTGCACCGTATAAAAAAAATAAAGTGCTGGTCTGTATTTTTCAAAGAGGTGCCATGGATGGACTCATGGCGGTAACTCCCTTTACGGATATGGAATTGAAAAATGCAAGGCCTACTTTATTCATGGACCCAACCAATGGTGCTGGTAAATTATTTGATTTAGACGGACAATTTGGTTTGCATCCCGGCTTTGCTTCTTTGCAGCCTTTTTTTGCAGATAAAAGATTGGCCATTGCACATGGAGTAGGCAGCCCGAATAATACCCGCAGTCATTTTGATGCGCAGGACTATATGGAATCGGGGACACCGTTCAGTAAAAGCACTTCCAGTGGCTGGCTAAACAGAGCAGTAGGATTGATGGGGCATGATGCCAGTCCATTCAGAGCTGTGAGTATTACGGGTGCATTACCAAGAAGCCTGTATGGAAATGAAGAAGCATTAGCAATTAGCAACCTGGAAGATTTTGCCTTGCAAACCAAGGGGAATCCAATGGCTGCGAATTTGACTGCAGGATCTTTTGAAGAGTTGTATGAACAAACCAGTAATCGTTTGTTGAACCGGGCAGGTAAGGAGAGTTTTGAAGCCATGAAAATGCTGAACCCGAATGATATAAAAAATTACAAACCTCTTGCGGGTGTGGTATATCCCAATAGTCCCTTAGGCAATTCTTTAAAACAGATTGCCATGTTGATTAAAATGAATATTGGATTGGAAGTTGCTTTTGCAGAGAGTGGGGGATGGGATACACATTTTAATCAGGGCACGCTCAATGGAGTGTTCGCCCGCAATGTGCGCGACTTTAGTGATAGCATTGCAGCTTTCTGGAATGATATGAGCGCTTATCAGGACGATGTAACCCTGATGACCATGACAGAATTTGGCCGAACCGTAGCCCAGAACGGAACCGGCGGAACTGATCACGGAAGAGCCAGCTGTTCATTTATTTTAGGCAATGCAGTACAAGGCGGTAAAGTGTACCATCAAATAGGATCACTGGCAAAAGACCAGTTGGAAGACCAGCGCGACCTACCCGTTACCACCGATTTCAGATCGGTATTTAGTGGCGTAGCGAACAAACATTTAGGCATAAACAATAACAGTGTTTTGTTTCCCAAGTGGGAAGGAACGTCGTTGGAGATAATTCGGTCCTAATCAACACCGTGTTTTCACGGTATTTTTTGTAGTAAGAATTCTCTATCAATTTAATGATTAGTATTGGTTAATATTATTTAAACCAGCAATCATTTATGCATTTATTTAAATTTCCTCCCCCTTCATATTTTCACACTTTACTATTGTTTTTAGTTACTAGTTTTATTTTCACTGGTTGTAAAAAAAACTGGAGATGTAATAAAGAAAGATTTACCCGAAAATATTTCAAAACAAGAATTACTGCTTTGGATTAACAAATACCAAAAGTTAATGCCAGATAGGCCTAAACCAATTCTGGAGCAAGCCCTTAAAACATATTATAAAGGTCAAATGATTCTTAAAATGCCACTGAGTAGTGGTGGTGGTAATTTATACTTTACAAAAACAGATAAACTTTATGTTCAGTTCATTCGCATAGTTTCTTATGAAGATCAGGTTAATAAACCGTTTACGGGTTATTATGAGTTTATTGATATGAATTTGTATACGTATAAAAAAGTCATATTTAAGCAGGGTGTAAGGCAAGCAGAAGTAAAAAAGGAGAATGCAAATGTTGATTTAATACAAAATACATCTACAGTTAAATCAACTGAGACTTGGCTTGGTGCTTTTCTTCGATGTTTAGTTAGCCATATTTTTGCAATTCCTAGACGTAATATTCTTGGAGAATGGCAATGTTACGGGCTTGGTGGGGGTAGTTCTGACCCTGAAGAAGTAGATATTCCAAGTAACGATTTAGATGGAGGTGACGGTGGTATTGATTGGACTAGTTGGTTCTTAATACTTAATCCACCAGGCTCCTATATTCCAAACCCAATTCCTGATTTAAGTATGAATTGGGATGCATATCTGGGTGGAGGAGGTGCAGTGTCTTATCCTTCAAATCAAAATGGATTACAAGTTAATTTGCAACAAAAAAAAGATTATTTAATACAAGTTTTAAATCTTAATTACACAAAACAGTTCTATTTAGATAATTCCGATGATTTAGTAAATGTAGTTTATGACTTCATTATTGAGAATGGAAATTTAAATAGTTACTCTTTAATTAATGAACTTATTGAATGGATTATATCTGACCCTTCTGCAACACCGGATGATTTAAAATATTTTCTTACAATTCCTGAACCCGAAGATGGATTATTTGATTCATTCTATTGGAATGACCCAAATCTAATTTTTCAGAAAATTCCTTTGCCAACATTACATCAGTTCCTCGAATATTTTCCTAAAATAATTAATTCTACTGGAAATATTGAGCCAATGAGAAGTGATTCCGTTTATGCTTTAGTCGGAGGAGTACTTGGCGATAAATATGGTCAACCTAATTATAAAAATGCATGTGCAATACGTGCTTCTTGGGCATTTAACCAAATAAAAATATTCAATCAATATCCATTTCGAATTCCAAATGGAGTCGGTAACACTGAGAAGGGCGCTAATGACTTATCTTATATTTTATCTGCTAAAGCATTTAATTCTTATATGAATAAAAAATTTGGTGCTCCTACTAAACAAATACTAGGTACTGATATTAATTCGAATAGAGTAATATTAAATACCTTTCTTAAAAATTTACGAACAAATAATATACATGGAATATTTTCTTTGGTTACAAAAGGAGGAAGTTATACAGGGCATGTTGATTTATTATTGCATGGCATATGTGTTGGAGGGTATAATATTCCTGCAGATTTATCATGAATTGAAAAAATTGAAATATGGGAACTCGATTAAAATATATGGTAGTAATTTCTATTATTCTATTAGTAACTGAAGGCTGTTATTCTCCGCATGAAGTCATTACTATTTGGAATAAAAAATATGATGTATATAAAGATGATGAGTACTTAGATGAACAAAATCTCTTAACAACATTCAATACTGTTTGTTTTCATAAAACAAAATTAGTTGCTTTTGCATATCAATCTGCTGGCAAAAGAAATGATAGTAACTTTGTGAATTCTGAGCTTAAAGTTCAAAATGACACATTAATTATTATAACTAGATTTGATAAGTCAGTTTATGGTTATCCTAGGCAATTTATTAGATATTATCAATTTCACGATGAAGGTTTAATAAGTTTGAATTCAAATAATTTAATTACACCAAAGTATTCTCGCAAAAATAACATGCGTTATCGTTCAACAAAAACCAGAATCCAATAAATTCTTCCTTGATAAAGTAGTGTACTTAATCATTCGTTGCTTTACCACATTCAATTGACATCTCTAAATCAACTTTGAAGTATTTTGTGTTAGTGTGAGGTAGATTTTCAATTTCCCTTTTTCTCTAAAAATTAAAGGGCTGGTACACTATTAGCGGGAGGACGCTAATCCAAGGATTTTATATTTTTTTTAAGCAATTGCTAGATGGTAGTTAAACAGTTAAACGAATTTCTAATTATATAAATGGAGTTGAAATCAAGAATACAGATTACTAATCCAGTAAAATTTGAAAATATTTTATCAACTATTTTTTTATGTTATTTATATTTAATATATTCATGTACCCCAATTTGTTGCTTAAAATATTAGTTCCCATTAATTCTACTGTTAGTAAATACTGACCTATGACACTTATTTCTGGGACTCAGGAAGCTTTGCTATATTTAATAAACAACAGTAACCCCTACAAACCAATGGTTATGAAAATAGCCAACTGTTGTTATGCAAAAATTACCTACAAAGCCCCTAAAGCAATTAGGGCAAATGGAAACCGCAATTGAAGGTATTCCTAAGGTTGATCCAGTCAATCAGCACGTAATTGAATTGATGAGAGACCATTTAATACTAAAGGCTTATAGCAAAAGCACTATTAAGACCTATCTAAATGAAATGCATCAGTTCTTATATAGGCTAGGCAACATACCTGCGGATGATTTGCAGCCAGCACATCTGAAAAAGTACCTGGTATTTTGTTTTGAAAAATTAAAACTCTCTGAGAATACGTTACATAGTAGGATAAATGCCATTAAGTTCTATTATGAGCAAGTTTTAAGAAGGGATCGGTTCTTCTGGGAAATTCCAAGACCTAAGAAGCCATTACAGCTTCCTAAACTGCTAAACGAGGAAGAACTTTGCAGACTATTTAATGCGCTTACTAATAAAAAGCATAAAGCCATGCTGTTTACCGCGTATAGTGCAGGTTTGAGGGTAAGTGAAATTGTGCGTTTGAAGATAAAAGATATAGACAGTGAGCGGATGCAGATATTTATTGAAAATGCGAAGGGAAAGAAAGACCGCTATGTGAATTTAAGCCCAGTATTACTGGATATTTTGCGGGAATATTTTAAGCAATACACGCCAAGACCCAAAGTGTATCTTTTTGAATCGGAACAGACAGGGGATGCTTATCCTACAAGAACGGTTCAACAGATTTTTAGTAATGCAAAGAGTGCAGCAGGTATTGTTAAAGATGTGGGTATACATAGCTTAAGGCACAGTTTTGCTACCCATTTGTTAGATAAGGGAACGGATATACGATACATTAAAGATTTACTTGGCCACTTTGATATAAGGACTACTGAGCGCTATTTGCATGTTAGTAAAAAGCAACTGGTAAATATCGGAAGTCCTTTAGATGACTTATTTAAAAAGCGGCAAATAGAATGGTAAGCTTAAAATTTCCTGACAATTTCTTTTGTATAATCAATGCGATTTTACCAACAATAAAAAGTGTATAAGCGTATTTACGTAATAACAATACAAAAACTATAACATTAATACAATGACGCTTAATGCCTATTTTCATTGTTCTCTTTTTGAGGTAGCGTATATTTAAGTGTTGGCGGTAATTTGAAGAAACAATTAACAACGAAAAACATTCAAGAAAATGAAGCTATAAGTAACTGTAAGATAGAATAAGAATTGAAATATCCTTTAATACGCAAAGTAGAAAGGGCGA
>JBDLUU010000085.1:0-17911 GCA_039805185.1 Bacteroidota bacterium
TTAAAAACTTTGCAGAAATAGGCAAGGGGAATGTGATATTCCTGGATGGAAGTCCGGAAGGCATGCAGGACAATATGCGCCAGATTATGGCAATGATGAAAATGAAGGAAACAAAGAGCTAATAATTATTAAAGATGTGTAAAAGCTTTCTTAATTAACAAAATGGCGCAATATTTATACACGATTCATTGTTCTTTTGCAGAACACTTTAGATTCGCATTTTAAACATTTTTCATGCTTTACTTATTACAAACAGATACTGCTCAGAATATTGCCGCTACAGCGGTAGCTACTGCCGAAAAAGTTTCATTGTGGACTTTATTAGACAAGGGAGGTTGGATTATGTATCCACTATACCTGTTATTGATTCTGGCCATTTATGTTTTTACAGAAAGATTGCTGGCTATCCGAAGGGCAGGTTTAATTGACCCGCAGTTTATGGTTATTGTAAGAGATCATATTCTTTCCGGAAATGTGCAGGCAGCAAAGACTTATGCACGTTCTCACCAGAATCCAGTAGCTAAAATGATTGACAAAGGATTACAAAGAATAGGCAAACCCATTGATGCCATTGAAAAAAGCATGGAAAATGTAGGCAAACTGGAAATGTACAATATGGAAAAGAATCTGAATATTCTCTCCCTGATTGCAGGTATTGCCCCTATGTTTGGATTCCTGGGTACCATTATAGGTATGGTTCAGTTATTCTATGGTATTGCTTCTACCGGAGAATACACATTGAATACCATTGCCGGAGGTATTTATACCAAAATGATTACTTCTGCCACAGGTCTGATTATTGGCTTGATCGCATATGTAGGACATAATTTCCTGAGCACGCAAATAGACAAAACAGCCAATAAAATGGAAGCTGCCAGTGCGGACTTCATGGATATTTTACAGGAGCCAACCAGATAATATGAACATCCGTAAAAGATATAAGTCAAGTCCGGAAATGCACACGGGTGCGTTGAATGATATATTGTTTATTTTATTGTTGTTTTTTCTGATCGTATCTACACTGGCCAATCCGAATGTAATCAAAGTGGCCAATCCCAAAGCCAAATCAGATACGAAGGCAAAGCAGACAGTGGTCATTAGTGTAGATAAGAATCAGCAATTATTTATAGGGGCTGAACCAGTTGCGCTGGAATCGCTTGAGACCAGATTGCAGGAGTATTTATCAAAAGAAAATGAAAAGCCGACTGTAGTAATTAATGGCGATAGTACTTCTCATTTGGGTACCTCCATTAAAGTAATGCAGATTATTAAGAAGCTGGGTGCAACGCCGGTTATGGCAGTTGATCAAAACTAATGAAAATTAATTTTGATAGGCTGCAATCATTCTATCTTTACCCTGCATGTCTTTGTGTAATGTAACGGGATAGCCAGGCTCAAAAACAGCTTTTGTTTCCTTCCCCAGTCTTTCATTGATTTCTACAAAAATGGCTCCGGGCTTATTCAGATACATTTTACTGAATGCTTCAATCGCCTCATAAAATATCAATGGGTCATTGTCTTGAACAAACAAAGCAGTATGGGGTTCGTAAGCCAAAACATTGGTATGCATGCTACTGGCTTCTGTTTCTTTGATATAAGGAGGATTGCTGATGATGATATCAAAATGTCCAAGAGATGCCCAAGTGCTCTTATTAAGGAAATCAACCTGTTGAAAATTGATATTGAGACCAAGTTGTTTGGCATTTTCTTCTGCAACAAGCAATACTTTTTCGCTTATATCAATAGCAGTAATGGCTGCCTGTGGGCTTCGGGATGCAATGGCCAATGAAATGCAACCTGAACCGGTTCCTACTTCCAGAATACGGGGTTGCGCAATGGATAATGTTGACAGGTATTGAATCACCAACTCCACCAGTTCTTCTGTTTCCGGTCTTGGGATTAAACTGTGTTGATTCACTTTGAGTTCAAGGCCATAAAACCAGGTCTTGCCCATGATATATTGTATGGGTTCGCCTTTTTGTAAACGATTTACAGCGGTTTCAAGTGATTGGGCCATTTCTTCAGGCCAGACTTTGTCTTTTTCCAGGAACTGATTCATTCTGCTTAAGCCGGTAAAATGCTCAATCAGCAGAACAGCAATATTGCCCGCTTCTCTTTCATCATATACCGACTGTATGGAAAGGATAATATGCAGTTTCACTTCCTGAATGGTCATGCTGCAAAATAACCATCATTTGATTATTTTTACAGGCTTATGTTGCATTCGCACGAAAAATTCCTACAACGTTGTTTAGACCTGGCTCTGAAAGGAATTGGCAAGGTTGCCCCTAATCCAATGGTTGGTGCCGTATTGGTATATCAGCATGAAATTATTGGCGAAGGATATCACAAAGAATTTGGACAGGCACATGCAGAAGTAAATTGCATTAATAGTGTTGCAGAAAAGAATCGGCATTTAATATCAAAGGCTACTTTATATGTTAGTTTGGAGCCCTGTTCTCATTTTGGTAAAACGCCCCCCTGTACCAACCTTATTTTAGCTAACAGCATACCGAGGGTTGTTATTGGAAGTTTAGATCCCTTTAAAGAGGTGAATGGAAAAGGCATTGCTGTTCTGCGTGAAAATGGGGTGAATGTAATTTGCTCTGTTCTGGAGAAAGAAGCCAATTGGTTGAATCGACGGTTCTTTGTTTTTCATCAGCAAAAGCGGCCTTATATTATTCTTAAATGGGCAGAATCAGCCAATGGATGTATGGGAAGAAAAGATGCAGAAATAACAATCAGTAACCCTTACAGTCAAAAACTGGTGCATCGCTGGAGAATGGAAGAAGCTGCCATACTGGTGGGAACGCAGACCGCTTTGACGGATAATCCAAGATTAAACAATCGGTTTTTTCCAGGCCCCAGTCCTGTTCGTATGGTGATAGATCGAAAACGAATTTTGCCCAAACACGCTTATTTATTGAATGATGGAAGGTCAACAATTGTTTTTAATGAACAGGTTTCCGGCAAAGAAGGGGCAACGCAATATATTCAATTGCCCAAAGAACAAAATTGGATTCAGGACATTCTGCGTTTTTCTCATCAGCAACAGATTCAAAGCATTTTAGTGGAGGGCGGAGCCTCCCTTTTACAAAGCTTTCTGGACTCGGGTTGCTGGGATGAAATCAGGGTGATAAAAAGTACAAAGGCAATTGATTTATCAACCAGTGATGGGGTGAAAGCACCTTCTCTAAATGGTGATGTTCCTTATTCAATAGAATCAATAGGAGCAGATTCAATATGGTATTTTAAAAGAAATGAATTATGATATTTTTATTCGGAAGTATTGTTTTAACCAGCTATCTGCTACTGTCCTTTAAAGTATGTGGCAGATTCAATATACCTGTTTTCCCTGCCATCGTATTTAATTACATCACTTGTGTAGTTACGGGTTCGGTTGTGAATGGATCCTTTCCTATTGATGCAGATTCTTTCAGCAGACCCTGGTTTCAATGGGCCATGGTCATGGGAACCTTATTTATTACCAGTTTTAATTTAATTGGAATGACTGCTCAGAAAATTGGGGTATCCGTGGCTTCTGTTGCCAATAAATTATCCTTGATTATTCCGGTAATACTTTCGGTAATCTTATATGGTGAAAAAGTAGTGGGTTGGGAAATAGTAGGAATTGTGCTTGCAATGGTTGCGGTTGTATTTACCTGTTATCCGCAATCAGAAGATAGTAGTGGAACGTCTAATCTTTCTATGTTGCAAAAAATTGGGTTACCTGCATTGGTTTTTATTGGGAGCGGGTTTCTGGATGCACTCATTAATCATGTTCAACAACTGCATGTAACCAAGGAAACCAATAATGCTTTTCTGATTTCAGGTTTCTTATCTGCGGCAACGATTGGATTGCTGGCCCTTATGTATCAGTATAATAACCGTAAACTGGTTTTTCATACCAATCAGGTTATAGCTGGTATTTGTATTGGCATTCCTAACTATTTCTCTATCTGGTGCCTGGTGCAGTTTTTACAGGATAGTCCCTGGGAAACCAGTGCCAGCATACCGGTAAACAATATGGGAATTGTTTTATTCAGTACGCTGGTGGCAGCTATATTATTTAAAGAGAAATTATCTGCTATTAATTGGGCAGGTATTGTATTGTCTGCTATTGCTATTTATCTGATTGCTTTTGGCAATACATTATAAAAAGCGCGGACTTACTACCAGATCCTTGGAGTCCGGTGTGTATATATAGAAGCCTTCTCCTGATTTCACTCCCAGTTTTTTGGCAGTTACCATATTCACCAGTAGAGGACAGGGAGCATATTTGGGATTGCCATACCCTTTGTATAATACATTCATAATGCTCAGGCAAACATCCAGCCCAATAAAATCAGCCAGTTGCAATGGTCCCATTGGATGAGCCATGCCTAGCTTCATGATGGTATCAATGGATTCCACATCTGCAATGCCTTCATACAGTGAATAAATGGCCTCATTAATCATGGGCATTAAAACCTTGTTGGCAATAAAGCCCGGGTAGTCGTTTACTACGGATGGCACTTTGTTTAATTGCTTGCTCAATGCAACAATTGTTTCAGTTACTTCTTTGTCTGTAGCGTAGCCATTGATGATTTCAACCAGTTTCATTACCGGAACAGGGTTCATGAAATGCATACCAATCACTTTATTGGGGCGATTGGTGGCTGAAGCAATTTTAGTAATTGAAATAGATGAAGTATTGCTGGCCAGAATAGCGTTAGCTGGCGCAGCTGCGTCCATTTCAGCAAATATTTTTAATTTCAATTCTTCGTTTTCCGTTGCAGCTTCCACCACTAAGTCAGCTTTGCTGACACCAGTACTGATTTTGGTATCTGTAACAATATTGCTGATGGTTTCTTGTTTTTCAGCTTCTGTAATAGAACCCTTGCTGATCATTCTATCCAGGTTCTTACCAATGGTTTGCAATGCTTTATCCAATTGTGCCTGCTGCACATCTACCAGTACCACTTTAAAGCCTTTTTGTGCAAACACGTGTGCAATACCATTTCCCATGGTTCCGGCTCCAATTACCGTTACATTAAATACAGACATCGGTTATTATTTTTTTCGTTTGAAATCTCCTCTTTTCCAGGAAGTAATAAAATCTGCCCACGCCGCGGGATTCATGATATTCATAGGTGGAATCTGACCGGCATAGTAATATTTATTCGTTTGTTGTCTCAGCTGAAAATTGACTGCTTCTCTGCCGTCAGCGGGCAAACTGTTCAACATGATTCTTCTGGTGGCTTCATCCGTATTCTTTCTGGCAATCTCGTAAGCATCATCCGGGAAGCGATTGTTCAGGAAGTCTCTTTCAAATTGCTCCCTGGTTGGCCTTGGTTTTAATATGGTTGCAGGTAAATAGGCAGTATCACTCACCAGCAGTTGAATAACACTGTATTGATTGCTTTCCAGATTATGGGGGATCTGGATGCTATTGTTTTTAAACCCGATGCTGCTGAATGTGATGCGGTCGCCTTTCATTACGGCAATGGAGAATACCCCGTCGTAACTGGTAATCGTTCCTCTGCCTTTCCCCTCTACAATTACTGAAGCGGAGGGGATGCCTCTTAAACTGTCCGCTGTCATCACCACTCCATACAACTGTACGATGGAGTCCCTGTAAGGATTCGTCTGCTGCGCAACCGCCTTATTCGCCCAACCTAACCCTGTCAGTATCAACAAAAAGGCTAATGTGATTTTATTCATATAGGCAGCACTGGTTTAAAGGGAAACAAAGGTACTATTTTGATTTGTTCTCCGCATTTCACAACAAAGTAAAGTGCTAGGTTGTTAACTTTGCACCTTATTATTGATTTTAACAAAAACTTGCGTCAACCATGACAAACGAAGTGATATTACAGGCATTGAGTAATGTACAGGAGCCGGATTTAGGGAAAGACCTGGTAACCCTGAACATGGTAAAAGACATTGTGATTGACGGAGATGCCGTAAGCTTCACTATTGTATTAACTACGCCCGCCTGTCCTATGAAAGATATGATGCGCACGGCGAGTGAAAATGCCATCAAACTGCTGGTTAACAAGCAGGCTAAAGTGACCGTTAATTTTACTGCCAATACCACCAGTACCAGAAAAGATGACCAGAAAGTATTGGGTGGCGTTAAAAACATTATAGCAGTTGTCAGTGGAAAAGGAGGGGTAGGGAAAAGTACCATTTCTGCGAATCTGGCATTGGCATTGGCAGAAGGGGGAGCTTCTGTGGGATTGATGGACGCTGATATTTATGGTCCCAGCGTTCCGATCATGTTTGGGGTTAGGGGAGCACGCCCAATGATGAAGGATGTAGACGGAAAGGGGATGATTGTACCGCTCGAGAAATTCGGAATCAAATTGATGAGCATCGGATTGCTGGTAGACGAAAAGAATGCCGTTGTCTGGAGAGGCCCCATGGCCAGTTCCGCCATCAGACAGTTTGTAACGGATGTAGATTGGGGCGAGTTGGACTATTTAGTAATTGATATGCCTCCAGGAACCGGAGATATTCATTTAACACTGATGCAAACCGTTCCTGTTACAGGCGCAATCATCGTTACTACACCTCAGAATGTAGCACTGGCAGATGCCAAGAAAGGAATTGCCATGTTTGGTCAGGCTCAGATTAATGTACCTATTATTGGACTGGTAGAGAATATGGCTTATTTCACACCCGCTGAATTACCCAATAACAAATACTACTTGTTTGGAAAAGAGGGAGGTAAAAATCTTGCAGAAGAATACGATCTTTCTTTCTTAGGACAAATACCATTGGTTCAAAGTATTCGTGAAGGAGGAGATGAGGGCGTTCCTGCCATGGTAGGTTCTGATGAAATAACCAAAAATGCTTTCCGCAACTTTACGGCTCAGGCAGTCAGAAATATTGCATTGCGTAACGCGAATTTGCCACAGACTGCATTGATAGAAGTTGTATAAATGAAATGCAGGCTCACCATATTTTTTTGCTTCAGCACTCAGTTAATATGGGGACAAAATTCGGATAGTACAAATAAAATTGCGCTGAACGGGTACGCAGAAATGTATTACCATCAGAATGTGAATGGTCCTGCTGTTGAAAATGGATCGCCCTTCGCCTATAATTATGGTATCAGCAAAAAGCCTGCAGTGAATCTTTTGCTGATTAAAGCAAGCCTGAATAAGGAACGCTTCCGAGCCAACCTTGCATTGGCAGCCGGTAGTTATATGCAGGCAAATTATGCAAATGAAAAAGGCATTTCTCAGCATTTGTTTGAATCCAATTTCGGTTGGAAACTAAGTGCTCGTAAAAACTGGTGGTTGGATATAGGTGTTTTTAATTCCCATATCGGTTTTGAAAGTGCGATTGGTAAAGATTCCTGGACACTTAGCAGAAGCCTGGCTGCAGATAATTCACCTTATTTTGAAACAGGTGTTAAAACAACATATATAAGTTCCAATAATCAATGGCTGGTTAGTGGATTAATATTAACCGGATGGCAGACTATTGGAATTTCTTCAGGAACAAAAGCACCCTCCCTTGGCCATCAGATTCAATTCAGGCCTGATAGTAAATGGGTCCTGAATTCAAGTTCTTTTATTGGCGAGGGACGTTTCTTTCATAATTTCTATGCACAATATCAAATGAATAATCAACTGGGGTTAACGGCAGGCCTCGATATTGGCTTTCAAAAAATGGCTGGCTTAACCCATTCTAAATCATGGCACACGCCCATAATGATGGTTCAGTATATTTTCAACGACCAATTAAAAGTGGCTATTAGGGCTGAGTCGTTCAGGGATCCATATGGGATCATCGTTTTTACAGGAACGCCTAATCAGTTTATCGTTAATGGCTTTTCTTTAAATGCAGATTACAGCATTGCAAAGAAATTGCTCTGGCGGTTTGAGCTCAAGCAATTAAACAGTAAAGATGCCATTTTCATCAATAACAACAGAATGCCATCTTCCAGTTTGTTTTCTGCAATTACCGCGCTGGCATTCAGTTTCTGATTTTTCAAATTAATGGTACATTGCAGGTACAATGTATCAAACTTCTTATTTTTCTTCTGCCAGTAATGACGAAGTGATCGCATTTATGAAAGCGAATGCCTTTGCAACAGTCTGTGGTATTGGCAAGGATGGCTTTCCTGTTGCTACTCAGATTCCGCTGTTGCTGGAAATCAGGGATGCTAAAATTTATTTGCAAGGTCATATCATGCGTAAGCAAAATCACACGGTGGCATTCGAAAACCATCAGCAGATACTGGTCCTTTTTCAGGGGCCTCATGCATATATTAGTGCCCGGCATTATTCTCCACAGAATACGGCAAGTACCTGGAATTATTCAACTGCTCAGGCTAAAGGAATTATCTCTTTTTTAGATCAGGATCGTTTATTTGAACATCTTAGTAAACTGACAGCTCATTTTGAAAATAATCCCATGTCGCCTTCTTTGGTGCATCATATGCAAGAAGCATATATACAATCTAATATGCAGGCCATTGAAGCTATTGAAATAGAAATACTTGAATTGAATCATGTATTTAAGTGGAGTCAGAATAAACCTTTGGAAACCCAGGAGGCTATTCTGCAATCCTTGCAGCAGGGTACTTTGCAAGAGCAGTTGGCAGCAAAGGAAATGTACATTCGGTTAAAGAAAAAATAAAAGCATAATGAATCAGAATATTTACTATCGAACCTTACTGGGTACTTTTATTGCCGGACTGATTATTTTTTCCTGCACCAGTGCCAAACAAAATAAAATGAATCGCAATTACTCATTTGACTGGCAGGGACATAGAGGCGCAAGGGGCTTGGTTCCTGAAAATACCATTCCTGCCATGTACAAAGCCATAGATTTGGGCGCTACAACGCTTGAAATGGATGTGGTCATTACCAAAGACAAGCAGGTAATATTGAGTCATGAACCTTTTTTTAATCATGAGATTGCTAGTAAGCCAGACGGCACTGCTGTTACTATTCAGGAAGAGAAGCAACTCAATATTTTTCAGATGAGTTATGCGGCAACACAACGATATGATGTTGGGTTAAGAGGCAACGAAAGATTTCCAAAACAACAGAAAATGGCTATCACCAAACCGCTGCTCTTACAAGTAATTGATTCGGCAGATGCTTATGCCAAGCAACTGAAAAAAGTACTGCCTTATTATAATATAGAAACCAAGTCACAGCCCTCTACGGATGGTGTTTTTCATCCCGATCCCAAAACTTTCGTTGATTTATTAATAGCCGTCATTCAAAATAAAAAAATAGCAGATCGGGTTACGATTCAGTCTTTTGATATCAGAACGCTACAATATTTGCAACAACAATATCCTGCCATTCCCACGGTTTTATTAATTGAAGAGGATGATAAAAGAAGTTTGGATCAACAGTTGTCGGTATTAGGATTTATACCATATGCTTATAGTCCGCATTACTCTCTGGTGAATGCAGCGATGGTTGCAGAATGCATGAAACTAAATATGAAACTCATCCCCTGGACGGTGAATAATCTGGCTGAGATGAAAAGGTTAAGGGAATTGGGTGTAGATGGCATTATTTCAGACTATCCCAATCTTTTTTATGCTCCTTAACCATATTGGCTTTTAATTACCTTTGAGCTAAGTTAGCAATATGAAAAAAATTATCATTACCCTGGACGGATATTCATCTTGTGGAAAAAGCACCCTGGCTAAACAAATGGCTAGGGCGCTTAATTATATCTTCATTGATAGTGGTGCTATGTACCGCGCCATCACTTTATACTTTATACAAAATGATATTGATTATACGAATGATTTGGCTGTTCAGGAAGCGCTGAAAAACATCAGCCTTGCTTTTGATTACAATGCAGAGAAAGGAACCAGCGATATATTATTGAATGGAAAAAATGTAGAGCAAGAGATAAGGGAAATGCGGGTAAGTAATCTGGTAAGTGATGTAGCTGCCAACCCCTATGTAAGAGCATTCGGGGTTTCCCAACAACAGAAGATGGGATTAGATAAAGGTATTGTAATGGATGGGAGAGATATTGGTACCACTGTATTTCCTAAAGCTGAATTGAAAATATTTGTTACTGCTGATCCGGAAATAAGGGTAGCCAGAAGATATCTGGAATTGTCGGCTAAAAATCGAGGAATAACAAAAGATGAAGTCAGGGCAAACCTTGCAATGCGAGATCAGATTGATAGTACTAGAGAATTCAGCCCATTAAGAAAAGCGGATGATGCAATTGTTTTGGACAATAGCCATTTGACCCGTGAAGAGCAGTTAAAAACCGCTCTTCAGTGGGCAAATGAAAAAATTAATTTAATACCTGTTCTGTAATTTTTCCGGTAGTCTTGTGCTTCAGAATTAATTTCTTTGCACCATAGTGGGTAGTTTCTTCTTTAACGAGATAGTGATTATCGTCGTAGGAAACCAAATGGGACTCTTTGGTTAATCCCGTTTTGCCTCGCCAGATATCCAGCTGCACAGGTTCCCATGCTTTGGATTTAGCACTCTTATATGCCGCATCTAAAATGGCATTTACTACATAGCCATCATAGAAAGTTTCTTTGGGGGCTGTTCCTTTTTCAAGCGCGTTGAACATATCCATGAACATATGGTTATACCCCAGCTCATTCAATTCGTCTCCAACAGGGAAAAGCCAACCGCTATTGCTTTCCGCTTTTTCTGCAATATAGTCACCGCCTTTACCCGTAGTAAACATGTCGAATCCGGTTCTTAAAAAAGAATTGATCCAGATGGTTCCTTCTGTTCCCATCACCTCATCTCTTAAATCCAATCCCCCCCTGAAAGTCCAGCTTACCTCAAACTGGCCAATTGCACCGTTTTCGTAACGTACCAGACCAATCGCATGGTCTTCAGCTTCAATGGGCTTTACCTGCGTATCTGCCCAGCACATTACTTCCACCGGCTTAATGTCTTTGCCTATATAACTTCTGGTGATTTCAACACAATGGCAACCCAAATCCAGAATACAACCACCCCCAGCTTGTTCAATATCCCAGAACCATTCGCTGTGTGGGCCAGGATGGGTTTCACGGCTTTTTGCCCAAAGCACTCTTCCCAATGCACCTTCCTGAACACTCTGACTGGCTTTGATAAATTTAGGGGTATACACCAGGTCCTCCAGGTATCCGTTGAAAATTCCTGCCGCTTCTACCGCTTCCAGCATGCGTTTTGCTTCTGCTGCATTTCTACCTAATGGTTTGGTGGTCATTACCGCTTTTTTGTGCTTACAACAAAGCATAACTGCTTCTTCATGTAAATGATTGGGTAATGAAATACAAACGATGTCTACATCTTCTCTGGCAATGGCTTCTTCCATTACTGTTGTATAATGATGACACTGGTAATCTTCCGCAAACTTTTTTGCGCTCTCTTCTCTTCTGGAATAGATACATACGATTTTATCCTTGCTTCTGTAACCTTGCAGGGAATCTGCATAAAAACGGCCGATAAAACCGGAACCTAACATGGCAATGCGTTGCATGAAAATTTATTTGAGTGAAATAATTAATTAGCAGTAACTGTCTTTTTCTCTTTAAAGAAAATGATAAAAAATACCAAAACGGCAGCAGCAATATAGGCGGGCACCATCCAGATGCTCATCCAGTTGTGTCCTTCACCTACTTTAGCGCCTTCCACCACAAAACCAGAATAGCCGGTGCCTATCACCATTCCTAATCCATAAGTGGCAAAAGTGAACAGACCCTGTGCGGCATTTTTGATTTTTTCGCCTGCTTTTTTCTCAGTGTACATATAGCCTGTAACAAAGAAGAAGTCGTAGCAGATTCCGTGTAATACAATACCTGCATATAACATCCAGGAAGCATCACCCACATTGCCATAGGCAAAGCAAACATAGCGAAGCACCCAGGCCAGCATACCGAAAATCAGCATATTCTTTACGCCGATTCTGTTGAATAGTAATGGGATGGCCAGAATGAATACGGCTTCAGAAACCTGTCCAAGCGTCATTTTGGAAGCTGCATTCGGGAACGCTAATTCGTTCAGGAATTGATTGGCAAAGCCGTAGTAGAATGATAGCGGAATACAAATCAGGATGGCAGCAATGAAAAATACCAGATAAGATTTGTCTTTGAATAACACGAAAGCTTCGGTACCCAATGCTGAAGAAGCATCTGCCGTCTGCGCTTTTGGTGGTGTGTTGGGTAAAATAAAACTCAACAGTCCTAATCCCCCCGAAACAGCTGCAGCGATATAAAAAGTGTCTGTAGATTTTTCAATTCCCATTTGACCAATCATAACACCCGCGACAATCCATCCAATGGTTCCAAACACCCTGATCCACGGGAATTGCTTGCCCGGATCGGTCATTTGTGAAAAAGCAACACTATTACTTAACGCAATGGTGGGCATATACACCAGTGAATAACAAAGGATGGTCCAGTAGAAAAAATTATTGTCTGTTATTTTGGTTGCCATAAACAACAGACCTGCACCTAAAATGTGAAGAACACCCATGATTTTTTGTGCAGCAAAAAAGCGGTCTGCAATTAAGCCTACAAAAAAGGGTGAAATCATGGTAGCAATAGCCAATGCGCCATAAGTAGCCCCGATTTGAATACCGGTTGCTTGTAAGGGTGGCTCACTCATATAAGTACCCATGGTAACATACCAGGCACTCCAGATAAAATACTGAAGAAACATCATCAAGGATAACTTGATTCCTGTAGTTAAATTCATATAGCAAATTTTGAATGGACAATATAATTATTATTTGGGATTTGATTTTAGAGAGTTTACTACTTTTATTAAATCTTTCAGTAATAGTTAGAAGAGGATACAATGATTGTATTTGAAAACAGGCCATTGGTAATTGGAACCATGCACGGTAAGGAACAGGTGATTGCTCCGGTTCTGGAATCTTCCATTGGGGTTATATGTCATGTTCCGGCTGTCTTTAATACCGATTTGCTGGGAACTTTTTCTGGTGAAATTGAACGGGTGCTCGATCCTGTAGAAACAGTAAGAAAGAAATGTCTGATGGCTATGGATTTTTTGGGTTGTGATCTGGGTATTGCCAGTGAAGGGTCATTTGGACCACATCCGGGTATCCCATTTTTACATGCAAACGACGAATGGTTAATTTTTATTGATCAGAAACATGGGATTGAAATTCTCGTAAGGGAGCTTTCTTTAGAAACCAATTTTCAGGGTAGGGAAGTGTCTGCAGGTGATGAACTGGAAGGATTTTTGGCGAGCGTAAAATTCCCCCAGCATTCGGTAATGATCAGGACTTTGAAGCAGCCAAATCATTGGATTAAAGGGATTGGTAGCCGGGAAAGCCTTGAAATGGCCATTCAGGATTTGCAAATTGGTGACTCCCGGTTTTGGATTGAAACAGATATGCGCGCGATGCACAATCCAACTCGTATGGGGGTGATTGAAAAAGCGGCTCAGAAATTAGTAACAGCGATTCTTTCAACCTGTCCTTCCTGCTCAATGCCCGGATTTGTGGTTTCTTCAGATACTCG
Organism: Bacteroidota bacterium; assembly: GCA_039805185.1. Classification (GTDB taxonomy): domain Bacteria; phylum Bacteroidota; class Bacteroidia; order Chitinophagales; family Chitinophagaceae; genus Sediminibacterium. Next base: position 13,478 of record JBDLUU010000085.1, read on the forward strand.
TGGATTGCCCTGCGAACTTTGCGGGTTGCCTACGAACGCTGTTCTTTCTCATTTATATACTTGTAAACACTGTTCTTTTGAGCAGGAGCTGAACTTTCCTTTGGGCAAGCAAAAAGAGGATCCCATGTATTGTCAGCGATGTAACCCCTGATGCGCCTTTGATTTTTATTGATACTTTTATTTTATGAACTGGATTATACTAATTATCGCAGGGTTGTTTGAAGTAAGTTTTGCTTTTTGTCTGGGAAAAGCAAAAGCTTCCACCGGAGTAGCAATGTATGGATGGTATGCCGGATTTTTAATTGCGCTGACCATGAGTATGTTGCTCCTAATTAAAGCTACCCAAACGCTGCCAATTGGTACAGCCTATGCTTTCTGGACAGGGATTGGAGCTGTGGGTATAGTGATTATTGGAATTGTTATCTTTCATGAACCTGCCAGTTTCTGGAGATTGTTTTTCATTGCAACCCTGATTGGATCAATTTTAGGCTTGAAATATATAAGCAATGCTTGACACTATATTTTTTTCAAATAAAATCAGTTTTTTAAAAAAATAACAATTTGATAATCTTTCAGAGAAGATATACGTAACATTGCCGAAATTTTGCTGATGCGCTTGTTTGCAAGTATCATTTTGTTGTTACCCTTTTTCGCAACCGCCCAAACGATTGAGAAGACCAAAGAACTGCCAAAGTCAGTAAAATGGTATGAATCAATTTCTATTAGGGGCTACAGTCAAATACGATATAACAGGTTGCTCGAAACCAATCCCAATCTTAATTGTGAGCAGTGTGACAGGTCCTGGGGTGATAATGGTGGTTTTTTTATGCGAAGAATGCGGGTTATTTTCTTTGGTCAGATTGGTCCTAAGGTGTATTTCTATGTTCAACCCGATTTTGCAAGTAGCCCTTCTTCGGACAGGTTGCATTTTGGTCAGATAAGGGATGCTTATTTTGATATTGGACTGGATGACGATAATGAATTCAGATTGCGAATTGGGCAAAGTAAAGTCCCCTATGGATTTGAGAATATGCAATCCAGCCAGAACAGAATTCCTTTAGATCGTAATGATGCTTTAAACAGCGCTGTAGCCAATGAACGCGATATTGGTGTATTCTTTTATTGGGCACCCAAAGAAAAGCGAAAACTATTTTCAAGTTTAGTAAGTGAAGGGCTCAAAGGGAGCGGTGATTATGGAATGTTCGCCTTTGGACTTTACAATGGCCAGACTGCCAATAGTCCAGAGTTGAATAACAAGCTACATGCAGTAACCAGATTTTCTTATCCCATGTTGCTTGGAAATCAGATTCTGGAAATGGGGATACAAGCCTACAAAGGGCAGTTTGTTATTCCCAGATCAAATTTATCTGCAGGAGTAAAATACAAGCCAGATTTAAATTATACGGATGAAAGACTTGCAGCAAGTGTTACTCTATATCCAAAACCATTCGGAATTCAGGCTGAATACAATGTGGGAAGAGGTCCTGCATTTAATAAGCAGACCGATTCAATTGAAGTACAATCCTTAAATGGAGGATATATTACTATTAGTTATCTGAAGAAGTTTTCAAAACAAACCTTTATTCCTTTCATTCGCTATCAGCAATACAATGGTGGTAAAAAACATGAAAGAGATGCCAGAAATTATAATGTACGGGAATTGGAATTTGGAGCAGAATGGCAAATCAATAAAAATTTTGAACTGGTTGTTAATTACACTTTATCCAACCGGCGTTATGAAGATTATATCCTGCAAAATAATCTCCAAAAAGGAAATTTGTTAAGAATTCAGGCGCAGGTTAATTTTTAGTATGTTATCTCACTAGGTTGCACATTTTCTGTATAGCCCAAGAGCAGTTAAAAAATTTTTCTTATCTGTTTCTGCTAAAAGACTTTATTGTTACTTTTTCAGGAATTATTGCTTGGTATACTGCAGAATTTGTAAGGCATTTTCTATTGAATCAATGCTATAAATCTCAAGCGTTTATTCTAGTATTTGTCCAGCCCTGAATGTGGATTTTTGTTACAGTTGGATTATTATTGATTATTCTAAAAACATGGGCGGATTCAACGATAATTCATACACCTAAACTAGTTTTAGGCAATGAAAAAGAAAACTGATTTTCCATGATCTGGAAGGATTTTTCATTGAAAATAGCGAGATGGTTTATGGATACTTAGTTTTATCGTTTTTTCTGATTGCAGGCAATATTATGCTGTTGACGATGGTCTGGTTAAGCGGGCGATATGTTTTGATGATAAAGCAAATTAACCGTAATGAGCTTTTGATCTCTACCTGCCAATTATTGGATTTCATAAATCTTTTGTTCAGGATGTACAGTTGATAAAAGATATTGCATTTATTAGCGGAGATTCTCATTTTTCCGGAGTGCCTAAAGTAAATGCGCCTTGGATTAAATTGATTACTAGCGAAAATACAACACTGATTGTTGATATTCAGGGTGATTTTGCATATTGGCGCTTTAAATAAAGGGAACCTAATCCAATTAATTAAATGTAATTTCAATTAATTATGAAGTGCTTGAATAATGATGAAGTTTTAACGCAGATGAGTTTTCTGAATTCTTCCTGGGAGCTAGTTGAGAACACACTTGTAAGGCAATTTGTATTTAAGGATTTTAAAAATGCATTTTCTTTTATGACTGCAGTTGCCGCTATTGCTGAGAAATTGAATCATCATCCGGATTGGACAAATAATTACAATACTGTTATTATTAAGCTAAACACATCTGATTTGGGTTGTTTAACCGAGTTGGATTTTATATTTGCCCGAGAGATAGATATTCTGAATTAAATTCATTGCAGATTATGGCTACAACCATCATTATTAGCTTGTGTGTTTTGTTGCTAATGGCATATTTGTTTGACCTGAGTGCGTCTAAAACCAAAGTGCCATCAGTTATTTTGTTGTTGTTGTCTGGATGGGTAGTTAAGCAGATTTTAACTTCAGTTGATTTTACAATGCCCAATTTTGCTCCGTTGTTACCAATACTGGGTACTGTTGGTTTAATTATGATAGTTCTTGAGGGAGCACTTGAGCTGGAATTAAATAAGTCTAAGCTTAATCTGGTAAAGAAATCAGTACTGGTTGCTTTTATTCCTATGATTGGGCTCTCTTTTTTCGTAGCTTTTCTTTTTTATTATTTTCAGGGGGTTAGTTTTAAAGATGCTTTTATAAATGCAGTCCCATTTTGTGTAATTAGTAGTGCAATTGCGATACCAAGTGTTAGTTCACTAGATAATTATAAAAAGGAATTTGTTATCTATGAAAGTAGTATGTCTGATATTCTTGGCGTTGTGCTTTTTAATTTCGTTGCATTCAATGCAGTAATTGATTTCAGCGCTATTTCAACTTTTTTTATGCAAATAATAATTGTGCTTATTGGTTCTTTTATTTGTACCATTTTTCTTTCTTTTCTGCTTAATAGAATTGAGCACCACGTTAAATTTGTTCCAATTATCATACTAATTATCTTAATTTATTCTGTTTCGAAAATTTATCATTTACCCGGATTGATTTTTATTATGCTGTTTGGTTTGTTTATTGGGAATCTGGATGAACTCAGAAGATTTGCCTGGATTGATAAATTTAAACCAGATGAACTCAATAAGGAAGTGCATAAATTCAAAGAAAATATTGCTGAGTTTGCTTTTATTATTCGATCCCTATTTTTTTTATTATTTGGATTCTTGATTAATACGGCAGATATTCTGAATACGCAGACTTTAGGATGGGCATTCATTATTGTTTTTTCTATTGTTATTTTCAGGGCATTGTCTTTACAATTGTTTAAAGTGCCCTTAAAGCCATTGCTGTATATTGCCCCAAGGGGACTTATCACTATTCTTTTGTTTTTATCGATTTTGCCGGAGAATTCTATTTCATTGGTAGACAATGCGTTGGTAATTCAGGTAATTATTATTTCTGCTTTGGTTATGATGATTGGATTAATGACTTCCAGAACTAGGTAAAAATCTTTGCATTTTACATAATTTGTAATTATTGTAATGGGATACAAATATCCCAATTTGCCAACGTATGTGATTGAAAGAGAAATCTCTGAAGCTGGACAGTTTCATTTAAGCCCAATAGTAAAGTAAATAAAATAATCCTTCCAAAAGCTGCTTAGTAGTATGCATAAATTACCCTATCGCCAATTATTTCGATTGGTATTGACTGGCATTGGATTTATTGGAGGATTTGTGGGGCCAATTAATTAAAAGCCAGATTCACTTCAAGGGCCTCTGCTTGGTATTTGTTTACTGGACCAATCGGCTTCATAGTTGGATTAGTAGGCGGTATTATTTACGGGCTAAGACAAGATAAGAAACAACAATAATAGATTTTACATTTGGCTGACAGAACATTTGTTTCCATCATTCAATTTTGTTTTTCAAAATTGAATGATGAGT